>ONKU01000022.1 GCA_900318535.1 uncultured Prevotellaceae bacterium | reverse complement strand
TACCTTTGCGCTGTAAACCCAATCAGGGAAACCTCGAGAGCTGTAAACCCATTCAGTGATAAAACCGCCAAACTGTCAACCCGGTTTAGGCGAACGATATAATTAGTGTAAACCAACTTAGTTAATCGCTCTCAAATCTGTCAAGTATTCTTAGGGAAAGACATTGTGTCTTGGGATTATTTAAAGTTCTTTATCGGAATGGTGCCATGTTTTGGCACTTTGCTGCCCGTACTTTGCATCGTCAAACAAAACTAACATCTAAGAACTAACAACTGACACGACTATGACTGAGCAGATTTTGAAACAGGAAGTGATGATTGACGGGCAGCAGGTACTGAGCATTGCCACGCCCGACATTGTGTGCAACCACGTCGCCGAGATCGCGCCCCACACGCCGCGCGCCGTCGAGGTCGACCCCATGAAGCTGCAGGTGATGCAGAATGCCGTGGCCAAGATTGAGAAGGCCTTTGGCTCCTGTGCCATCATGCGCATGAACGACGAGAGTGTCGAGGATGTGGACGTCATCCCCACGGGCTCCATCGGCTTGGACAGGGCCCTGGGTGTGGGTGGCTATCCCCGCGGACGCATTGTCGAAATCTACGGCCCGGAGTCGTCGGGCAAGACTACGCTGGCACTGCATGCCATCGCCCAGGCCCAGCAGATGGGCGGCATTGCGGCCTATATCGACGCTGAGCACGCCTTCGACCGCTCCTATGCCGAGGCTGTGGGTGTGAACACACGCAATCTGTGGATCAGCCAGCCCGACAACGGCGAGCAGGCGCTGGAAATTGCCGACCAGCTCATCCGCTCGGCCGCAATCGACGTCATTGTCATCGACAGCGTCGCCGCTTTGACTCCAAAAGCCGAAATCGAGGGCGAGATGGGCGAGAGCAAGATGGGACTGCAGGCTCGCCTGATGAGCCAGGCCTTGAGGAAACTTACCGCAACCATCGCCAAGACGCGCACATGCTGCATCTTCATCAACCAGCTGCGCGAGAAGTTGGGCGTGATGTTCGGCAATCCCGAGACGACAACTGGCGGCAATGCCCTCAAGTTCTACAGCAGCGTGCGCCTCGACATCCGCCGCTTGGCCCATATCAAGGACGGCGAGCGCGTGCTGGGCGCCCAGACTCGCGTCAAGGTCGTGAAGAACAAGGTGGCGCCGCCCTTCCGCAAGGCCGAGTTCGACGTCATCTACGGCACGGGCATCAGCCGTGCGGGCGAATTGCTTGACCTGGGTACCGAGGCCGGCATCATCAAGAAGAGCGGTGCATGGTTCAGCTGGCAAGACGGCCGCTTGGGCCAGGGACGTGAGGCCGCCAAGCAGTTCCTCATCGACAATCCCGACACCGCCGATGCCATCGCAGCCCTGCTGCAAGCCACCGCATGAACCTCGTCAATACCATGAAAACCACTAATTAAAACAACTGAATAGTCTGAACCATCTGAATTGAACCCCAAAACACGCAAAAGCGTTTTGTCGCCAATCAGAAATATCAGATTATTCAGTTGTTTTTTTATTGGCGCCGTGTGAGGCGGGCCAAGTAGTCGTAATGGTCTCCGCGGGCAATGACTTCGCAATCAAAGCCGCATGCCGCAGCCTGCTCGCGCAGGGTCTCGGCATCGATAAACAGCCATGGGAAGGGCTCGCCCTTCACATTTTTGTACTGCATCTGGTAGGTCAACTCGCCGTAGTAGCCCTCTATGCCCGTGAGGTCGATGAATCCGTCCTCGTCCTCAAACACGTAGCAGATGTCGCTGGAGTCGCACAGCAGCTGCCCGCCGGGCGCCAGCAGGCGCTCCACCTGCATGAAGAAGGCCGGTAGCCGTGAGACAGTGCCCACGATGCCGATGCCGTTCATGAGCATCAGGATGGTGTCAAACTGGCCGTCGAGTGTGAAAAAGTCCTGCTGCCGCACATTGCGCACGCCACGCTCGCGCATCGTCATCACGGCCAGCGGCGAGATGTCGATGGCTGTCACGTCCTTGCCCATCGCCTGCAGTGCCAGCGAGTGGCAACCGGCACCGCCTCCCACGTCCAGAATGGCGCCGCTTGCCTTGCGCAACGCTTCCTGCTCGATGGCAGGCATGTCCTCGACACTGCGGAACAGCGTGGTCACGGGAATCTCGTCCTCGTCAAACATCGGCGAGAATACACGCAACCGCGCCGCCTTGCCGGTGGCATGGAAGTCGGCGATAGCGTGCCCCATCGGGTCGTGGTCGGCAATCATCAGCGGATGAAGTGGGTGCCCTGCCAGGGTTCGTATTGGGGAGGCTGGGCCGTGCCCGTGCTCAGTTGACGGATCATCCAGGCCATGTTCTGGGCCATCGTGCGCATCGTCTGCATGCCCTCGGCATCAAGACGCGCCTCGCCGGCCTCACGGCCAAAGGCGATGTTCCAGTATTGTGAGGTCACCAGCGGCATGTTCACCATCTGGAAAGGCATCTGCAAGGTCTGGAAAGCGGCAGTGGAGCCGCCACGGCGGCATACGGTAACTGCTGCGACAGGCTTGCCGCTCACCTTGGCACCCGCAAACAGCATGCGGTGAATCAGGTTGAGCACATTGCCGGTGGGCGTGCCGTAGAATACCGGTGAGCCCACAATCAGGCCGTCGGCCTCGTTCATTTTGTCGATGACCTCGTTGCACAGGTCGTCGTTAAACACACAGTGGCCGTCACCCTTGCTGGCGCAGGTGCCGCATGCGATGCAGCCGCGCACGGGTTTATTGCCAATCCATACGATTTCGGTTATGAAGCCTGACTCGTTGAGCGTCTTAGCCGCCTCATTCAGGGCAAAGTAGGTATTCCCCTTCTCGTGGGGGGAGCCGTTAATCAGTAAAACTTTCTTCATATTCATCTCAGTTTTTTCAGTTGCTAATAATTTTTAATCAGGTCACCTAAAACCTAAAGCCTAAAACCTAAAGCCTCTCCATATGATATCCCATGGCCTTGAGCTGTACTGCCATGCCCAGCTGGTACATGCACTGCAGGCAGGCGACATAGCCCCTGAAGGCGTCGGCAGTGCCGGGCTCGATGTCTTGGCTGAAGAGGGCTCGCTTGGCACGCTCGGCGCAGTCGCCCACCAGCGTCTGCATTGCCTCGGCGTCGTCTCCGTGCAGGTCGAGCACCTCGTCCAGGATATATTCGTCCAAGTTGTCAAAGCCGCGTTTGTCTCGCATGGGTGTGTACAGGTCATCAATTTTGCCGTGTTTTTCCCAGTCGGTGTCCCAGTATTTGGCGATGGCCATGCCAATGAACATCATCCATCCCAGCGATGCGATGGGATAGGAGGCAAACTCCCGTGCTCCATCAGGCAGATAGGCCTCGGCCACAGCAACCCACTTGTCTTCCACGTCGGGACACTCGGGCATGCGCTCGTCCACAGCGCCGCGATTGACCAGATAGCGGTGCAGGTCTTCGAGCAGGGTAGCGGCAAAATTATCCATATTGATTACAGGTTTGGTTTTTCTTTTTGACTTTTGCGGGCGCAAAGATAATAAAATATTGCTTTTAGCATGCCGTTTTAGCGAAAATTATGCTATTTTTTGCGATGCAGCAGCGCAATGGCCAGTAATGAGGCCCCCAAGCCGTAGTAAATGGCGTTGCCTGGCATCGACAAGGCGTCGGCCAGCAGCATAGCGCACACACCCACAGGCATCGACAGCAGGATGCTGCGGGGCTGGAACCGCCCGGGGCACCACAGGGCAAAGCACAATGGGAACAGGATAGCCACGGCGCGCAGACCCAGCGAGAGGAAGCCCAGGTCGTTGATGAAACTGCCGTGGAACACGAGGGCAGCAATGACGGCAGCCATCAGTATGCCGACGATGGACAGGCGGGCCTGCAGCAGTGCGCTGAGGCGACCTGCCGCCATTCCCAGGCGCCGCCGCAGGTTACCGTAAACGTCGCGCACGAGAATCGTTGCCGCACCCAGGGCAAGCCCGCTGCCGCACCCCAGGATGTTGATGAGCATCGTTCCCAGCATCAGGCCGCCCAGCCAAGCGGGCAGGTGATTGAGGATGAAGGCGGGAAATGCCTGTGCCGAGTCCTCGATGACGCCGATGCCGGCAGGAAGGGCCTCACCGGCCGCCTGCATGGCGGTCAGCTCGGCAGTCGTGACATAATGGCCGCGCATATAGATGCCCACGAGCGTGCATGCCGCACCGATGATGGGCATGAACAGGGCACACAACAGGGCACCACGGCGCGCTTTGGGGGTCGATGCGGCCGACCAGATGCACTGGGCATAGCTCTGGGTGCACACCACGCCCAAGATGAGCGACAGGCAACCGCCCATGTCCATGAAAAAGCCTCGTGCAAACGGGCTGCCGTAGCGGTGGTGGATACTCTCGATGTCGCTCAAGCCGTTGATATCGACCAGGGTAGGGGACTGGTAGATGCTGTCAATGCCGGCACGAAGTCCGCTCAGCCCGTCGGCCATGTGCCACACGACGATACCTGCCGCCAACGAGCACAGGTAGAGCAGGATGAGTTTGACGATGCCCCCGACGCCGGCACTGCGGATGCCTCCGTGCAGCACCATCAGCATGATGAGGGCCGCACCGGCTATCGAGGCCCATTGTGTGGGCATGCCGAACAGGCTCCCGATCATTGCTGATGACGAAATCACCTGTGACACGATGCTGATGAAGATGCCCACGAGAAAGAGCACCGACCCCACGGTCTCGGCCTTGTGGCCATACTCGCGGCTCACCACCTCGAGCAGCGTGGTGCAGCCGCTGCGCCGCAGCGGTCCCGTGAAGAACACGCCCAACACCAGTGCTCCCAAGCCGGCACCGATGGTGAACCACCAGGCCGACAGGCCGTAGCTGAACGCCAACTGGGCTGTGCCGATAGTGGATTGCCCGCCTGCCAGTGTGCCCAGCAGCGCGCCGCACACCATCCAGCTGCCACTGGTGCCGCCGGTGGTGAAACTGCGTGCATCCTTGATGTGGCGGCCCGATAACCAGCTCACCGCCAGCAACAGGCCGACGGTGACGATGACTCCTATGAGGTGGACAATCGATACCATTTGTGACGTAAAATTGACCGTTTTGGATAATTACGGCCGCAAAGATACACCAAAAATTGCCCAAAACGGGTAAATTGTTAATAACTATTCTACTTAAAAGTTTTGTTTAATGGATAAATTAAGTGTAATTTTGTAGGTTGTTTTATCTAAGGTGCCCACATGGGCCCGCGTGCAAAAGATTATATATCAATCTAAAATTATACGTATATGAGATTAACTACTTTGTTTTCAATGATTCTGTTGTCGGTAGCGATGGCATTTGCCGGTCCGTATCGCGCCTCCAGCAACATCGAGGGCGATGTCAATGCTGATGGCGAGGTGAACATTGCCGACATCAATGTGTTGATCGACCACATCATGAAATCCACCTATGACGTCAAGGGTGACATGAATCATGACGGCGAAATCAACATTGCCGACATCAACTTTGTGATCGACATCATCCTGAACGGTCCGGTTAACCCCATCGTCGACACGGGTATCTACATGGGCATCACTGGTTACAACCAGACGCTCATCACCAAGGAACTCACCAACCTTGACTCGACAACCGTGGCAGGCTTCAACTCCTTTGTCGATGGTTTGACCTCGCAGCCTGGCCGCTTGCTCTACTACTCGGTAGATAAGGCCCTGGATGCACTCAACACCGCCATGCGCCCTGCCCACTTGCAGAATGTAGCTGTCGTTACCTTTACCCAGGGTCTCGACCAGGGCTCGCTCATGATGACCGATAAATATGACACCGATGCCGAGTATGCCCAGGCCCTGCAGGCCCGCATCGCCGACGAGCACGTGTATGGCCGTCCCATCAAGGCCTATACCGTTGGTCTGATGAATGAGAACGTCAAGGACGCCAACAAGTTCCGCAGCAACCTTTACGCGTTGTCCAGCGACTCGACCAAGGCCGTCGAGGTGAACTCGGTTGCCGAGGCTAACGTCCAGTTCCAGGCCATCGCCGACGATCTGGTGAGCCGCAACATGTCTGAGACGCTGACCCTGATGTTCCCCGGTGTGGGAACGGGCACCCGCATCCGCTTCACCCTGGACGAGGTGAACGATGCCACCGTCGACGATTCACAGGTCTATATCGAGGGCGTCTTCTCGTTGAAGACTCGCAGCCTGACCAACATCACCTATCACGGCATGACCTGCACCTCGGGCGACAGCGTGGCTGCATCGAGTGTTGAGGGCGTGTTCGTATCGCTCGTGTTCGAAGGCATCCAGCTCGACAGCGAGGAGCGCATCGAGAAGAAGAACATCCAGGAGTGGTACTGGATCGAGGACCAGCAGGAGTGGGAACACAGCACCGAATTCTCGGCCGACCGTCTGCCCGACGTGGAGAGTACCTATTCCAGCGCTCTGGTGATGCTGCTGCTCGACTGCAGCTCGGTGATGGACGAGAACTTCGGCGAGTTGAAGACCGCAGCCAACTCGTTCATCGAGCGCATGCAGAATTACAACACCATCCCCGGCATGTATACCGTCAATGGCGTTTCGTTCAAGATGGTTTCGGTCGAGGGAGGCACCTTCACCATGGGTGTTGACTCGGCTATGGTCGATGCTGGCATCGCCAATGCCGACGAGTTGCCCGCCGTCGAAGTGACCTTGGAACCCTACAGCATCGGTCAGACCGAGGTAACCCAGGAACTGTGGCAGGCCGTTATGGGTAGCAATCCCAGCGGCTTCACCGGTGATCCCAACCGTCCCGTTGAGCAGGTAAGCTGGGCCGATTGCCAGGAATTCATCAACCGCTTGAATATCCTCACGGGCAAGAACTTCCGTCTGCCCACCGAGGCCGAGTGGGAGTATGCAGCACGTGGCGGCAACAAGGGCAGCGGCTCGATGTATGCCGGCAGTGACAACATCGACGATGTCGCCTGGTATTATGGCAACAGCTACGCCGTTGGCAGTGACAGTCCCGATTACGGTACCCATGCCGTGGGCTCGAAGCACAGCAACGAGTTGGGCCTGTATGACATGAGCGGTAACGTGCACGAGTGGTGCACCGACGCCTATGCACCCTACGGCACCGAGCAGCCCACTAGCCTTGACGAGTCACAGCGTCTCGTGATCCGTGGCGGTTGCTGGTTCAGCCTGCCCAAGGACTGCCGCTCGACCAGCCGCAGCAGCGAGGCTCCCGACATGCGCTTCTACACGATCGGTCTGCGCCTGGCGTTGTAAACCATCGTGTCGATGTCGAAACAATGCACCCGATGCCCATCACATCGGGTGCATTTTACTAAAACCCAATCAAAAACTAGGGACTAGAAACTAAGGACTAGAAACTAAAAAACAATGCTCCTCGTCATCATCACCGCATTGATTCCCGTCGTGATACTCGGCTGGTGGATTTACAAGAAAGACTCGCTTCGTCCTGAGCCCCTGAGGATGCTCTACAAGGCCTTCCTCTATGGCGTGGGCTCGACATTTGTCACGCTGGTCATCACCTCGTTCTTGGCCATGGCCGGTGTGAAGCTTTACGACTTGGGCTCGTTCCAGGGAGCCGTCTCGACGGCCCTGTTTGCTGCCGCGTTGCCCGAGGAATGCGCCAAACTGCTCATGTTGTGGCTTTTTCTGCGTAACAACCCCTATTACGACGAGTACCTCGATGGAATCGTCTATGCCGCCTGTGTGGGATTAGGCTTTGCCGGAACCGAGAATATCCTCTACCTGCTGCAGAGCGACAACTGGCTGGGAACAGGCATCATGCGCGGCATCACTGCCGTTCCGGCCCACTTCGCTATCGCCTGCGCCATGGGCTACTTCTACAGCAAGCGCCACTTTGGCGACCGTTCGAGGCTCACGGCCGTCTGTGTGTTGGCCGTGCCCGTCATTATCCATTGGGTATATGACGCGTTGGCCTTCAGCGAGGGCATTTTCCCGGCCCTCTCGGTGATCATCAACGTGTTGTTTGTCCTGCTCATCTGGCTGGTCTATCGCAATACCATGCGCCGCATCAGCACCATGCAGCAGCTCGACCAGTCCCGCATGACCCCGCCGCCCCTGCCCCCCGATAGACCCTCATCAATTTGATGAATGCGGATTTCCGATTATTATTTGTTCGCCAAATTAGTATAATTAGCGTAATTCGCATTAAGACAGGCCAATATCATTGCCTAAAAACAGACTGCACATGACCAATCGGCCATGTGCAGTCATTATTTATGGATTTTCGTTAAGCTATGGGCAGCAGCCTTACTTCACGAGAATCTTCTTGCCGTTGTGGATGTAGATGCCAGCGGGCAGATTGTTGCCGTCAACCTGCTGACCCATCATGTTGTAGTAGCGGTTGTCACCCTTCACGTCGGCGCTGATCTCCTCGATAGAGGTCTTCTTGGTGGTCACGAAGATCAAGCTCTCGGTCCAGGGCGAAGTGCCAGCATCGCCATTAGCCTGTACCTGTACCTCATACTCGGTCTCGGGAGTCAGGCCCTCGATGTCGTAGTTGGTGTCAGATTCTAAAAAAAACGGCATTCTACTGTAGAATACCGTTATTCTGTCATTTAAAAAATAGGGGTTTTAATCGTTTTTCTTAACCAGCCGTTCGTATTCGGGATTGCCCTCGCGCAGCAGGCGGTCAAAACGCTCGCGGTCGTTCAGCACCTCGATGGCGGCCTTCAGGTCGGGATTGCGGTGGTTGATGATGACGTTGTAGGCACTCTGGTCGCCGTACACGTCGCGGGCAATCAGACCCTTGACGATGTCCTTGAGCAACAGTTCGCTGGTGCGGTACTTCTCCTCGTCAAACTTGACACTGTCCTGCTCGCCCATGGCGATGAGGTCGCGCATCATCTCGTCGCTCACGGCAAAGCCGCGGTCATAGGCGTCGAGCGTGCTGTACTGCTTGGCAATGCTCTTGCGGTTCTTGTCCACATACTTGATGACATACTGGTTGAGGATGCCCTTGGCACTCAAGTCGCGGTAGTAGGTGGAGTACTCGCTGGTGTCGATGGGAACATACACATCGGGCATCACTCCGCCACCGCCGTAGATGATGCGGTGGTTCAGGCGGGTGGTGTAGCGCAGGCTGTCATTGAACTGGATGCTGTCCAGGCTGTAGTATTCGCCCTCGTTGGCGCGTTCGAGCAGTTCCTTCTCATAGGCCTTTTTGTCGCCGCGGTTGTAGGGCTTCTGGATGCAGCGGCCACTGGGCGTATAGTAGCGGGCAACGGTCAGGCGCATCATCGAACCGTCCTCAAATTTGAAGGGCCGTTGCACCAGTCCCTTGCCGAAGGTCCTGCGTCCGACAATCACGGCACGGTCCCAGTCCTGCATGGCGCCGGCAAAGATCTCGGCTGCCGATGCCGAGTACTGGTTGACCATGACTACCATGTGCAGATCCTGGTACTCGCCCCAGCCGTTGGCGTTGGCTTCGTTGCGGGGTGAGTTGTCGCCCTCGGTATAGACCATGAGCTGACCGCGGTCCAGGAACTCGTTGCACATGTCGATGGCAGCATTCAGGTAGCCGCCGCCATTGTCGCTCAGGTCCATAATGAGCTGCGTCATGCCTTGTTTCTTGAGTTCCTTGAGGGCATCCATCATCTCCTCGTGGGTCTTGGCGCCGAATCGCGAGATGCGCAGGTAGCCCGTGCGCTCATCGAGCATATATTGGGCGTCGATGCTGTGCAGGGGGATGTTGTCGCGCGTGATGCGGAAGGTGATCAGTTCCTTCACGCCAGGGCGTTTCACCTTGATGGTGACGTTGGTGCCCTTTTTGCCGCGCAGGCGTTTCTGGATATCGCTGTTTTTCATTTTCACGCCCGCGATAATTGTGTCGTTGACGTAGATGATGCGGTCGCCGGCCAGCACGCCCACGCGTTCACTGGGACCGCCGGGAACGGTCTGGATGACGTACAGCGTGTCCTTGTTCATGTTGAACTGGATGCCCACGCCGCTGAATTCGCCCTGCAGGGGTTCTTCCAGTTCCTTGGTCTCCTTGGCGTCGGTGTAGGACGAGTGGGGATCCAGACTCTCGAGCATGCCCTTGATGGCTTCCTCAACGAGCTTGTCCTCGTTGACCGAGTCCACATACAGGCTCGAGATGGCATACTCGGCGTTCATTAGTTTCTGCAATGCCTGTGGCATCGACCGCTGGGCCGATAGGGTAAAAGACAGTGCCAGACACATTGTGACGGCAAGTGATATCTTTTTCATTGAGTTATATATCTAAGTTTTTGGTTCTTAGTTGTTAGTTGGCTGGATGCCAAACTGTTGTCTGTTATTGGGTTACGGCAGTTGCTTGAGGTCGGCGTTTTCGGGCAGATAGGCGCTCACGTCCTGGCCATATCGTGCCAGCTCGCGCACGATGCTGCTGCTGATGTGGCTGTACTCGGGCAGTGTATAGAGCAGGATGGTCTCGATGCCGGTCAGGTCACGGTTCACCTCGGCCAGGTGCTTCTCGTTCTCGAAGTCCTGGATGAGTCGCACGCCGCGCACGATGAACTGTGCGCCCACCTCGCGGGCAACTTCCACGGTCATGTTGCTGTAGGCGATGACCTGCACGCGCTCGTCGTCCTTGAAGACGCTCTCAATCAACGCCTTGCGCTGCTCCATGGTCATGTAGGAGCGTTTGTCGGCGTTAACGCCGATGGCGATAATGAACTTGTCGAACAGCGGCAAAGCCCGCCTGACGATGGACTCGTGGCCGCGTGTGAAGGGGTCAAACGAGCCGGGGAACAGCGCCACGCGCATTCCCTCGTTATCAATGCACTGTGATGTCTTCATCATCCTCGTTAACTAGGTTGTCAATAATGAAATTCTGGCGCTCCATGGTGTTCTTGCCCATGAAGAAGGCGAGCATCTGCTTCACCGAGTCCTCCTTGCTGAGTTTCACGCGGTCGAGCCGCATTTCGGGACCGATGAAGTCCTTGAACTCGTCGGGCGAAATCTCACCCAGACCTTTGAATCTGGTAATCTCGGCAGCGTCGCCCAGCTTGTCGAGGGCAGCCAGGCGCTCCTCGTCGCTGTAGCAGTAATAGGTCTCTACCTTTTGAGGCTTGGCCTCGCGTTTGGTGGTGCGGTTCTTGCGTTTGGCGTCCTTCTTGTTGAGCACGCGGAACAGCGGCGTCTGCAGGATGTACAGGTGGCCCGTCTTGATCAGTTCGGGGCAGAACTGCAGGAAGTAGGTCAACAGCAGCAGGCGGATGTGCATGCCATCAACATCGGCATCGGTAGCGATGATGACCTTGTTGTAGCGCAGGCCGTCGATGCCGTCCTCGATGTTGAGCGCCGACTGCAGCAGGGCAAACTCGACGTTGGTAATGACCTTCTTGGGATCAAGGCCGAAGGTGTTCAACGGCTTACCGCGCAGCGAGAACACGGCCTGTGTCTCCACGTCGCGGATTTTGGTGATCGAGCCGCTTGCCGAGAGACCCTCGGTGATGAAAATCGAGCTCTCGCCGCGGCGGTCGTTGTCCTTGGGGGCACGGGCGTCGTTGAAGTGGACACGGCAGTCGCGCAGCTTGTCGTTGTGCAGCGCGGCCTTCTTGACATTCTCGCGCACTTGCTTGCTCACGCCGGCGATGGCCTTGCGCTCGCGCTCGTTGTCCTGGATCTTCTTCAGCAGCACCTCGGCGGTCTCGGGGGCCTTGTGCAGGTAGTCGTCCAGCTCCTTCTTGATGAAGTCGTTGATGTACTTGTAGATGGTGGGGCCGTCCTTCCACATGATGCTGCTGCCCAGCTTGATCTTGGTCTGGGACTCGAACACGGGTTCCTCGACCTTGATGCTGATGGCGGCGACGATGCCGTTGCGGATGTCGCTGTACTCAAAGTTCTTGCCGTAGAACTCTTTGATGGTCCTCGACAAGGCTTCGCGGAAGGCGCTCTGGTGCGTACCGCCCTGCGTCGTGTGCTGGCCGTTGACAAAGGAGTAGAACTCCTCGCCAAGCTGTGCAGCGTGGGTGATGACCACCTCGATGTCGTCGCCCGTAAAGTGCATCAGCGGGTACAGCGGGTCGTTGGTCATCTTGTCCTTGACCAGGTCGCTCAGACCGTTGCGTGAGTGGTATTTCTTGCCGTTGAGTGTGAGCGTGAGGCCCGTGTTCAGGTAGGAGTAATTCTTGATCATCGCCTCGATGGTCTCCTCGCGGAACTCGTAGTTCTTGAAGATGCTGTTGTCGGGCTTGAAGCGCACGAGTGTGCCGTTCTCCTCGCCCTCGCCAGCGGTGACGATGCCGCTCTCCTCCTTGACCAGACCCTCGCCGTAGAGCACCGACGAGCACTGCCCGTCGCGCACGCTGCGGATGTAGAACTCGGTGGACAGGGCGTTCACCGCCTTGATGCCCACACCGTTCAGGCCCACCGAGCGCTTGTAGGTCTGCGTGTCATATTTTGCACCGGTGTTCATCTTGCTGGACGCGTCCTTGACCTGGTCCAGGGGGATGCCGCGGCCGTAGTCGCGAATGGTGACCATGCCGTCCACCACATCGATGTCGATGTTAGGCTTGGCATAACCCGTGTTGAACTCGTCGATGCTGTTGTCGATAACCTCCTTGATGAGGACGTAGATACCGTCATCATCCTGCGAGCCGTCGCCCAGTTTGCCGATGTACATGCCCGGGCGCTGGCGGATGTGCTCACGTGGCGTTAGCGTGATCAGCTGGTTGTAGCCACCGAAGTCGCTGGCAACGGGTTGCTGTCCAGCATCAACGGCAGGGTCTTCTATGATTTGATTATCTTTGTCTTTTGACATTTTAATTTACTGAAATCTGCGTTTTAACCTACAAAGATACTAATATTCTACTGATATTCCCGCAACTGCCGCGCCTCGAGTTATTAACAATAAGGTTTATTAACGAAAAATTCCACAAAACTAACTATTCAGCGAATCACCGTGATGCCCAACACCACGTTAAGCCGCAAAGGCGATAAGATATTGATTATAAACCGATTAGCGCCTTTGCGCCTTTGCGTGGGGATACATTCGGTGAATAGTTACCCACAAAACTGCCTGTTGACAATAAAGTGAACGGCCCCTTTGATGACAAAAGGACCGTCCATTTTTCATTTTTAACGCCTGAGTGACTTCTCGGATGGTGTGTCAGCGGCGCTTGATGATGGCGACGTAGGTGATGAGGATCACGTTCATCATCAGGGCGTAGATGATGGCCGGGATGGCGATGACGTCGTTGTTGAACACCAGCGGGCTGCTGGCGATGGCAATGGCCTGGGCGGCATTCTGCATGCCCACCTCGATGACGATGGTGCGGCGTTCCTTGCCCGTGAGGCTCATGCTATGGGAGAGCAACGCACCGCTGCCCATAGCGAGCAGGATGAGCACGCTCACCGAGAGACCCAGCTGTCCGAAGCTGTCGATAATGGCATCACGGTTCTGGATAAAGAAGACCGTGGCCAGGAAGATAAGGGCAGGGAAGGCAATGCGCGACAGTATGTTGTGCATCTTGTTGGCGGCATCGGCCCATTTCTTGCGCACGGCGATACCCACAACGATGGGCAGGAACATGAGCACGATGTTCTGCATCAGGAGCTTGCCCACAGGCAGGTGGACCTGCACGGCACTGCCGGCAGCGGTGGTGACACCTTCCATGATGAGCGGCACAGTCACCAGCGTGATGATGCTGCTGCAAGCCGTGAGCGATACCGACAGGGCCACGTCGCCCTTGGCAAGCATCGAGAACACGTTCGACGAGCTGCCGCCAGGGCAGCAGGCAATGAGCACAAAACCAATCAGGAAGATAGGCTCCAACCCGAAGGCTCGTCCCAGCAGCCATGCCAGCAGGGGCAAAACGATGATCTGCCCGATGAGGCCGGCCAGTACAGGCCGCGGGCGCGTCTTGAACAGTTTAAAATCTTCGATCTTCAGGTTCAGGCCCAACTCAAACATGAGGAGCGTCAAGATGGGCAATACAATCCAAATCGTGTTCATTTAGTGTGTCATGATTGAACAAGACGTTTGCCCTGGTTATCAGTGGCAAACGTCTTGAATGCAATTAGTTCATTACCTTAAAGCTTTGCTGCGATGGCAGCTGCGATAGCCTGCATCTCTTCGGCCGGCAAGGTCAGCTTGGGACCGCCGAAAGCCATGTCCTTCTCGCTCTGCAGGGGCACGAGGTGGATGTGGCAGTGGGGCACTTCAAGACCCAGCACGCCAATGCCGATGCGCTTGCAGGGAACGGCCTGTTCCAGCGCCATAGCCACCTTGCGGGCAAAGGCCCACAGGCCGGCATACTCTTCCTCGTCGAGGTCGAACATGTAGTTCACTTCATGCTTGGGGATGACCAGGGTGTGGCCCTTGGCCATGGGGTTGATGTCCAGGAACGCATAGTAGCGGTCGTCCTCGGCCACCTTGTAGCTGGGAATTTCACCAGCGGCGATTTTGCTGAAAATGGTTGCCATGATAGTATCGCGTTATACTTCGATTTTAAGGATTTCAAATTTCATCAGTCCGGCAGGTGCCTGAACCTCGACCTTTTCACCCACTTTGTGGCCCAGCAGACCCTTGGCAATGGGGGTGGAAATGGATATCTTGCCTTCGCGCAGGTTAGCCTCGGTCTCAGTGACGATGGTGTAGGTCATCTGGGCCTTGTTCTTGAGGTTGCGGATGGTCACCTTGGTGAGCAGTTGTACCTCGTCGGTCGAGATTTTGCTCTCATCGATGATGCGGGCCGATGCAATCAGGGACTTCAGTTCGGCAATCTTGGCCTCAAGCATGCCCTGGCGCTCCTTGGCGGCATCATATTCTGCGTTCTCTGAAAGGTCTCCCTTGTCACGAGCCTCAACAATGGCGCGTACGACTTCGGGACGCTCGACGTTCTCGAGATGAGCCAATTCGGCCATCTTCTTGTCGTAACCTTCCTGTGTCATGTAAGTAATAGCCATGCTAAATACTGTGTTTTTAAATTTTTAAAGTCTCAAAAAATGAGAAGAATCTCAACTGGTTGCTGGTGAGATCCCTCGCGGTTTATAATTTCGGTTTATCGCTGCAAAGATACATAATAATATTCAAACGCAGCAACTGTATGTTAATAAATTCTCCCCATTTTATTAAAAATTAACCGAACAGAGTGAATATGGCTATGGTTTTCGGTTGGTGAGGTGTAGAGCGTTTGCCTTATCTGCGCCACATGGTCACAATCAGGCGGGCGGCCACAGCGATGCTGATTACCGTCAACACGACGGCCACGGCGGTGATGCCGCATTCCATGGCAGCCATCACGCCTGCAGCCACGGCTAGCGTCCACAACAGGTTATACAGGCTGGCGCGGGAAACGCTCAGGCGGTAAGTCTTGAAATAGACCACTGCGATGATGAGCGTGTAGAGCAGATAGGACACCAGGAAGGCGATTCCCAGTCCCGTCAAACCCCACCAGCGGTAGAAGACGATGTTGAGCACCAGGTTGATGACTGCGCTGGCGACCTCGGTCCACAGGTAGGTCTTGCCGTCGCCCTTGGCCAGGATGGTGAAGGCCAGGCACCACGACAGCGTGCGCAGCACGGTGCCGATCATTCCCCACGACACAAACGTGAGGATGACGTTGAAATCGGGCGTGTACAGCAGCCACACGACCACCTCGCGCAGCAGGATGAACAGCGCCACCACAGGAGCCATCACCGCGATGGCGACGTTAATCTCCTGTGATACAAAGGCACGCAACCTCATGCGGCTCTCGGCTACTTTGGCCAGGCGGGGATAGTATTCCATGCCCAGTGCGGTAAGTATCAGGCCGGTGTATTTGTTGATAAGGGTGTATCCTGCCTGGTAGAAGCCCACCTGCTCGGTGCCGGCATTCACGTTGAGCCAGGCGTTAAAGGCATAGCTGGCCAGGATGGTGGCAAAATTTCCCAATGTCATGTAGATGCCCAGACGGACGAAGCCCTTGCCCATGTCGAAGGTCTCGCGCCGGCTCACCGCTGCGGGAGCATAATCGCGGTTACGGAAAATCCAGGCAAATGCCGCCAGTGCCAGGGCATAGGCTAGGATGGACGGCAGGATGCTGCGTTCACGCAGCAGGTAGAACAGCGGGATGGAGACCGCAAGTCCCACCAACGTGCCCCACAGGGTTACACTGGCCAGCCGCTTGAGGCGCGCGGTGCCCTGCAGCACGGCATATTCACCGTTGGTCAATGCCTGCAGCAGCACGGCCACGCTCAGGGCCACAAAGCCCCAGATGTGCAGACTGTCGCCAAAGGTGACCTGGCTGAGCAGCGGCGCTAGCACGAGCGTCAACAAGGCGCCGGCTAGTCCCAGCCACATCGACCACTTGCGCACCACGGTCACCATGCGGGCCACCAGGCTCTTGTCACTGCGGTCCATCGCCTGGGAGATGTCTCGCACGCTACTCGAGCGGATGCCCAGGTTGGTGCCCGTAGAGATCATCTCCAGGGCGTTGTTGAACAGGCCGAAAAGGCCGATGCCCACGGGGCCGATCCACAGCGCGACAAGCTTGGTGCGGATAATCGAGCACAGGATGCCGGCTACCTGGACCCCGCCAAAGAGGCCCATCGCCTTCATCGCCATGCGTGATATGTTGCCTTGCTTGCCCGCCATGACACATTAAATAAATAATACTATAGGCAGATTTCAAACGTGTTATAGACGATGCCGCGGCCGCCCAGGCGGGATTTTTGGCGCACGAGGCCCTCATTCAGGTAGCGGCCGTGGTCCTCGTTGGAGATACCGAAGTCAAAATAGCGGTAGCCCGATGCCTTGGCTTCCCCGATCAGGTAGTCGAACAGCAGGGTCAATGCCTTGCTGTCCTTGCCCTGGGGCGAGGCGCCGATGTACTGGCAGTGGGCGACGGGTTGTGACAGGTACATCACTACGCCGGCCAGCATTTCGCCGTCGAGTGTGGCAGTATAGAGCCTGATGCCGTCGGGGAAACGGCCATGCAGCAGCCTCATTTCGTCAAGGGTGTGCACCGGGCGTGTGCCGTAGCGCTCGTCAAGCAGCGACGACAATAGGCGCCAGTATCCCTCCCAGTCCTCACTGGGTCCCACTTGGATGCCTGCCTTGCGCGCAGCGTTTGCGCCGCTCTTGTTGCCGCGGTCCAGCGGCAGCGGGCAGGTCAGGTCGATGGTCGTCGAGATATTGGTTTCGATGAGTTTGGCCTGGTGGCGGAACAGGGCATAGAGGTCCTCCTCACACGGGTAACGGTGGTAGATGTGAGGCACGGGCTTGTAAACCAGTCGTTTGATGCCGTTGCCGGTCATCCACTGGCAGGCCGCATCCATTACCTCGACCATCACCGTTGCATCGAAGTGCTTGAGCGGCACCAGCCATCCGCCGTAGGTGAGGCCGCGGTGTGACCATAACGTGTCGCCCTCGATGCAGGCGGGCAGCAGGGCGCACAGCTTGCCCTCGTGCAGGGCCACGAGCGAGCAGTCCTTGAAACGGTCGCTATGATAGTCCATGTATCCGCGCTGGTGGAGCATCGTGCCGTTGCGGCTCATGCGTGCAAATTCGTCCCAACGGGCTGCCATCGAGGCATCATATCGGATGATTTCTGTCATACTCATTGTTATATAACGCAAAAATACAGCAAAAAATATTACCTTTGCGCAAAATTTACCAATAATCCGTTTTCATAGCATGAAAAAGACCAAAATAGGCCTCTTGCCGCGCATCATCATTGCCATCATCCTGGGTGTTGTGTGTGGACTGTTTTTCCCAGAATGGGGCGTCCGGCTCTTTGTGACCTTCAACAGCGTCTTCAGCCATTTCCTGTCCTTCCTGATTCCGCTCATCATTGTGGGACTGGTCACACCCGCCATTGCCGACATCGGCAAGGGGGCTGGCAAACTGTTGCTAATCACGGCTCTCATTGCCTATGGCGACACGGTATTATCGGGTTACTTCAGCTACGGTGTGAGCACGGGTATATTCCCATCACTCATCGACCGTGGCCATGCCGCTCAGGCCGTTTCTACCGTCGAGGAACTGCAGCCTTTCTTCACCATCGAGATTCCGCCGCTGCTCGACGTGATGAGCGCCCTCATCTCGGCCTTTGTCTTGGGTTTGGGCATCTCCTTCTTTGAATCGCCCAACCTGAAAAAAGTATTTGATGAGTTCCGCGAAATCATTGCCAAGACCATCGAGGTGGCCCTTATTCCCATCTTGCCGTTGTACATCTTCGGCATTTTCGTGAACATGTCCTTCACGGGTCAGGCATGGCACATCATCAATGTGTTCGTGGCCATCATCGGCGTGATTTTTGCCATGCACATCTTCCTGTTGCTGTTCCAGTACTGCATTGCCGGTGCCATTTCACACCGCAATCCCTTCAAGGCGTTGTACAACATGCTGCCCGCCTATTTCACTGCCCTGGGCACCTCATCGTCGGCCGCGACGATTCCCGTGACGCTCAAGCAGTCCAAACTCAATGGCGTGAGTGACGGCATCGCGGGCTTTGTCGTGCCGCTGTGTGCGACAATCCACTTGTCGGGCAGCGCAATGAAGATAACGGCCTGCGCCGTAGCGCTGATGCTCATGCAGGGCCTGTCGATCGATATCGGCCATTTCACGGGCTTCATCCTCATGCTGGGTGTGATGATGGTGGCAGCTCCTGGTGTGCCAGGTGGCGCCATCATGGCGGCGCTGGGTGTGCTGCAGTCCATTCTTGGCTTTAGTGCCGAGCAACAGGCACTTATGATTGCCCTGTACATCACGATGGACAGCTTTGGCACCGCTTGCAACGTCACTGGCGACGGGGCGATTGCTCTGGTTGTGGACCGCATCTACAGCGGGCGCAAGCAGCCAGTTAATGGCTCAAAAACAGCGTAATTGCCATTAAATCACCTGTGAATAGTGGGTTTAATGTCAATTTCTCAAAAAAAAAAGAGAAAAAGTTTTGTATGTAAAAAAATGATATTATCTTTGTAGCGCATAAAGGGAAATATCTATTTTGATTTATCAAAGAGTTTCGGATTAACTTTACTGTCGTTGAGATAGAATGGTTAATCCATTTTTTTTGTATATACCCCTTATCTCTCGATGACGGATAAGGCTAGAAGCAACAAGGAGCGCGGACGTTGATGCCCGCGCTCCTTGTTTGATTATTTGCCTGGAATGGCGTTGATTAGCTGTTCAGGATGATGTCGATGATGGCATTGACATCGGCGATGTTCACCTCGATGTCGCCGTTCACGTCGGCACGGCCTTCAAACTCCTCGGCCGTCCTGGTGCCCAGGATGACGTCGATGATGCAGTTCACGTCGGCAATGTTCACCTCACCGTCGCCGTTCACGTCGCCGGGAATACTGGGTTCGGGACCAGGTCCGGGCTCAACGTAGGTAGCACCGCAAACACCGTAGGCCTCGACGCCCTCGATGGCAAACATGACTTCGGTAGGCATGGTGCCGTCCTCATTGGGCGTGGCTTTCAGGCACTTGATACCGCTGTGGTGCAACGGGTTGTTGACATCCAGAGTCACGCTGTTGCGGATGGCCTCGGCATCGCTGGCGGGAGCAATGTAGCTCCAGTAGATGTATTCGCCGTCGCTGTTGATCTGGGCGACATTGGCGATCTCACCGCTGTCCTCAGCACCCTCGACCTTGATGGGCGAGTCGTCGATGAGTTCACAGTCCTTAATGGTCAGGTTCTCGTTGCCCTCCACATCGGCACCGGTCTCAAGATTCTCGATTTTGCTCAGAGCAATGCGGTAGATGCCGGGAACGCAGCCGTTGGGGTTGGTCTGCACCTGCATGTACAGGTAACCGTTCACCTCGTCGAGGTAGAAGGTCTTGATGATAGCGTCCTTGAACAGGGCATTGTAGTGCTTGGTGTGGCCCTGGCCGCCGTCGGGATAGATGTCACCCTTCTTGAAGCGCAGCAGGCACAGGCCGTTGAACTTCTTGCTCATCCAGAAGATGCCGTGCTTGTCCTGGGTGAAGCCACCAGTGATGGAGCCCCAGCTGATCTCGTCGTTGTAGTAGGGGAGCCACTGGTTCTGCAGCAGGAAGGGCTGCTGGCCGTACAGGCCGGTGGTGTCGGCATTCAGCTCGTGGATGCCCACGTTGCGGTCGCTGATGTAGATCTTGTTCTCGTTCTTGTCGATGAACATGGTGAACGGGTCCTCGCTGGGAGCATAGCCCACATTATTCAATACCGTCACGCGGTAGAAGATGCCGTTGGTGTTGTTCACGTAGAACAGCTCGCCGTCACCCAGGGGCTGGTTGGGATCCTGATAGGTGAAGCGCTGGCCGGCAACAGCGACATAGACGCGGTTCTTGTAGCTCTGCAGCGTGAAGGCGTGCTGGCCGGCATTGAAGTTGGTGTTCACGATATTGCCGTTCTCGTCCTTGTACATCAGGTCACCGCCAGTGGTGGCGAAATACAGACCCGTGGGGCAACCCAGCGTCGAGCCTTCGCCCGAGATGGTCTCGTCGGCCACGATTGTGAGATAACGCCACTGGTTGGCGCTCTTGAAGGCCTCAACCGACTCGGGTGCCACCCTGCAGATGACGTTGTGCTGACTCTCGTTGAACACGCCTGCAGCAAGTGCGGGCGTGTTCACGTTGAGCACGCGCAGCGTACCGATACCAGCGGGAACCGAGCCGGGCTCCATGTAGTTCACGTTGGCGGGAATCTCCATGGTCTGCAGTGAAGTGCAGCCCTCGAAGCAGTTGCGCATCATGTTGGTCGTGGTGCTGGGCAGCGTCACGCTGGTGAGTTGCTCGCATCCTGCGCACAGGCCCTGGGGAATCTCGTTGCGGCCCTCAGCGATGACAATGGACTGCAATGCTGAACCGGCAAACACGTTCTGGCCCAGGGTGACGTTGCTCTCGAGGGTATAGGCCTCGATGTCGCTGTAGGCAAAGCCGTAGTTGCCGATGGTAGTCAGCGCAGGCAGGTCAACGCTCGTAAACGGAGCATAGGCCAGACCGTAATTGTCGATGCTGGTCACCGTGGCATTGCTGTAGCTGGTGCCGATTTCGCCCTCGTGGGCTGTCACCAGCAGGCGGGTGCCGGCGGCATTGAGCAGCACGCCGTTATCCATCTTGAAGGCGGTGTTGCCCTCGGCGATGGTGATGTTGGCAAGGGTGGGGATGGGGGCGAAGGCGCCTTGGCCGATGCTGCTCACGCTGGCGGGAATGCTCACACCTGTCAGTTGGGTACCTGCAAATGCCTGGGTGCCGATGGCCGTCAAGGCATCGGGCAGCACGATATTGCCACCCAGTTGGGAATTCTCAAAGGCGCTCTGGCCAATCGATGTCAGCGCACTCGGGAAGGTGAATGACGTCAGTCCAGTGTTGTAGAACGCGGTGATGCCGATGCTGGTCACAGCGTCGCCCATGGTGACGTTCTTCAGGTTGCGGCAGCTGTTGAACACGCTCTGCTCGATAGCGGTGACGCCAGCGGGAATGTCGATGCTCGTCAGCGAGGTGCAGCTGGCAAAGGCGCTCGTGCCGATGCTCGACACTAAGTCGTTGAGGAACGTAACCGACTGCAATGCGGTGCAGCCCTGGAACGTCGTGTTCTGGATAGTTGTCGTCTCACCGTAGATCTCCAGCGTCTTCAGCCCAGACATGTTGTGGAAGGGCTGCTCGGCGTTGGTATAAGCGCTGGCATCCACGTTGCGGCCCATGTGGATGGCCTCGATGCTCGACAGCGCGGTGCGGGCCTCGGCTGTTGCACCAAAGGCGTTGACCTTCATCACTACAGGAGCATCGCCGGGAGCAATGATCAGCGTCTTGAGGTTGTCGCAGTTGGCAAATTCCTCGCTCACGGGCTTGTTCCAGCCGGGCCAGATGGTGACTTCTTCCAGACTGGTGCAGCCGTTGAATACACCGGAGCCCACGCTAGTCACCGTGGGAGGAATCGGAGAATTCTTCAGCGCTGAGCATCCCTTGAAGGTGTTGCGCGCGATAGTCACGCACGTCGAGGGCAGAGTCAAAGAGGTCAGTTCCCTGCAGTCCAGGAACGAGTTGGCTGCGGTGGCAACCACGGTGTACTCGACGCCCTCATAGGTAATCTTCTCGGGAATTGTGATCTCTCCTTTGTAGAAGAGGGTGTCGGCGGGCGTCGTGTCGGTCGCCTTGATGATGGTGTACTTGGCGATGGTTGCCTCTTTCTTGGTGGTGTTGGTGGAGTAGTTGATGCCGTCAACGGTAATGTTGGCAGCCTGCAGTGCTGTCACTGTAGCCAGGCAGCCTGCAGCCAGCATCAGCCTACGCAACCAAGACGTTTGAGTAAGAATCTTGTTCATAAGCAATTACTGATTAAGTTTATTTAGAATGATGATTTTTTCAGTTTTAACCCGCAAATATAAATAAAATATCTATGAGTGAACATTATTACCAAGAAAAAAAGAAGAAATCAGGGCAGATATGCTCTAAAACAGTAACCTGCCGCTTCCCTTCGACAGGGTAACGGCAGGTTTCATCCTTTACAAGGGTTAAACCCTTGACTTCGGCTGTACAAGCAGTTTATTTCTTCTTGTTCACCATGAGAGCCAGGCCTGCGCCGGGTTTGAACTTAACGACCTTCTTGGCAGCGATTTTGATTTTCTGCTTGGTAGCGGGGTTGATACCCTGACGGGCATTCTTCTTAACTACCTGGAAGGTACCGAAACCGATGAGGGCAACCTTGTCGCCTTTCTTCAGAGCGCCAGCGATGGCATCGAGAGCTGCATCGAGAGCAGCCTTGGAATCAACCTTAGTGAGATTGGCCTTTTCGGCAATTGCTTGTACTAATTCAGTCTTGTTCATAGTTTGAAGTTTTTTATAAAATTAGTTAAGTGAATAAAATAAATTGACGTTTTATTGTCGCAAATATAAGTGAAACAACGGTTTCTGCAAAAAAAAAGCCAAAAAAAATGCGTCATTAGGGCAAAAAAACGTGTTTTTGGGCGTTTTTTAAGGCGAAAATGGCTCTAAATAGGGAGTTTTTCTTTACATTTGTGCGCTGATTGAATCTTTAATATGCCGTTATCAAATGCAGAATAACAATAGGTCTTTTTTAGCATCTATCATGCCTGTTACCAGACACCTGCTGGTTATCAACATCATAGTGTGGTTGGCCACGCTGGTCTGTGAGCAGACCGGAACCATGGATCTGAACCGGTGGCTTGGATTGCACTTCTGGAAAGGGAGCGAATTCAACATCATCCAGTTGTTCACCTACATGTTCATGCATGGCGGTTTCGTGCATCTGTTCTGCAACATGTTTTCGCTGTGGATGTTCGGCAGCCTGCTCGAGAGGGTGTTCGGGTCCAAGCGTTTCCTCTTTTATTATATCTCTTGCGGCCTCGGTGCTGCCCTGGTTCAGGAACTGGTGTGGCAGTTCTCGTGGCAGAGCATTCTTGCCAGCAGTGTTTCGGGACCTGCTGCCGGTTCGGTGGCCGATATCATCAAGGCCATCAACGAGGGTCATGCCGCCTTCACGATGAACGACTTTTATAACAGCTTGATTACCATCGGTGCTTCGGGAGCTGTATTCGGCATCCTGCTGGCCTTCGGTATGATTTTCCCCAATATGCCCTTGTATATCATCCCGTTCCCGTTCCCCATCAAGGCTAAGTGGATGGTGATTGGCTACGGTTTGATTGAGCTTTTCTTGGGTGTTTCCCACACGATGAGCGGTGTGGCTCATTTTGCCCACTTGGGCGGATTGATCGCGGGCATTGTCATCATTCTGTATTGGCGACACAACGGCACGTTGACACGCAATGGCCTTTATTGACGATATCAAGCGCAGCTACCTGCAGGGGTCGATGTTGTTGAGGCTCATCTTCATCAACATCGGCGTTTTCCTGTTATTGCATGTGCTGGCCTTGGGAGCCCTGCTGGTGAATGTGCAGGGCGGCGAGGTGCTGCAATGGCTGGAACTGCCCAGCGACCTGGGCATGCTGCTCAGGAGGCCCTGGACGCTGGTCACCTACATGTTTGCCCACTACGGCATACTGCACATCCTGTTCAACATGCTGTGGCTCTACTGGCTGGGACGCATTTTCATGGAATTCTTCTCGCCCAAGCAGCTCACTGGGGTGTATCTGCTGGGCGGATGGGGTGGAGCCTTACTCTTCCTGCTTGCTTATAACCTGCTGCCGCACCTGGCAGCGCATCAATATTTCCTCATTGGCGCTTCGGCGTCGGTGATTGCCATCGTCGTGGCAACGGCGGTCTATACGCCCAATTACCCGATCGGCTTGCTGTTCCTGGGCGAGGTGCCCCTCAAGTGGGTCGCCATCGTCACAGTCGCCATCGATCTGCTGAGCATGGAGGGCGGCAACCTGGGGTCCAGCATCGCCCACATCGGCGGGGCCCTTGTGGGAGCGCTCTATGCCTTGCGCATCAGGGTCGGCCACGATATCACCCGTCCGCTCAACGCCGCCATCGATGCCGTCGTCGGCCTGTTCAACGGACGTTCGTTCAAGCGCCCTGACTTCCAGTGGAAACGCACGGCTGGCGGGCAGCGCGAGACGGGCGGGGGACAGCAGCCCCCACGGGGGACTCGTCCCGACGATGCCGTCAGTGAGGAGGAACTGGACGTGATCTTGGGTAAAATCAAGGCTGCCGGCTATGATGCGCTGACCGATGAGGAGAAGGATAAACTCTTCAAGGCCTCGCGGCGACGTAATCCATGACACATTATATTATAATTAATTATGCCTGACCAATACTATAATTATAGGAGAAAAAAGAAACGCAAATGGACTCTTGAAATCATCACAGCCGTAGTTGCGCTGCTGATGATAGCCTGTGCCTATAGCGGCGCGATAGACCCCGAGCGCTTTTTCCTTGCACCGTTCATGGTGCTGGCCTTCATGCCGTTGCTGCTTGTGGTGCTCGCATTGCTGCTGCTGGCACTGTTCATGCGCCGCTGGCTGGCCTCGGCCATGCTTGTGGTCGCATTGATTGCCGCGTTGCCGACGATTAAGGTGTTCACCCCGCTGAACACGAGCGAGAACCGCCCCGCGATGCCTGCCGACACGACCAAGATCCTCAAGGTGATGACCTATAACGTCTTGTCGTTCAATTATAATGAGCCCAAGTTGGGTAATGCCCCGTCGGCAACGATGAAGCTCATCCTGGATGCTGCCCCCGACGTGGTGCTCCTGCAGGAGGGCAGTTGCCGCGGCATCAGTTGGGACGAGGTGCCCTCGTTGAAGCCTTACCTCAACGAGATGAAGGCGCGTTATCCTTACACTTACCAGAGCTCCGAGGGCTTGAGTATGATTTCGCGTTACCCGTTCACTACCGTTGCCATTGGTGCTCCCCAGCAGTCACGGTCAGTATTGGGATATAACCGCGACAACACGAGCCACCTGGCACGGGCCTATGACCTGCAGTTGCCCAACGGCAAGCAGTTGAGGATTGTGGACTTCAGGCTGCAGTCCTATCATCTGAGTTTCGGCAAGAACATGAGCACGCGTGTCAGCCCCGACGTCAAGCCGTCGGCTATAGAGCGCATGCGCCGCTCATTCGCCCTGCGCGGCGACAATGCGGCGGCATTGAGGGCAGCCATCGACAAGTCCCCGGCCAACGTGATCGTATGTGGCGACATGAACGATGTGCCCACGTCGCACGTCTATCATGTGATCAAGGGACATGACCTGCACGACGCTTGGGCCAATGTGGGGCGCGGCTATGCTTACACCTATAACCGTCATGGCCTCAAGTACCGCATCGACCATGTGTTCTACCGCGGCGACATCACAGCTCTGCAGGCCAAGCGCCTGGCGGGCGGCAGCAGCGACCACTATCCGCTCATGGTGTCGTTTGATATCGATTAATAACCATTCAAGATAATTATCCATTTTAAAACCAACGATCGTAATGAAGAAAGTTTTATTCACTGTTCTCGCCCTCGCCGCCCTCGTGCTGGTGAGCTGCAGCGAGAAGAAATCAACCGAGAACAATCCGTTTATGTCGGAGTACGAGAACGAGTACGGCATTCCGCCGTTTGACAAGATCACCTATGCTGACTACGAGCCCGCTGTTGATGCCGGCATCGAGCAGCAGAACGCCGAGATTGATTCCATCATCAAGAACACGGCCGAACCCAACTTCGAGAACACCATCCTGGCTCTGGACAACAGCGGCCGCATCCTGGACAAGGTGTCGAGAGTGTTCAACGCGCTGAGCAGCAGCGACAATACCCCCGAGATGCAGAAGCTCTCCGAGGTCTTGCTGCCCAAGCTCACCGCCCAGAGCGATGGCATGTACATGAACGATGGCCTGTTTGCCAAGGTAAAGGCCGTCTATGACAACGCCGACAAGCTGGGTATGGACCCCATCCAGAAGCGCCTCACCGAGAAGTACTACAAGGAGTTCGTGCGCAACGGCGCCCTGCTGACCGCTGCCCAGAAGGACACCCTCAAGGAAATCAACCGCAAGCTGGGCGACTACAAGCTCAAGTTCGGTAACAACGTGATGCACGACATGGACAACTGCGTCTTCTTCGTCGACAAGGAAGAGCAGCTCAAGGGCCTGCCCCAGGGCATCATCGACAATGCCGCCAAGCTCGCTGCCGACAAGGGCAAGAAGGGCCAGTGGGCATTCACCGCTACCGCTTCGACCCGCCTGGCCGTGCTGACCTATGCCGACAGCCGCGACCTGCGCCGTCAGATGTACGAGACCTACACCACCACCGCCAGCCATGGCGACGAGTGGGACAACAGCGAGAACATCCGCAACATCCTGCTCCTGCGTCAGCAGAAGGCTAACCTGCTCGGCTTCAATACCTATGCCGACTATGCAACTGACCCCTACATGGCCAAGACCCCCAAGGCTGCCGAGGACCTGCTGATGTCTCTCTTCCGTCCCGCCATCAAGAAGGTGGATGAGGAAGTGGCCGACATGCAGAAGTATGCTGCCGAGCACGGCGACACCGCCAAGATCGAGGCCTGTGACTATTACTACTATGCCGAGAAGGTGAAAAAGGATAAATTCAACTTCAGCGAGGATGACGTGCGTCCCTACTTCGCTCTGGACAGCGTTGTGAAGAACGGTATCTTCTTTGCTGCCAACAAGCTCTATAAGGTCTATGACGTGAAGGATGCCGAGGGCAAGCACCTCGCCGTCTTCATGACCGACTACCTGCCCCGTCCCGTCAAGGCTCAGGGCGCTTGGATGGAAGCCATGCAGGAGGCTTACAACTACGGTGGCGAGAACATCCGTCCCATCATCTACAATGTGGGTAGCATGACGCCTCCCAGTGGCGACACTCCCTCGCTGCTGACCTGGGACGAGGTGCAGACCGTCTTCCACGAGTTCGGTCACGCCCTGCACGGCATGTTGACCCGCGTGCAGTATCGTGGACTGGCCGGCACCAACACCGATCGCGACTTCGTCGAGCTGCCCTCACAGATCAACGAGCACTGGGCATTTGAGCCTGAGGTGCTGAAAAACTACGCCCGTCACTACAAGACCGGTGAGGTGATTCCCGATACCCTGGTGCAGAAGCTTAACGAGAGCGCCCAGTTCAACATGGGCTTCATGACAACCGAGCTCGTGGGCGCTGCTCTGCTCGACATGTACTGGCACAAGAAGGCCTGGACCCCCGAGGAGGCCAAGGCTATCGACGTCAAGGCCTTTGAACAGGAAGTGAAGACTCAGCTCAACATGCCCGCTCTGGTCGAGTTCCGCTATCGCAGCCCCTACTTCAAGCACATCTTTGCCGACGACCAGTATGCTTGCGGTTACTACACCTACCTGTGGTCGCAGGTACTCGAGGCCGACGGTTACATGGCATTTGAGAAGGCCGGTTGCTTCGACAAGGCTACTGCCGACAGATATCGTGCCCTGCTCGAGGCTGGTGACACTGAGGATCCCATGGAGCTCTACAAGAAGTTCCGTGGCCAGGCTCCCACCGCCGACGCCCTGCTGCGCAACCGCGGCCTGAAGTAAATCGAGTCAAAGTAGAGACGCAAAATCTTGCGTCTCCCAACCCATGAAGAAAAACAAGCGGGCAATGAATGCCCGCTTGTTTTTCTTGTTATCGGTAGGGTGGGAACCCGATATCAATTCTTGCTGAGCAGCATGTCGATCAGGGCGGTTACGTCCGAGATGCTGACAGAGCCGTCGCCGTCAACGTCGGCCGTTGCATTGGCCGATCCTGCGCCAGACAGCAGCAAGTCAATCAGGGCGGTCACGTCCGAGATGGTCACCTGGCTGTCGCCGTCAACATCGCCTTGCATGCCTCCACTGATGCCAACGAGATGGGTGAAATTATCCCACACATAGGCATTAGAGTAATCCGTGATTGACGACTGGGGCACATGGACTGTAGCGGTGGTATAAATGTCATCAACAGATGAGTAAAAGGTGTTTTTGCTGTACACACTAGGGGGTGTTGTTGCTAAACAGGTGATATCCTTTAATGCATTGCAACCGGAAAAAGACATATGACCGATGCTTATAATAGTTTTGGGCAATGTGATGGCGGTCATGTTATTGCTTTCATAGAAAGCCCAGTCTCCAATCTCGTCAACGGTTAAAGTCACTTCATAAGGCTCTTCGTACGGGGGGTATACTATGGTGGTGAAGGTTTCGGGAATTACTAACGCACCATCAATTATTCCGTTGACATATGAAACTTTGGCTTTGTTGTCGCCATGAATGGTGTAAGTGAGTCCGCCATAATAGACCGTTTGGGCTTTTGCAGGAAGGAAGAGGCATATGGCGAAGATGGCCAGAATGCTGAATCGTTGAGTGAAGTTGAGATGGCTCATAATGTGAAGTTTTTAAGATAGGATGACCCCAGTTCGCAATCACCCTTGATTGTGTTATAAGCGTGAACTGGCTTGCAATGGCAAAACGCTCGTATTAGAAAAATCGTTATTTGCGCGCAAATATACGAAATAATCAGTTACCGTAACGCCCCTTATGACGATTTTTTTTAAGCGAAATGGATTTTTATTGGCACAAATTGTTGCAGTTTAAGAAATAGTGTGTAAATTTGGGGCAGAGAATGCTGAAACGCTTGAAAGGGAGTAGGCAAAACATTATCAATTTTCAGGATTATGGATGAGGAAATGAAGAATGCCGAACAGGCCGCTAACAACGTCGAGAACGAGGGTGCAAGCATCTTTGACCAGTTGAAGGGAATGCTCAACGAGGCAACCTCTGGCGAGGGCAATGTGTTTGATAAACTCAAGGGCGTGCTCGAGGGAAAAGAGGGCGACCCCAGCATATTTGATAAAGCCAAAGAATTGTTCGAGGGCAAGGAAGGCGAGGCCAGCATGCTCGACCAGCTTAAGGAGATGATAGATAAGGGCACTACTGCCGCTGGCGAGGTGGGATCCGACTTCATGGAGAAAGCCAAGGAAATGTTCGAGGCCAAGGAGGGTGAGCCCAGTCTGCTCGATAAAGCCAAGGAGATGTTTGGCGAGGGCGCTGCCGCAGCAGGCGAAATGATGGATAAGGCCAAGGACTTTGTGGAGCAGGGCACTGCTGCTGCCACCGAGGTCGCACAGGACCTGTCACAAAAGGCGAAGGATGCCTTTGAGCCCAAGGAGGGCGAGCCTGGCGTGCTGGATAAGGCTAAAGACGCGCAGGACGATGCCTCCAAGGCTGCCGAGGATGTGGTGAACAAGGTGCAGGACTTCCTGAAGGATGCCTTCGGCCCCAAGGACAACAACGAGGGCCAAGCCTGATCCCTTCCCCGCGTTATAAACTACGAATTACGCGAATTAAACGAATCGGCATCCGCAATCAATTGTAAACGAATTTGACTAATAACTAAACTACGAATTACGCGAATTAAACGAATCGGCATCCGCCTGAAATTCGTAAAATTCGCGTAATTCGTAGTTTCTTTGTTTTAGTCGAGGAAGCGCTTGTCGAGGTCGCTGTAGTGGTCGATGCGACGGTCGCGCAGGAAAGGCCACCAGCGGCGCACCTGTTCGCTGCGTTCCATGTCGATGTCGATGACCTGCAGGTCCTCGCTGTCGTTGGGGGCGCGGTAGATGAGCTCGCCCTGCGGACCTGCAACAAAACTGCTGCCCCAGAACTGGATGCCGTTGGTCTGTCCCGACGGGTCGGGCTCGAGGCCCACGCGGTTCACGGTGATGACGGGCAAGCCGTTGGCCACGGCATGGCCGCGCTGCACGGTCGTCCATGCCTCGCGCTGGCGCTCCTGCTCGTCGGGGGTGTCGCTGCTCTCATAGCCGATGGCGGTGGGGTAGATCAGCATTTGTGCGCCGCGCATGGCCATCAGGCGGGCTCCCTCGGGGTACCACTGGTCCCAGCACACCATCACGCCCAGCTTGCCCAGCGATGTCTCGATGGGGATGAAGCCCTGGTCGCCGGGGGTGAAATAGAATTTCTCGTAATAGGCAGGGTCGTCGGGAATGTGCATCTTGCGGTACTGGCCAGCCACGCTGCCGTCGGTGTCATAGACGACTGCCGTGTTGTGGTACAGTCCCGTTGCGCGCTTCTCGAACAGTGAGGTCACCAGCACGATGCCGCATTCGCGTGCTACGGCGGCATATTCCCGGGTTACCTCGCCGGGGATCTCCACCGCGAGGTCAAAGTTGTCCACGCTCTCCACCTGGCAGAAGTAGAGCGAGTCGTGCAGCTCGGGCAGGACAACGAGTTGTGCACCCTGGCTGGCGAGCTGCTTGATTTTGCTGATGAGCGACTGGCGGTTGGCTTTCACGTCACCGCTATTGCGTTGTTGAATGATTCCTACTTTCATAGTGTTTCGTGATTAGAGATGAGTTGAGAGAGTGAGCCCTTGGGCAGCTGCATGGTGGCGCAGTGCAGCGATCCGTGCTCCTGGATGAGCGGGCGGCAGTCGATGCCCACGATCTTGCGGCCGGGGAATGCTTCGCCGATGAGCTCGCAGGCCTTGAGGTCGTTTTCTGCCTGGCCATACACGGGTACCAGCACCTGGTGGTTAGTGACCAGGAAATTGGCATAGGTGGCCGGCAGCCTGAAGTACTCGTGTTCATAAATCGGCTCGGGCAGCGGTAACTTGATGAGGTGGTAATGGTTGCCGTCCACGTCGGTGAACTGCTTGAGTTGCTCTTCCATCATCATCAAGGGCTGGAAGTGCTCGTCCTCGGGATCGTCACAGCCCGTATAGAGTATCACGCCGCCGGGAGCGAAACGCGCCAGCGTGTCGATGTGGCCGTCGGTGTCGTCGCCCACAAGGCTGCCATGGTCGAGCCACAGCATCTTCAGGCATTCCAGGCGGTCGAGCAGGGTGTGCTCGAGCTGTTCTCGCGAGAGGGTGTCGTTGCGGTTGGGGGCCGTCAGGCAGCAGGTGGTGGTCATCACCGTGCCGTTGCCGTCGGTCTCTATCGACCCGCCCTCCAGCACCAGGTCACGGTAGTTGAGCAAGGGCACCTTGAATGCCTCCAGCTCTTCGAGACGGGAGTTGACCTGGTTGTCGCAGTCGGCGGCAAATTTCATGCCCCACGCATTGAAGGTGAAGTTGGCCAACGAGAGCTGGCCGTCGTGATAGACCGTGATGGGGCCGTAGTCGCGCACCCAGGTGTCGTTGATGGGCATCACGGCCATCATGATGCGCTTCCAGTCGACGTCGGGACCGAGTGCCTTGCGCACCTCGTCAGGATCGTTGGCGACAATGAGCACGCGCTCGTCCTCGTCCTCGAGTATGGCGCGCGTTATTTCAACATAGCATGCTGTGATTTCGTCTATCATTTGGGCCCAGTCGGTACCCATGTTGGGCCAAGCAATGAGTATGCCGTCTTGGCAATCCCATTCGGCCGCAAAAGCGCGGTTTCTCTTTGAAGGAAACATCTGGTCCTATGGTATTTGATAATAATCTCTTCTTGAAAGAATAACGATAGCGTCGATTAAATATTGTTGCCGAACTCCTGGTAATTGTCCCAATAGGAATCCTGGGACTCGATGATCTCGTTGATGAAGTCGCGGTATCCGTCCTTGACGGAATAGCCGTTTTCTTCACACCAGACAATGTATTCTTTGTCAAATTCCTCGTCCTCGCGCCGCATGCGTTCAAATTCCTGGTCAAGTTCAGGGGTATTGCTGTAGCGGTCGAGCAGCTCTCTCAGTAGATCAGAAATATCGTTCATCTTTGTCTTTCAATTAGTTGCAGGATCACTTAAGGGATCCGGCACAGTTGATAATGATTGTTGGTCTAATGGATGTTCAAATATAGTGCTTTTTTTTTGATTTGAGCTATAAATAATAGTTAAAAAATGATATTATTACGGATATCGGTTATGTGGCCTTTTGGGGCATGTGCGATGCCTTGTGCGGAGCCTGGCTCGGGGCACTGAAAAGGCATGTAAATAAGTTGTTCGTTTTTTCTCGTTTTATGTCACAAAGTTATAGTAACTTTGTGGCGTTGTGGGCGGCATGGCGCCGCTTGCGGCTTGTGTAGAACCAATAAATGTAATATTCCACAAAACACGAGAATGAGACGGTTAAAATACTTAGCTGTAGCGTTGATGATGCTCATGCTGGCGGGTTGTGCCAGCGATAGCCTGGAGAAGATGATTCCCGCCGACGCGACAGGTGTGGTTAGCTTGGATGTGCCCCAAATCCTGAAAAAAGCCGGTATGATCGACGATGGCCATGTCGTCCTGCCCAAGTCGTTGCAGCAGGTGATTGACGGCAACGACACGTCACCCTTGTGCGTGCTGCTCAGCGACCTGCCCCAGATGGGATTGAACATCGACAGCAAGGCCTATGCCTACTTCTCGGCCAAAACATTCGGCCGCGTGCTGCTGGCCGAGCTCGACGACCCTGAAAAGGCGCGCAAGACACTCGAGATGCGTGTGGGCGGTGACTTCTCCAAGGTCGAGGGCCTGGACTGCATGTATGTGGGCGACAATCTCTATGCCATCGACGGCAAGGTGCTGCTCGTGGGCACTGTGAACAAGGCCATGGAGGTGTCGCGTGCCGCACGTGCCGCTCGTGGCATCCTCTCCAAGACAGCCACCAGCATCACCGAGAACAAGCAGGTCAAGGAATTGCTTCACTCCAAGGGCGGTGCCATCAATGCCTGGATTCAAGGCAAGGGCATGAAGGCCATCCTGGGCAAGAGCGAGGTCTATCGCGAGCTGTCGCGCAAGATGCCGCTGGTCGAGATTTTCACTGAGAGTGACATCGATGCCGTGACGTGCAACATCGAGCTGGACGACGACCTGGTCGAGATGACCACGCGCATCCTGGCCGACGAGGGCAGCGAGTATGCTCAGTTGCTGAAATCCACGCTGGGCAAGCCCAGCGGCGATGTCCTCAAGGCGATTCCCAACTCGATGGACTACATCTTCACGATGAGTGTGAAGGGAGACAGCTTTGTGAAACTCAAGCAAATACAGCAACTGCTGACGATGTTCGGCAAGATCCCATACATCGGCAGCATCGACCTGGCCAGCATCCTGTCGACGGTGGACGGTCCGTTCTCAATCGGTCTGGCACGCGACCCGCATCTCGAGGGCGAGTGGAACATGGTGATCGCCACCCGCTCGACTGACCCCGACGGCGTGGTCAGGCAGATCAGCAACTTTGCCAACTCGATGGGGCAGGCTCCCGAACTCTATGAGGGCGAGTACATCTATCAGTATGACAACAAGATGATCCGCATCGGCATCATCGACGGCATCCTTTACCTCAAGATGCTTGATTACGAGCAGACCGAGGGCTACGCTTATGAGATGAAGCCCGTGCGCGATTTCTTTGACGCTACGATGCTGGGCCTCTTTGCCCAGACGCATACCGACAGCGTGAACGGCTACTTCGACTTCGGCTTGAAGGACATCTTCAACGGCAGCGGCCATTTCTACACGAGCGAGCCCAAGGGCAATGCCACGCTCGAGTTGCTGCGGTCGCTGTGCTCCATCAAGGTGAGCGACTCGTTTGGCAACGAGGCCGATGACGATGACCACGACTTCTCCTCGTTTGTGTCGGGTGCCATCGACAAACTCCAGCCCATGAACTAAGGCGCAGCGCTTTACAGGCAACAAAACAAATCAGGGCCGCAACTCACTAGGGAGTGCGGTCCTGATTCTTGTACTGATGCGTTCAGTGTCCTGTGGACTCTTTCAGAACTTGTAGTTGATACCCAGGCCGATGATGCCCTGGTCCACCTTGCGGACGATGGTGTGGCGGTACTCGAGATTCACGCCGATGTGGTCGGTAATCTCATACTCGGCACCCGCGCCCACGTTGAGGCCGATGTGGTTCTCCTCGTCAGAGCCCTCGCCAGGGAATTTGTACTTGGCCATGGTGTAGTTGAGGCCTACCAGCGGATAGAGGAAGAACTGGTCGTTCAACAAGCCCAGCAGGTAATGTGCATTGACGTTCACATCACACCATGTGGTGTGGTCGTGCTCAAAGAAGAAGTTGAAGCCCACCTCGGCACGCAGCTGGTCAAGCACGCCATACTGGAAACGGGCACCCAGGCCCAAGCTCTTGATTTCACTGCCATACACCAGATTGACACCGGCAGCGGTCTCGCCCTGGTGTACCTGCGCTTGGCTCACACCCATACCCAGCATGAGCACACAAACGAAAGTCAAAATCTTTTTCATGTTTACTTTAATTAAAAGTTATTGTTTCTTGATAAGAATAAATTGCCGCATGATATATAATCGTGTAAAATTACTGCCATTTTTTGATTCTGGCAACATTTTTCCACGTTTTTAGACAAAATGTTACAAAAACGGTTAGCCTAGCATGAAAAAAGCTGCCCTTGTGAGGCAGCCTGAATGCTTTAACTTAAAATGTCTAGGTTAACCCAGATAGGCCTTGAGCAGCTTGCTCTTCTGGCCCTTGAGGCGGCGGATAGCTTTCTCCTTGATCTGGCGAACGCGCTCGCGCGTCAGATCAAACTTGGCGCCAATCTCCTCGAGGGTCATCTCCTGACAGCCAATGCCGAAGAACATCTTCAGGATGTCCCTCTCGCGCGGGCTGAGCTGATCCAGCGCACGGTTCACTTCCTTGGCCAGCGACTCCTGGTTCAGGGTCGAGTCGGCCATGGGCGAATCGTTGTTGGGCAGCACGTCCAGCAGACTGTTGTCCTCGCCCTCGACAAACGGGGCATCGACCGACACGTGACGGCCCGAGACCTTCATCGTGTCACTGATCTTGTCCACGGGGATGTCGAGACGGTCGGCAAGTTCCTCGGCCGACGGGCGGCGCTCATGCTCCTGCTCAAAACGGGCTTGGGCCTTACTGATCTTGTTGATCGAGCCCACCTGGTTGAGCGGCAGACGCACGATGCGCGCTTGCTCGGCAAGGGCTTGCAGGATAGATTGACGGATCCACCACACGGCATAGGAGATGAACTTGAAGCCACGGGTCTCGTCAAACTTCTGCGCTGCCTTGATAAGGCCCAGATTACCCTCGTCGATCAAGTCGGGAAGACTCAATCCCTGGTTCTGGTACTGTTTTGCGACAGAAACAACGAAACGCAAGTTGGCGCTGACAAGCTTGTCCAGAGCTGCCTGGTCACCTTGGCGAATGCGCTGAGCCAACTCGACTTCCTCATCGACCGTGATGAGTTCCTTACGGCCGATTTCCTGAAGGTATTTGTCGAGGGAAGCGCTCTCGCGATTAGTAATGGATTTTGTAATTTTAAGTTGTCTCATCTAACTTGTGTAGAGTTTAAGCGCGCAAAGATACTACAATTACTTGAATTCTCCAAGTAATTGCTCAAAAAAACAGGAAAAAGTGTCAAAATTGGGCAAAAATGCCCCGAAAAATCGTCTGTGTGCCGTCGTGGACGGTGATTTTATCCCAAATAGGAGATCAGCAGCTGGCTCTTCTGGCCCTTAAGGCGGCGAATGGCCTTTTCCTTGATTTGACGCACGCGTTCACGCGTCAAGTTGAACTTGGCGCCGATTTCCTCAAGTGTCATTTCCTGGCATCCGATGCCAAAGAACATCTTGATGATGTCGCGCTCGCGCGGTGTGAGTTGCTCCAGCACGCGTGCGATCTCTTTGGACAATGACTCCTGGTTCAGGGTCGAGTCGGCCATGGGCGAGTCGTTGTTGGGCAGCACGTCGAGCAGGCTGTTGTCCTCGCCGTCGGCAAACGGGGCATCGACCGATACCGAGCGGGTGTTGATCTTCATTGTCTCCACCACCTTCTCGATGGGCAGGTCAAGCTCGGCGGCAAGCTCCTCGGCCGACGCGCGTCTCTCGTGCAGCTGCTCGAAGCGCGACTGTGCCTTGCTGGTCCTGTTGAGCAGGCCGGCCTGGTTCAGCGGAACCCTTACCATGTTGGACTGCTCGGCGATGGCCTGGAGAATCGACTGGCGGATCCACCACACGGCATAGGAGATGAACTTGAAGCCGCGGGTCTCGTCAAACTTCTGCGCTGCCTTGATGAGGCCGACGTTGCCCTCGTTGATCAGGTCCGACAGACTCAAGCCCTGGTTCTGGTATTGCTTGGCTACCGACACAACAAAGCGCAGGTTGGCATTGACAAGCTTGTCAAGGGCCTGCTGGTCACCCTGGTGGATGCGCTGGGCAAGCTCCACCTCCTCATCGACTGAGATGAGGTCCTGGCGGCCGATTTCCTGCAGATACTTGTCCAGTGACGCGCTCTCACGGTTGGTGATGGCTTTGGTTATTTTGAGTTGTCTCATTCTCGTTACGCTTTGCTTTTTGAATTATTAAAGGTGTCTCTCATTATGAGATGTAGGTTGCATAAAACCACTTACAGCAAATAGTGTGCCAACATCATGCGGGGCATGGATGCACAGTCATGTTGTCACTATTGTGTATAGCAACAACTGGCGGAAAAACGTTCGTGTGCGGTGTCTTGCGCTCTGTCAAATTCGGCTTTAAGATGCGTGTTGATGACTGCTGCGGGGCGTGGCAGATGCTGCCATGTCCAGCTGGTCACGACGACAACATCAATCCTTCATGCTCGTTGATGATCAACTGCTCAACAACACCGGCAAGGGGCTTGTCTTGTGCCACAGCAAGCTCCTTGAGTTTAGTCTTTGTCTCCTCTGAAATCAGGATTGATAACTGAACTCTTTTTCCGTAAATTCTGGGCCTTCCGGCGCCTGGTCTAGCTCCACCTCTCATAATGATCAATTCTTAATAAAATTATGTGTTTTTGATTATTCACGCAAAAGTAATGTATTTTATTTGAATAAACCTAATGTTTTTAGGGGAATTATTCATAAAATGTTTAAAAACATATTTTGTCTTAACTTGTTGACTGGCATGAAAAAGTGATGGCAGCGGTCGAGGCCACTGCCATCACGGTACTTATGGTTTGCGTATGAAAATTATCTAAGTACTCTGGAAATCCACTTGTTTCTTATTCCTCGTCGCTCAGGTCAACGGCATAGTAAACCTTCTTGCCGGTGGGGTAGAAACCGGTGATGAACATCACCTTGTCGCTGTCGCTGCTGCGCATGATTTGGTTGTAGATGTTCTCCACGTCATCGCGCGAGTCAACAGGCATGTTGTTGATGTCGGTGATGATGAAGCCGTCACGGATGCCTGCGTTCTTGAACTTGCCGGCCTTGATGCCTACCACCTTCAGGCCCTTGGAAATGGCCAGGTCTTCCTTGTCTTCCTTGCTGAGCTCGGTGAAGGCGCATCCCAGCGACATGACGTCGCTCTGCTTGGTCATCTTGGTATTGCCCTGGTCGTTCTTGAAGGTGACGGTGGTGTGGCGCAGCTTGTTGTCGCGGTAGTATTCCACCTCGGCCTTGTCACCGGGGCGCAGCTTGTTCATCTCTTCCTGCATCTCGCCGCTGTCCTTGACGCGTGAGCCGTTGAGCTTGACGATGACGTCACCCTCTTGCAGGCCAGCCTCCTTGGCGGCGCCACGGTCGGTTACCTTGGCTACATAGATGCCCTCGTTGGTAGCGGTGATCTTCTCTTCCTTGGCTTTCTCGGCGGTCAGCTCGGTGTACTGGATGCCCAGCACGGCGCGCTGTACGGTACCGTATTGCTTGATGTCGGTGATGACCTTCTTGACGGTGTTGCTGGGCACGGCAAATGAGCAGCCGCTGTAGTTACCCGTCTGGGAATAGATCATCGTGTTGATGCCGATGAGTTCGCCGGCGGTGTTCACCAGGGCGCCGCCCGAGTTACCGGGGTTCACGGCAGCGTCGTGCTGGATGAAGGCTTTGATGCCGCCATTGTCGCTGGTGTTCATGCCGCGGGCCTTGGCACTGATGATGCCGGCGGTGACGGTCGAGTTGAAGCCGAAGGGGTTGCCCACGGCAACGCACCACTGGCCGGGCTTGACGGCGTCACTGTTGCCGAAGGTGATGGCATGCAGGTCCTTGGCATTGATCTTGATCAGGGCGACGTCGGTCTTCTCGTCGGTGCCAACAACGGTAGCGTTGAACTGGCGGTTGTCATTCAGGGTGACTTCCAGCTTCTCGGCGCCGCTGATGACATGGTTGTTGGTGACGATGTAGCCGTCAGCGCTGATGATTACACCCGAGCCCATTCCCGTGGCCTGCGGCTCGCTCTTTTGCTGCGGTTGCTGCTGGCGCGGACGCTGTCCCTGGCCGAAGCCGGGGCCGAAGAAGAATTCAAACGGGTCGATGAAGCCGCCCTGGTAGTAGTTCTGCTGGGGAGTGGCGTAGCTCTTGATGCTCACCACACAGTTGATGGTGTTCTCGGCCACGTCGGTGAAGTCGCGGCTCAGGTCCACGGGGCGAGATGCGGTACGCACCAAGCCGTCGGCCGATACATTATTGTCTTTATTCGTCAGATAGGTGTCGGAAATCACGCCTTTCTTCTGCAACTCGCTGGTTGCCATCATGGTCACGCCCGATCCCAAAATCGAGGCAGCCACAAGCATAATTGCTAATTTCAAATTCTTGTTCATGTGTCTCTTTATTGTTAATTTATTGTTGATTTTAATTTTTCCAAGTGTTAAATTTAACTTTTCAAATCCGGTGCCAAAAGTACAACGAAAATCAACATCTGCAATAGTTGTGCCAGTGTTTTTAAAATAAATTAATGCAATGCGCCGTGTTTTTAATTAGTTTTACATTGGGCACCCGCGTTATAACAAATAATGACATTCTGACATGACACAACCCGGCACCCGGACTCTAGGCCTGGTGCCCTTTTGGCAGCAATAGGATAGGGGAAGGGGATAGGGCTATGCGTCCAGATGGTCGTCGTAGTTGATGGCCGTGAGCAGCTCTGACAGCACATACATGCTGCCGCCCACATAGACGAGGTCACGTGGCGCAGCAGCCTCGCGGGCGGCCGCCAGCGCATCGACGACATTGTTGTAGCATATGCCCTTGAGGCCGCACGAGGCAGCGAGCCGGCTTAGCTGCTCAACGCTCATGGCGCGTGATGTCTGGGCTTGGGTAAAGTAGTAGAAGGCTTTCTTGGGCAGCAGTTCCAGGATGCCGCTCACGTCTTTGTCGGCCATGAACCCGATCACCATGTGCAGGTCGTCAAATTCCTCATGCTTGAGCTGCTCCATGGCCCGTGTCATGCCGGGCACGTTGTGGGCCGACTCAAGTATGGTCAGCGGCTTGTCGTCAATCTTCATCCATCGTCCCATCAGGCCGGTGTCCTCGATGACTCTCGCAAGGCCCTTGCGCAGGGCGTCGGTCTTGATGCGGTACTTGAGGCGTTTGAGTATCGTCAGGGCAGTGAGCACGGTATTGACGTTTTCCACCTGGTATTCGCCCGTGAGTTCACAGTCGATGGTACCGAAGTTGGCCGTTTCCAGCCTCAGGACGCCGTCAATATGCTTGGCACTGATGACCTCGGGCTTGTCTTCGGCAAAATGGATTTCGGAATACAGGCGCTTGGCCTCGCGCTCAAACACGTCCCTGACCACGCCGTCGGCATGGCCGATGACCACGGGGCGGCCGTGCTTGATGATTCCGGCTTTCTCCAGGGCGATTTCCTCGAGCGTGTTGCCCAGGAATTGCTGGTGTTCCAGCCCAATGTTGGTGATGATGCTCAGTTCGGGTGTGATGATGTTGGTGCTGTCAAGTCGGCCTCCCAGGCCAGTCTCGATGACGGCGACATTGACGTTGCGCCAGGCAAAGTAGTCAAATGCCATGGTCGATGTCAGCTCAAAGAACGACGGCTCATAGCCCTCGAGTTTTTTCTTCCGGTAATCGGCTACCCATTGAATGACGAAGCTGCGGCTCACCTTGCGGCCGTTGACCCTGATGCGTTCCCTGAAGTCGATCATGTGGGGCGACGTGAACAACCCGACGCGGTAGCCGCAGGCCTGCAGGCAGGAGGCCAGCATGTGGGCTGTGGAGCCCTTGCCGTTGGTGCCGGCGATGTGGATGATGCGGTAGTTGCGGTGGGGCTCGTTGTACATCCGGTCCAGGGCCAGACTGGTCTCCAGGCCGGGTTTGTAGCCCGACGCGCCCTGGCGTTCAAAGGCCGGACGCTGGTTGAACAGGTAATCCACTGTGCGCTGCCACATGCGCGCGAGTTCTTCTTTTCGTGCCATAACACTATACTCGTTTATTGCTGGTCATGTCGCTCAAGGGACACGATACATAACATATAAAAGAAAACAGTATGGCTGTAAGCCGGGTTATGTGCCTGCCGTGACGGCAGGTGCCTGTCATTTATCTGTCCTGCGCATTGCTGCGCCGGTATAGCGTTCTACCCCCCGGCAATGGACGAGCAGCCCTTAGATGCCGGTATACATGAACTTGCAACTCACAGGTGGTGCGGCACACGGTGTCGCCACAGTGCCCGGTGGGCTCTTACCCCGCCTTTTCACCCTTACCGCGTTTCGTGCGGCGGTTATTTTCTGTCACCTTAACCCTGAGGTCACCCCCAGCTTCCCGTTAAGAAATGTGATGCTCTGTGTTGCCCGGACTTTCCTCTCGCAACCATGATGTTAACGAGCGACAAGCCGCCATACTGTTCTTAAATTTGGGCACAAAAGTACAATGATTTCCCCGTTGGTGCAACTTTTTCGGCTCTTTGCCCGATAAATGACGCTATTGTGGCAATTTTACGCGCTATCGTACGTTATAATAAATATTACTGACAATTGATCTAAAACGTAGGGTTATGGAGATTTTCAAACGCTTTTCTCCCAGTGTGCTTGTAGAGCGTTTCGGACACGGCATCAGGCGTTTTCCTGTGGCCGTGCTGCTGCTCGTGTTCCTCACGGGTTACCTGATGTTCCTCATTCGCCACGATGGCCATCCCATCGACGAGAAGTGGAACTTCTTCTTCATCTTTTTCCCTGCTACGGGCGCTTTGCTGGCCGTGTCGCTGCAGTTGCTCACCGAGGACTTCAAGCATCGGCTGACGGCCTTTGTTACCAAGGTGCTCGGCCTTGCCTTGTGGTTGGGAGTGTCGCTCTATCTGACGCCGTTTGAACGCTTCTCGATGCAGCAGCTGGTGGGCGTGAGTGCCACGGTGGTGGTCATGGTGCTGTCACTGTTCCTGCTGTGTTTCTACCGCAAGGGCGACGATGTGCCCTTCTGGAACTTTGCCCAACGGCTCTTTGTCGCCATCACGGCAGGCGTCGTGGTGGGCGGTATCCTCACGCTGGGCATCATCCTGTTTGTGCAGTCGCTGGACTGGCTTTTCGGCGTGAATGTCGATGGGTGGTTCCTCTACATCCCCACCTTCTGCATGGTGCTGCTGGCACCGCTGCTGGCGATGAGCCAGATTCCCGAGGGTGCCCAAAAGCACATCCGCCGCATTGCCCCGTTTACCGGCTTCATCAAGGGCGTTTCCCAATACCTGTTCATACCCCTGTTGCTGTTGTATATGGCCACGCTCTACGTTTATGCCGCTAAGATCCTGATCACCTGGCAACTGCCTGTGGGCTGGGTGTGCTACCTGGTGTCGGCAAGCATGCTGGGCATGGTGATCCTGATTTTCATCACCTATCCCGTGCAGCACGAGCAGGGCAAGTCCTTTTTCAAGACGTTGACGCGCTTGCTGCCGCTGGCCATGTTGCCGCTGCTGGTGCTGATGTCGGTCGCCATCGGCCGCCGCTTGAGTGACTACGGCATCACGGTAAGCCGCCTCTATGTCGTGGTGTTCAACCTGTGGTGTTATGTGGTGTGCATCGGCCTGCTGCTGTGCCGCAACCGCCGCATCTGGTGGGTGCCGGCCTCGTTTGCTGTTGTGCTGCTGCTCATCTCGGTGGGTCCGTGGAGCATCCCCAACGTGACCGAGCAACGGCTGCAGGACGAGGTGCGTGAGGCATTTGCCTCATCGGGACTCAAGCAGCTGCCGCTCTCGGGCGATCAGTATGACAATTGGCTCAAGACGGCCGACGATAAGGTCACCAAGTCAATAGATGCCAAGCTCCATTACCTGCAGGTCGACTACGGTTTCGACAGCATACTGGGCTTGGTCGGCAAGGATGCCATTGTCGGTACTCATTCCAGTTCGGATGATGGCGAAGTGCAGGCTGTCAGTCTGCCTGAATACAGGAACGACAAACTGATTAAGGGTGTGGCTGCGCCTCAAGGATATGCTTCCATGAATGCTGTCAGTTGCTACTGCGATAACGCCAAAATCAATGGCGGCAAACTGACTATCGTGGTTGACGAAGATGGTCTGCCTGGCAAATGTCAGTTTGAGATTGCCGTCAAGGACCTGGCCGAGAGGGATCTGGACAGTAACCGCAATGGAAAGGTGAAACCGTTGATTGTCGAAAATGGCAAGGACCTGTTGATGATTGATGAGTTCTATATGCGGATGCTGAGCCGTGATGAGTGCTTCTTCAGGTGCTCAGGCATCCTGTTCACCAAATAACTCGGCAAATATCGCTTACAAATCCGTCAAAAAAGTAGAGATGCAAAATCTTGCGTCTCGGGGTTGTCATTACAGTAGTTTCTCTCGAATGGGAGAAGCAAGATTTAGCGTCTCTACGGGCGATAGAGCCAAAAAGCGGTTTTTATACGGTTGTTGATAACTTTTTTCGGTACATTGTTGTGTTTGTCTCAAGTCTTGGCAGTAATTTTGTACCAGAAATTATTAATGTGTGCAAATGAAACGTATTTTCTCGATTTTTATGATGGCCGTGATGGCCTTTTTCGTATTACAGGCTGCCGAAGTGACTTTTGACTTCTCGACAGCCGAGGGTATTACAGCTATGGGTTATGCTGTGCCCGACCAGGGTGCTGGCACCAATCTGTCCCAGGTGGGTTCTGTGACTGTGCAGGGCGTGACGCTGTCGGCAACCGACGGTGCTACACCGACTCGCATCTGGAATTCGCAGGGCAGTTTTTCGCTACGCATCTATGTGGACGGCACCATCACCCTGACGGTGGCCGAGGGCAGCATCACCGGTGTCACCATCAATGCCGCCAATACCGCAAACTTTGACCTGCTGGCCGATGTGGGTGATTACACTGCCACGGGCAATGTGGGTACTTGGACGGGCAACTCTGCATCGGTGACCTTTTCCCACTACGGCACCAAGAATGCCCAGGTGGCAAGCCTTGTGGTGACCACCAGCAGCGGCGACCCTGTTGACCCTGATCCCGAAGACCCCATTGACCCCAACATCACCAAGCTGGACTCCCTCCAGCAAATCGACGCCCTGGAGGAGGGCACCGCCTTCCAGTTCATGAGCGACGTGTATGTCAACTACCAGTGGAATGAGTACCTGTGGGTGATGCAGCTCGATGACGAGGGTGAGGCCTATGCCGCACTCATCTACGGCGACACGGGCAAGCAGTATCAGCTGGGTGCTGTGATCCCTGCCGGCTGGACGGGCGTGAAGAAAACCTATAAAGGTCTGGTCGAAGTGGGCGAGCCGGCTCACTTTGCCAATGCCAAATCGATACTTGACGAGTATTACTATTCGCCCTTTGACTGTACGGGCTATTTGTCTGAAATCAGCGATCCCGAGCAGGGCTGGGTGAACTACAAGGTCTTTTTGGAGGGCATCAGTTTGAGTGAGATTGACAATCGTGGCAATTTCACGATCACCAGCAACGAGACCGACGACGAGGGTAACCCCGTGGTGGCAACGATGGCTGGCTTCAACAAGTTCGGCATCGACTATCCCGAGGTGGATGCCACCGAGCTTTACGATATCGAGGGTATGTTGACCATCTATAACGGCATTGTCGAGATGTATCCCATCGCCATCTCCAATGATCTGGGCACTCGTCTGTGGAAAGTCCTGTACGAGGGCGAGGACGGCACGCAGTATAAAGTGTGCGACACGCTTTATGTCGCTGCCGCTGTCGATGCTGCCAAGCTGGTGTTTGTGACCGACAATGTGGATGAAATCTACTACGACACCTACGCCGAGTGGGGTTATGCCGAGTGGATGGCTTGGTATCCCGATTGGATTGCGCTGGACTGCTCGGGTGACGAGGAACTGTTCAACGCGCTGAGTAATGCCGAGGTGCTCATGCCGGGCACTGTCAAGGGTGTTCTCAATGGCCGCCTGACCAATCCGCGTCTTGAGCTTGTCAGCACACCTGCCGAACTTGATGACGCCGAGCTTCCCACGCTGACGCTGTTCCAGTATGACCTGAGCAAGGATTATATCGCTGCTCTGGGCCATGAGGTGGGTCGCGCCGACGGCTATTTCTTCTATCGTGACGGCAAGCCTTACCTGTGCAGCGAGCAGGACACCGTGCTGGTGAAACTCGACTTTGATTTCGCTCCCGCTCTCGAGGCCGAGATGTCTGGCAAGGAAGGCTTCTATTATGGCCTGCTGTGCGTCTTCACCCTTGATGAACCGTGGGAAGAGAATACTGCACAGGCTCCCATGCGCCGTATCCATACCACCGACGAGGATTATTTCACCAACTATACCATCCATCCGCTGGATATCATCTCCTGTGCTGCAGTCGAGGAAATTGAGGCCGGCAAGCAGGTCGTTGACGTGAAGTACATCAGCCCCGCAGGCATCGTCAGCAAGGTGCCCCAGGATGGTGTGAACATCGTCGTGAAGACCCACAGCGACGGCTCCCGCACCGCCACCAAGCGACTGAATTGATGAGCGTGCGTGATTACGCGCGCCGTTTATAGTTTAAAGTTAATAGAAGCATCCGCATTCCGTCCACCGGAATGCGGATGTTATTAGTATAATTCGTTTAACTCGAAGACTTTTTACAAGTGCGGATGCCCGATGATTCAGTCGTTTTCTGCTGTGGCTTGGCGCAGGTTGATGCGTTGCAGCATCAGGACGATGGAACCCTTGTGGTCGAGCAAGGCCATCTCGTACTGGTTGATGCGCTTGCACGACTCGGTGGTCTCCAGGGCCAGCAGCAGGTCGGTCTCGAAGTCGATGTCCTCGCAGTCGTGCTCGGTGGAGCGCAGGTCCTCGAATTGTATGGCCATGTCCTTGGTGGGATCAAGGGTGATGATGCCGTTGATGATGTTGCAGCCTGTGTCGCCATGGATGGTCTGCATCACAGCATCGATGACCAGGCGCATATTCTTTTCCGAGACATTCTCGCTGTTGATTTCCTTGACGAGCCACACACCGTTCATGGCATCAAGGTTGTGGCGCTTGAGCACCATGATGACGGCACCCTTGGAATTCATCAGGTTCATGTACTGTGCGTTGTATTGCTGTTGCAGGGTATAGCGGCGCACGTCGGCCAGCGTGTGCATGATGGTCTTCTCGCTGGTGACATTGTGACAGGATTCGCCGCTGCTGATGAAATCGCTGAACTTGAGGTTGTTGCCGCTCAGCTGGAAGGTGCCGTTGATGGTGTTGCAGCCGTTGTTGCCATACACCTTGTTGCCGCCCTTGAAGTCCAGGTATAGGTAAGCGCGCTCCAGACTATAGACTTTTTTCTTGCGCATGGTGATGATGTCCCATTCGCCATAGAGCTGTTGGGCAGGATTGGTGACGGCCACGTCCTGCATAGGTTGCTCGGCGGCGTTGACATTCTCGATGCTGACGCCGCGCTTCTCCATTTTCTTGTCCTTCTTCTTGCGGGCATCCATTGTGGCGGGAGCCATCAGCATGGCCAGCAAGAGAGCAAAAACGATATATCTTTTCATGTTGATGATGTCTTGTTAGATTTCAAACTTCAAATTTACTCTTATTGGCTGACATGGCAAAATCCTTTAGCCGTTTTTAAGATTTTAAGCCATAAAATGTGAAAAAACGGGGACAGGACAAGCGTTTTTTGGCGATTGCGAAATTTTGGCCTACTTTTGCCGTTATAAACGCAGTTATGAAGAGGATAAGGACGATATGCTGTCGCTTGACGCTGCTGCTGGTTTTGCTGGCTGCTGGCGTGGCTCATGCCCAGATCAATACCGAGCAGGTAGTGAAAATCGGGCGTAATGCGCTCTATTTCGAGGATTATATCCTTGCTATCCAATACTTTAATCAAGCGATCAAGGCCAAGCCCTTTCTGGCTGAGCCTTACTTTTATCGTTCGGTGGCCAAGATCAGTCTGGAAGACTATCGCGGTGCCGAGCAGGATGCCGGCATGGCGATTGAGCGCAATCCCTTCATAGTCGATGCCTATCAGGTAAGGGGTGTTTCCAGGCAGAACCTGGGTGATTTCAAGGGGGCTGTCGAGGACTATGACGCGGGCTTGAACCTGATGCCCGAAGACAAAAACCTGTTGATCAACCGCGCCGTGTGTGAGACGGCTTTGAAGAACTATGACGAGGCGCAGCAGACCTTTGACCGACTGCTCTCGATCGACCATCGCAACGACCGTGCATATATTGGCCTGGCACAAATGAACCTGGCCCGTAAAGACACCACTGCGGCTCTCGAGAACCTGAACCGCGGCATCGCCTTGAGCAAGAACAACGCCAGTGCCTTTGTCATGCGCTCCGAGATCTACACGCGCTCATTGCATGACTTTGAGCGTGGCTTGGCCGACATGGACAGTGCCATCTTGCTGGAACCCCGTTACGCGGGCTATTTCATCAACCGTGCCTTCATGAAATACAATCTGGACGACTACTTCGGCGCCATGGCCGACTATGATTACGCCATCGGTCTGGATCCGGCCAGCCAGGAGGCCCATTTCAACCGCGGACTGCTGCGGGCCGAGGTGGGGGACAACAACAAGGCCATCAGCGATTTTGACTTCGTACTCAAGAGCAACCCGTCCAACTTCATGGCCCTGTACAACCGTGCCCTGCTGCACATGCGCACACGCCAGTTCCGTGAGGCCGTCAACGATTTCACGGCTATCCTGAAGAAGTATCCCGACTTTGAGGCGGGTTACATGGCACGTGGCGAGGCCAAGCGACGCATGGGTGACAACAAGGGCAGTGAGGCCGATATGGAGAAGGCGATGGCCATCTTCCGCCGCAACAAGACCCACGTGTCCAGCTTCAACCCTGCCGAAATAGAGGCTACAGCCGCCATCAAGAAGGCTGAACAGCGGGCACTGAATGCCGGACAGGACGAGCCCGAGAGCGCCGAGGAAATCATCAACCGCTTCAACACCCTGCTCACGGTCAACGACAGTGAACCAGTCAAGCCGGAGTATGCCAACCGCCAGCGCGGCCATGTGCAGAACGACAACATCGAGGTTGAACCCATGCCCATGTTCTCGCTGTCCTACTATGCCCAGGACGATAAGTACAACATCGGCTCACGTTATATCCGTGAGATTGGCGACATCAACGACTTGAAACTGTTACCCGGCAACCTCACGCTGGTGGCCGGGGAGTCGCAGCTGAGCGCCGAGGAAATCCAGCTCCATTTCGGCAGTATCGAGTACTATAATTCGCTATTGGGAAGTGCCAAGCCCCGCAGCATTGATTACTTTGCCCGCGGCCTTGATTACCTGCTGGTCAAGAACCCCGATGCCGCCATCTGCGATGCCGATGCGGCCCTGGCTCTGAGTCCCCAGTTCATGCTGGCCTACATGTTGCGGGCCGATGCCCATTACATGCAATACCTCATGGCCCAGGCCAATGACGAGAAGGGCAATGAACTGGCCGACGGCGCCCCCGATGCCAAGTCCCATGCCATGCTGCGCCAGCGTCAGGACGTGACCACGCTCGACCTGGTGATGAGCGACCTGGACCAGGCCATCAAACTCTCGCCCAAGAATGTGTATGCCCACTACAACAAGGGCAATGTCTATATGCTGCAGGGCGATTTCACGAGCGCCATCAGCAGCTACACCAATGCCATCCAGCTCAAGTCCGACCTTGCCGAGGCTTACTACAATCGCGGACTGATGTACCTGCGCCTGGGAAACAAGACGCTGGGCGTTGCCGATTTAAGTAAAGCTGGAGAGTTAGGTGTACTCCCCAGCTACAATGTGCTTAAACGTATGAATCGCTAAACGCGTTATTACATCCTGATGGCCTCAGGGGGCACCATGTTGAAGATAAGGATCTTGCCCTCGTTGTCATAAGCGATGACCAGCACGGCCTTACCATTCTCGAAGTTGAGGGGGCAGTTATAGGTTTTCATGTCCTTAATCTCTTGAATCTTCCAGTCCTCATGGTTCTGGAATTTGCCCAGCTGACTCTCGACCTGGCCCAGTGCGTTGTCAAACAATTTGGGGTCAATATGGCTCTTCGTAGTCTCCGACAGGTTGTCATATAACTCCTGGCCCTTGTTCTCAAGCAGGTAATGCAGCATCTGATCGCTCTTGGCGGTATTGGGGTCGTTGGCAGGTGCGGCATAGGTCTTGATTTTGGGCATGGGCCTCTCCTTGGGAGCTGCCTCCGATGCCTTGGGTGCTTCGGGGGCGGGGCCGACAACCTGGGGCGTCGTCAGGTCTTTGAGCTTGGCCTCGACCTTGTTGAGGCTGCCCTCGTTCTTGACAATCACCTTGTAATCCTTGTCCAGCAGGTAGAAACAGGGCAGGGTGGGCAGGTCATAGAGTTCGGCATATTCGATCTGGTGGCTCTTGTTCCAGCCGTTGATCATCATCTTGGGGTACTTGGCCTTTTTCCACAACTTCTGGTCCTCATAGGGGTAGATGGCGAGCACAATGAGCTTCTTTTCATTGACCATCTTGTTGATGAGCTCGTTCTCGGCCAGACGTTGCTTCACGGTCTCACACGACTCGCAGTCGGGGTTGTTGAAATAGACGAGGATATAGTCGGCCTTCAGGTCTTTGAGGTGCTTCACGTCCTTGCTGTTGGGAGTGATGTAGTCAAAGTCGGCAGCCTCGGTACCGATCATGTTCTTCTTGGCGCCCTCGAGCAGCAGTCGCTGTCTCTCGATCTCGGCTCCGCTCAGCACATACTTCTCGACGGCGTGTTTCAATACCACCATATACAGACCCTCGTTGTGGATGGGGTCGGCAGCGTCGCTGAAACGGCGCTCGGCCAGTTCCATCATCTGGCGGTATCCCTTGGGGTCCTTGGACAGGGTCTCCATCGTGGCGAACATCAGGAACTCGGCCTTGTTCTGTTCGAGTTGTGCTGTCTCTTCAAGTAATTTGTTGTATTTCTCGGGAGCAGGCATCGATTGGGCCTGACAGGTGAACCATCCGGCGATGGCAACCATAGCAGCTAGAATAAGCTTCTTCATTTTGTCTTTATTCTTAATTTATTGGTGTTAATGCGTCAAATTTTTGGCAAATATAGCTATCTTTGCCGAATTAAGGCAAGAAACGATGAAAAAAATCAATAAAACCAACGCCGCGCGCCTGCTGGATGCCGCTGCAATAGAATATGAACTCATCCCCTACGAGGTGGATGAGACCGACTTGGGAGCGCAGCACATTGCCGACCAGCTGGGCGAGAACATCGAGCAGGTGTTCAAGACGCTCATCCTGCAGGGCGACAAGACGGGACACTTTGTGTGCGTCATCCCCGGAGCCGAGGAAGTGGACCTGAAAAAAGCCGCTAAAGTGTCCGGTAACAAGAAGGCCGACCTCATTCCCATGAAGGAATTGCTGCCCACCACGGGCTACATCCGTGGCGGCTGCTCGCCTGTGGGTATGAAAAAACCGTTCCCCACCTATATCGACGAGACCTGCATCCTGTATGACTACATCTACGTCAGTGCAGGCGTGCGTGGCCTTCAATTCAAGATTGACCCGCAGGCGTTGGTCGCCTTTGTGGGTGCTGAAACCGTTGACCTGATAGCCGAGAAGACAGTATGAATACAATAGGCAAGATATTGACACTGACCACCTTTGGCGAGTCTCACGGACCCGCAATGGGAGGCGTGCTCGACGGGATGCCTGCTGGCGTGGACATCGACCTAGATGCGCTGCAGCGCTTTGTGGACCGCCGCCGCACGGGTCAGACCGCTGGTAGCAGCACGCGCGACGAGCAGGATAGGGTAGAGGTGCTCTCGGGCATCTGGCTAGGGAAGACGCTGGGTACGCCCATCGGCTTCATTGTCCGCAATACCGATGCCCGCAGTGCCGACTATGACGACATTGCCCGCTGCTACCGGCCTAACCATGCCGACTTCACTTGGGAAAAGAAATACGGCCTGCGCGACCCGCGAGGCGGCGGACGGGCCTCAGCCCGCGAGACCGTGGCGCGTGTAGTAGCCGGGGGCATCGCCATCCAGGCATTGAATGCGCTGGGAATCACCGTGACTTCACAGATTACTCAAGTTGGGCAATGTAGAGACGCAAAATCTTGCGTCTCCCAGCTTGAGGATGAATTGCAACGTGCGATGGCCGATGGCGACACACTGGGCGGCATCATCGAGTGCACGGTCAAGGGCGCTCCTGTTGGGTTGGGCGAACCGCTCTTCGGCAAACTGCATGCCCAGTTGGCGGCAGCGATGATGAGCATACCGTCGGCCCATGGCTTTGAATATGGCGACGGTTTTGAGATGGCCACCAAGCGTGGCAGCGAGGTGATGGACCTGTTTGAGCGTCGTGCTGACGGTTCTATCGGTACACGGTCCAACCACTCGGGTGGCATTCAGGGCGGCATCAGCAACGGCGAGGACATCGTGATGCGCATTGCCTTCAAACCCGTGCCCACGCTCATGCGTGAGGTCCCCACGGTGGATCGCGAGGGCAACCCCGTGACGCTGCAGCCCCGTGGCCGCCACGATGTGTGCGTGGTGCCGCGTGCCGTCCCCATTGTCGAGGCGATGGCAGCACTCGTGATATTAGACAACTACCTAATCAAGAAGACCAATGTGCTCTAACGATAAAAAACAGTTTTATAAGGATTACTACCTTGCCGCTGGCGAGTGCAACCCCCAGGGCGAGATGCCCCTGACCCTGTTGATGACACGCATCATCGAGGTGGCGACTTTTCATGCCAACTCGTGGGGCGTGGGCTATGCGCGACTCATTCAGGACAACCAGGTGTGGGTGCTCTCCCGCGTTACCATCGAAATGACCTCTTACCCCAAGGTGAACACCAACTACCGCCTCACCACATGGATCGAGGACTACAACCGCCATTTCTCGCAACGCAACATGCGGCTTGACGATGGCGACGGCAACACGTTGGGCTATGTGCGCACCATCTGGATGGTCATTGACATGGGCACCCGTGCCAGCGTGGACATCTCTCAGCTGAGCTACATTCGCGAGAATGTGTCCGACATCCCGTGTCCCATCCAGCCGATCAGCCACTTGAGGCCCATCGAGGAGGGGCATGCAGTGGACTACACCTTCGGCTACATGGATTGCGACTTCAACCGTCATGTCAACACTGTGCGCATCCTCTCGCACCTGATGAACATGTTCGACATGGATTGCTATGACAACTACTTCATCCGCCGCATGGAACTTTCCTTCATCAAGGAAATCCATTACGGTGAGACCTGCCAGCTCGTGATCGATGACGCCGACCCGATGTGCACCCCGATGAGCATCACCGATGCCGATGGCAACGACCACGTGCGTGCCCGCTTCCACTGGCAAGAGCGCTGAACAAAACTACGAATTACGCGAATTAAACGAAGGCTCTGCTGCGGAAACCAAAATTAGTTTAATTCGAGTAATTTGTAGTTTTTATAGTTGCCCTATTGTTTTTCATCGGATTATTTGTGATTTTGTGGTGTCTTTATGCCGGAGCCTGCCCGTTCGGGCTGCACCTGGTTACGACGACCCCTGGCCGCACCGCATACGTGTCGCTAACCGTCCGCTTCAAACAAGGAAAGAATCTTTCAAATAAGTATAAGTCTAACTTTAAACCCAAACAACAAAACAATGATGAAGATTAAATCTTTATTGATTGCCATGATGGCCATTTGCTTGACCATGAGCTTCACTTCGTGTAGCAATGATGAACCCGTCGATGACCCCATCGATGAGCCCGTCGATGGCGAAGTGTTCACCTATAACGTGAACTCGGTACCGTTCAATATGGTATATGTCAAGGGAGGCACCTTCTTGATGGGTGCTACCGAAGAGCAGGCAGGGGACAACCAAAGCAATGAGACCCCTGTGAACCGCGTTCATCTGTCGAGCTATTTCATCGGCCAGACTGAGGTGACGCAAGCGCTGTGGCTCGAAGTGATGGGTGCCAATCCCAGCCGCTTTTTAGGAAATCTCCAGCGTCCTGTGGAGCAGGTGAGCTGGAATGACTGCCAGACGTTTCTCTCTCGCCTGAACGAGTTGACGGGCAAGAATTTCCGTCTGTTGACCGAGGCGGAGTGGGAATTCGCTGCTCGTGGCGGCAACAAGAGCCTGGGTTACAAATATGCCGGCAGTGACACGATTTGGAATGTTGCTTGGTACAGTGACAATGCCTACAGCATACCCCATCCAGTGGCCACCAAGGCTCCTAACGAGCTGGGCTTGTATGACATGAGCGGTAACGTCTGTGAGTGGTGTCAAGACTGGTACGACAGCTATACCAGTGAAGAGAAGACCAATCCGACAGGTCCTGCTACCGCCTCTTACCGCGTGTTTCGTGGTGGCGGCTGGTACCCCGGTGCCTCGTGCTGCCGCGTATCGTGGCGGAACCGCAACACGCCGGTGTTCACTGACGCCGACCTGGGGTTGCGCCTTGCCCTTTAACTTGGCGTAGCCAAAAGCACAAATTTCACAGACTAGCTGATGTAGCGAGACCGTCGTTTTATTTGTGAAATTCGTTGTTATGATATGATGCTGGTGCCGTCGATGCCAGCGAACTGTTCGCGCAGGGCGGGCACCTTGTCGGCATCGGCCTCGATGGTCATGGTGCACACGTTGTCAAAGGCCTGTTCAATTACCTTGAGGTCGCTTTTCTTGACTACTTTCATCACATCGTTCATGCTCAGGTAGGGGAAGGTGAACGACAGCCGTGCCTGCTCGTGGCACTCAAGGATTTCGCCCGCCTCGATGGCGAGTTTGGCGGCCTCGCGGTAAGCAACAATCAGTCCTGATGTGCCCAGCTTGATGCCGCCAAAATAGCGGATAACCACGATGACGATGTTGGTCAGTTCAAATGAGTTGATCTGCCCCAGGATGGGCTTGCCGGCCGTGCCGCTGGGCTCGCCGTTGTCGCTGCTCAGGTACTCGTTGCGCTCGGTCCCGATCATGTAGGCCCAGCAGCAGTGACGCGCGTCATGGTACTCGTTGGCATAACGTTTGATGACGGCACGTGCCTCCTCGGCGCTCGACACGGGTTCGGCAAACGCCAGGAAACGAGACATCTTCTCGCGGTAGATACCCTGCGAGACACCCTTCACTGTCTTGTAGAAATCACTCATATTGCGTCACAAAATTACGGAATAATCCACAATTGACCAAACTTCTAGGTTAGCCTGTCAATGTATTGCGAGCATCAGGCTCGTAAATTAGAATCCCAGTTTCTTGCGCACGTCCTTCTGCACCGCCTCTTTGTTAAGGAAGATATAAGTCGTGTTCAGGGCGATGTAGGCCTTGGACATGTACCAGATGCCGGCATACTCGCCTGTCTTGCCCCAAGAGTTCTTCACCATGTAGTACTCGCGGCCGTTCTGATCATGTGCGATGCCGTAGATGAGCATCACGTGGTCGTAGGTCGACTGCCAGTTGTCGAAACGCTCCTGGCGCAGTTCCTGAGAGGGGACCAGCTCGGGCGTTTTGGCACCGAGCTTCTTGAGCGACTCGGCCTGTTCGGCCTTGGTGAGTTTGAGCCAGCGGGCGGCATCGCTGCCCGTCAGGTCATCGGCGTGCTCGATATCGGCGGCAATGCCCAGGCCTGTGCGGGTGAAACCGTCCTCGCTCACGTCACCGCCCCAGCACACGGTGTAGCCGTTCTTGAGGGCCTCGTCGATAATGGCCATCATTTCGTCGAGGGTGACGTTCCAGCTGGGACGCGGGCGCCACTTGTAAGGTGCCTCGATGACAAACTGCTCGTAGAAGGGGTGATGGGTGAAGCACGTGATGCTCACATAATCCTTTTTGTTGATGCCCAGCATCTTGGCAAACGACTGGGGTGTGTACTGCTTTCCCTCGAAGGTGAATTTCTCGGGACACGGGCCCAGATAGGCGTCAAGGATGCCCTGCAAGCCCACTTTCCACTGCGTGGTCAGCTTTGTGCTGTTGCCCTTGGCGATGGATTCCACATAGGGCTCCAGCGTGGCAAAGAACTCGGTGAAGTTGGCCAACGTGTCGCCAATCATCGACCCTGGACGCGCCATAGCCTCCTCAGGGCAGATGCCGTGACGGTCAATGACTTCGAACACATCGTCGGCCGAGCCACCCTCCGAGAAACGGCTGTTGCCGTGCATACGCACGTGATATTCAGCACAGTCGACATAGTCCTTGCTGGCCACGAACATCTCGCTCAGGTCATACACCTTGCCCGTCTTGCGCAGCAGTTCGGCCTCAATATAGCCGATGGTCGCATAGGACCAGCACGTGCCGCTGCGGTTCTGGTTCTTCACTGGGGTGATGGGGTTTTCCAGCACTGTCGTGAATACAATCTCGTCACCCGCCAGACTGGACAGGACACAAGCCAAGCTCATTATCAATACAATCGCTTTCTTCTTCATGTTATATGGTATCTTTTGTTTCGTTTATGCAAATATACAACAATTCATTCAAACACCGAAAACAATTTTGCTCAAACCGTAGTAGAAGCTTGAAATCACCCCATAAGAGTAGTTATATGAAAGAATTGTTGTAATTTTGCACCCAAATCGTTATATAATTTATTATTGTTATGAAAATCAAATGTTTATTGGCCACACTGGCTATCAGTGCTTTATTGTGTGTTCCTGCTCAGGCTCAGGACGAACCCCGTCATGAATTTAGTGTCAGCTATGGTGTTGTTCCCAACAGCATTTGGTTAGATATCACGAGTGATGTCATTGGCTCTTTGTTTGGCGCCACCTATGACCACAGTGGTCTCACTGGCCCCATCGGGTTAGAGTATTACTATCGTACCAGCTCCCTGATCGCAGTGGGTGCCGTTGCCACTTTCACACAGCATACCGAAGAGGAAAAGCTCAAGAGCGAAATCACCAGAACCAGTAAGAATTCCTACTTCACCCTCATGCCGTCGATAAAATTCAACTGGCTGCGCCGTTCCAACTGGGGGATGTATACCAAGGTTGCCGCCGGTGCGTCGCTGCGCCACAGCTCCCTCCAGAATAATAATGACCTCACTGCTAAGAAAACCACCGATAATACTGTGTTCTTCAACTTCCAGGTTTCGGCTCTTGGCATCGAGGCTGGTACCGAAAATGTGCGCGCTTTTGCCGAACTGGGTGTCGGTGAGCAGGGTGTAGGCCTGGCCGGTGTACGCTTCAGGTTCTAACAGCAGCACTCATATCAACCAAACAATGTGGCCAAAGGCAACCCTTTGGCCACATTTGTTGTCAATATATTCTGTTCTCGCATCGTGTCAACTGGAAGCGAACTGGAGCAGGTTTAATTTGATATAACGGTTTTTGTCGAGTTCTCCTTTGGTTTAGTCTTGATTATTCTCGGGTTAATCTACCTATACAGGATTTTTAGTTATTTTATGCAAGATGTGGTGTCTAATAGGTAAAGAAACCCTAATTTTGTATCATCAGCCTTGACTTTGGTCTTGGCACAAAAATGACTCAATATGAGAACGCTTAAACTAATATCGATCTTAACCGTAATGGCGAGTTCACTTCTCCCTTCTTGCATGCTGCTCGAACCCAGTCCGCTGTATTCATCAAGCTCATTCAGTTATTATGATGAAAACGATAATGTTGCCCCCGTTCTGGATGACACCTACTGCCGGGAGTGTCCTTGTGGGCATTATGAAAGAATCTGCTTTCATATAAATTCTGTTTGCCGTTGCGGCCATTCCAGGCAATCGCATTCGAGTGATGCGCTTCTTGGACAGGACCCCATTTCTCCACTTATGGTGGACAATCAGTATGGATTTTCGGTTTTCGTTCCGGCTGAGGATCTCATTGCCGCTTATAAGGAGGCAGTTGAGCTAGACCCCAACAAGGGTAACCCATATGCGATTCAGAAAAATGAAGTCTACAGTAATGTACTGTACATTCCTGCTGAGGGCGGTTCATACGAATTTCAGTATCTGAATGAATCGTTTCACATCGAAAGTATTTATGACTCGTCTATTCCGCCCGTTAATTCTCCTTTTTCAACACGTCTATTTAAAGCCGTAAATTCGTTGAGTTATAATGGCCCATATTATAGAATCTCTTGTAATATGGGTACGAGCACATGGAAAATTGTAGTCGACCCGATGATGCAAACTCTCAAGCCTGAAACGAGAAGTATCTACGTGCTGATGTGGACCTCATCCCACAATTATAAGTTCGTTTTCCACTTTGAACAGAGCAATTAGGAATAAGACAACCCATAATACAAACGCCCCGCAAGTCCAAAAACCGGCTTGTGGGGCTTCTTTTATAATCGTGATCCTATCTGGACCCTCAGACGGTATTCTCTAAAGTGAGACCGTGTCTTCATGGCGGCATGATCAAACTGACAGCGAGTCTGGAAGAGAAGTAACGAGGCAGACACCCAAGTGGTAGCAGTCTCGACTTTTTTTGTCTCAATCGCTTTACAATTATTTTGATTGTTATCGATAAACCACTAATTTTGCAGTTGTAGAATCATAATAAACCTATTTAATCGATAATGAAATGAAGAAAATCCTTTTGTTAATGGCTATTGTTTTGCCATTCGTCTTTATTTCATGCGGTGACGATAAAGATGAGCCGGTAGATGATCATGATGATCACGAATATGTTGACCTGGGCCTGCCTAGCGGCACCCTGTGGGCAACGTGCAACGTCGGCGCTAACGCTCCTGAGGAATACGGCGACTACTTCGCCTGGGGCGAGACCGCACCCAAGAATTACTACACCGAGGAAAACTACAAGTGGTATCGCAGTGACTCAGTATCCTCAGGTTACACGAAGTACAGCGATGACAGATTATACGGCTACAATGGCTTTATCGATAACAAGACCGAGCTTGATCTTGAGGACGATGCTGCCTATGTGAACTGGGGCCCCTCGTGGCGCACACCGACTACCAATCAGCAGAAAGAGCTGATTGACAAGTGTACTTGGACATGGACTCAGCGTAATGGCGTGAATGGTCTATTGGCTACAGGCCCCAACGGTAACACCTTGTTCTTGCCTGCTGCAGGCATGCGCTGGTTCGAGTCACTCTTCTCCCAGGGCGAGGACGGCGAGTATTGGTCTTGCACGCTCTACGACTGTCCCTTCATAAACTGCCTCTACTTCGCTATGACGGTGGAGGGGTACGCGCACTGGGGCAACAATTATCCCTACATCGGCCAATCGGTCCGTGCTGTGCGTGTCCAGCAGAATTAGCACCCTTGTCCCGCTGGCTTGCAATCCGCTTTATCGTTGGCATATAAGTGTGGCCAAATGATGACCGGGGACAACATCGCTTACGACTAATGAGTGATCTTCAAATTCAGGAAATATGAAAAATATCAACGGTAACCATGCGGGTATGAGGCTCGCCATTCTGGGTTGGATGCTCTGTGCAATGCTTTCTGTCAATGCGCAAAATGTGCGTGAGACCATACGATTGGACGAGGGCTGGAAATTCTCTTTGGGCAACGCTGCCGACCCGGCAAAGGACTTCGGCTGCGGCACTGAGTATTTCAACTATTTGACCAAGGCCAACTCAATACACAACGAGGGCCCTTATTCCTTCAAGTTTAACGACTCTGCATGGCAAGAGGTGCGCATTCCGCACGATTGGGTGACTACCTTGCCCTATGCTCAAGAGGCCAGCCACTCGCACGGCTACAAAACTGTGGGTTATAAATATCCCGAAACGAGCGTGGGCTGGTACCGCAAGGTGATCACAATCCCCGAGTCAGACTTGGGCAAGCACATTGCCCTGCAGTTCGACGGCATCTTCCGCAATGCACGCCTGTGGTTCAACGGCTTCTATATGGGTACTGAACCTAGCGGCTATGCCACCCAGGTGTATGATGTGACCGAATATGTGAACTATGGCGGTGAGAATCTGGTTTGTGTACGGGCCGACGCTACGCTCGAAGAAGGCTGGTTCTATGAGGGGGCTGGCATCTATCGTGACGCATGGCTCATCAAGTCGGCGGCTGTCAGTGTAGCTCCATTCGGCACCTTTGTCTACGCCGATCTCAAGGACCCTTACACTGCGGCGACCATTCATGTGGATACCGAGGTGAACAATCATTCGTTGGAACCACAATCGTGTACCGTAGAACACCGGCTGCTCGATGCTCAAGGCAACGAAGTGGACAGGACAAACACCGTATCACTTGACCTGAAAGGCAAACAGACCAGCGGCTGCAAACAGATGCTGACACTTGACCGACCGCATCTGTGGAGCATCAGCGATCCCTATCTGTACCAAGTGGAAACGACCGTCAAGGTGAACGGACTGGTGACCGATGTTTACATGACAACAACGGGCATCCGTGATGTGGAGTTTGACGCCGACCGGGGATTTCTGCTCAACGGAAAAGAGGTTGAGCTCAAGGGCGTGAACATGCATCAAGACCATGCCGGCGTGGGAGCCGCTATTCCCGAGGCACTCATGGCGTGGCGCATCAAGCAGCTGAAGAAATTGGGCTGCAATGCCTATCGTGCATCCCACAACCCGATGACGCCTGCGCAACTTGACATCTGCGACCGCGAGGGCATACTCGTCATTGACGAAAACCGGCTTTCGGGCATCAATACCGAGCACCTGAGGCTGTTGGAAAACATGATCAAGCGCGACCGCAATCACCCGTCGATTGTCCTGTGGAGCGACGGCAACGAGGAGTGGGGCTTGGAGAATACCATTCAAGGCACACGTGTTGCCGCCGCCATGCGTGAATATACCCGCCTGCTCGATCCCACCCGCCATTCAACAATAGCCAATGCCGGAGGGTCTGAATTGATTAAGGGGCTCGATGTGGTGGGATTCAACTATATCGCACAAAACGATGTGGATAACCGCAAGAAAGCCAATCCCACATGGAAAATCGTGGGTACCGAAGAAACCACGGGCTGCGGCACGCGCGGGGTCTATTTTGACTCACCTGACCAACCCGGACACATGGTCAGCATCAACCGTGGCACGCAACCTGGCGTGGAGAACGTGATTGAGCGCGGATGGAAATTCTATGACGAACGTCCTTGGGCGGCAGGTCTCTTCTATTGGACGGGCTTTGACTACCGTGGCGAGCCCAATCCGCTGTCCTATCCCGCCCATGACTCGGAATTCGGCATTCTTGACTACTGCGGATTTCCCAAAGACGAGGCCAGCTATCTCAAAGCATGGTGGACCAACGAGCCCGTGCTGCACATCTTCCCGCACTGGAACCTGCAAGGCCATGAGGGTGAAGAAGTGGAGATTTGGGCCTACAGCAACTGTGATGAAGTGGAGCTGACCGTGAACGGCAAGCATCTGGGTCGACAGGCGATGCCCAAGAACGGTCACCTGAAATGGAAGGCCGTCTATCAACCGGGACGCATAGTTGCCACTGGATACAAGAACGGAAAGCGCATCTTGAAACAAACTGTCGAGACCACCAACCCTGCGGCAAAAATTGTGCTGACAGCAGACCGAGGGCTCATCACCGCCGATGGACGCGATGTAGCCATCGTGACCGTTGAGATTCAGGACGACAAGGGGCGTATAGTCCCTGATGCCTGCCCCATGCTGACCTGCTCACTCCGTGGGGACGGCCGCATCTTGGGCGTGGGCAACGGTGACCCCGCCTACCTTGGTCCCGACCATCCCAATGAACTGGACTGCCGCACATTTCAAATCCCGGCATTCAACGGGCTGGCCCAGATCCTCATCCAGAGCGGACATACTCCCGCTGCCCTTCAACTGAACTGCAGCAGCAACGGTCTAAAGTCTGGAAATCTAACTATCACCGCAGAATAAACCAGAAAGAATTATTAGGGCGTCCGGTAAGCTCCGTTAGGAGCTCTTTACGATAATAAATAACGAGAGTTCAATGAAAATAAAGTGCTGCCAATCAACTCCTCCCCTTTGTTATGAGGGTGTCTCCACGGCGTTAGCCGTTCAGCTTTTCCATTTTTTCGTTTTTTCGTTTTTTCTTTGTGTGCACGTGGCCTCACGCTAAGTCGCTAAGCCGCTAAGCTTTGATGTTATTGCTCGCAAAAAATTGAACAAAATGATTATTTGCCACGCAGTGGATATCGCCACACACACGTGTGCGTAGAA
>ONKU01000002.1 GCA_900318535.1 uncultured Prevotellaceae bacterium | reverse complement strand
AACAATAACGACACTATTAAACTCTATAATACTAACGATTATGAAAAAGACATTACTTATTTCAATTCTCGCCCTGCTGGGCATGACCCAGGCAGCGGCCCAGGAATACGAGTACGTTCCCTTCGTTCGCGAGGGCGTAAAGTGGGTTTGTGATGCGCCTTACCGCGACTACTTGGGGATAATCTATCACCGCTATTACAACCTTGAGCTCAAAGGCGACACTGTCATTGACGGCAAGTGCTATAAAGCTATGCACAAATATAGCGGCACAACCATCAACGAGGAGAATGACACAATACCCGTTTATCTACGTGAAGAAAACAAAGTAGTGTATGGTATTGTACCCGACGGCAAAATCTATGCAGATTTGCCTATTGGAATGAATAGATGGCCCGAAGCACAAGAAATAATCAAGAGCGGTCAAGAGTTTATTCTGTACGATTTCAATGACCCGATTAATTTCATCAAAAACAATGTTAAATATCCTGTTCAAGGTTCTCCTCTCGGATTCTTCATTGATAAAGTAATCCCTGATCAGATTGTGGTCGCTGGAAAGAAGGTCAACCGCTATATTTTCGGATCAGCATGGTGTTTTATCGAAGGTATTGGAAGTGATGGCAATAATTGTGGTTATCCGTTATCTATTCTTTCCAATCACCTTAGTTATGTTATTGAGAATGGAGATACCATCTACAGCTCTAAATATGAAGAGAGCTGTAACTATGAAGAAGAGAGCTATTGGTCTTATATTAATGGTGATGACGACAGAGAGTTGCCAATTCCACGCCAAGGGGTTCAATGGGTAAACGAACAGGTTACCGTTGACAATGGCGACACCACAAGCTATTACTACAAATACGAGTTTCGTGGCTGCGAATCGCAAGGCTTTGCTCTATGCTACCATTATAGAGGCGAGTCACTGGACAACTGTACAGGCAAAGGTATATGGGCGCAATATCAAAGCTGGGATTATGGCCTTGATACAAGCAATGGGATGATACGTTATGATGTGCCATACAGGAAGGTCTTAAGTGAGGGCAGGAACATGATGAGTTATTATTGCAATATGGGATATGATTATTGGGAAATGTATCATTTCCATAATTACCCCACTACTGATATAGAATACTGTTATACTCCAAACTGGTATATTTATCATCAATTAGACAATTATTTGAATCGAGAGAATATAATTGAAGTAGAACCTTTGATGATTGAGGGAATCAAATGCCATCGATATGCCTACATTGGAGAGCAAGGCGACACACTGGCATACATCGTTCAGGGCATCGGTTTCGACAGCCGCAACATGGGTGACTTGTTGACTCCGTTTACTAAACAACCCAACCCTAATGCAAAGCATCAGGAATGGTGCGGTTTGAGCCATGTGGTCAAAGACGGCCAGATCATCTACAAAGGCATGCGTTATCGCTCAGGTGCTTTTGATGGCATCGACGAAGTGGTGGCCGAGCCACGGCCGCGTCAGTATGACGACAACTACTACAACCTGATGGGCCAGCCTGTGGGCAAGGACGTTCCCACCGCGCCCGGCATCTACATCCACCACGGCAAGAAAATTGTCATCAATTATTAACGATTAATACTGTAATCTATGAAAAAGACAATACTTATCACAATTCTAGCCCTGCTGGGCATCACCCAGGCTGTGGCAGCATGGGATAGTTCGGATTACCTGCCCATCGTTCGCGAAGGTGTCAAGTGGGTGAACGAGAAAGTCATCATCAATCAAGGTGACACTACCAATTATTATTACATCTATGAGTTCAGCGGTGACGATCCTCTTATCAATGAGTCAGGCGAGATTAATAATGCATGTTTTTATTCTCAAGCCAATGAAATAGATGCGAGTCTTGATAGTCTAATAGCAGGTATGCGAGATGATTATGGAGAAGTCACATTTGTTAGAAATAATGCCTATAACGCACTTTATCGTGAGGATATGATCAATCTTGAACTTAATGAAGACAAAGAATTCAGACTAATGTTTCCCTTAGCAGGCTATATGAATGGCACGACGGTTATTTATAATTTCAGCGATCCTAGTTGGAATTGCGTTGGGTATTATCTCTCTGTTCAACACGCTTTTCATAATCTCTATGGTTATGAAGAAGTGTTGACCGAAGAGAACTTCACTGAGGTTGAGCCGATTGAGATCGAAGGAATATCCTGTAGCCGTTATGCCTATGTGAAGGAGAATGGTGACACGATGTGCTATGTGGTTGAGGGTATCGGCTTTGACAGCCGCAATATGGGCGACCTGTTGACGCCGTTCACCCGTGAGCCCGACCCCGAAGCCGACTACCAGGAGTATTGCGGTCTGTGCCACGTGGTCAAGGACGGTCAGATTATCTACAAGGGCATGCGCTACACCCCCGACAACATGACGGGCATCGACGAGGTGGTGGCCGAGAAGCCGCAGGCGCGTCAGGTTGACGACAACTACTACAACCTGATGGGCCGGCCCGTGGGCAAGGACATCCCCACCACCCCCGGCATCTACATCCACCACGGCAAGAAGATCGTAGTGCGTTAAAGCGGACATTCGCCCGCTAGCGAATGTTTAAAGCAGGCATCCGCCGCCCCTGGTCATTTTGCTAAAACTTGAAGTATATTTGATGAGGACGTGTCGATAATGACGCGTCCTCATCTCGTTTGATTGAAATTTTTCTTATCTTTGCGGTATTAAACCATAAATGAGAACCGAGATATGAGAAGATTCATCAGTATCCTTGTCGTCGTGTTGACGGTGTTGGCTGTCGCCAATGCCGGTGTGCGCGAGGATTTCAAGGCAAACCCCAAACTGAGCGCCAACAACTACCAGGCCTACCCCACGTCGGGATTTCCAGCCCTGACGGCGGCGCCTGACGGCTACGAGCCGTTTTTCATCAACCACTACGGTCGTCACGGCAGTCGCTGGCTCATTCAAGAGAAAAAATACACCTATCCCCTGCAGATGCTCGAGAAGGGCGAACGCAACGGCAAACTCACCCGCCGCGGCCAGGAAGTGCTCGACGTGCTGCGACAGGTGCATGAGGCCAGCAAGGGCCGCCTGGGCGAACTCAGCGACATCGGCGCCGAGCAGCACCAGGGCATCGCCCGCCGCATGTTCCAGAACTTCCCTCAGGTGTTCAAGGACGGAGCTCCCGTGGTAGCTCGCTCGACGGTGGTCGTCCGCTGCATCCTGTCGATGCAGAACGAGGTCGATGTGCTCGCCTCGCTCAATCCGCGGCTGAAAATCACCACCGATGCCAGCCAGGCGACCATGTACTACATGAACTACAGCGACAGTGTAGCCAGAAAACTGCGTGCTACCATATCCGAGAAACGCAAAGAATGCTTCAATAAGTGGCTCAACCCCAAGGGCATGTTGAAAAAACTGTTCAATGACCAGAAATTCGCGCGTGACAGCATCGATGATGCCCGCACCATGATGCTCTACCTGATGGAGGTGGTCGGCAACATGCAGAGTCACCACCAGTTCGAGAACGTGAACCTGTACGACGTCTTCAGCGCCGACGACATCTACAGCGTGTGGCGCTATAACAACGCCTATTGGTACACCAACTCGGGCGAGACGCCGCTCACGCAGTGCCGCGTCGATTACATGGAGGCCAATCTGCTCAGGAACTTCATCGAGGATGCCGACCGCGCCACCACGACCGATAACCCCGCGCCGGGCGCGTCGTTGCGCTTCGGGCACGAGAGCGTGGTGCTGCCACTGTGCTGCCTGATGGGCCTGAACGGTGCCGACTACCGCACCACCGACCTCGAGACGCTGGACAAGTACTGGCAGACCTACAAGATCTTCCCCATGGCGGCTAATATCCAGTTCATCTACTTCCGCAAGGCGGGCAGCGACGACATCCTGATGTTGCCGCTCCTGAACGAGCGCGAGGCTACCCTGCCCGTTGCCACCGATGTCGCTCCCTACTACCACTGGAACGACGTGCGCGACTATTTCATCGATAAACTTTCACGCCAGCCCTTCATCAACCTCCCGAAATGAAACACTTCACATTATACCTTATTGCGGCGCTCACCTGCATGACGCTGAACGCCACCACGCCGCTCAAGCAAGTGACCGGCAACTTTGACCGCTCGGCCAGCAACCATTATGCCTACCCCTACGGCACCGATGTGAAAGTGCCCGTGCTGACGGCAGCCCCCGCGGGCTATGAACCGTTCTACATCGACCATTACGGCCGTCACGGCAGCCGCTGGCTTACCAACTCGAGATATTATGAGCGCCCCTGTCAGGAACTCACCAAGGCCAAGGAGGCCGGAATGCTCAACCTGCAGGGCGAACTGCTGCTGCGCCAGCTCTCAAAAGTCAACGAGACGTCACTCAATCGCGCCGGAGACTTGAGCGATGAGGGTGCATTACAGCATCAGGAGATTGCCCAGCGCATGTTTGACAACTTCCCCAACGTGTTTGCCGGCGATGCCCGCATCGACGCCCGCTCGACGGTCATCATCCGCTGCATCCTGTCGATGCAGAACGAGACCATGCGCCTGCGCTCCCTCAACCCCGACCTGCGCATCACCACCGATGCCAGCTACCACGACATGTATTACATGGGATGGGGCTATGGCGAGGACACCCTGGCCAACGACCTGCGCAAGAGCGTGGATCACATCTCCAACGAAATGTATGACAAGCACTTGGATCCCAAGCGTTTTATCTCACAGCTGGTCAACGACACCGCCTGGGCCGCAGCCAACATGAACGGCCGCCAGCTCATGCGCGACGTGTTCGACGTGGCTGGCTCGCTGCAGGGGCACAACTTCTTTGACGACATCAACCTGTACCACTACTTCAGCAGCAGCGAGATTTTTGAGTTGTGGCGCTTGAAGAACATCTATTGGTATATCCACTGGGCCAATGCGCCCCAAAACGGCAACCGCATGCCCTTTATCGAGCGCGCCCTGCTGCGCGACATGATCGAGAAGGCCGACAATGCCATCGCCACGGGTGAGCGCGGCGCCTCGCTGCGCTTCGGTCACGAGACCTGCGTGCTGCCCCTAGCCTGCCTCATGGAGCTGGACAGCGTCAACTACAGCTGTGACGACCTGGAAACCCTGCACGAGCATTGGCAGGACTACAACACCATCCCCAAGGCCTGCAACATCCAGATGATCTTCTATCGCCCTGTGGGCACTCAAGGCAACCCTGCCGATGACATCCTGGTCAAGGTGCTGCTCAACGAGCATGAGGCCATCCTACCCGTCAAGGCCGTCAACGGCCCCTATTACCGCTGGAGCGACCTACGCCGCTACTACGACCGCAAACTGGCTACCGTCATCGACTGGAGCGTGAATTGAAAAACGGGCAACAGTAAATACCGTTAAAAACAACCAGATAAGACAATGAGCAAGAAAGTGAAAAGATTTGTTTGGAATGACATTGAACTGAATGGCATAATGAGACAGGCTGCTGTACTTGTCGATACCCAAACTGGAGTGAATTATCTATTCGTGTCCTTTGGTGAGGGTTCTGGCTTAACACCTTTAATCGATGAAAACGGGAAGCCTATCGTAACCAAGAATATCGTGGTCGATTAACAATATAAACTAAGGTAATATTAAGTTTAAAGGGGGACAATATCCCCCTTTTTCTCATTCCAGCAGGTTAACTTGAACAGCCCATCTGGCTACTCACGCTCAGGTTAATTTTCATGTTACTGATAGCGCATTACCCTTGATATACCTCCAGATAACGGTGGGCGACAGCGCTTTCGCCGTAGGTAGCAAGTGCGCTCTCCCGGGCGGCACGGCTCAAGTCGGCATAGCGGCTGTCGTTGAGGCACCATGCAATACCCTGGGCAAAATCAATGCTGTCGCAATAATCGGCCACATAACCGTCCTGCTTGTGGCTGATCATTTCGGGGATGCCTCCCACATCAAAGCCCACACACGGCACGCCGCATGCCATGGCCTCGACAATGGTGTTGGGCAGGTTGTCCTGCAATGAGGGCGTGACGAACAGATCGGCCGCACTGTACAGTTGGGCAATTTCCCTCTCATTACTCAAGTAGCTGACCGCATAAACGGGTAACGGCAAAGCTTCTTTAACGCTCTCGGCGTCACCGCCGAGCACGATAACCCCGAGATGGTCGGGCAAAGTGGGATGATGCTTACTGATGTGCTCACAAGCCTCGGCCAGGTAGCGGAAACCCTTACGCTCGTCGGTAATGCGTTGGGCACCGAAGAGAATCAACTTTTTGTCAGTCGGCAAATTGTGGTGACGCCGAGACTCAAGCTTGTCCATCGGGGTGAAAACGCTGACGTCGATGGCATTGGGGATGTTGGTGACAGTGTGGCCCTGTGTCAGTGCACTCTGGCATGCCAGATCGGCCATCCAGCGGCTGCAACCCACAAAAGTGATGTTCCTGCCCTCATACATGGCCCGCTTGCGGTCAAAAACTCGCCGTGCCAGGTCCCACGAGCCTTTCAGCATCGGGCAATGCTCACACCGGGTCCTATACTTTTCACACATGCCCGAGTAGTGGCAGATGCCAGTGAAATACCACTGGTCGTGCAGGGTCACCACCACCGGCTTGCCACTGGCAAGGATGCGTTCCAGGTTATTAAGCGACAGGAATCCCTGGTTGACCCAGTGCAGATGAACGACATCGGCCTGCTTGAACTCGTCCATCGCAGTGATGTCGGTGCCCGCATTGGCGATATCCACCTGAAAGATTCCCTTCTTGCTCAAATTGTTGGCCAGCCAGATGACGCCACGCTCCCACAGGAAGTTGGCCTTGAGTTTCCATGACCGGGGAATGCTCACGACGTCGTGAGCATCGGTCTTGCGGTCACGCACGAGCATCCGTGCCTCAACACCGTTATGGTTCAAGGCATGCAACAGGCGGTTGGCGGCAATCGCCGCTCCGCCGGTCCTCTCGGCAGTATTCACAATCAGTACCCGCATCTCAATCACAAAGATACTAAAAGTTACATGAATGTAAGTTACATGGATGTAACTTTTTTTTCATCGTCAAACCCAAATTGACGAATCAGGGCGCCTTCCGCAACGGGAAAGCGCCCTGAATAGAGTCCAAAATTTGATTATCGCCTCAGCAATCAGAGTTGGGGACCGGCGGCCACGAGAGCCTTACCTGCCTCGTTGTCCTCGTACTTAACAAAGTTCTTGATGAAGCGGTTGGCCAGATCCTTAGCCTTCTCTTCCCACTGTGCGGCATCGGCATAGGTGTCGCGCGGGTCAAGAATACCGGTGTCAACGCCCTCGAGCTCGGTGGGCACCATCAGGTTGAAGTAAGGAATCATCTTGGTGGGAGCCTTGTCGATGCTGTGGTTGAGGATAGCGTCGATGATACCGCGGGTGTCGCGAATCGAGATACGCTTGCCAGTACCGTTCCAGCCGGTGTTCACCAAGTAAGCCTTGGCGCCGCTGGCCTGCATGCGCTTCACGAGTTCTTCGGCATACTTCGTCGGGTGCAGTTCCAGGAATGCCTGGCCAAAGCAAGCGCTGAAGGTGGGAGTGGGCTCGGTGATGCCGCGCTCGGTACCTGCGAGCTTAGCGGTGAAGCCGCTCAAGAAGTAGTACTTGGTCTGCTCAGCATCGAGAATCGATACGGGAGGCAGCACGCCAAATGCATCGGCACTCAAGAAGATCACCTGCTTGGCAGCGGGAGCGTGGCTGATGGGGCGCACGATGTTCTTGATGTGGTAGATGGGATAGCTGACGCGGGTGTTCTCGGTCACGCTCTTGTCGGCGAAGTCGATCTTGCCGTCGGCGTCAACGGTGACGTTCTCGAGCAGCGCGTCGCGGTGGATGGCGTTGTAGATGTCGGGCTCAGCTTCCTTGTCGAGGTTGATGACCTTGGCATAGCAGCCACCTTCAAAGTTGAAGATACCGTTGTCGTCCCAGCCGTGCTCGTCGTCGCCGATGAGTTTGCGGTTCGGGTCGGTGCTCAGGGTGGTCTTGCCGGTGCCCGACAGACCGAAGAAGATGGCGGTGTTCTCGCCGTTCATGTCGCAGTTGGCCGAGCAGTGCATGGCAGCAATGCCCTTCAGCGGCAGGAAGTAGTTCATCATCGAGAACATACCCTTCTTCATCTCACCACCGTACCAGGTGTTGAGGATCACCTGCTCGTTGCTGGTCACGTTGAAGACAACAGCGGTGTCGCTGTTCAGACCCAGTTCCTTGTAGTTGTCCACCTTGGCCTTGCTGGCGCAATAAACGGTGAAGTCGGGCTCCTGGTCAAATTCCTCCTCGTTCTGGGGACGGATGAACATGTTGGTCACGAAGTGAGCCTGCCATGCCACCTCCATAAAGAAGCGCACCTTCATGCGGGTGTCCTTGTTGGCACCGCAGAAGCCGTCAACAACAAACAGACGCTTGCCGCTCAGCTGCTTCACAGCGAGGTCCTTGAGCGCTGCCCAAGTGGCCTCGGTCACGGGCTTGTTGTCATTGGGATAACCGGGGGTGGTCCACCATACCTTGTCGTGGCTGTTGGCATCGTCAACGATGAATTTGTCCTTAGGCGAACGGCCGGTATAAACACCGGTCATCACGTTGATGGCGCCCAGCTCGGTCTCCTGACCCTTGTCAAAACCCTCGAGCTCGGGCTTCATCTCCTCATTGAACAATACCTCATAGGTGGGGTTGTAGAGCACCTCGTTTACACCAGTGATACCGTACTTCTCAGCTAAGATAGCCTTATCAAATCTTGCCATAATAAATCGTTAATTATAAATGTTTTAGAAATTACCTAATTTGAAACACGACGCAAAATTACTCAATTATTTATATTGCGCAACACGAATTAAAGAAAAATTTCCTTAATTAGCGCCCTGTTATACATTTTTCACACAAATCGGCCAATCCTTATTTATTGTTGTCAGCGAATCATAAATAAATCCGATTAATCCGCCGACAGAAAATTAGCCGACATGAAATTAGCCGAAAGTGGGGTATTAGCAGCCGCCACAGCCGCAATCGCAGCCGTCGCCGTGGTCGTGGCCGCAGCCGTCGCCGCATTCCTCACAACCGCAGCCGCAGCCGTGGTGCTTGGGCTGGAGTTCCTCGGGGGTGGCATCACGCACGAGTTGCACAACACCAGCATAACGTACGGTCTCACCGGCCAGCTGATGGTTGAAGTCCATGGTCACCTTGTCGTCGGTCACTTGGGTCACAACGCCCTCGACGCGCATGCCGTCCTGGGTCATCATCGGGATGATGGCACCCGGGCGCACGTGCTCGTGGTCAAACTTGCCGTCCACATGGAAAACCTCCTTCTCCAGTTCGTAGATCAGGTCGGGGTCCTTCTTGCCAAAAGCCTCCTCGGGTTTGAGCGTGAAATCAAACTGCTGACCCTGCTCCAGACCCATGATGTTCTTCTGGAAACCCTCGATGAGCGACATGTCCATACCGAAGACAAACGCGTCGGGATGCTCCTTGTTGAACTTAAAGACATTCACTTGCTGCTCGGCGTTGACAACAAAGATCTCATACACGAGCTCCACGTATTTTCCTGCTTGAATTTTCTCCATTGATAATGAATTATGAATTAGTAGATTAAAAATTTGGCGCAAAGATAATGATTTATTTCGTCATATGTCGAGTTTTTGGAGTATCTTTGCAATCTCAACGAGTTAATGCTTAGAACATGATGACCGACAAATTTAATATGGCAGCCAAAACCTTCCAAGGCCTGGAAGGTGTGCTTGCCGACGAGTTACGCGCCCTGGGTGCCGAAGATGTAACCGAGGGAAACCGTGTGGTTTACTTCAAGGGCGACAAGGAAACACTTTATCGGGCAAACTTCGCCTGCCGCACTGCTGTGCGAGTGCTCAAACCGTTCCTTACCCTGAAATCCACGAGCGCCGACGACCTGTACGAGCAGCTCAAATCGTTTGACTGGGAACAGCTGATGTCCGTCAAGACCACATTTGCCATCGATTCCACAGTCTATAGCGAGAACTTCAACAACTCACGTTTTGTCACCTATCGTGTCAAGGATGCCATCGCCGACTATTTCAACGAGAAATACGGCAAGCGCCCCAGCATCCGCGTCACCAACCCTGACATCCGCTTCGACATCCACATCTCGGGTCGCGACGTTACCCTGTCGCTCGACAGCAGCGGTGACCCGCTGTTCAAGCGTGGCTGGCGCGTGGCGCAGAACGACGCACCCATCAACGAGGTGCTCGCCGCCGGCATCATCCTGTTGAGCGGTTGGGACGGCAAGACCGACCTGATCGACCCCATGTGCGGCTCGGGCACATTCCTCATCGAGGCCGCCCTCATCGGGGCCAACATCGCCCCAGGCGTCTATCGCGACCATTATGCCTTCCAGCAGTGGCCCGACTATGACGCCGACCTGTTCGACAAAATCTATAATGATGACAGTGCCGAGCGCGAATTCACCCACAAAATCTACGGCAGCGACATCGAGGGCAAAGCCATTGCCATCGCCCGCGCCAATGTCAAGAATGCCGGACTCAACAAGTACATTGAGCTCGAACGCCGCGACGTCAATGAGATAGAGCAGGTGCCCGAGGGGGGCACCCTCATCAGCAATCCGCCCTATGGCGAGCGGCTCAAGATGGAAGACATCGACCAGTTCTACAGCGACTTGGGCTTCAAGCTCAAACACACGTTCAGGGGCTACAATGCATGGTTCATCTGCTATGACAAGGAACAGTATTTCAAGATTGGACTGAAACCGTCGGTGAAATATGCCTTGAACAACGGTGGACTGGATTGCGAACTGCTTGAATTCGTTATCTTTGACGGCAAATATGACCAGATGCGCGAACGCGGCGGACACATCCGCAACGAGGACTTCCGCGCCAGCGAGCGCAGTCAGGGCAACTACCATTCCCGCCGTGACGAAGCCCGCGACGAGCGTCCGCGTCGCCGCAACGACGACCCCAGACGTCCGCAACGCCATGACCATGACAGCCGGGACGAGGATCCCCTCAGCATCGAGGAACGCCAGCGCCGCAGCAAAGTCGCCCGCGACCGCCGCATGATGTCCGACGTGGACAACCGCGACCGTAAAGGCCGCTACGATGACGACTTCGACCAGGAATTCCGCCACTCTGAGGTGTTTGCCAAGCGCATCCTGCGTGACCGCAAGCCCACGCTGGGATCCGACAAAGAAGTGCCCATCATCCATGGTCGCCGCAAGAGCTGGAAACGTCGTGACCTGGACGAGCCCACCAATGATGAATGACAACCCGCGAGCACATTAACGACTACTTTAACGGTCGTCCATTCATGGTGCTGTGTGCGCTTGCGCTCATGGCAGCAACTGCTGTAGCCTTGTCGATGGGCGTCCAACCGGCACATGCCGACAGCACGGGCCTGTTTTTCCCGCTCAAGGGACGGCTCATCGAGCATGGGCCGCTCTCGGCGTTCATCAACGTGGCGTGCCTGCTGGCAACCGGCGGTATCATGCTGGCGCTGAACAAGGTATTCAGTTATGTTCGTGCGGTAACCCATCTGTTCGTTTCAGCCTTTTTCCTCTTGCAAGTGGCCAATCCGGCCGCACTGGTGTCGTTCAATGCCGGCACGTTGATGGCGCTGGTGACTGCGCTGGCCACCATGCCGCTGTTTGCATCCTACCAGGACCGGCATTCACAACGCAGCATTTTCCTGATTTTCACTCTTGTGGCAACAGGGAGCATGTTCCATTACGGCTTTCTGATGCTGATACCCGCTTTCCTGCTGGGCTTTCTCAACATGGGTGTGCTCAACCTCAAGGGCCTGCTGGCCATGCTCTTCGGCCTGGTCACCCCGTTCTGGATTGTACTGGGACTGGGCATCGTCCATCCTGCTGATTTCATCTTGCCCCACATCAACGGCATCTGGACGCTCACCGGCCAACCCTGGACCAATCTTGTGCTCGTGCTGGCTGTCGTCACCGCCCTGCTGGGCATCGTGCTGGCCGTGATGAATCTGATGACCATCATGAACTACCGGATGCAGACGCGCGTGTATAACGCCTTCTACGTGTTCGTCCTGGTCATGGCGGTTATTGCCATTTGCATCGATTACAGCAATGTGGCGGTCTATCTGCCCCTGCTGGGACTGATGACGGCTGTCCAGATCGCCCATTTCCACACCCTGCGCAACACGTTCCAGTATCGTTACATATTGATCCTGCTGTTTATCGCCGGCTGCGTCGGCCTGTTTGCCGCAAATGTCTTATTGCCATGAGAATCGTCGTCGATAGCCACATTCCCAACATCCAGGGCATCATCGAGCCCCGGGCCGAGGTACTTTACCTGGAGCCAGGCGACATCACCCGCGAGGCCGTCAAGGACGCCGACGCCCTCATCGTGCGCACCCGCACCCGCTGCAACGCCGACCTGCTCGACGGCAGCCGCGTGCGCTTCATCGGCTCGGCGACCATCGGCACCGACCACATCGACCTAGACTACTGCGCAAGCCACGGCATCACTGTGCGCAACGCGCCCGGCTGCAATGCGCCCGCCGTCGCCCAATGGGTATTTTGCGCCATCAACGCCTGGATGCAGCAACGCAGCATTGCCTCGACCGAGGGCTTGACACTGGGCATCGTCGGCGTGGGCCACATCGGTTCCATCGTTGCCCGCTGGGCCACCCAACTCGGCTTCACCGTCCTGCTCAACGACCCCCCTAGGGAAATGACGGAGAGAACGGAGCTGACGGAGGAAACAGCCGATTTCATCGGTGAAATTTTCTCTCCCCTGGCCGAGTTGCAGCAGCGCTGCGATATCATCACCTTCCACACCCCCATCACTCGTGACGGCCAGTGGCCCACGTGGCACTTGTGCGACCAGGCATTCCTTGACGGCCTGGACCGTTGCCGCCTCATTCTCGATGCCGCCCGCGGCCCCATTGCCGACAACGAGGCCCTCTTGCGCTGGCACGCTGACGTCGGTCTCGACTGCTGGGAAAACGAGCCCGACATCTCCCCTGCCCTGCTCGCCAAAGCCATCGTTGCCACCCCCCACATCGCCGGCTACAGCCGCGAGGGCAAGCAGCGCGGCACTGCCATGATGCTCACCGCCCTCAACGGGTTCTACGGCTGGGACATCCCCGTCCCAACGATTGAGGCCCCAGCTACAGGTGCGGCACAGGTTACCCTCGACGGTATCGCCGCCAGCTACGACATCATGGCCGACACCGCCGCTCTGAAAGCCAGTCCCAACACCTTCGAATCCCAACGTAACCACTACCCCCACCGTCCCGAATACCAACCCTGAAAACGATTGAACAGGAAAAAGCTGTAAAACATTCAACTCTCGGCAGGGATAAGGCCAAATCCATTCAACTTACTTTAGGGTACCACAAACAGATGAAAAACAGGAGAAAGGGCGAACGTTGATGTGCCATGACATCAGCTATAATATTGTTGGCGTTTAAGCCATAGCTTGAAAAGGGAATCATTGAAAGTGACTTCATCACCGTTCACTTCAATCAAGTCTCGCTTCACAAGTGATTTCTTGATGGCTTGGACGTTGGCCGAGGTTTCAAGCCGGTATTTCCTGATGACCTCCTTGCGGGTTTGCCCCCTGGTTACTCCATCTGCTACCGCCCGCAGGAAATTCAATTGCAGCTCGGTGAGTTGCTCGACTTCACGCTGGAAAAACACCTTGTTCTGCTCCAGCAGGTCGTTAATGGCCTCTTCAACGTCGGTATCAATGACGATGTCGCCCGATTTGTACCACACCACCCATGAGAGTTGTTGTACATAGGATGACAGGTTGTCGGTGGCTTCACAGATTCGACCTGCCTGCTTTGGCGTGATGCTTTTTCCCGTCTCACTGAACTTATCGCAGATGAAAGGTATCCATTCATCGGTTGGTATCTTCTTCAAGAACATCAAGTCGCCAAACTTGTAGAACGGCATACTCTTGTCGTTAAAGATGTTCTCCAACAGATGCTTCTTACTGCCAAACATGCAATAGGTGACGTGCTGCTGGTGCTGCCACACCGAGCGCAATTTCTTTTGAAAAGTGACCGAATCGGCAAATTCAGCCATCTGCTGGAACTCGTCCAAACAAACGAGCAGACGGATTCCCCGCTTTTGTGCGATTTTTTCGGGCAATTGCAAAACATCGAGAATGGTATCATCCTTTTTATCCCATTCAAACGAGATGGAGAAATCGGTCATCGGGTCGGGTCCAAAGGTGAATTTGGGTGAAATGTTAGCCAGGAAGGTCTTGGCCATATCGACCCATTCATCCAATTTGGAAGCTGTTTGTTTTATAACTGCAGTAGCGAAAGCGCGATAAAACTCCCATTCCGACTTGCACTGGAAAATGTCTAGAAACACTGTCTTAATCTCAGGATGATCAATTTCGGCGATGACTTTCTTGACCAATGACGTCTTGCCCCATCGTCGTGGTGAGATGAGAATCGTGTTGATACCGTGGGTCAAGTTAGCGGTCAAGCGCTTAGCATCTTCTTGCCTATCAGTAAAATAGGAGCCTTCGGCTGCTTTACCGAACACAAATGGATTGTCTGTTGCCATAGTCTCTTTTCATTTAATTACGCCGCAAAGTTAGGTAATAATTCTCTTAGTAACAAACTTATTACTAAGAAACTTTTTACTAAGATGTTGCTTACTTTTTCAAGGCTGGAGTGATGCAATTGATAATGGTTTCGTGTAATTCGTTAATATTAACTTGATTAGCATAAAAAACATGGGCGGGTGAGAGGAAAAATGGCTGTTATTTTTGTGTTGTGTGTTTTTTTAGCTAAATTTGTGCGCACAAATCAAGCATTATCAACTAACTTATCACTATCACAATGAAGGAATTGAAAGGAACCAAGACCGAGAAGAATCTGATGGAAGCCTTTGCTGGCGAGTCACAGGCCCGTAACAAGTACACCTACTATGCCTCCAAGGCCAAGAAGGACGGCTATGTGCAGATTGCCGCCATCTTTGAGGAGACTGCCAACCAGGAGAAGGAGCACGCCAAGTTGTGGTTCAAGCACCTGCAGGGTGGTGCCGTGAAGGGTACCATCGAGAACCTGGAGGACGCTGCCGCCGGCGAGAACTTTGAGTGGACCGACATGTACAAGCGCATGGCCGAGGAAGCCCGCGAGGAAGGCTTTATCGAGATCGCCGAGCAGATGGAAGGCGTTGCCGCCATCGAGAAGCTGCACGAGGAGCGCTACCTGAAGCTGTTAAACAACATCAAGGAGGGCATCGTGTTCTCACGCGACGGTGACACCATCTGGCAGTGCAGCAACTGCGGCCACGTGGTCATCGGCAAGAAGGCTCCCGAGATGTGCCCCGTGTGCAACCATCCGCAGGCCTACTTCCAGATTAAGGCCGAGAACTATTGATTCTCAGGTACCGTTAAATGAGATGAATGCCGGCGAGGAGGTTTTCCTTGCCGGCTTTCTCTTTTATTTGAATTAGACAGTTGTCGTAACAAAACGTTGAGCAAAAAAAGTCGAAACGTGTTGATTGTCTTGAAGTTCGTCTTCGACGCTATCGCCTGAAAACCAGTACAAATCGATATTGAGCACAGAAAAATTGATTCTGCCCACGGGTTTGATTTAAAATTCTTTTTTACTGGCCGCGGGCCTGTTCACGGCGTTCCTTGAGCTTCTTTTGGATGGCAGACTCCACATCAAAGAAACGGTCAATCTGACGGGCATTGAGCACGGTGGCAAATTTGTCGACATACTTCATGCGGATGCCCTGGGCTCGCTGCTGCATCTCCATCTTGCGCTTGGCCATAGCTGCGGCATCGGTGCTCGTGCTGGGCTTGATGGGTTTCTTGCGCTCGTTCCACAAGGCGGTCATTTCCTCGCAATAGGCGCGGTACATGGGCTCAAACTTCTTTTGCTGCTCAGTCGTGATGTGCAGCCGATAGACCATTTCCCGTAACTTGGCCTGATAAAAGCGCTCGTTGAGTGAGCTGGCGCCATTGTCACTGGCCATCGCACTCAGTGAGAATAATGCCATCACCATCACTGTCAACAGATATCTTGTCGTTTTCATTGTTCTGCCTGTTTTAATATTCCGGTATTTCTTCTATTTCGATATAGGGCAGTTGTGCCACTTCCTCGTCGGTCAAGGAACCCAAGAACTCGTCGATGGGGCCCTCGGTCTGTAGTGTCACGGCTGCTCGCTGGCTATCATTATTCATGACCGTTAGGCCAATGCTGATGACCAACAAGGCCACGGCAGCAGCCGAGGCGGCCGTCACAGCCCAACGGCGCCTGCTCTTGGCCGTAACGTGCTGCTTGATGGCCTGCTCAGTGGCGCGGTCTATCAGGCCGTCAAGATACTCCTTGCTCTCGCTATAGGGCATCTTCTTGCCAATGTCATTCAATAAGTCTTTCATTTTGTCAAATGTTCAGTGATGTAACTTTTCACCTTTTGGGTGGCATAGTGGTAATTGGTCTTTAACGTGTTCACCGACTTGCCGGTGATGCGCGCTATTTCCTCATAACTCAACTCATCGTAGTAACGCAGGTTGAACGCGATGCGCTGCTGGGTGGGCAACGTGAGCAGGGCCTGCTGGAAGAGAGTCACGGCCTCGTTGCCATCGAGCGACGACTCGGCTTGCAACTTTGCCGTGAGCGTGCCGTTCAGCGAGTCGATGCTCTGGAACAGGTGCGTCTGTCGCCGCAGGTGCTGCAAGGCCTCGTTGGTGGCGGTGCGGTAAAGCCAAGTCGCCAGCGGGCCATCACCTTTAAACGAACCGATGCCGTTCAGGACCTTGATACAGGTCTCCTGCATGACATCCTCGGCATCGTCATGCCCCACAACGATGCGGCGAATGTGCCAGTAGAGCGCCTGCCCGTACTGCTTCATGAGCACCCTGAACCCCTGGTTGCGGCGAACGGGGTCATGGAGCATCTCTTGCAACGCCTTGTCGTCGGTCATGTTTGTCATTCAATATATAGATGAGACAAAGGTACAAAAGTTAAATCGCGGGAACAATTATTTGCTCCAGCATTTAACTTTTGGTTTAAATTTGCATCATTAGAACGTAAAACCTCAAAATTTTCTGTTATGCGATACAAATCCTTACGTTGTTTATTGCTTTTAACGAGTGTATGGTTTCTTGCCCTGAATGTTCATGCGCAGACCTGCGACCCCAGCGGGGACTGCAGCGGGGATTCGACTGCGGGGACCTATGACGTGTTATCGCCTGTGGGACAGTCATCGGTCGACATGATTGAGTTGGCCCCCCGACTGGAGACCCTCGACGGCAAGACCATAGCCCTGGTTGGCGGATCCTTCATGGCCAGCATCACCCATGTGGAGCTCAAGAGAATCATCCAGGAATGGTTCCCGACGGCAACTGTCTATCTGTTGAACGAGATCGGGTCTGCAGGCCTGTTTCCAGGCCCCAGGGTGCGCAAACCGCAGGTGGAACGCTTCCAGCAGCGCCTCATCGAGTATGGCGTGGACGCGGTCATTTCGGGTAACGGTGGCTGCGGCATCTGCACTCCCAAGGAGACCGGCAACTGCATCGCTGCCGAGTACATCGGCATCCCGTCGGTGATGATTGCGGCTCCCGGATTTGACACACAAGCCAAAACGACCGCCTATAACAACGGTTTGCCCGTACTGCGTGTCGCTGTTTATCCTGGCGCCTTTGCCTCGCACACCGAGGAGCAGCTCAAGCAGAATACGCGCGAAGTGCTTTGGCCCCAAATACTTGAGGCCCTGCTCACGCCCATCACCCAAGAGGAAATCGAGGAAAACCAGCAACTGGAGCCCGCCGATCCACAAGAGCCTGTCTTCAGCGGCACTATCGACGAGGTGAACGAGTTTTACAAGGACATGCTGTGGAGCGATGGCATGCCCATCATCCCGCCCACACTGGACCGTGTGCAGGAATTCATGAAATATACCGACTACCGCTGGAACCGCACCATTGCCGTGTTGTCGCCTTCTTACCGCTCAACGCTGGTATGGCATGTGGCCGTCAACGGCGTGATGGCCGGTTGCAAACCCGAATACATGCCATTGTTGATTGCCTTGACCAAGGCGATGACCTCGGGAGAGTTCCGCCGCACGCTGGGCAGTACCCATGCCTGGATCCCCTACTGCTGGGCCAACGGCCCCGTGGCACGCCAACTGGGTCTGGACCACGGTCAGGGACAGATCAACGAGCAGGCCAACATCGCCATCGGCCGTTTCCTCAACTTGGCGATGCTCAATCTGGCGGGATATTACGTGAAACAGGACCGCATGGGCACTTTTGGCTACCCCGTGTCGTGGTGCCTGGCCGAGGATGACGAGGCTTGCCTGCGCATGGGCTGGAACCCCTATCACGTGCGACAAGGACTGGATTTGAACGAAAGCGCCATCACCGCCGCCTCGACCCTGCTGTGGGGCAACAACATGCCCCCTGCCACCACCGACGGCGAGAAAATCATGCAACTGCTGGCTTGGGACATCACCGAACGTTGCCAGCTGGCCTTGGGCAGCGGCGTGCAATACACCCATCGCGCCATCCTCATGACCGAGGAGGTTGCAGCACACCTCAAGGACACCTACGGCACCGTTGACAACCTCGAGGACCAACTCATCGCCACGGCCCGCCGCCCGCTGTATGAGCGAGCCTATGCCCACTACTACGCCAATCCGGGAAGTGCCATCAACCCCGACCACACTTCGCTCGAGGAATACATGGAGCAACTGCAGGACGAGGAAGATGCCGAGATGACCAAAACGCCCGAGTGGTATGCCAACGACAACGCCCAGATGATGACCATTCCCACGATGGTCAAGGGCGAAACGGCGTTCATCATCACCGGTGACCCCTCGCGCAACAAGATACAGACCATGCCCGGCGGCGCCATGTCGACCGTGGCTGTCGAACTGCCCGAGGCATGGGACGAACTGATGGAGGAACTGGGCTACGAACCCCTGCGCTCCTTCTACCTTGAGCCCATCGATGACGAGGGCTATGACCCCGTGACATCGGTCGAGGAGGTACCCGTGGCATCGTCATCCGCCACGAGCGACAAAGTCAAGGTGCGCTATTACAACTTGAATGGCCACGAGAGCAGCCGTCCTTTCGACGGTGTCAACATCGAGGTGACCACTCACAGCAACAACACCCACAGTGCCAAGAAAACCCTACGTGTCAACTGATTACAACACTAAATCGAGAATGAAACACTTTTCTGGAAACGGTATTCTCATCCTGTCAGTGCTCCTGATGCTGGCTTGGCCGTTGTCCTCAACTGCGGCAACCGGCAGTCTGCGGGGCGACATGAACGGGGATGGTGAGGTCAATATCGCTGATGTGACCAGCCTGATCGATTACCTGCTGTCATCAGGCCTTGAAGTCGACCCAGCCTGTGCTGACGTGAATAGGGACGGCGCCATCAACATTGCTGACGTGACCATGCTCATCGACTATCTGCTGGGCGGAGTGGAATTTCCGCCCGATGAACCTGAAGAAAAGGTGATCACCGTGGGTGACGTGACATTTGTCATGATACCTGTCGAGGGCGGCACGTTCATGATGGGCGCCACCAGCGAGCAGGGCAGTGACGGCAACGGACGTGAACGACCCGTGCACCAAGTGACATTGTCATCGTTCTACATCGCACAGACCGAAGTGACGCAGGCTCTGTGGCGTGCGGTCATGAATGACAATCCCAGCTATTTCGGTGATCCCCAACAGCCCGTCGAAAGTGTCTCATGGGAAGACTGCCAAATCTTCATCGCAACCTTGAACAGCCTCACAGGCATGGTATTCCGCCGGCCCACCGAGGCCGAGTGGGAGTTTGCGGCACGGGGCGGCAACGAGAGTATGGGCTACAAGTATGCAGGAGGTAACGACCCGACGAGCGTTGCCTGGTATTCCTATAACGAATCCTGGGAACTGAGAGGAACAGGGCACCATGGACCCCACAATGTGGCAACAAGGAGCCCCAACGAACTGATGCTCTATGACATGAGCGGCAACGTGCACGAGTGGTGCCAGGACTGGTATGGTGATTACAGCAGCAATGCGCTCACCGACCCCGCGGGACCCGCCAACGGCACGGCGCGCGTTTATCGCGGCGGCAGTTGGTACTTTGACGAATGGTTCTGCCGCGTGTCGTTCCGCAACTCGTTCTCCCCCACTTACCGCAGCTACGGCATTGGCTTGAGACTGGCGCTGTAATGCGGCTTTAGGTAGTATATTTGCTCAAAATCCTCGACACGTGGCTCATGTGTCGAGGATTTTTTGTATCTTTGCAAGTTAAAACCCTGATTTTATATGAAGAAAGACGACGACGAACTGGAAGGCATGGATGCTCAAGAGCCTATAGAGGGCGATGCCCAAGACAACGCTAACGGCGCTGGCGCCGGAGCCCCTGACGGGGACGATGGCGGCGAACCGCAGGCCCATTCCTCCTACCAGGTGCCTAAAGATAAGAAACTGCAACTGAGCGGCATGTACGAGAACTGGTTTCTCGACTATGCCTCCTATGTAATTCTCGAGCGCGCCGTGCCTCACATCGAGGACGGCTTCAAGCCCGTGCAGCGACGCATCATGCACGCCATGAAGGAGGCCGACGACGGCCACTTCAACAAGGTGGCCAACATCGTGGGTCTGACGATGCAGTATCACCCCCATGGCGACGCCTCGATCTACAGTGCGCTGGTCCAGCTGGGACAAAAGGAGCTGCTCATCGACACCCAGGGTAACTGGGGTAACATCCTCACCGGCGACGGTGCGGCTGCAGGCCGTTACATCGAGGCCCGCCTGAGCGAGTTCGCCCTGGATGCGGTCTATAACGCCAAGGTCACCGACTGGGGTCTGTCCTATGACGGCCGCAAGCGCGAGCCGCTCACGCTGCCTGCCAAGTTCCCCTTGCTGCTCACCCAGGGCGCCGAGGGTATCGCCGTAGGTCTGTCGTGCAAAATCCTGCCGCACAACTTCAACGAGGTGATCGATGCGGCCGTACACTACCTGCGCGACGAGGAATTCCACCTCTATCCCGACTTCCAGACGGGCGGCTACATCGACGTGAGCCACTATAACGATGGCGAGCGCGGCGGCTATGTGCGCGTGCGTGCCAAAATCGAAAAACTCGACAACAAGACACTGCTGGTCAAGGACGTGCCCTACGGCAAGACCACCGGCACCGTCATCGAGAGCATCCTCAAGGCCGGCGAGCGCGGCAAGATCAAAATCCGCAAGGTTGAGGACAACACCAGCGCCACTGCCGAGATCATCGTCTCGCTGCAGGCCGGCACGAGCAGCGACATCGCCATCGATGCCCTGTATGCCTTCACCGACTGCGAAATCTCCATCTGGCCCAACTGCTGTGTCATCAAGGACCAGAAACCCCAGTTCCTCACTGTGAGCGACGTGTTGCGCTATAGCGTGGACCGCACGCGCGACATCCTGCGCCAGGAACTCCAGATCACACGCGGCGAGACCATGGAGATGCTGCACAACGTGTCGCTGGAGAAAATCTTCATCGAGGAGCGCATCTACAAGGACAAGGAATTTGAGAACGCCAAGGACCAGGAACGTGCCCTCAAGCACATCGACAAGCGCTTGAAACCCTTCAAGCCCCAGTTCTATCGCGAGATTACCCAGGACGACCTGCTGCGCCTGCTGGAAATCCCGATGAAGCGCATCATCAAGTACAACAGCGACAAGGCCGACGAGAATATCGCACGACTGAAGGAACGCGTCGAGGACATCGACAACAAGCTCGAACACCTCACCGAGTACACCATCGAGTGGTTCGAGGGTCTGAAGACCAAATACGGCGCCAAATATCCTCGCCGCACGGTCATCCGCGAGTTTGACACCATCGTGGCCAGCAAGGTCGCCGAGGCCAACCAGAAGCTCTATATCAACCGCGCCGACGGCTTCATCGGCACGGGCCTGAAGAAGGACGAGTTCGTGTGCAACTGCTCGGACATCGACGATATCATCATCTTCTACAAGGACGGCAAGTTCAAGGTCACCAAGGTTGCCGACAAGATATACGTGGGCAAGAACATCATCTACCTGAACGTGTTCAAGAAGGGCGACGACCGCACCATCTACAACGTCCTCTATCAGGACGGACGCGGCGGCACGACCTACATGAAGCGCTTTGCCGTCACGGGCATCACCCGCGACAAGGAGTATGACATCACCATGGGCAAGCCGGGCAGCAAGGTCGTGTGGTTCACGGCCAATCCCAACGGCGAGGCCGAGGTGCTGCGCATCACCCTCAAGCCCAAGTTCAGGCTTAAGATCCTACAGTTTGACGTCAACCTGGCCGACCTGGCCATCAAGGGCAAGCAGGCCCGCGGCAACATCGTCACCAAGAACGAGGTGCACCGCATCTCGCTCAAGGAGGCAGGCCAGTCGACGCTGGGCGACCGTGAGGTATGGTTCGACCCGGACATCCTGCGCATCAACTATGAGAAGCACGGCCGCTCGCTGGGCCTGTTTGGCGGCGACGACCGCATCCTGGTAGTGATGAAGACGGGCGAGTTCTACACCACGAGCACCGAGGCCAGCAACCACTACGACGAGGGCATCCTGCGCATCGAGAAATATGTTCCAGGCAAGGTATGGACCGCCGTGCTCGACGATGCCGACCAGGGCCACCCCTACGTCAAGCGCTTCACCCTCGAGGACAACACCAAGAAGCAGAGCTTCATCGGTGCCAACCCCGAGTCCAAGTTGCTGCTGCTCAGTGATGAGCCCTGCCCGCGCTTCGAGGTCAAGATGGGTGGCGACGATGCTCACCGCGAGCCGTTTATCATTGATGCAGAGGAGTTTATCGGCGTTAAGACCTTCAAGGCCAAAGGCCGCCGTGTGACCAACTGGCAAGTGGACAGCATCACCGAGATCGAGCCGCGCGAGCCGGCCCCCGTCGAGGAACAGACGCCCACCGTGGCCGAAACCGACGAGACGGGCGATGACACCTCGCCCGCCGACGGCATCAGCCAGGACGAAGTCCTCGACAGCTTCACCGGCCAGCAGCGCATCCCCTTCGACGAAGATTAATAAACTACGAAAAAAGGGAAGACAATAAATACAATAAAAACAATGCTATCCAGACTCATAACCAATGAAAGAAATGCGAATTATGCTAATTTCACGAATTGTCTGTTTTCAAAATTCGCGGAATTGGTCAAATTCGTGAAATTCGCATTGAAAAAGACGACGCGGATGCCATTGTATTTATTGTGCTTATTGTTTTCCTTTACGACGTTGGCGGCTGGGGGGCAGGAGTCGCAATCAGTGCTGATGCTTGATGCGGGTTATGCGACGGTGCACGACAGTTACCTCACGCCCATCACCTACGACGGGTTCGACCTAGGTCTCTCCATCGAGGCCACACGCTGGATCAACCGCGACAGGTGGTTGTGGCAACTGGGCGTGGGCGCCGATTACAACTATGTCGAGAACCCGGCCCAGAACAATGACCTCCACAAACTCATGGGCGACATCTCGTTTAACATGCAGCGCGCCTGGATGGGGGTGATACACCCACGGCTGGGCTTCTCGGCCGGCCCCATGACGCAGTTGCGCGCCGGCATCGTCTATGACGCCGTCAACAGCAACAATCCCGTCACCGTCAGGGCCCACTGGAACCTTGGTGCGGCGGGCATGGCCTGGTTCAACACCCGCTTGGGGCGCAAGCCCATCACGCTGCGATACCAGTTGCAGTTGCCTGTGGCAGGAGTGTTCTTCGCTCCCGAGTATGACGAGAGTTACTACGAGATCTACCTCGGCAACCACAAGAATCTGGCCCACTTGGGATGGTGGGGCAACCGCCTGGACATGACCAACTACCTGGGTGCCGACCTCCAGATGGGCAAGACCACACTGCGCTTGGGTTACCGCAACCGCCTCGAGCACTGGACCGTCAACCACCTCCACGTCCATGACGTCACCCACTCCGTAGTCCTCGGCATCTCCCTGTAAAAAAGAAAACAATAAATACAATAATGACAATGCTATCCAGATTCATATCCTGCGGAGCTCATGCGAATTACGCTAATTTCACGAATTGTTTATTATCAAAATTCGCGAAATCCGCATTGAAAAAAGAGCGCCGATGCCATAGTATTTATTGTACTTATTGTCTTCCTTTTATCTGCTTGTTATTGTGTTGTGTGGGTTGTGCCGAGAAGGATGAGTTCGAGCACGACCAGGTAGGCAACTTCGAGGCGCTGTGGTCCATTATGGACGAACATTACAGCTTCTTTGACTACAAGCAGGTCAACTGGAACGAGGTGCATCAGCGTTACCGTGCACTGGTCTCCAACGAGATGACCGACAGGGAACTGTTTGACGTCTGCGGCGACATGCTCAAGGAACTGCGTGACGGCCACACCAACCTCATCGCCAGCCACGACGTGTCTCGATATTGGATTTGGGAACAGTGGCCGGTCAACTATGACGAGCGCATCATCGACGAGCACTACCTGAACTTCGACTACAAGATGGCATCGGGCATCAAGTACCAGATACTGCCCGGCAACTTCGGCTACATGTACTACGGCTCCTTCTCATCGGACATCGGCGAGGGCAATCTTGACCTCATCCTCAGCTACTTGAGCACCGCCGACGGCCTCATTATCGACGTGCGTGACAACGGCGGCGGCCTGCTCACCAACGTCGAGACCCTTGTCTCGCGCTTTATCAAAGAGAAGACTCTCGCGGGGTACATCTGCCACAAGACAGGACCGGGCCACAACGATTTTTCAGATCCCTATGCCTACTACTTTGAGCCGACTAAGAACCACATCCACTACCTCAAGCCCGTCGTTGTGCTCGCCAACCGCGGCTCCTTCAGCGCCACCAATAACTTCGTGTCCATCATGAAGTCGCTCGATCAAGTCACCATCGTGGGCGACACCACGGGTGGCGGCTGCGGACTGCCCTTCACCAGCGAACTGCCCAACGGCTGGCGTGTGCGTTTCTCGTCCTGTCCCATCATGGACGCCCAGGGACAGCTCACCGAGTTCGGTGTCGCCCCCGACCAACGCATCGACATGAACGAGGATGACCGCAGTCATGATGCCATCTTAGACGCTGCCGTCAAAGTGCTGAGCACTTTGACGGCAGCGTCCCTAGTTTCTAGTCCCTAGTTTCTAGTTGATTACAGTCACTCAATACACTATCATAACAATGAAATCAAGTGAATTCAGAGATCTAGTAGTATGGCAAAAGGCTATGGACCTGACCGTTATGGTTTACAACATAGTCAAGCTGTTGCCGCGGGATGAGACTTTTGCTCTTTCCGATCAAATACGTCGCGCGGCCGTGTCAGTTCCTTCAAACATTGCCGAAGGACAAGGTCGCATCACTTCCAAAGAATTTATCCGATTCCTGTCAATGGCTAGAGGGTCGCTTTGGGAGCTCTCAACACAGATTGAACTTTGTGAACGATTGCATTATTTGGATAAAAGCCAAACCACAACGATTCATAGCAAGATAACAGAAATAGCCAAGATGATTAACGCGTTATCTAACTCAATTTCAGATTAATTATTAATAATTCTCTAGAAACTAGAGAACTCTAGAAAGCGGATGCCAACTAGAAACTAGGGACTAGGGACTAGAAACTATTTTATGAGAATGAAAAAATTTATCTTTCTGGCCGTTCTGGCCATCGCAACTGCCCTGGGCGCCAGCGCCGAGAAGGGTAACATCTCATTAGGCGCTCAGTTTGCCTATGCGTCCAAGAACTCCATGGCAGGTCTCGGCCTGCAGCTGCAGGTAGAACCCGTGAACCGCTTCCGCATCGCCCCCGAGTTCATGTACTACTTCAAGAACGACGGCGTGAGCGCCATCAACGCCAACGCCAACCTGCACTACGTCATCCCCACCAGCAGCTCATTTGCTATCTACCCGCTGCTGGGCTTCACCTATGCCAACTACAAGTACGACGCCGGCATCTTCGGTGACGGCAATGTGAGCCGCTGCGGTGCAAACGTGGGTGTGGGTGCCGAATACCGCATCCAGGACAGGCTCTACTTCTATAGCGAGGAGCGTTTCCAGATCATCGAGGACTTCAACCAGTCCGTCACCGTTCTGGGCCTGAAATACACCTTCTAACAATCAGCAACCCCCTGTAACACAAAAAAGGACGACAGTTTGTCGTCCTTTTTTTGCGGAGTGACCGAGATTCGAACTCGGGATACGCTTTTGACGTATACACGCTTTCCAGGCGTGCCTCTTCAGCCACTCGAGCATCACTCCTTTCGTCAAATGCGGGGCAAAGGTAATACAATTTGGCGGAAAACAACAACAAAACACACATTTTTTGTTATTTTTGTGGCGATGAACAACGACAACAGACTGCAGACATACAACCATACAGGAGGCGCAAACCATCAGGACCCGCGCGTGAAACAGCTCGCTGTGGATGTGCTGCGCTGGCTGCCCTATGACCCTAACGATGACCAGATGCTGGTGATCGTGGCGCTGGCGCATTTCCTGCTGTATGCCCCCGAGCGGTCGGTGTTTATCTTGGGCGGCTACGCGGGAACAGGCAAAACGTCGCTCACGGGTGCCATCGTCAAGGCGCTGCACCAGCAGGGTGTGAAGTCGGTGCTGATGGCGCCGACGGGGCGTGCGGCACACATCTTCAGCGACTATTCGGGTCATCCGGCCTACACCATCCACCGCAAAATCTACCGCCAACAGGGTTACGGCATCGACGCTTTCGGTCTGGCCGAGAACAAGCATACGGGCACGGTGTTTATCGTGGATGAGGCTTCGATGATCAGCAATGCCAGCGACGGGTCGATATTTGGCAGCGGTCGCTTGCTCGAGGATCTCATCGGATACGTCTACAACGGCTTGGGCTGCAAACTGGTGCTCATGGGCGACAATGCCCAGCTGCCGCCGGTGGGCCAACTGGTGAGCCCTGCCCTCGACGACGAGATATTGCGGTCGATGGGGCTGACAACCTACGGCGTGTTCCTGCGACAGATTGCCCGCCAAGCCGAGGAAAGCGGCATCCTGCACAACGCCACGCTGCTGCGGCAGGCGATGGAAGACGGCGCGCTGGGCCGGCCGCATTTTGAGCTGGAGGGCATGGACGACATCCAGGCCGTGTCGAGCGAGTTCCTGCTGGAAACCATTAGCGACTGCTATGACCGCGACGGCATGGGCGAGACCATCGTCGTGACACGCAGCAACAAGCGGGCAACGCTGTTCAACATGGGCATCCGCAACTCGATTCTCTACCGCGAGGACCTGCTCGTGAACGACGACATGCTGCTGGTGGCCAAGAACAACTACTACTGGGCACGCGACTATGAGCAGATGGACTTTATCGCCAACGGCGACGTGTGCCGCGTGAGGCGCGTGTGGGGCGACATCGAACACTGTTACGGCTTGCGCTTTGCCAACGTCACCGTCGAGTTCCCCGACCACGACGGCGTGGAAATGGACTGCAAAATCGTGGTGGACTGCCTGCTGAGCGACACACCAGCACTGGACCGCGAACAGAACGAACGCCTATTCAACGAGGTGTGGAACGAGCTGACGGGCGACAAGCGCACCCGCTACAAGGCGCTGAAGGAACACCCCTACTTCAACGCGTTGCAGGTCAAGTATGCCTATGCCGTGACGTGCCACAAGGCCCAGGGAGGCCAGTGGCGCAATGTGTTCATCGACATGGGCGGCATCATGCCCGACGCGATGCAGTCGATGGACTTCTACCGCTGGCTCTACACCGCGATGACACGCGCCCGTGACCGCGTCTATCTCATCAACTGGCGGGAAGCTGACGACGACGCTGAATAGGCCAAGAAATCACTAAAAACTAAAGACCAACAACTACGAACTAAAATCTTTTCACTACCTTTGTGGCTCACAATCAACCTAATTCACGCAACAATGATACGCAATAGACTATACCGAATCACCGCTGCTGCCGTGCTGGCCATGGCCAGCCTGTGTGCCACCGCCAGCATCCCCGCGGGCTACTACAGCTCGCTGGACGGCAAGAGCGGACAAGCGCTGAAAGACGCCATCCATGAACTGGTGCAGCAACACACGACTTTCAGCTACGGGAGTCTGTGGATTTACTTTGCAGCGACCGACTGCCGGCCCGAGGACAAGAGCAAAGTGTGGGACATGTACAGCGACATCACCTACTACTTCAGGGGCGGCACGAGCGGCGTGTACGGCATGCACAAGGAACACTCCCTGCCCAAGAGCTGGTGGGGCGGTTACAACGAAGACCAGGGCTATGCCGGCTACACCGACATCAACCACCTGTACCCGGCCGACGGCGAAGCCAACATGGCCAAGTCAAATTTTCCGCTGGGAGAGGTGTCAAACCCGTCGTTTGACAATGGCGTGACCAAGGTGGGCTCGCCCAAGTCAGGCCAGGGTGGCGGCAGCTATGCCGTGTTTGAGCCCGACGACCGCTACAAGGGAGACTTTGCCCGCACCTATTTCTACATGGCATGTGCCTACCAGCACTATCACTGGAAATACACCTACATGCTCAACAACAGCACCTGGAAGTCCCTCAACGACTGGTCGATCGAACTGCTGTGCCGCTGGGCACGCAACGATGCCGTGAGCGACAAGGAGGTTGACCGCAACGAGGCGGTGCAGCATTACCAGAACAACCGCAACCCGTTCATCGACATCCCTCAGTTGTTTGAATTCATCTGGGGCAACCGTCAGGGCGAGGTCTTCTACCTGAGCGAAGCAGGAACCAGCACCGACACGACGACCTACACCGGTGATCCCGTGCTCATCACGCCCACCCAGGGCACTGTGCTCGACTTTGGCGAGGTGGCCATCGGCAAGTCAATCGACTACACCCTGTATATCAAGGGAATGGGCCTGAACAACCCGCTGTCGGTTCAGGTTTACCGTTATGATTACGAGATGTTCAGCATCCCCGTGAGCAGCGTGAGCCGCACTGTGGCCAACAGCCCCGAGGGTTATCCCCTGAAGATCACCTATACCCCCACCGCGACAGGCGACCACACGTCACGACTGCTCATCTCGGACGGCGGCCTCGTTGGCAGCGTGGGTGTCGAGCTGCGCGCCCGCTGCCTGCCCATACCCACCCTGAGCCGCCTGGAAGCGTTGCCCGCGACCGATATCCACGACAACATCTATATCGCCAACTGGCGCGCTGCCACCGAGGAGGTGGACTACTACATCATCACGCGCACAGTCTATAACAAGGACACCGGAGAAACCCGCACCGAGACGTTCACTACCGACAATGCCGACATCACGAGCTACACTTTTGACGACCGCATGCCCGGCGAGACGCACACCTACCAGGTGCAGTCCTACCGGTTGGGCTACACGAGCGAGCCGTCCAACGTGATCACCATCGACATGAGCGGCCTTACCGGCCTCGAGGCCGAGAAGCCGCTGCAGGTGCTCTCGATGGAAGGCGGCATCCTCATCAAGTGCAGCGAGGACGTGGGCCGCGCCGTCATCTATGACATGGCAGGACGCCTCGTGCGCAACATCGACAACCTGCAGGACGACATGGTCATCGAGTTGCCCCGCGGAATCTACCTGTTGAAGACCGCCACCAGCCGCAACGCCTGGAAAATCGCCATCCGGTAAACGGTTTTAACGATGCTAGAAATGTAGAGACGCAAAATCTTGCGTCTCTACGCTGGCAGAAAAACGACAAAACGGAGACGCAAGATTTTGCGTCTCTACATGTTATGGCTGATCAATATCAACATACTTATCGAGTTCAAAGTGCCCGTGCGCCGTGGCACAATTATGATGGTGGTGTTTATTTCATCACTATCTGCACGAGGGACTTTAAGCATTATTTTGGTGATATTACTCACCACATCATGAATCTGTCACCAACCGGTAAAATTGCAAAAGAGTGTATAGAAGCAATTCCAAATCACTTTCCGCATGTCGAGGTGCCTCTATATGTGATAATGCCTAATCACATTCATTGCATTCTCATCATCAATGATCCACAGATGGAGAAAAAAGACATCTCAAGCGATCGGCCTCATAATGAGTATGGCCCTCAATCAATGAATCTGGCTTCAGTAATTAGAGGTTTCAAAGTTGGAGTAACAAAACTCGCAAGGAAAAAAGGACTAGCATTTGCCTGGCAACCCAGATTTCATGACCACATTATTCGCAATAATGACGATTGGAATCGTATTGCCGAATATATCGAGAACAATGTGGGCCGTTGGGATATGGACAAATTGAACTGTGAAGAGAAAGACTGAGCACACACTACCTTGTAGAGACGCAAAATCTTGCGTCTCCCATACGGGCGATAGTAATCTATTTGACTACGCTGAGACGCAAGATTTTGCGTCTCTACATTGGAGGAAAAAACACGGACAAAAAAAGAGACGCAAGATTTTGCGTCTCTACTTTTATGCCAATAATGAATGGGCTCGGTCGATTATTCCTTGATGAGGTTGCCGCCTTCCTTCAGGGCCTCCTCGTTGAGGGGGATGAGGTGCCAGTGGCGCTCGGGAAGGGTCTTCTTGAGGGCCTTGAGCACGCTTTCGATGGTAACCATGGGGCGTACCTTGAGCATCGAACCCAGGACGATCATGTTGAAGGTCTTGGAGTTCTTCATCTCGATAGACTTCTCGGTAGCATCAATCGGATAAATCTTGATGTCGGTGCGGGTGGGTTTCTTGTGGATGCCATAGGTGTCATACATCAGGATGCCACCGGGCTTTACCTTGCTCTCGAATTTGTCGAGAGACTGCTGGTTGAGGACAACCACCACGTCATAGGTGTTGAGCACAGGCGAGCTGATGCGCTCATCGCTCACGATAACAGTCACGTTGGCGGTACCGCCACGCTGTTCGGGACCATAAGAGGGCAGCCAGCAGACTTCCTTGTCCTCCATCAGACCAGAATAGGCAAGGATCTTACCCATTGACAACACGCCCTGTCCGCCGAAACCGGCAATAACTATTTCATTAATCATAGTGTCTTCTAAATTTTAGCGTTGAATACCATCTTTCAAGTCCTTCAAGTCTCCCAGGGGATACTTGGCGAACATATTCTCTTCCATCCACTTGTTGGCCTTCTCGGGAGTGAGCTTCCAACCGGTGTTGCAGGCGCTGACGATCTCGACAACCGAAGTGCCCTTGCAGTTGATGCTGTTCTCAAATGCTTTCTTCAGGGCGGCTTTGGCCTTGCGTACGTTGGCGGGCGTGTGAACGCTCTGACGGGTCACGTAGCAGGTACCGTCGAGTTGAGCCAGCAGCGGAGTGATGGCCAGGGGATAGCCGTTGAGGTCCGGACGGCGGCCGTAGGGGCAGGTAGCGGTCTTCTGGCCCAGCAGGGTCGTGGGAGCCATCTGTCCACCGGTCATACCGTAGATAGCGTTGTTGATGAAGATGATGACGATGTTCTCGCCACGGTTGCAAGCGTGAATCGACTCGCAGGTACCGATAGCCGAGAAGTCACCGTCGCCCTGATAGGTGAACACGAGGTTCTCGGGCCACAGGCGCTTAACAGCGGTAGCCAGTGCGGTAGCACGGCCGTGGGGAGCCTCTTCCCAGTCAACGTCGATGTAGTTGTAGGCAAATACGGCGCAACCAACGGGCGAAATGCCTACGGTCTTCTCAGCAACACCCATTTCCTCGATGACCTGGGCAACGAGTTTGTGTACAACGCCATGGCTGCAACCAGGGCAATAGTGCATATGAACCCTATTCAATAATTTAGGCTCAGCATAGACCTTATTCTCAGGTTTAATGATATCGTTAAGTTCCATTGCGTTATTTACTTGTTAATGAGTTTCTCTTTAAGTACGTTCAGCAGCTCGTCGGGGGTGGGCACGTTGCCACCGAAACGGCCATAGTGCTCAACCGGCATCTTGCATTCAACGGCAAGCTTCACATCCTCGACCATCTGGCCGGCGTTGAGCTCAACGCACAGGATGCCCTTGACGTTCTTGGCGGCCTCGCGCAGTTGCTTCTCGGGGAAGGGCCACAGAGTGATGGGACGGAACATACCCACCTTGATACCCTCGGCACGGGCCAGTTCCATCGTCTTCATGGCGACGCGGGCGGTGGTGCCGAAAGCGGTGATCAGATAGTCGCAGTCTTCGGTGTCAATGAGCTCGCAACGGGTCTCGTTCTTCTCGATCTCGCGGTAGCAAGCCTGGAAGCGCCAGTTGTTCTCCTCCATCTTGTCGTCATCGAGCTCAAGGCTGGTAACGACGTTGCTGGGACGCATGCCCTTGCGGCCGTTAACGGCCCACGGGCACTGCTCGCGGATTTCGTCGTCGGTGCGGCGCGGACGCTGCTCGGGCAGCACGACCTTCTCCATGAGCTGACCGATGGTACCGTCAGCCAGGATCATCGACACGCAGCGATACTTGAATGCCAGGTCAAAGCCCAGGGCGACCATGTCGGCCATCTCCTGAACACTGCTGGGAGCGAGAACGATCATGTGATAGTCACCGTGACCGCCTCCCTTACAAGCCTGGAAGTAGTCGGCCTGCGAAGCATGGATAGTACCCAGACCGGGGCCACCGCGCTGCACGTTGATCAACAGAGCGGGAACCTCGCTGGCTGCGAGATAGGACACACCCTCCTGCATGAGGCTGAAACCAGGGCTGGAAGTAGAGGTGCAGACGGCCTTGCCGGTCATTGCGCCACCATAAACCATGTTGATGGCAGCGACCTCACTCTCGGCCTGCAGCACAACCATACCAGTAGTCTCCCAAGGCATTTCTTCCTCGAGTTTCTCAAGCACCTCACTCTGCGGAGTGATCGGGTAGCCGAAATATCCGTCGGCGCCGTAGCGAATCATAGCCATGGCGAGGGCTTCGTTACCCTTCATCAATGTTACTTTATCGTTCATATTGTTCGATAGGAGTTTAAATGGTTAGTCACTATTATTTCTCGGTCACGCGGTAAACCTCGATGCAGGCATCGGGGCAAACAAGTGCACAACTCTGGCAACCGATACAAGCCTCGGGTTGCTCCATATACGCGAAATGATATCCGCGGTCATTCACCTCTTTTTCTTTGAGGTTCAGCACATTGCATGGGCATGCCACAACACACAGGCGGCATCCCTTGCATCGTTCCGTATTCACTACTACGGCTCCATGAATTTTTGCCATAAAAGAAATAGTTTAAAGGTTATAAATTCTAAGTTTGTTTAGTACCCACAAAAATACTCCTTTTTGGGGACATGGCAAACAAAAATGTATGATTATTTACCAACAAATGGTGATTTTTTTCTTTTGGCGCTTGCACTCGGACTTTCATAACGAGACGAACCACAAAAAACGAACACCTTTTCACATGTGACAGGAACATTGGCGCTCAATGGCTAATCAAGACGAAACACCTTGAACAGCGAAAAGGGATGGAGATTTCCAAGCGGCACCAGTTGATCAAAATCACTGAAATCCAAAAGAGAAAAGTGTGTATAGCATAATAATTTTGTTATCTTTGCATAATCAAAAACACCGCTCGCCTCGACAGCGAGCCGTCGTAGCGAGTATTGTTTTGTCTATTAACCGATTAATACATAACGATATGAAAAAGTTATTCCTATTATGTCTAGCACTTGTAGCGGCCCTGGGCGCCAACGCACAAGTCACGGTGTGTGGTGTTTATCCCGATGAGAACGGCCGATTTGACAGCCCTTACATCAAGAGCGGCTCTGTCACTTGGAATGAGAGCAGCCATACCCTCACTCTGTACAATGCAGTTATTGAGTACAGCAGCAACAATCCCCAGGATGGCATCAGGCCCATTCGTGTCACCAGCGATGCAACCATCATTGTTCAAGGAAATTGCAGATTGACCACTACTGGCCATGTGGTTATCGCAATTGACAGCTATAACTCCAAGAATGTGATCATCAAGGGCAATGGCACCCTTTCCACATACAGCTCGTGGATTGACATTTTCCTTGTTGTCGCACATTTGACCATCCAGGATATCACGTTGAATACCGTCAAAGGAATAGCCAATAATGCTGAAGGCAATGGTGTCGCGCTCACATTCGACAATGTGCAGGCCACCATTATGGGCGAGGTTGCCAGAATCGGCGATGGCATCACCTTCAATAACTGCGCTATCACCTACCCCGAAGACGCCTATTTAGAACCATCATCCTATGGCTATAGCATCTATTGTGGCAACCATCAAAGTCCCGACAAGATTATCATCTCTCGAACTGGTGGGCTTAAAGGTGATGTCAACGGCGACGGAGAGATCAATATCGCTGACGTGAATGTAATAATCACCATGATTCTGGGCGACGGTGGCAGCTACACTTCGGCAGACGTCAATGGGGACGGTGAAATCAACATTGCCGATGTTAACGCAATCATCAATATCATCCTTGGCGATTCGTCAACGTCAGTGGGCATCGAGACATTCACCGCAAATGGCGTGGAGTTCAAAATGGTCAAGGTCGATGGCGGCACCTTCACAATGGGCGCTACCCCTGAGCAGGGTGACGACGCTTACAATAGTGAAAAACCGGCTCACCAAGTGACCTTGTCTAGCTACAGTATCGGCCAGACCGAAGTGACTCAAGAGTTGTGGACGGCCGTGATGGGCTACAACTGGAGCCATTTTACTGGCGACATGCTCCTTCCTGCTGATCAACTATCCTGGAGTGAATGTCAGGAATTCATTACCAAACTAAACCAACTCACCGGAAAGACGTTCCGTATGCCCACCGAGGCCGAATGGGAATATGCTGCGCGTGGCGGCAAACAGAGCAAGGGCTACAAATACGCTGGCAGCAACAACATCGACGAAGTCGCTTGGTATGACGATGGCAACAGTCCCCAGGGAACAAAGCCGGTCGCCACCAAAAAGCCTAATGAGTTGGGCATTTATGATATGTCGGGCAATGTGATGGAGTGGTGCAGCGATTGGTATGGCTCCTATAGCAGTGATGCGCAGATTGATCCGGTTGGTCCTGAAACCGGCACAGATCGCGTTACCCGTGGCGGCTGCTATGACTTTTCATTGCCGAGGATGTGCCGTGTATCGTCCCGGCGCTACTATAGCCCTACGTTTGAAGCCCCAGCCAATGGCCTTCGTCTGGCCCTCTGATCGGTTCAGTTTATACGACATTACTGGGTAAATATAGCAAGGCGGCTGGACGTTGTGGTGTCCAGCCGCCTTGGCGTTATTGACATGGGCTCGCAATTAAGCCCTAAAACGGTCTACAACCTAGAGACGCGATATTTTGCGTCTCTACTGATTCCTACTTCTTGTCGGCGTCGAGGATGTTGTCGATGGTGTCATCGATGCGCATCTTGTAGAACGAGCGCCATACGAAGAAGACGGCCACGAGTACAAAGACATTTCAGCGCCAAATATCGGTAAAAGCATTTGGCAAACCATGGAATTTTTGTATTTTTGCTTTTTCAACAAGGAGCATGTGCTACGTTGCATTGCTGCTCCCAACAAAGAGCTTACAAATTTACTAACTTTTATAACTATTAGACATGGTGAAAATCAAGACATTACAGATGATGGCATTGATGGCGTTGATGTTGCTGACCATCGGCTGCAAGCATCAGTCACGTGCAGAGCTCATCGAGAAATTTGGCCGCGAGAAGATGGATTACATCGAGAAAAAAGGTTTCCCAAAGGTTCAAAAGATGATCGTCAACAACCTCAAGAACCCTAAGAGTTACGAGCCGATTAGTACCGACATGTCCATTGTGACGAGTGACATGGTCATCTATGACTCCTATGCGTTTGTCGCCCTGCGCGATCTGGAACGTGCCACCAGAAACTTCAACGAGGAGTTTGGCAACGACACGACCTCCCAGGAAGCACGCAGCGAGCTGGACGCTATGCAAAACCTGAAGGACCTTCTGCTTGACCGAGTCAAATATGCCAATATCCTCCCCGGCCGGTTTGAGGGCATTGATGTGTACCATCAGTTCTATGCCGAGGATCGTCCTGGCCACAAGACCAAGAAAGGATATCACGTCATTTTCCACAAGAACAACCAGGTCACCCTGCTCTGCGATCATGACGAGTACTTGCGGGTGAAGACGTTCGCCAGGCAGTTGCTCAAGTCTCCCCCTTTCAATTCCATTCAGAAAACCGACTAAAGACTAAAGCAAGGCGGCTGGACATTGTGGTGTCCAGCCGCCTTGGCCTTATTGACGGGGCCCGCTAAAGCCCTTGATGGGTTCTCTAAACTCTAAGCCTTAAACTGCGAGCAGAGCGAGCATTAATTTTACTTCTTGTAGGCGTCGAGGATGTTGTCGATGGTGTCATCGATGCGCATCTTGTAGAACGAGCGCCAAACGAAGAAGATAGCCACGATCACGAAGACGATACCTACCCAAGGAGCAAACTCGCGGAAGTTCTCGCTGATAGCCATTTCCATGGCGAGCAGACCGAACAAGGTGGTGAACTTGATGATGGGGTTCAACGATACCGACGAGGTGTCCTTGAAGGGATCACCCACGGTGTCACCGACAACCGATGCGTCGTGCAGATCGGTTCCCTTGAGGTCGAGGTCAACCTCAACGACCTTCTTACTGTTATCCCAGCTGCCGCCGGCGTTGGCCATGAACACAGCCTGGAACAAGCCGAACAGGGCAATCGAGATCAGATAGGAAACGAACAGCGAAACGGCATTGGCGCCACCCACGCTGCCAGGCGATGCCAAGCAGGCAAAGCCGAGGGCGAAGAAGAAGATGGCCAGGAAGATGTTGAACATACCCTTTTGAGCATACTGGGTGCAGATCTTCACTACCTCGACGGACGACTTGGTATCGGCCTTCTTGGGAGCGTTGGGATCGAGCTTGATGTGGTCCTTGATGAAGGCAACTGCACGGTTGGCACCAACGGTAACGGCCTGGGTCGAAGCACCGGTGAACCAGTAGATCACGCAACCACCCAGCAGGAAGCCGATGATGGTGTAAGGATTCAACAGGTTGAGCAGGCTGGCGGGATCCACGCCCAGGGTCTTCTGGATCACGAGGATGATGGAGAAAATCATCGTGGTAGCACCCACAACGGCAGTACCGATGAGCACGGGCTTGGCAGTAGCCTTAAAGGTGTTGCCGGCGCCGTCATTCTCCTCCAGGTAGTGCTTGGACTTCTCCCAGTCGGGCTTGAAGCCGAAGTCACGCTCGATTTCCTCGTCCTTGTTGGGCACTTCCTCGATGAGGGAGAGCTCATAGACGCTCTGGGCATTGTCGGTCACGGGACCGTAGCTGTCCACAGCGATGGTCACAGGACCCATGCCCAGCATACCGAAGGCCACCAGACCAAAGGCGAAGATGGCGGGATAGGACATGAGGGCCTCGGGAATGTCGATAGAGAAGGCATAGCCGACGAACATGAGCAGCACGAAGGCCAGACCCGTCCAGAAGCCAGAGAAGTTACCGGCCACAAAACCGCTGAGGATATTCAGCGAAGCGCCACCATGGTGCGAAGCCTTAACGACCTCCATGACATGGCCGCTCTTGGGCGAGGTGAAAATCTTGGTAATCTCGGGAATGAGGGCTGCGCCCAGCGTACCCATCGAGATAATGCTTGCCAACTGCCACCACAGGTTGGGCTGACCGGCAATGTTACCAAGCTGCATGTAGGAAACAATGTAGGTGACTGCGATACTCAGCACGCTGGCGAACCAAACGAGCGAAGTCAGCGGTTTTTCAAAGTCGAGGCTGTCCTTGCCGGCATATTTAGCCTTGCAGAAGGCCTTGTTGATCCAGTAGGCAACTACCGAGGTGATCACCATGAGGATACGCATCGAGAAGATCCACACGAGCAGGTTCTTCTGCATCTCGGGATCCTTGACGGCGAGCAGGATGAACGATACCAGAGCGACACCGGTCACACCATAGGTCTCAAAACCGTCGGCGGTGGGGCCAACGCTGTCGCCAGCGTTGTCACCGGTACAGTCGGCAATCACACCAGGGTTGCGGGGGTCGTCCTCACCGATCTTGAAGACCACCTTCATCAGGTCACTGCCGATGTCGGCGATCTTGGTGAAGATACCGCCGGCGATACGCAGTGCACTGGCGCCGAGGCTCTCACCAATGGCGAAACCGATCAGGCAGACACCAGCCAACGTCTCGGGGACGAACAGCAGGATGACCAGCATGATGATCAGCTCGACGCACACGAGCATCACGCCGATGCTCATACCCGCATTCAAGGGGATATTGAGCAGGCGCAGCGGGTCGCGGCGCAGCGAGGCAAACGCCATGCGGGCGTTGGCATAGGTGTTCATGCGGATACCATAGGCAGCAACGGCATAGGAGCCGAGCATACCGATTACGGTAGATAACAGAATGATGAGCACTTCACCCACCGACATGTGGCTCAGGCCGCCAAAGTAGAAGGCAACCACCACGCCGATGAAGATGAACAGGATGGCCAGGAAACGTCCCTGCTGCTTGAGGTAGGTGGAACAGGTCTTGTAGATCACTTCACCAATCTCACGCATGGCAGGATGAACGGGCAGGCTCTTGGTCTTCATGAAATGATAGACACCAAAAAGCATTCCCAGAATGCAGACCAGGAATCCCCAATGCAGGAAACTGAGGTCATGCAGCGACTGCGGCATCACCAAATCGGCTTCACTGGCACTCAGGCCAAAGCTTGTGGCTAATGCCAACAAAAGAATAAAGGATTTCTTCATAGATGTTCTCTAATTAAATCTGTTATATTGTTAGTTTTTAAAGATGTCTGTTCTGGTTTTCAGGCAAAATCTCCTTGAAATCGGGTGCAAAGATACTACCATTTTTTTAAGTAGGAGTATATTTATTGTGAAATTAACACCTGTGACGCGAAAAAAATCTGTTTCACGTCGCAAAAAGGGCTAAAAAAATGGCAAAAGACGCGACTTTTGGCGGTTTTGAGTGGCAAAATGCCGATGCTTTAGGCAAATTGCTGACATTTTCCCAGATTACAATCTGTCACCTGGCGGGACATTATTCAAACACATAATTAAGGAAATCATGCAAAGGTTTGAGAGGTTGTAAGTCACATGCGACCTTCTCGACCCAGTCCTCACAGTCAAAATAATGCTCATCGACCCGCATGACCATCAGGTATTCCTTCATTTTCAGGTATTGGGCAAGGGGATGGTCCTTAGGATAACCCTTGGGGACGGACTTGAGACTTTGTGACATCCACTGGTAGCACGAGGCAATATCCGGATGGTTGACGATAGCCAGGAACTCCTCGGGTTCGGCATCAATCAGCCCGCGCAGCTGATCCAGTATGCCCTTCTCGGGCCACCAGATGCCGCCGCACAACATCAATTCATCGACCCCGATGTGGACGTAGTAGCCCGACTGCACCGTGTGCCGACCGCCACGGCCGATGACACCCGAGAAATAGGTCTTGTAGGGACTCTTGTCATGGGAGAAGCGGATGTCGCGGTAGATGCGGTAAACGCAGTCCTTGACAGCAAGGCCGCGCACGTCGGGGAAATACTCGGCGATGCGTGCGATGAGACGCTCCATGTCCTGCTCCCAAGGGCCGCGCAGGGCGTCATACATGTCCTTGTGGGACTTGAACCACGTTCTATCGTTATTGACAGCCAACTGGCGCAGAAAGGCCAAAATTTCTGAAATATTGCTAGCAGATTTCATTACTCCCAGATGATTTAACTGCCGCAAAGATAGTCACTTTAGCCCAAACCTGCAAACATCAATAAAAGTGCGCCAAAAGGGTTATACTTCAAAAGACGATTTCAAACAAAAACAACATTTTTTGAAAAAAATTTGATTTTTATTTGCACGAATAACAACGAACTATTACCTTTGGGGCGTTGAAATTATTCAATCATTTAAAAATCATCATTATTTACTAATCTATTATAACCTTACATTTTCTACAACTTTAAACTTAAGGCTTATGAAGAAAATCATGTTTTTCCTGACAGCCGCCATCCTGGCGATGTCATTGTCGGCCGCCCCAGTGGACCAGATTACGGCCCAAAAGAAAGCACAAAGTTTTCTGACCAACGAACTTTATGCAGGTAAGTTTATGTCTCAAGCAGCACTTACGCCCGTGCTGTTAAAGGCAGAGATGGGCAATTCGAAGATCAACCAGCCCGTCTATTACATTTACAACACCGCTACTACATTCATTGTGGTTGCCGGTGATGACCGTGCCGAGGATATCCTCATGGTCGGCGACCGCCCCTTGAGCGATGTGAACAACCTGCCTGGTGGTTTGCAGGACATGCTCGGCCAGTACAAGGACCAGATCATGTTCCTCCAGGAACACCCGGGAATGGGCCCGACATTCGTACAAGAGCCCACACCCAGGCTCAATGCTACCACCTATGGACCACTGCTCACCTGTAACTGGGACCAGGAAGCCCCCTACTACAACCAGTGCAAGTTCAGTAGCTACCAGTGTCTGACAGGTTGCCCCGCAACCTCGGCATCGATGGTATTCTACTTCTGGAAATATCCTACCGGAGAAACCGGTGTTGTGCCTGGCTACAAGTCAACCATCAGCATCTCGAGCTATAGTTCAAAGAGCTATACCCACTCGGCACTGCCCTCAACGACGTTTGACTGGGCCAACATGCTGGACGACTACACCGGCAGCTACACGACAGCCCAGGGTACCGCAGTGGCCACGCTGATGCACTACGTGGGACAGGCCGAGCGCATGGGCTACGGTGTGAATGGCAGTGGTGTGAGTGTAGACAGTGTCTGCAACATCCGCGACGCCTTCATCCGTTTTGGCTATAACTCCAGCACTACCCGCTTTGTGAAGAAAACCAGCGCCTACAGTGGTGGCACCACCCTGTACAGCGATTCCCAGTGGGCAGCCATGATTCAGGAAGAGATGGCCGCAGGCCGTCCCATCGTCTTCTGTGCCGTTAGTTCCAGCGCTGGAGGCCATGCCTTTAACGTTGACGGTTACAACAGCAGCACCAACAAGTATCACATCAACTTCGGTTGGAGCGGTGAAGGCAATGCGTGGTGCTCGCTGAACTCGTTCGGCTACAGCAGCTATAACTTCAACGTTTATCAGCAGATGGTAATCGGTATCCAGCCGCCCAGTGGCTCGACCGCCACTCCCACGCTGAGCGTTAGCCCCAGCTCGCTGAGCTTCAGCACCACGGCTGGCCAGACCGTGAGCAAGACCTTCACCGTTACCGGTACCAACCTCACTGGCGACGTGACGCTGACCAAGACTGATGCCAACGGCGTTTACACCATTTCGCCCACGACCATCAGCGCCAGCGCTGCCGCCAGCGGTGCCACCGTTACCGTGACCTACAAGCCCACGGCAGCCGGCACCCACACGGGCAGCATCGCAATTGCCAGCAGCGGTGCAACCAGCAAGACCGTTTCGTTAAGCGGCACAGCTACCGCAGCGGCACTGACGACCTACACGCCCGTGATGAGCGCCGCCAACAGCAGCTATATCACCTCGTCGAGCTTCCGCGCCGACTGGACCGACCAGACTTCTAGCGCAAACGTATCGAGCTACACGCTGCAGGTGGACAAACAAGGCAGCTCTACCCCGTCTAACGATGTTACCCTGCTGGGCACCATCAACGGCAGCAGCTACACTGGCAGCTACAAGACCATCACGCTGAGCTCGCCTTGGGGCGGCACTAACGTGAAGGGCGGTAACAATGCCGTTTACTTCACCAAGAGCGGCAAGATCACCTTCACGATTCCGTCAGGCTACAGCAATGCCACCTTCAGTGTGAAGATCACCACTTCCAACAACTCTTACGGCACCGGTAACATCACCGTCAAGTCCACTAAGACCACGGCAGTGGGCCACACCTTCGCCAAGAACGAGACCTACACCTGGATTGTAACGGGCAGTGCTGGCGACGTCATCACCCTGACCACTACCGACAGCAGCTACTCGCCTGACATGACGCTCATCCAGGTATATGCCGGCAACACGACACTCAATGCCAGCGAGACCGGCGACGCCAATGCCCGCACCATCACCGGCATTACCAACAAGTACTACACCGTCAGCAACCTGACTGCAGGCGCCACCTATATTTATAAGGTAAAAGCCCTCTATACCGATGGCACCTCAAGTGCTTGGAGTAACGAGCAGAGCGTTACCATCAACGAGGAGCAGCAGGCCGCTACCCCGACCCTGACCGTAACTCCCACCAGCCTGAGCATGACGGCTAACGTGGGCGCTACCAAGACCGCTACCTTCAAGGTAACCGGTGCCGACCTGACCGGCAACGTAACCCTGACCCTGAGCGGTGCTAGCGTCTTCAGCATCTCGCCCGCAACCATCACGGCTGCCAATGCCGCCAACGGCGTGAACGTGACCGTGACCTATGCTCCCACCGCCTATGGCACACAGACGGCTACCGTCACCGTGGCCAGCTCGGGCGCTGCAAGCAAGACCGTTGCCCTGACCGGTAACGCCACCATCAACAAGGCTGATCCCGTGCTGACCAGTGCCACCAACATCAGCGGCACCAGCTTCACCGCCAACTGGACCCACGATGTTGATGCATCCACCGTTTCGAGCTACACGCTGTATGGAACCCTGACCGCACAACCTGGCGGCGACGACGAGCCCAGCGGAGCAACCCTGCTTGGCACCATCGACGGCAGCAACTACACTGGCAGCTATGCAACTATTACACTGACTGCGCCCTGGAGCGGCTCCAACGTCAAGGGTGGCAACGGTGCGGTTTACACCAAGAACACCTCATCGGGCTGGTGGTGGAACACCACGACGACCTATGGTTACATCTACTTCACCATTCCGTCGGGCTACAGCAACGCCACCTTCACCGTCATGGTAACTACCGCCAACAACAGCTATGGTAGCGGTAACGTCACAGTGAAGTCGGCCAAGACCTCGGCCGTTGGCCATAGCTTCTCGCAAGGTGAGACCTATGCATGGACAGTAACGGGCAGCGCTGGTGATGTCATCACCCTCTACTCTACCGACAGCAGCTACTCGCCTGACATGACGATGATCCAGGTATATGCCGGCACCGCTTCGCTCAATGCCACCGCTACCGGTGACAACACCAACTTTGTGATCACCGACATCGACGCCGGTTCGACGGGCATCACCCTGAGCAACCTGGTTGAGGGCGGCACCTACTCTTACTACCTGGTTGCCAACTATGTTGACGGCACCACCGCCACCAGCAACACCCAGGAGGTAACGCTCGTCAGCCTGAATGCAGGTCCCAACACCGCCATCAACAGCATTGCTGCCGACGGTGACGAGGTTGAGTCGGTAACCTACGTGAACCTGTCGGGTATGCAGAGCGACAAGCCGTTCGACGGTGTCAACATCGTGGTAACACGCTACCGCAACGGTGTGACCAAGAGCACTAAGGTTCGCTATTGATCGGAATCAACTATCGGGTAAGATTTACCGATAAACATCCCTAAAGAAGAGGGCGTTGCCGATGTGGCAACGCCCTCACTTATTGTTATAGAATGATAAATATTGCCATGACATCCACAAAAAACCAAGAAAACTTTTGGAGTTTTAAAAGTTTTCTGTACTTTTGCACCGTCAAAAAAAGAGATAATTACTAAGCATCAATAATGGACACAAGAGAACGCATTATTAACGAATGCAGCCAGATGCTGATGAGTGTGGGCCCCACATCGATGACGATGGACGACGTGGCTCGCGCTTGCGGCATCTCTAAACGCACTCTCTATGAGACTTTTCCCGACAAGCGGACGCTCATTGGTGAGTGCATACGCCATGAGCACGAGGTAAAGAACACCACGATGAAAGAGATCTTCAGCACATCGTCCAACTGCTTTGAGGCGATGTACCGCGTCTATCAGAGCGCGCGCAAGATGTACAAGGCGACATCGGTGGCATTTATCAACGACATCAAGCGCCTGTATCCCGACATCTTTGAGAAACATGTCGAGAACGAGAAAAACGTGATCAACGGCATCGCCTCGGTGCTGCGTCAGGCCCAGGACGAGGGCTTGGTCATCAAGCGCATCAATCCTGAAATTGCCGCCTACCTGTTCTCGCAATCGATGCGTATATTGCACGAGGATTCCAACGGGGACAAATACGGTTTCAAGAAGGAGGACATGTTTGACCACGTGTTCGTCAGTTTCCTGCGGGGAGTGGCGACCATCAAGGGCATCGAGATGATCGAGTATCTCGAGCAACAAGAGCAAAATCAATAAAACTACCATACAATGTTCAACAAAAGACTTTTATACATTATTGTATTAATGTTATTAGGCGGTGCCATGAGCGCCCAGGCACAACTGTCGTTGTCGCTTGACGAGTGCATCCGCATTGCCCTGAATGAGAACCCCACCATCAAGGTGAAGGAGATGGAAATCACCCGCGTGGACTACAGCCGCAAGGAGGTCTTGGGGCAGTTGTTGCCCTCTATCAACCTGGCCGGCCAGTACCAGCGCAACCTGTCGTTGCAGACTATGTACATGGACACCGATGCCGGCACCATGGCCATCAAGATGGGTAGCGACAACACTCACGCAGCAGGTTTCCAGGCTTCGATTCCCCTTGTAGTGCCTCAGTTGTGGAAATCCATCAAACTGAATGAGAACCAGATTCTCCAGAACGTGGAGGCCGCCCGCGCCAACAAATTGTCGCTGGTCAACCAGGTGGAAAAGACCTATTACGCCCTGATGCTCGCACAGGACAGCAAGCGCGTGATTGAGGAGAACCATGCCACGGCAAAACTGAATGCCGAGATTTTCCAGAAGAAATTTGAGCTGGGCGCTGCATCAGAGTATGACGTGTTGCGTGCCAATGTCGCCGTGAGCAATCTGGAACCGGCAATTATGGAGGCCGAAAATTCCATCACCGCCCTGACGCTCCAGCTCAAGGTGCTCATGGGCATGGACGTTCGCACCGATATTGCACCGAGCCAACAACTGAGCGACTTTAGGGGTGAGATGTATGAGCGCGTGATGAGCAACACCCTGGGCAGCGACACCACGCTGGCCAACAACACCAGCCTGAAGGCGATGGACCTGCAGACCGACTACCTGAAGAAGGTCCTCGACGTGCAAAAGATGGCCTGGTACCCCACCCTGACCGGTAGCGCCAGCCTCATGTGGCACTCGATGAACAACGGCAGCCCCTTCACGGGACTGCGATGGAGCCGCGCCTCTAACGTCGGCCTGGCCATCGCATTCCCCATCTTCCAGGGCGGCCAGCGCTACTACAAGCAAAAACAGGCCGAAATCGCCGTCGAGGAGATGAAGTGGCAACGCGAAAACCTGGAGCGCAGCCTGCACATGCAAGTTGCCACCCAAAACGATGCCATCGCCAAGAACCTCAAGCAGATCGAGAGCAACGAGGACGGCGTCCACATGGCCGAGAAAGCCAACGACATCATGCAGAAGAGCTTCAAGATCGGTGCCGCATCGTTCATCCAGTTGCGCGACACCGAGGATGCCTTGATGGCAGCCCGCCTGGCCTATTATCAGGCCATCTACAATTACCTGGTTGCTGAGAGCGACCTGGAATATGTGCTGGGCAATACCCACTATGTGAGGAATTAGAAGTTAGAAGTTAGAAGTTAGGAGTTAGACGTTAGGAGTTAGAAATTTAACAATAAACTATCATAAAAAGATGAAGACAAAGAAAATCTTATCGATTGCGATGCTTGTGCTGGCACTGGCATCCTGTTCCAGCAAAGACGACAAAAAAACCGTCGAGGTCAAGGAAGAACTGCCCATCGTGGAGATTACGACCATCGGTGCCGAAGCCGTCAAGCAAATGAGCGAGTACACAGGTACCGTCGAGGCCTTCAAGACCAACAACATCTCGTCGAACAGCGGTTCGCGCATCAAGCGCATCCTGGTTGACGTGGGTTCGCGCGTGGCACGTGGCCAGCGCCTGGTCATCCTCGATGACGTGAACATCGCCCAGCAGCAGATTGCTCTGGCCAACCTGAAGCGTGAGCTGGACCGTGCCCGCGAACTGGTGAAAATCGGTGGCGGCACACAGCAGACTGTTGACCAGCTGCAGGCACAATACGATGCCACCGCCCGCTCGATTCGCACCATGCAGGAGAACACCGTGCTCACCTCGCCCGTGAGCGGCGTAGTGACCGCCAAGAACTATGACGCCGGCGACCTGCCCGCAGGACTGCCCATCCTCACCATCGAGCAGCAGCAGCCACTCAAGGTCATCGTCAACGTCAACGAGACCGAGTATCCCAAGGTGAAGCGCGGCATGCCCGTGACCGTGAAGTTTGACACCTATGGCGACGAGACTTTCAACGGCCAGGTTTATCTCATCCACCCCACTGTTGACGCCACCAGCCGCACCTTCCAGGTCGAAGTGGCCATCACCAACCGCAACGACAAGGTGCGTACCGGCATGTTTGCCCGCGTGGGCTTCAACTACGGCACGAACCAGAGCGTTGTCGTTCCTGACCGCGCCGTGCAGAAGCAGGTGGGCTCGGGCGTGCGCTACGTCTGGGTTTACCAGGGCGGTGAAGTCGAGTTGCGCGAGGTAGAGCTGGGTCAGCGCCTGGAGGACCGCTACGAGGTCAAGGGCGGCCTGGCAGCCGGTACCCAAGTGGTTATCGCCGGTGCATCGCGCCTGCAGGACGGTGCTAAAGTTCAACTCAAGAAATAAATCAAGTTTTGCTGGTGGCAAGACTTGATGGTTAAAGGTTAATGATTAAAGAGATTTAACGGACCTTGCTTCAAGTTAGTGCAATCAGTGAGACCTATTCAATAGCATTCAATTATGAGTCTATATTCCAGTTCAGTAAAACGACCGGTAACCACGATCCTCGTGTTCGTGGCACTGATCGTACTGGGTCTGTTCTCGCTACGCAGTCTGCCCATCGACCTGTTCCCTGACGTGGAGACCAACACCATCATGGTGATGACCAGCTACGCGGGAACCAGCGCATCGGACATCGAGCAGAACGTGACCCGCCCGCTTGAGAATGCCCTCAACTCGGTAGAGCACCTCAAGCACATCACGTCCAACAGCCGCGAGAACATCTCGATTGTGACCCTGGAGTTTGAATACGGTTATGACATCGAAGCGTTGACCAACGACGTGCGCGACAAACTCGACATGGTGTCGAGTATGCTGCCCGACGATGCCAACACCCCCATCATCTTCAAGTTCAGCAGCGACATGATTCCCATCGTGCTGCTCTCGGTACAGGCCGGACAGAGCATGCCGGGCTTGTACAAGATCCTTGACGAGAACGTCGCCAACCCGTTGGCTCGTGTCGATGGTGTGGGTTCGGTATCCATCGCCGGTGCCCCCAAACGTGAGATCCACATCTATCTGGATCCCTTGCGCATGGAGGCCTACAACCTGAGCGTTGAGACCGTGGCCGCCCTTATCGGCGCCGAGAACCGCAACATTCCTGGCGGTACCTTCGACATCGGTAACGAGACCTACCCCCTGCGTGTGCAGGGTGAGTTCAGCGACCCGCAGCAGATGGGCGCCATGGTAGTGGGCATGTCGCCCACCGGTGGCGTTGTCCACCTGAGCGACGTGGCCCGCATCGACGATTCGCTTGAGGAGCGTGCCCAGGAGAGCTACAACAACGGCCAGAAGGGTGCGATGATCATCGTGCAGAAGCAGTCGGGTGCCAACTCGGTGCAGATTTCGGAAAAAATCGCCAAGGAGTTGCCCAAAATCCAAAAGAACCTGCCCAGCGACATCAAGTTGGGTTATATCGTCGATACGAGCGACAACATCCGCAGCACCATCTCCTCACTGGTCGAGACCGTGCTGTTCGCGTTGTTGTTCGTCGGTATTGTGGTGTTTGTGTTCCTGGGACGCTGGCGTGCTACCGTCATCGTGCTGGTGACGATCCCCATCTCGCTGATTGCATCGTTCATCTACCTGTATGCAACGGGTAACTCACTGAATATCGTTTCGCTCTCGGCATTGTCCATCGCCATCGGTATGGTGGTCGATGACGCCATTGTGGTGCTCGAGAACGTGACGACCCACATCGAGCGCGGTTCGGCACCCATGCAGGCCGCCGTGAACGGTACCAACGAGGTCGCCCTGTCGGTAATGGCATCGACCCTGACGCTGATTGCCGTGTTCTTCCCGCTGACGCTGGTCAAGGGTATGACCGGTGTGCTGTTCAAGCAGCTGGGTTGGATGGTGACCATCATGATGGTACTCTCGCTGATCTGCGCCTTGATGCTTACCCCCATGCTGTGCAGCCGCCTGCTGCGCCTCAACGTGGGTGACACCAAGATTTTCCAGAAGGTGTACGGCCCCATCCTGAAAGTGCTCAACAAAATCGACGACTTCTATGCTAAGGTGCTGGACAAGTGCGTGGCTCACCGTTGGATTACGGCAGCGACCGCATTAGGTGTGTTTGTATTCTCCGTCTTCCTGATGAAGTTTGTCGGCACTGAGTTCTTCCCCACCAATGACAACGGCCGTCTGGGTGTCTCACTGGAGTTGCCCATCGGTTCGCGCGTTGATTTGGCTAAGGATGTGAGTCAACGCATCTATAAGGAATGGACCGAGAAGTATCCCGAGATCCAGTCCTTCAACTACACCGTGGGTCAGGCCAGCAGCGACAACACCTTCGCCTCGATGCAGAGCAACGGTAGCCATATCATCTCGATGAACATCATGCTCAACAAGTCCAACGAGCGCAAACGCAGCATCACTGAGATTGCCGGCGCGATGCGTGAGGACCTCAAGAACTACCCCGAGCTCAAGAGAGCGATGGTTAACGTGGGTGGTGGCCGTGGTGGCGGCATGAGTGGCCAGAACACGCTGAACTATGAGATCTACGGCTACGATTTCACCAAGACCGACAGCGTGGCCCAACGCCTGAAACGCATCCTCGAGAAAGTGCCCGGTACTGCCGATATCAACATCAGCCGCAGCGACTACCAGCCCGAGTACCATGTGGACTTTGACCGCGAGAAGCTGGCGCTGTACGGCTTGAACCTGAGCACCGCCGCCACTGCCCTGCGCAACCGCATCAACGGCACGACGGCAAGCTACTTCCGCGAGGACGGTATGGAGTATGACATCAAGGTAATGTATGATCCCGAGCACCGCCGCAGCATCAGCGACATCGAGAACATCATGCTCTATAACGCAATGGGTTCCGGCGTCCGCCTCAAGGAGGTGGGTACCGTCACCGAGCAGTTCTATCCGCCCACCATCGAGCGTAAGGACCGCGAGCGCATCATCACCGTTTCGACCGTTGTCCAGGACCGTGCCATGAGTGAAATCATCGCCGATGCCCAGCCGCTCATCGACAAGATGGACAAGCCCGGCGACGTGATGATCCAGCTGAGTGGTAGCTATGAGGACCAGCAAGACTCGTTCGGCGACCTTGCGGTATTGGGTCTGCTCATCATTCTGCTCGTTTACATCGTGATGGCCAGCCAGTTTGAGTCGTTCACCTATCCCGGCATCATCATGACCTCGATCTTGTTCGCCTTCTCGGGTATCGTGATCATCCTGCTGCTGACGAACACCAATCTGAACATCATGTCGATGATCGGTGGTATCATGCTGATCGGTATTGTAGTGAAAAACGGTATCGTGCTCATCGACTACATCAACCTGAACCGCGAGCGTGGCATGAGCATCCGCCGTGCCGTGATCAACGGTGGTCACTCGCGTCTGCGTCCTGTGCTGATGACGTCGTTGACGACCATCCTGGGTATGGTGCCCATGGCTGTCGGCACCGGTGTGGGTAGCGAGATGTGGCGCCCGATGGGTACCGCCGTTATCGGTGGTCTGGCCATGTCAACGCTGATGACCCTGCTGTTCGTGCCCACGATGTACACCATCTTTGCACTGACCGGCATCCGCCGCACCCGCAAGAAAATCAGAAAAGAACACGCCAAGAGTTAACTGTTTGGAATCAGATATTAAATAACGTAATATGAAAGCGATATTTATTGCCTTTGACGAGGCCTACTACGACCGCATTATCGACAAGCTGCATCTGCTCAACTGCCGCGGGTTCACGGGCTGGCGCGAGGTGCAGGGCCGCGGCAGCAAGACGGGTGAACCCCACTATGCTACCCATGCCTGGCCCTCGATTGCCTCGGCGATCCTTACCGTGGTCGACGACCGCCGTGTGGACATCGTGTTAGACGAGTTGCATCAGATGGACGTGGCGACGCCCAAGCTGGGATTGCGCGCCTTTGTCCTGCCCGTTGAACGCACTATCTAAACGTCAATGAAGAAGATACTGGTTATTTTGACCATGGTGACGGTTACCGCGACAATGAACGTCGCGGTAGCCCAGTTCACCCAGGAGCATTCCAAACCCGCCAAGAGCAAGAAGCAGCGGGTGGAGCCGTCGTATGCCTGGAGCGTGAGTGATCCGCTGGGATTGCACTTCGACTCGACCATCGATACCATTCACCTCGACTACCACCGCACGATGGTGCCGTCGCTGGTGAGTGACGCATGGCTCACGACAGGCAACTATGGCGCACCGGGCCAAAACCAGATTTTCTTTGAACGTCCGGCAGCGACCGGCGAGTTCTTCTTTGAAGATGCCATCGGGGCATGGATGCACGACACGGGCACGATGCGCTACTACAACACGCGCATTCCCATGACGTTGCTCAGCCACTCCACCGGCGGCGACAAGTACAGCAACCTGGACCGCACCAAACTGGAATTCTCGGGCAACGTGAACCGCAAGACCCAGGTGGGCGGCGGCATCGATTACATCTATTCCAAGGGCTCCTATGACGTGCAGGCCGACAAGGACTTCACCTGGCGACTGTACGGCTCGCACATGGGCGACCGCTACGAACTGCAGACGTTCTTCAACCACTACAACTACACCACCAAGGAGAGCGGCGGTATTACCGATGACCGTTACATCACCGACCCTGCCGAGGTGCAGGGCGGCGTGACCCGCGTGGACAACAAGAGCATCCCCACCCTGCTCAGGGCCGCCCACAGTCACCTGGAGGGCAGCCAACTGTGGCTCAACCAGCGGTATAAAGTGGGTTTCTACCGCTATCGCCGCGACAGTGTCACCGACACCGTCATCGACCGCACCTACGTGCCGGTGACGAGTTTCATCTGGACGCTTGACTTCAAGCACGGCAAGCACCAGTTCCTGAATAGTGACGGATATGAGGACACCACATTCTTTAACCACACCTATCTGGCACTGGGCGGCACCGACGAGACGACCCGCTACTGGCGGTTGCGCAACACCGTCGGGGTGTCGATGCTGGAAGGCTTCAACAAGTACGCCAAATTCGGCTTTGCCGTCTATGGCACCCACGAGGTGCGCCGTTACACCCAGGTGACCGATACCGTCACGGGCACAGACCTTGCCCAAAGACTTGAGACGCTACCCGTCTCGGTTCCCCACAGCGAGACGCAAAACGTGATGTGGCTGGGCGGCCAGCTGACCAAACAGCAGGGGTCACTGCTGCGCTACAACGCCCAGGCACAATTCGGTGTGCTGGGCGACGTGGCTGGTGAGGTGGATATCACTGGTGACGTGACCACGCGCTTCAGGATGCTGGGCGACACGGTGAGCATCAAGGGCTACGGCTATTTCAAGAATTTGGCGGTGCCCTACCTGCTGCAGCGTTTCATCTCTAACCACTTTGCATGGGACAACAGCTTTTCCAAGACCAAGCGCGTGCGCGTGGGAGGCGAGCTGGACATCCCGTTCACGTGGACCAACGTGAACGTGGGCTATGAGACCCTGACCGACTACATCTATTGGAACACCTATGGCCTGCCCGCCCAGCATGGCGGCGCCATCCACGTGCTGAGCGCCCGCTGGCGGCAAGGTCTGCATTTCAAGGCCTTCAACTGGGAGAACAGCGTAACGTTGCAGACCAGCAGCAACGAGCAGGTGCTGCCGTTGCCCAAATTCGCGGTTTACAGCAACCTGTATGCGACCTTTGCCATCGCACGCGTGCTGCACGTGCAGATGGGCGTTGACTGCAACTACTACACCAAGTATTACGCTCCGGTTTACAACCCCGCCACGATGACCTTCGCCAGCCAGCAGGAGATGAAATGCGGCGGTTTCCCGTTGATGAACCTCTATGCCAACTTCAAGATGAAGCAGGCCCGGTTCTTCGTCGCCTGGACCCACTTCAACCAAAAGATTCACAGTGGTGACGCCTATTTTGCCACCCCACACTACCCGCTCAACCCCGCCCGCCTGCAAGTGGGCGTATCGGTCAATTTCGTGAACTGACCTTGAGTTGATTTATACCATTAGGTTTCTTTTCCGTTGATTTTCAATGGTTTTTTGTTCAAAAAAATCATTGAAACGCATTTTTATAAGCCAATTTATTGTATCTTAGCACCGTGAAATTTCTAAAAGGATACTAATTCTAATTGTTATAAACCATTAACTAGTTATTTATGAGAAAGTTACTCCTCATTGCCGCCCTCCTGTTCGCGGCAACGTCGGTAATGGCCGGCAACGTTGATTTATTGACCGCGCAGACCAAAGCCGCCAACTTCCTGAAATCCAAGGCACCCCAGGGTCGCCTGATGACCTCGGCTCCCACCGTTAAGTGGACCCACGAGGTGAAGAACTCAAGCAATGCCTCTTTGGCAGCTTACTACATCGTCAACACCGACAAGGGCTATGTCATTGTTGCAGGTGACGATCGTGCTCGTGACATTCTTGCGTATGGCGAAGGTACTCTTACTGACATGAACGATCTGCCCGAGGCCGCTCAGTACTTCCTGGACATCTATCAGAAACAGATGGAATACCTTCAGGCACACCCGGGCCTGATTCCCCAGAAATACTACAAGAACCGTGGCATCTCGGTAGAGCCCCTGCTGCAGACCGCATGGAGCCAGGGCAAGCCCTACAACATGAAGACCCCCAAAAAGGGTTATGGTAGTGATCCCTATTGCAAGGTGGGCTGCGCTGCTGTGGCACTTGCCCAGGTGATGAACTATTGGAAGTTCCCTGTTACCTCTCCTGCCCTGCCCGGTTACACGACCGAGACCCATGGTTATGTCATGGATCCTCTTCCCGAATATACCTTTGACTATGAGCACCTGCTCAACACTTACCGCACCAACACTGACCAATATACCGATGTACAGCTGGATGCTATCGGTTATCTGATGCTCTATACCGGTTATGCCATGAATATGGACTATGCGACCGACAGAAGTGGTGCTGAGTATGAGGAAATTGATCAGGCTATCCGTACCTTCGGTTTTGACCCGGGTTACTCCATTGAGATGAAGTGGGATTATGACGATGGTACTGTTAACTATTCCGAGGAAGAATGGGCGCAGCTGATTCAGTCGGAGCTGATAGCCAATCGTCCCTTGGTTTACTGCGCATTTGACATGATGTCAGACTCGAGTAGCCTTGCTGGTGGTCATGCCTTCAATGTTGACGGTTATGATGCAACCAATGACTTGTATCACGTGAACTTCGGTATGAGTGCCGAATTGAATACTTACTATGCCCTCCACGCCTTCACCCTCGACAACGGCATGACGGTGTATGATTTCTATCCCTTGCTTTTCGCTGGCGTACAGCCCGCTGGTCTGACCAACGATCCCCGCATTGGTGTTAACCCGCAGAGTCTGAATCTGGAATGCTATGCTGGCGAGACAACCACCGCTACGTTTAGCGTGACTTGCATTAACCTGATTGACGATATCACCTTGACGCTTGAGGACGAGAGCGGAGCATTCAGCATCGATGCCACGACCATCAGCAAGGACGATGCCGGCGACGCTACTATCACTGTAACTTACGCACCTGAAGCCGTTGGCAACCACACTGCTAAGGTTACCATCACCAGCACCAATTCCAACGAGGCTACTGTTACCCTGAAGGGTACTGCCACGCCTGCGCCCCTCGTGGTCTATGATCCCAAGATGCTCCCTGCTGACAGCACTTATATCACCAAGACCTCGTTCCGTGCCGACTGGACCGACCAGACTGCTGCCCAGAACGTTGTCAGCTACACCCTTGAGGTGAACCAGAAACCCACCAGTGGTCTGATTGCCGAAGCCGACTGGAGCGAAGTTCCCTCATCGGGCAGTGCTGCCAGCTACATGCCCGAGGGTTGGACCTACAATGGCGGTGTTTATCTTGAAGGTGGCTACATCTCGGTTTCAAGCACTTACAGCATCTTCACTCCTGAGCTTGATCTCACGGGCTTTGACAAGGTAACCGTTGTCGTCAGGGCTAAGAACGAATATTCCTGGACCAACTCTGCCATCTCGGTAAAAACCAGCGTTGATAGCAAATATGCTGAGTTTACATCTGACTTTGCCGATTACACCTTTGTATTGAATTGTGGTGGCAGTGAGAAGATTGAGATTTATTCCGAGCTCTACTATCCCAATATTCAAAGCGTTAAGGTATATGCTGGTGAAGTGACCGCACCGCAACTGCGTGCTACCGAAGATGGCAACGAAACCAAGCGCATGATTACCGGTATCACCGACAAGTTCTACACGGTGAACAACCTGCTGGCTGAGGGCACTTTCCGCTACAAGGTGAAGGCTCACTACACCGATGGCACCGAGAGCGCTTGGAGTAACATTCAGGAAGTTACCTTGTTTGACAACGGTCCTGCGCCTCACGAGTTTGAAGTGGGTGACGTGAACCACGATCACACAGTCAACATTGCCGACGTGACTGCACTCATCGACTACCTGCTGGGTAGTGGCAACGTCTGCACGACTTGCGCTAATGTCAACGGTGACGACGGTATCAACATTGCCGACGTGACCGCACTGATCGACAAGCTGCTGAACAGCGGTAACTAATCGATTTTAATCGACATCAAATAACAGAGCAGGCATGGAGCGACTTTCATGCCTGCTCTGTTGTTGATATAGGGACATTACACATCCCATGGCCTGTGCCAAAAGACCGACTGCCGGAAAACTGCGAAATATTTGGCATTCCCCTCGGCTTTCACTACCTTTGCACAATCCAACCATAACTACCAAACCATAAAATGAAAAGAATACTTTTCCTTGCTTCGCTGCTGATCACGGTAGCACAGGCCTGGTCGGCAACTGTTGATGTCAAGAGCGCCCAGGCCACAGCCCAACGCTATCTGCAGCAAACTCCTGCAGGTCGCTTCTCGGCGCATACCAACCTGCGGCTGGCGCACACCGAAATGAATTCCAAAGTCCCGACTGAACCCGTCTATTACATCTTCAATGCGGACCATGGGTTTGTCATTGTCTCGGGCGACGATCGTGCCCAGGCCATTCTTGCCCACGGCGATCATGCTCTTGACATGGGTCGCCTGCCCAATAACATGAAGTTCTGGCTAAGCACCTACAAGCGGCAGATGGAGTTCCTGCAGGCACATCCCGGACTGATGGTAGATCCTCCCGTGCGTGGCAATCCCGACATGCCAGCCATCCAACCGTTGCTCAGCGCCAACTGGGACCAGCTGGAGCCCTACAACCTGCATTGCCCGACCCTGGATGGTGAATTGTGCGTGACGGGCTGTCCCGCCACCTCGCTGTCGATGGTACTGTACTACTGGAAATACCCTACACAGCCAGTCCCGGCCGTGGACGGCTACATGAACATGACCGGTGGTTTCCAGATACCAGCCCTGCCATCTACCACCTTTGACTGGGACAACATGCTCGACAACTATGAAGGCGTGGACTATACTCCTGAGCAGGCCGATGCAGTAGCCTGGCTGATGCGATATGTGGGGCAGGTCGAACGCATGGACTACAGCCCCGAGGGCAGCGGAGCCCAAGCCGATGACATCTTACGTGCCGTGAGGTTCTTCGGATATGACGAGACCGCCCGCGTGGCCACCAAATCGCTGGCCGACTACTTTGGCAACGAGACCGAACTGATTGACGACGAGGAGTGGGCCACCATGCTGCAGAACGAATTGTTTGAGGGCCGTCCTGTGGTCTATTGCGCCTTTGACTACTCATCAAATGACGGCTGGAGCGGCCACGCTTTTAACGTTGACGGCTACACCCCCGCCACCAACACCTATCATGTGAATTGGGGTTGGAGCGGTGTCGGCAACGGTGACTTTGCCCTGAATGCCTTCAACTATGGCAGGTATTCCTTCAGCATTGAGCAGCAGATGATTATGGGCATCCAGCCACCTGCCACAACTCCCACGCTGCGTGTCTCACCGTTGCAACTGAACATGGAGGCCTATGTTGACCAGAGCACTACTGCCACATTCAACGTCAAGGGACTGCTACTTGTTGATGGCGTGACGTTGACGCTCGATGATGCGGATGGGGTCTTTGCACTGGATACTGACTACATCGGCATGAACGACGTCCTCGACGGGGTAACTGCCACGGTGACCTATTCGCCGTTGGCCAGCGGCAACCATACCGCGACCGTAACGCTGAGCAGCCCTGAAGCCGAAAACGTGACCGTCACCCTCAATGGCACGGCCCAGCTGGAAACCTTCGTTCCCACTGTCCTTCCCGCCGACAGCGCCTACATCGGGCTGACACGATTCCGTGCCGACTGGACCGACCAGACCGCTTCAAAATATGTCTCGAGCTACACCCTTGAGGTCAACACCAAGCCTGGCACGATGCTCCTTGACCAGGCCGACTGGAGCCATCTGCAAGAGAGCAGCACCAACTATGCCGACAATCCCGCTGCCGTGTTGCCCGAGGGATGGACCTTTAGCGGCAACGGACTGTGGTGTGAAGATGCAGCCATCTCGCTCAATAGCAAAAGCTCCATCATTACACCCACGCATGACCTGGCGGGATATGAGCAGGTGACCGTTGTCCTCGAGGCCAAATCGACGACAGCAATGAGCAACTCCAAGTTCACGGTATCGACCAGCATCGATAGCAAGGATTTCACCGTCACCGGCAACTCCTCGTTTACCCAGTGTGTAGCCGTGCTCAATTGTGACGAGTTGGACCAGGTGACCATCGCCGGCAAGAGCAGTTTCCCGCAGTTTCAGAGCATTCAGGTATATGCCGGAGAGCTGGAGGAGACGCAGTTGCGGGCTGCGACGGAAAACGGCGACGAGAACTACCGCCTGATCACCGGCATCGCCGGCAAGTCCTATACCGTCAGCAACCTGACGCCGGCAGGCATGTTCTATTACCGTGTCAAGGCCTTGTATATCGACGGCACCTGCAGCCCTTGGAGCAGGAGCAGGAGCATCACTCTGCAGGACGGCGCGGCCGGCCACACGGTTGGTGACGTGGACCATGACGGTAATGTCAACATCACCGACGTGACCTCGCTCATCGACCATCTGCTGGGCACCGATAGCGGCTTGTGCACTGTCTGTGCTGACGTTGATGGCGACGGAATCATCAACATCACTGACGTGACCACCCTGATTGACCTGTTGCTGAACACTCATTGACAGCGAATTAACGAAACAACGAGAAACGGCCGTTTTGTGAGACTTTCACTATTCGGCCGTTTTTTATTGTGCATTATTGCTAATTGATGTGAAAAAATTTGTTGTTAATATAAAAAAATGCGTAATTTTGCAATTCTTTCACCGGACTCGTATCCCGGTCGAGGGGCAACAGTTCTGGTGCATCAACATTAACTGCTGAAGCTGAACTTTTTAATTAACTACATATCAATCAATTAAACTAACCAGGAACGTTTATGAGAAGAATCTTACTGTGTGCCGCAGTGCTCTTTGCGGCAATCGGCCTGATGGCTGCACCTGTTGACATGAGAACAGCGCAGAGCAAAGCACAAAATTTTGTAAAGCAAAAAATGTACGGCGGCAGATTATTGGCCCCCATCACCGGAGAAATGAAACTCGCCCATGTCGAGATGAACTCCAAGATGCTGGACCGTGCCGTTTATTACATCTTCAATTCCGAGAACGGTTACGTGATTGTATCGGGTGACGACCGCGCCGAGGAAATCCTGGGCTATGGCGACCGTCCCCTGGACATCAACAAGATCCCATGCAACATGAAAGCCTGGCTGGCCACCTACCAAGTGCAAATCGAATACCTGCAGGCCCACGAGGGTATGCAGGTCGAGACCCCGTCAATGATGGCTCCCGCATTGCAGATTCCCAGCGTAGAGCCGCTGTTGACCGCATTGTGGGACCAGGAGGCTCCCTACTGGAACCAGTGCAAGATCGGTGGAAACCAGTGCTTGACAGGTTGCCCCGCCACCTCGGCCGCCATGGTGTTCCACTACTGGAAATATCCCGACTTTGAAACTCCCGAGGTTCCTGCCTATCGTTGTGAGTTGAGTACCTCGATGTGGGGCAGCGCCACCTATGTGAACGTGCCCGCCCTGCCTCCCGTCACCTTCGACTGGGAGCACATGCGCGACACCTACACCAACAACAACTACACTACCCAGGAAGCCGATGCCGTAGCCACCCTGATGCGCTATGTTGGCCAGGCCGAGCACATGGCCTATGGTACCAGCGCTGCCGGCGGTAGCGGTGTCGATGCCGACAGTGTTATCCTGATTGCCAACGCCTTCAAGTTCTTCGGCTATGACGAGGAGACCGTGCGCATGGTGAAGAAGACCAGCTCCTACAGCGGTGGTACCACCCTGTATACCGATGCCGAGTGGGCAGCCATGATCCAGGAAGAGTTGTCTGAGGGCCGTCCCATCGTGTTCTGTGCCATCGCAGGCGGTTTCTTTGGCGGTGGTCATGCCTTCAACGTTGACGGTTATGACAGCAGCACCAACAAGTACCACATCAACTTTGGCTGGAGCGGCGAGAGCAACAACTACTATGCTCTGAACGCCTTCAATGGCGGCGGTTCAGTCTTCAACCAGTACCAGCAGATGGTCATCGGCATCCAGCCGCCGCTCACCATGCCGCGTCTCAAGACTGACAAGAGCGAGATCGCCCTGAATTGCTTCAAGAACCAGACCGCTACCGACCAGTTTACCCTCAAGGGCCGCAACCTGGAGGGTGAGGCCACCCTGCGCCTCATCGACGAGAACGACGTGTTCAGCATCAGCGAGACCTCTATCGCTCCCGCCGAGGACGGCACCATGAATCAGCGCGTGGTTGTAACCTACGCTCCCAAGACCGAGGGCGAATATACTGCCACCGTCGTTGTGAGCACGCCTGGCGTTGAGGACTTCGAGATCACCTTGAAGGGTACCTCGGTTTATGAGTTGTATCGCCCCTACCTGCTGCCCCTCAACGAGGAAGCTGTTACTGCCACCTCATTCCTGGCCGAGTGGACCGACGAGACTCCTGCCGAGAACGTCCTGAGCTACACGCTCGAGGTCAAGACCAAACCCGACGTGAACCTGCTCACCGAGGGCGATTGGAGCAACGTTCCCCAGGATGCTACCAACTATGCCAGCACGGCTAACGAATACCTGCCTGAGGGCTGGACCTTCTCGGGTAGCCACTTCTATCTGGACGGCGGCTTCATCTCACCGGGACGCAACTCGGTCATCACGGCCAACTGCGACATGGCTGGTTATAACAAGGTAAGCGTCATCGTCACGGGTAAAGCCTACTCCAAGGGCGTTTCCACCACGCTCGACGTGGCTACCGACATGGAGTCACAGCGACTGACCCTTGTTAAGGCACTTGACACCTATCTCGTGGTTCTCGAGGCTGGTGAGAGCGGACAGATAACCTTCACCTGCGGCTATTATCCCGAGATCCAGAGCATCAAGATCTATGGTGGCGAGATCACCGATCCTGAGCCCTTCGCATTCACTGCCGCCAATGAGACCGGCGATGCCGAGTATCGCCTGATCGAGAACATCACCCCCGACAAGTTCTACACCGTAACCGGACTGACGCCCGCTACTCCCTATCTGTATCGCGTTAAGTCATTCTACGTCAACGGCACCGAGAGCCCCTGGACCGCCTCTAAGGAGGTCATCCTCAAGGCTGGCCAGAGCATGCGCGGCGACGTGGACGGTAACGGCAAGGTGACCATCGACGATGTGACGGTACTCATTGACTACCTGCTGGCCGGCGCTGGCGACATCGACATGATCGGTGCCGACGTTGATAACAACGGCAATATCACCATCGACGATGTGACCGGACTCATCGATTACCTGCTCAGCGGCAACTGGTAATCCCCTCTTACAGCGGGCCCACGGCCCGTTTCAGAGACCCCACAGAGGAGCGCATGACCGCGCTCCTCTTTTTTTATCGCCACCCCGTCCAGTACTCCAAGCAACAGCTTGTAACACCCTCGCCAAGTATAGCCAAAAGCAAAAAAATCGTTAAAACATCGTGCGGGCCACAAAAAATGTGTACATTTGCGGGTTAATAATAGAAACTAACTCAAGAGAAACGATATGCGCAATTTGTTTTTCACGCTGCTGTTGGCAGCCTTGACCAACCTGGGCCTCCACGCCTTGACCGTCAATAACACCGCCGGCAGTTTGTCACAACGCGTCAGCGACACACAGATTACCCAGTTGACCGTCACCGGCACGATGGATGCCCGCGACTTCCTGTTCATCACCGAGCAGCTTCCCGAACTGGCCGTCGTTGACCTGAGCCAGGTAACCATTGTTGCCTATAACGGCAGTAAGGCCCTTTATGGCACCATCACCGCCTATGCTGCGGGCGAAGTGCCCCGCACGGCATTTTTCGGCAAAAAGCTGACCAGCGTCACCCTGCCCACCGGCATCCAATCGATTGGATTTGCCGCTTTTGCGGGCTGTGACCAGTTGAAGAGCGTCACCCTGCCGTCGTCGCTGGTTTACCTGGCCGACTACGCATTTTCAGGCACTGGCTTGACGAGTGTCACGCTGCCGTCGTCGGTCATCGACATGGGCAAGGGCGTGTTCTCGCGCTGCGAGTCGATGACGAGCGCTGTCATCAACAGCCGCATCGTCGGCGACTTTGCCTTCTTGGGCGACATTAAGTTGAGTAACGTGAGCCTGGGAGCAGGCGTTCAATACATCATGCGCGGTGCCTTCAACGGCTGTAAGTTGCTGAAGGGGCTCAACATCGACCCCGCCACAAGCCTGTCACGCATCGATGAGGAGGCGTTCATCAACTCTGGCTTGGAGAGCATCAACATCAAGTCGATGGCCGTGGGCACTATCGGTGACTGGGCATTTGCCCAGACCAAGTTGTCGAGCCTGGACCTGAGCGACGGCATGACCGACCTGGGTGCCGGCGCGCTGGCCCACAACCCGCTGCTCACCACCGTGACGCTGCCCGGCATTGGCCACGAGAACACCGACAACGGCCGTGGTAACGGTGACGCTGGCGGTGGCCGCCGCGGCATCGCAGCAGCCCCCATGCACACCTTGGGAGCCATCAAGGACTACACGTTTGCGGGCGACGCGCTGCTCAATGCAGGCGACCTGCTCAAGGAGGATGTCGCCACCATCGGCAACTACGCCTTCTATAACGTGAGCGCCGACATCGACACCATGCGTCTGCCCGAGAGCATCGTCTACCTTGGCGACTATGCCATGGCCGGCATGACGGGCATGAAGGTGCTCAAGACCGACGCCACCACCGTTCCCGAACTGGGTGAAAATGTATGGGCAGGCGTGAACCAGCCCAGCGTACCCCTGATTGCCCCCGACAGCGAGAGCATCGAGCTGTACAAGGCAGCCGACCAGTGGATGAACTTCTTTTTCCAGGACGGTGGCAACTTCATGTTGGGTGATGTGAACGATGACGGCACTGTCAATATCGCCGATGTCACCTCGCTCATCGACTATCTGCTGGACAGCAGCCACAGCGTAAATCTCAAGAACTCTGACGTCAACCAGGACGGCAGCATCAACATTGCCGACGTAACCGCCCTGATCGACATGCTGCTGAGCGGCAGTGCCAGCAAGTCGCTGCACCGCATCAGCGCACTCATCGCCAGCCAGTTCCCGACTACCGACGACTACCTGTCGATGCAAGACGTGACGCTGCACGCGGGCGATACCCGCACAGTGGATGTTGCCTTGAACAACAACGAGGACACCTATGTGGCCATGCAGTGCGAGCTGATTCTGCCGCAGGGCGTGAGACTCGTCGGCGTCGAGGGCATTGACCGCGGTATGGAGCACAGCAGCTACAGCATCCAGCATGAGGTTGAGACCAACGTGTACACGCTCATCAACGTCTCGATGTCCATGAACCGCTATGCCGGTAACGAGGGCAACGTGCTGCGCCTGAAACTTGCTGCCGATGACACCTTCGACGGTCATCTCACCGAACTGACCCTGGCCAACGTGATGCTCATTACCCCGCAGCATGCCATCGTCCTCGCCAGCGACGCAACGGCCATGGTTAACAATGGCTCGGGCATCAACCAGATCACGGGCGACAAGACGGTTGCCAGTGTACGCTACATCAATGTGGCCGGACAGGAGAGCGATACCCCGTTCGACGGTGTGAACATCGTGGTGACCACCTACACCGACGGCTCCTCGACTACCGCCAAGGTAATGAAATAACAAGATCATAAGTTTTCCTATACACAAAACAAGAAATAGAGAAAAGTAGATTTTTCCATAAGCATTGGTTAAGCGTTGTTGCCGCGAGGCACCAACGCTTTTTTTGCAGATAGGGCGAAAGCCGTAAGAGGGCCGCATATCCAGGAAAATTTGTTAAAAGATTGACGGATTCAAGAAAATGGCTTATATTTGCGCGTTTAAAGCTATCATTGTATTGGAAACATGAGCAAAAGAATCATCATCACAATAATCGCCTTGTTGGCCCTTCAGGTCCACGCGCTGGACGTGAACAACGTGGCAGGCTCGCTTTCAGAACGGATCAACGACCTGAATGTAACCTCATTGACGGTCACAGGAACCATGAATGCCGAGGACTTCTACTTTATCGCCGACCAGCTGCACAACCTCTCCAACGTCAACCTGACGAACGTGACGGTGCTGGCTTGCCGCACTGCCCAGCTCCATTACTGGCAGCAGAACTTCAGCGATGGGGAGTTGCCCGCTGGAGCCTTTGGCGGCATGGCAATTACCACTGTGAAACTGCCGTCATCGCTCAAGATGATTGGCAAGGGGGCCTTCGCCGATTGTAACCGGCTGACCAACGTGACCTTCCCGGCCACGCTCGACAGCATAGGCGACTATGCCTTTGCCTCCTGCACGGCATTGCAGACCGTCACTCTGCCTGCCAACGTGGTGAAAGTGGGACGTGGCGCCTTCATGCGCTGCACGTCACTCACCACCATCCAGGTGTCATCACCCAGCCGCCTGCAGCACATCGATGCCACAGCACTGATGGACTGCCCCGCACTGACGACCGTGAAGCTGGGCAACGCACTGCAGACTGTCGGTGAGCGCTCGTTGGCAGGAACCGGCATCAAGCAGCTGGACCTGACAAGCAGCACAAGCCTGAACGAACTGGGCGACTGGGCCGTGGTAAAGACTCCCGTCACCCAAGCCAAGCTGCCGTCGAGCGTCAAGACGTTGGGTCAGGGCGCTTTCCTGTATGACGACGCCCTGAATGAAGTCACCCTGGGCGGACGTATCGCCCAACTCAACGACTACATGTTTGCAGGCACAGGGCTGACGGCACTCAACCTCACGGGTGTCAGCACCGTGGGTGACTATGTCCTGTACAACACCGACCGCATGTCGGTTGTCGAACTGCCCGCCACCATCACATGGCTGGGCACACGTTCCATGGCCGGCATGACGGGCATGACAGCCATCACCAGCAATGCTACCGAGGTTCCCGCACTGGGCGAGAACGTGTGGCAGGGCGTAAATCAGTCCAAGGTACCCCTGACGGTACCCTCCGGCGCGTTAGACCGATATAAGGAAGCCGAACAATGGAGGGAGTTCATGTTTGATGCAGGATGGCTCATGGGCGACGTGAACCTCGACGGCGAGGTCAATATCGCTGACGTCAACATGATCGTGAGAATTATCCAAGGCGCCGAGTACGATGAGGGCACCATGACGCGCGCCGATGTGAACGGCGACGGCGAGATCAACATCGCCGACATCAACGTCATCATCAAGATTATCCAGACCGGCAGCGCCTATGCGCCCGCCTACGTCAACGTCAACGACCAACTCCACTTGGACGATATCGCCATGCGCCCGGGCGAGGAGCGCACGCTGGCAATCACCCTGGACAATGCCTCGAGTTACAGCGCCCTGCAGTGCGACATCACGCTGCCTGCCGGCCTGTCGCTGGTAAACAGCGCATCTGACAGCAACCATACGGGCGAAACCAACGAGATGGACGAATTCACCTCGCGCTCGGTATTCTACTCGGCACGCTGCATGGATTTCGTCGATGACCATGCGGTACTTTACATCACCGTGCGGGCCGACAATGCCCTGGCCATTGAAAGCCAAATTCTGCTGAGCAACATCGTGCTTGCCGATGACACTGAAACCGCATGGCATGCCGCCGACTGCGTTGCTCAGGTGAAAAACAGCACCGGCATCGAGGACTTGAGCGCCAAGGCTGACCGCGTTTGGGTCGAGGGCCGCACACTGTGCATCGATAGCCGTCACGAGGGCAGTGCCCAGGTGAGCGCCATCAATGGCACCACCCGCCCGATCCAGCTCACCGCGGGCATGAACCGCCATGAGTTGGAGGCAGGATTCTATGTTGTCGTGCTCAACGGCAAGAGTTACAAGATTGCCATCAAATAAAAACCAAATCACAAGATGGGAAAGAACAAACTCAAGAAATTTGCCGACATGGAGCGCATGCAGTGTGTGTTCCAATTCCCCTTTGCGGTCGTGAAACAAGAGGGCGGCTGCCCCATGCGCGGCAAGTGGAATGAGCTGTATTTCAAGAACGGCAACCCCATCGTGCTGGAACTGGGTTGCGGCAAGGGCGAGTATGCCGTGGGACTGGCACAGCGTTTCCCCGGCAAGAACTACATCGGCGTGGACATCAAGGGCGCACGCATGTGGACCGGTGCCAAGCTGGCTACCGAACTCGGGCTGCCCAACGTGGCCTTCCTGCGCACGAGCATCGAACTGATTGACTGCATGTTCGCCCCTAACGAGGTATCCGAAATTTGGATCACGTTCCCCGACCCGCAGATGAAGAAGGTGAACAAACGGTTGACTTCTACCCGTTTCCTGGACAATTACCGCAACATCCTGTGCGACGGCGGCCTGGTACACCTCAAGACCGACAGTCCGTTCCTGTACACCTACACCCACGCCCTGGTCGAGGAAAACCACCTGCCTGTCGAGGCCGATACCGACGACCTGTATGCCAGCGGCCTGGCCGACGACATACTGGACATCAAGACGCACTACGAGATGCAGTGGCTGCAGCGAGGCCTGACCATCAAGTACATCCGCTTTGCCCTGCCCCATGGCGTGGAACTCGTCGAGCCCGACATCGAGATCGAACCCGACACCTACCGCAGCTACAACCGCGGCTACATCCAGATGCCGCAACTCATGCAAGAAGAAAAAAACAACAACTAACAACTAAAAAATAGAAACTAAATATGACTATTTATCCTAATCTGATACTGGACGCCCTGCGCACCGTGCGTTACCCCGGCACGGGAAAAGACATCGTGGACATGGGCATGGTGAATGACGACATTCGCATCGACGGCAACCGCGTGAGCTTCTCGCTGACATTTGAAAAGCCGACCGACCCGTTCATCAAGAGCGTGGTCAAGGCCGCTGAGGCCGCCATCCTCGCCCATGTGGGCAGCGAAGTGGACATCAAGGGCAACATCGGCGTAAAGACCGCCCAGGACAACCCTGTACGCAAAATCGAGAAACCGCTACCCGGCGTGAAGAACATCATCGCCGTGAGCTCCGGCAAGGGCGGCGTGGGCAAATCGACCATCGCCTGCAACCTGGCCGTGGCACTCGCCCTGCAAGGCTATCGCGTGGGCTTGCTGGACGCCGACATTTTCGGCCCTTCGATGCCCAAGATGTTCGGTGCCGAGGACGAGCAGCTCTACATGCACGAGGTCGACGGCAAGAACCTGATTATCCCTCTGGAGAAATACGGCGTGAAGATGCTGTCGCTGGGTTTCCTGGTCGATAAGGAGAAAGCAATATTGTGGCGCGGTGCCATGGCTAGCAATGCCCTGCGCCAACTCATCAACGAGGCCGACTGGGGCGAGCTGGACTACTTTGTTATCGACCTGCCCCCCGGCACCAGCGACATCCACCTGACGCTGGTACAGACACTTGCCATCACGGGCGCCATCGTGGTCACCACCCCGCAACAGGTGGCACTGGCCGACGCCCGCAAGGGCATCTCCATGTTCATGGGCGAGCACGTGAATGTGCCTGTGCTGGGCATCGTCGAGAACATGTCATGGTTCACTCCCGCCAGCCATCCCGACGAGAAATACTACATCTTCGGGCATGACGGCGGCAAGCAGCTCGCCGAGACGCTAGGTGTGGAACTGCTGGGACAGATTCCCCTGGTGGCAGGCATCTGCAAGGGCAGCGATGACGGCATGCCCGTCGTGCGCATGAACGACGTGAGCGGCGTGGCCTTCAAGCACCTCGCCACTCGCGTGATCGACGCCATCGACCGCCGCAACCAGGAGCTGCCTCCCACCGAAGTTGTGCAAACTCATTAAATCAACGATATTATTAATATAAGTTTATGTGTTCTATGAAAAAGATTATCGCTATGCTGGCTGTAGCAGCCATGTTGCTCACCAGCTGCGGTTCTGTACCCATTACCGGCCGCAAACAGTTGAATCTTGTCAGTGACCAGGAGGTGCTGGCAGCAAGTCTCCAGCAGTATGCCGCCTTCATGCAGACGGCCCCCATCTCGGGCAACAAGACCCAGAGCGCCCAGGTGACCCGCGTGGGCCAGCGCATCGCTGCTGCTACCGAGGCCTATCTCCGTTATGCCGGACTCGAGAGCGAGCTCCAGAATTTCGCTTGGGAGTTCAATCTGGTCAAGAGTGACGACGTCAACGCCTGGTGTATGCCTGGCGGCAAGATTGTGGTCTATGAAGGCATCATGAACCTCGTGGGCAGCGACGACGAATTGGCGGTTGTCATTGGTCATGAGGTCGCTCACGCCGTGGCAAAGCATAGCAACGAGCGCATGAGCCAACAGGTGCTGGCCCAATATGGCGCCAATGCCATCGGCATCCTCACCAGCGGCAAGAGCGCTGCCACACAGCAGATTGCACAGCAGGTCTATGGCCTGGGTGCACAGTATGGCGTGATGCAGCCCTTCTCGCGCAAGCATGAGAGCGAGGCCGACAAGATGGGTCTGGTGCTGATGACCATTGCCGGTTACAATCCTGATGTGGCAGTTACCTTCTGGCAGAAGATGTCGGCCACCTCGAGTCAGGAGCCGCCCGAATTCATGAGCTCGCACCCGAGCCACGCCACGCGCATCAACGACATCATCAAGTGGCTGCCCGAGGTTAAAAAGCAGTACGGAGGCGCCAACTAAATGAAACACCTCTTGAGCATCCTGTGCTTGTCATTGGCATTGCTGCCATTGACAGGCATGGCACGCACCATCAGCGACTTTTTTGCGAGTGAGCCAGGGAACATCTTTCCCTTGCTCACCCGCACGGGTCGTTTGGACATGGTGGACTATTACAACAGCGGCAAGACGGTGGCGATTGCCAACAATCTGGAGGGTGAAAGCAGCCTGCTGCAGCTGGACAGCGCTTACCTGAAGGTGCAGACCAGCAAAAACCGCATCGTGGAGATGCGGATGAGGACTGCAGGCAAAGACACCGTCATCACCGTTATCGAGACCGTGATGACACCCGTCCCCGACAGCCGCCTCACCCAGTGGAACGTCCACTGGCAGCGATTTACCAGCGATAAACTCTTCGCGATGCCTGGCATCGACGATTTCTTCATCAGGAAGATGCCGCACGACCTGCGCGCCGACTTGCAGGATGCGATGATTTTTCCGCTCATTCAGCTGACGTTCAAGGGCGAGGGCCACGACATCATCGAGGCCGCTCACGGTCTGGAGCAGTTCCTGGCCAAAGAGGAGTACCAGCGCTACTCCAGCTACTTGAAGCCGTCCATCAGCTACCGGTTCAACGGCCTGAAAATCAAGCCCGTCAAGTGATTAACACCGCATCAAATAACGAGCAGCTGCCACAGGGGATGACCCTGAGCGCCTTCAACGCGCGCATCGAGCGAGTCATCAGCGGCGAACCCATCCTGCAGAACCAATGGGTCATTGCCGAGACCAGCGGCCTGCGCCTGAACCGCAGCGGCCACTGCTACACCGAACTGATTGAAAAGGATGAACGGGGCACGACGATCGCCAAGGTCGATGCCGTGATCTGGGCCAGCAATTACCCCTACTTGTACTACAAGTTCAAGGAGGCCACCGGCCAACCTCTCGCCAGCGACATGAAAGTGCTGATCAAGGTGACAGCAAACTTTCACCGCCAATACGGCCTGAAGATCGTCATCAACGACATCGACCCCAGCTACACCATGGGCGACATGGCGCGACAGCGATTGGAGATCATCAACCGCCTCAAGTCCGAGGGCATCTATGACCTGAACAAACTGCTGCCCTTCCCCGATGTACCGCAGCGCATCGCCATCATCTCGGCGGCAGGAGCGGCAGGTTACGGCGACTTCATGAATCAGCTGAACAGCAACCCTTACGGCCTGCAGTTCTACACCTGCCTGTTCAATGCCGTCATGCAGGGCGCACAGACGGTGCCCACTGTACTGGCCGCCCTGGACCGCATCAACAGCCACATCGACCTGTTTGACTGCGTGGTCATCATCCGAGGCGGCGGAGCCACGTCCGAACTCAACTCGTTTGACAACTACGACTTGGCAGCCAATGTCGCGCAGTTCCCCATTCCCGTCATTGTGGGCATCGGCCATGAGCGCGACACCACCGTGCTTGACGAGGTTGCCGCCCTGCGGGTCAAGACACCCACTGCCGCTGCCGAACATCTCATCCAGTGTGGTACAACCGCCCTGGCACGCCTCAACGAGTTGCAGGACGCTGTCGTGGCGTCAGTTCGCGACACGGTGGCACAGGCAAGGGAACAACTGGCCTATTACACCAGCATGATACCCGCCACAGCGCACCGCATCATCGACACCAACCGCATCCGCCTCGACAACCACGCCCGCAACATCCCACTGGTCGCCAACAACCTGATGGCCATCCAGCGCACCCGTCTGGAACGCGCCATCGAGCGCATCGGCGACAACATAGCACGCGCCATGCAGCGCGAACAGCAACGCCTGCAGGCCCTCGACGACAAGGCGGCCCTGCTGTCGCCCGCGGGCACCCTGCGCCGCGGCTATTCGCTGGTCAAGCTGGGAGACAGATACATCTCCACAGCCACCGACCTGCAACCCGGAGACCAAGTCACCCTGCAGTTCGCAGCAGACGACGCCCAGGCCACCATCAATTAACAAAAAACAACTAAAAAAATGGAAGAAAACACCGAAATGACTTACACCCAAGCCGTTACCGAACTGGAACAGCTGGTGCAGAAGATGCAGGACCCGCAGTGCAGCATCGACAACCTGAGCGCCTACACCAAGCGCAGCAAGGAACTGCTCGACATCTGCCGCAAGAAACTCACAGCAGCCGACGAACAACTCAAACAGATCCTCGCCGACATCCAGCAGCAATAATAATGTAGGATTAGGGCGATACAAAGGAGCAGTTTTAAGAAAAAACTAAAAACTGAAAACTCAAAACTTAAAACTTTATATTACCTTTGCACCCGCATAACAGCCCGCGCCTGTGGCGAAATTGGTAGACGCGCCAGACTTAGGATCTGGTAACTCCGGTTGTGTAGGTTCGAGTCCTATCAGGCGCACAAAATAACAAAAACCCGCTGAAAATCAGCGGGTTTTATGCGTCAATATAGGCACTGAAAGGATACTGAAACCATTGTTAGTCTTTTGCATTAAAGCAACTGCGATCATCTATGGGCTTTTATCGTTTCTCTTGTGCTACATCATGAAGGTCACTGGAAGCACGTACCACACATCGACGGGCTTGCCTTTGTGACGGCCCGGGGTGAAAATGGGCAAGGCCTTCACGACGCGGATTGCCTCCTTGTCAAGGTATTTGTCCACTGAACGGACAACCTTTACCTCACCGACCTTGCCAGTCGTCTTGTCAACAAGGAACTGCACAATGACCCTTCCCTCAATATCGTACTCGGCAGCCATGGGCGGATAGTTGATGTGCGACAGGAGGTATTTCATCAGTGCGGCATCTCCACCAGGGAATTGGGGCTTCTGCTCAACGCTGTAGCCTTTGTGATTAATTGTCAATTCTGGGAGGGATATGTTGCTTCCTTTCATGCCACTGTAACCTTTTATTAGCACTTCCGGGAGGACTACAACTGCATCATCGCTGTCGATGCTATCCAATGTCACTTCGGTGGGAATGTTTACGCCTTCTTCACCGCAATAGGTGCCCATGAAGTAAATCGTGCCGGTGCTGTTATCGACGATGTAATATACAAATGGGCGCGTGGCGTGGAACTCCACGTAACTTGTGCGGTTGCTGCCCGTAAATGATTTTGTAACCCCCTTGGCAATAGTAACGGCAGATGCCTTGGTTCCCTTTTCATTGACCTCGATTTTAGCCTTCTGCATCATCATCGAAACCCAGAGTTCTTCATCCTCGATCATTTTGGAGAATTGGGCAGCGAGATAATGGAAAGCCAGCGGCATTCCCATCGATGAGAGTACTTGCTCAAGGTGTGTCTTGCTCTCGGTTGTGAAACGGGGCATCTCGATATCCACATTCTGAATAGTCATTTCCTGCGTTCGCTGCTGCTCCAGTTGTTGCGCCGATAGGCTCTGGATGATGTCGCCGACGGTCTTGCCCTCGTGTGGAAGCAGCACATACATGCTGTAGCTGCCGTTGCCATAGGGCAGGCGCAGCATCTTACACAAGTTGTTAGAGCCGTAAGCGGCTTTTATGGCAACGTGCATCATCTTGTGCTCGAGGATAGTGCCGTCCTGCTTTGTGAAAATCCTATTGCGGGTATTATTAGGGTCAAATTTGTCGGTCCACGACGCCTTGAAGAAGACAGCGTTGAGCAGATACATTGCGGCATAAGGGTCGAGACTGTCAAGAATATTGGGTATCATGCCATCGGTGTGGGTGTTGCACCAGTTGTTGATGATGTCCACATTCCTGTCATCGGTGAAGGGAAACGCATCGATTTGGGCATCGTAAAACTTCTGCATATTCTCCTTATACTTTGGGATAAGGCGGTAGCCCCTAGCCGAGTTGATGTTGATGCTATTAGCGATTTTAATCGTTACCGTTGAGTCAACGCTGGAGGCTTCATTCATTATCTTCTTGAAATGCTGGTTGATCTTTTGTGGCGAACCATCCAGCCCAAGCACGTCGGTAATCTGGCGTTGTGTATCACCTTCGGCGCCAGCGTTGAGCATTCCCAGCAGATAGCTCACGCTGATGGGCGACATGATGAAGCTGCCACCGCCCTGTTGCTGCTCGTAGATGGCGCGTAACAGGTTGCAGGCGAAGTCATTGTTGCCATCAGCTATCTTACCTTGGGTTGCGGTCGGTGCGCTGTCCTTGGCGAAAGACAGGAGGGTACTCATCAGCACGAAGGCAACCATTGCGCCATATTTCCAAAAACGTTTCATATCACTCAAAATGATTAGGTTGATAAAAACGAGTTAACTCTCGAATGCAAAGTTACAACGGATTTTTTGATTTCATGCGATAAAATGCTAAAATCCATAGGCTATTGTGTAAAATTAAACAATTTGTTTACAAGTATTTACAAAACAAAAGGTCATTCGGCAGGTGATTCACTTGAATAAACACTAATCAAGGTATGAAATTACAGGGGTACACGCGCTCCCCCTTTTTGTGCCGTTCAACGCCTCATTGGCTTGTTGGAAAGGGCTGTCAATCAGGCGTCGGGAGGTTTTAAAGGTTTTGGAAGGCGCAAACTTGACTCCTTTTATGCGTTATTATTTTAGGTCCTGAAATCAAACGGCACCTATTATCAAAACGATTTCTTTGATGTGTTTACCATCGGTTTAATTGTTCCATCCTTTATTACCTTTTTAAGGTAACTTAAATGTCACTGGCACAGTGTACCACACGTCGACCGCTTTTCCATTATGGCGGCCAGGAGTAAACTTTGGCAGTGTCTTGCAAACGCGGACAGCCTCCCTGTCAAGGTCGTTATCCACCGAGCGGACAACATTCACCTCACTGACGCTGCCGTCCTTCCACACAACGAACTGCACAATGACCCGTCCCTGGACATGGTTCTTGGCTGCAGTAGGCGGGTATTGGATGTGAGACTGAATATACTTCATCAGCGCAGCCTCACCACCGGGAAATTGGGGCATCTGCTCAGCGCTACTATAGATTTTGATTTCTTCCTTTAGCGTATGCGGCACAACTACGATTCCATCCGATTTCGCTGGTTGGACGCAGTCTTCACCACAGTAGGTGCCCATGAAGAAAATGGCTCCTGAGCGTTTCTCGATGATGAGATACACAAAAGGATGTGTGGCATGGAAGTTCTCGATTTTAGGGGGCTCATCACCGTCTTTAAGCACTCTCATGAGGGTGCGGGCGGTGCCCTCGGTGCCCTTCTCGTTGACCTCAATTATCGTTTTCTGATCAATTAAAGACACATAGAGGTCTTTTTCGCCTTGGGCCATATTGGGCAACTCGGCCCGTGAAGTGAAGACCAGCGGCATACCCATGGCTGAGAGTACATGATTAAGCGTGGTCTCGCTGCTTGTGTAGAACCGTGGCATCAGGATATCCACATTTTCATCTTTCATCCCGTTCAGCTGCTGCTCGAGTTCCCGGGCCGAGAGCCCTTGAATGATGTCAGCAGTGGTTTTCCCCTTAACGGGCAACAGGACATACATGCCGAAATCTTTATTGCCGTAGGGCAGGTACAGCATCTGGCATATCTTGTTTTTGCCATAGAGGGTACGCGTCTGGCGATGCATCATATTGTGCTTGACGACAGTGCCGTTCTGCGTCGTGAAGTTCATGATGCGGGTATCCTCGGGGTTGAATTTCTCGGTCCATTTGGCCTTGAAGTAGATAGCGTTTAACAGGTACAATACAGCGTCGGGGTCAAGTCGGTCAACGGCAGTGGGTATCATGCCACCGGTGTGTTTGTTGCACCAGTTGTTGATTTTGTCGAGGCTGCTTCTTTGGGTGAAATCCAATGCATCGATTTGGGCATCATAGTACTGCTGCATGTCGGCCTTGTATTGCGGGATGAGACTGATGCCCTTTGCCGAATTCACGTCGATGCAGTTGGCAAGCTGTACTGTAATGTTCGAATCAGCACGCGATACCTTGTTAATCATCGTCTTAAAGTACTCGTTAATCTGCTGTGTCGAACCGCTCAGTCCAAGTACGGCGGTGATCTGCTGGCGTGTCTTGCCGCTAGCGCCCTCGTTGAGCATTCCCAGCACGTAGCTCACACTGATGGGTGACACAACTATACTGCCATCGCTTAATTCTCGGTTTTTATTGATGGTGCGGAACAGATTGCAGGCAAAATCGTTGTTGTTATCAAGCAACTCGTCTTGGGATATGGCCAAGGTGTCGTTATCGGGCTGCTTGTCTTGTTGTGATGCAGTGGTGATGATCTCCTCTTTCACTGAAGACTCTCCAGCATTGAGATCGTTGTTATGATGTCCTAAAGCCAATAGGCAGGTCAGTACCACCACGGCAGCCAATGTACCTAGTATCCATGATCGTTTCATATCAGTCATTTTTTCAGGTTGATAAAAACGGGTTAACTCTCGCATGCAAAGTTACAAAGGATAATTGAATTAACGCCAAAAAATGCTAACATTCGAAGGTCATTCCACAAAAACAAATAGATTGATTTACAGTCGTTTAAACAACAAAAAGGTCATTTATGAGTAATTCACTTGAATAAGCATTGAAAAGGTGTGAAATTCCGAGGGTGCATACGCTCCCCCTTTTTCGCCTTTCCGCGCCTTTTAACGCCTCATTGGCTCCCTAGAAAGCGCTGTCAATCAGGCATCATCTGTCATTTATTCAAGATATCTCGTTTAAAACTGAATTTTTGTGTGATCTTTATTTGTAGTTTTCATCTGTTTATATATATTTGCGTCGTGAAACTGTTATGAAGGGTTCATGTGGGAAACAGGGCCGTCCCAATGGACACAAGTGCAATTCTGGCCCTACTATAAAACATAACTATTATGATGAAAAGATTTCTTTTGACGTGCATGGTGCTTGCGACGGGCCTGTGCTTGAACGCCCAGTTGGTGGGCAATCCCTCGGTGGACTACACGGTCGATGAAGTGGGTACCGACTTTATCACGATCACGTTCACGCCCAATGCCGATGCGGCCGGCTACTCAATCTGCCTGTTCGAGGCCGGTACGGCCGAGCAGCAGTTTGCCATGTTTGGCCCATGGATGGGTTTCCAAACGATGGGCGACATGGTTAGAGGTTGGGGTATTACCAAAACCGAGAGCTACCAGCACACCTGGACAAATCAGAATCCGGGAACGGACTATGAAATTTACGTGCAATGCTGGGACATCAACAATGTTGATGCCGAAATGATCATCATTCCGGTGACCACCCAGCAAATGGGCGGTCAAGGTGTGGCCGAGATGACCATCGAGATTGGTGAATTTGGCGGTGACGCCGAAAACGGCTTTTATCAGTGGGTAACCTATATCCCCAACGAGAACGTGAGCCTGCACCGCGACATCATCATTGAGTTGGAGGCCTACGAGAGCGAGGAGTGGGGCGAGGAGAACCTCATCAACTACCTGAAACAGGATAATCCATGGGATCCTTATTGGGACCAGTATGGCATTGACCAAGCCCAATGGTCGGCTAAGCCCAATACATGGTACATGGCTTTCTCTATCGCCAAGAATGCCAACGACGAATGGGGACCCTTGGCAGGCGTTGAGTTCAAGACTCCTGGTTCAACAGGTGTCAACGAGTTTGCCGCCGGCAAGGCCCAAATCACCATCGGTGCCGATGCAGTAACTGCCACGGGCAACAAGGCCGGCAGTGAGGTGAAGATTTATGACATGAACGGCCGTATGGTCGCCAGCGCATGTGCCGATGCCAACGGCAATGCCATCATTTCCACATCCAGCCTGAATCGCGGCGTTTACGTCGTGGTGAATGGCAAGAGCGCTCAAAAGTTCATGAAGTAGGCACTGTCTTATCTCATCAAGCAAGGCACTGGAATCATCGGGTCCCAGTGCCTTTTTTGCTTCATGGAGGGCTGCAAGCCCCAATATCACTAATACTGGCAAAAAACGGCTTAGTTTTGGGTCATGTGTGGCGTTTGTTGTATCTTTGTCAAACAAAGAAATGACAAGAAGTATGAAACGATATGTATTGATTGCAGTGGCAATGGTGCTTGGGGTGGCAACTCTCCTGGCACAGCAGCACAAGACACTGCGGGAGTGGGGATTCCCGACGGGGATTTTTCAGACAGGACCATATAATGCGATCACCGATGTGCCTGGCGTGACGGTGGGTCATGTGACCCTGATCGAGGATGACAGCGTGCGCACGGGCGTGACGGCCATCGTGCCGCACCAGGGCAACATCTTCCGCAACAAGGTGCCGGCGGCTATCTATGTGGGCAACGGTTTCGGCAAACTGGCGGGTGTGACGCAGGTGCGTGAACTCGGCAACATCGAGACGCCCGTCATCCTGACCAACACGTTAAGCGTGGCGGCGGGCATCGAGGGTGTCACTCGCTACACGCTCATGCAGCCTGGCAACGAGGGTGTGGGCTCGGTCAACGCTGTTGTGGGCGAGACCAACGACGGCAGGCTGAACGACATCCGCGGCATGCACATCACTCCGCAGATGGTCATCGATGCCATCAATAACTCGCACGGCGGTCCTGTGGAGCAGGGCTGCGTGGGAGCAGGAACGGGCACGATCTGCTTCGGATTCAAGGGCGGTATCGGCACCTCGTCGCGTGTGTTGCCCGAATCGCTGGGCGGTTACACCGTGGGCGTGCTGGTCCAGACCAACTATGGCGGCATCCTCGAGATAGACGGCGTGCAGGTGGGACAACGCCTCCACAAGCACGATTTCATCGACCACGTGCGCAAGACCGAAAATGTGGACGGCTCGTGCATGATGGTAGTCATCACCGATGCACCGCTCGACAGCCGCAACCTGGAGCGCGTCGCCAAACGCGCCATGATGGGCATGGCCAAGACGGGCGGAATTGCCTCTAACGGCAGCGGCGACTATGTCATCGCCATGTCGGTGGCTCCCGGAAACCTCATCAGCGACAAGGCCAAGAAAATCAGCTCTACCGTACTGGCCAACAGCGAGATGTCGCCCATCTTCGCAGCCACCATCGAAGCCACCGCCGAAGCGCTGTGGAACTCCCTGTTCATGGCCAGTGAAATGACGGGAAGAGGAGGCCACCATGTGGATGCCCTCCCCGTCGAACAGGTACTGAAGATGTTGAGAGTTAGGAATTAGGAGTTAGGAGTTAGAAGTTAGGAGTTAGAAGTTAGGAGTGACATGGAACATAAGATGTTGAAATACAGGATGCTTGCCTTGCTGGTATGGGTTACTGCATTTGTCGTAACGGCTGGCGACTCAACACGGGTGCGAGTGGGAATGGCGTGGCAGCCTAACGAGGCGGCCTTTGAACGCGTTATCATGTCCATCGAGGCTGCTGGTGGCGAAGCCGTGATTCTTCCCCAAATGCGCCCTGCGGGGTTTGAATACGACAGCATCGCCCTGTGTGGCAAATATGTCGATGAAATGGGCGTTCTACTTCAGAAATATGCCGATATCGTGAAACGTGACACCTATCAGGGCACCAATACCGATTCGCTGATGCGAGGGATGCAGGCGGTGGTTTTCTTGGGCGGCGGCGACATCAGCCCGACGCTGTTTGCCGAGCCGCAGCCGTGGCACATGCTTGCTGATGACAGTCCTGCCAATGCGACGCGCGACGTGTCGGAATACCTGACGATGGCCTATTGCCTGGACCATGACATTCCCGTGCTGGGCCTGTGCCGCGGCATGCAGATGCTCGGGGTCGTTTCGGGAGCGCCGCTGATACAGGATTTAGGCAATTTCTACGATGAAATGGGCATAAATTACCACTACCTCCACCGCGAGCAGCGTGATGCCGAGGGCAAACGCCACTACACGCCCCATGATGTCATCGTTAAGGACCGCAACTCGCTGTTGTACTCAATCGCGCTGCAGGATACGATCCATGACGTGCCCTCATGGCACCATCAGGTAGTGGGATGCGCCGAGAACACGCCACTGCGGGTTACAGGTGTGACACCGACCGACGGTGTGGACATCATCGAGGCGATTGAGCGCACCGACAAGACATTTGCCTTGGGTGTGCAGTTCCACCCCGAGGAGGCCGTTCGCCAACACGTCAAGGGCAGCGACGAGGCATCACGGTTCATGCCGCTGGACGAGGCGGTCGCCTACTTCAAGATGCTGATCAGTGCGGCCCAAGGTCGTGCTACGCACGAGAAGAACTAGAGACTAACACTTTTTAACACGGAATTTCTCCACTAATGGGGAAAACGGCACTAAATTTGCATATTTTACAGGACACTATAATTACTGATAAAGACAAGAGAAAACAATAGAATGTTAAATATGAAGCGATTACCGTTGCTGCTGATGGGCTGCCTGATGATGGTGGCCTTGATGGCTTGTGGTGGACACGGACGGCTGGACAAGACCGTGCGTGGATTCCTTGTGAGTGGTGACACCACGCGCACCTCCTACGACTCGCTGTGCACCCTCATTACCGAGAATCCTGGCAAATATGGCGACCTGCTGACCCCTGAGGGCAAGGTGGATCATAAAAAACTGGCCGAATTCATCGATGAGATCGGGTCACAGCTGCGTCCCCCAATGCATTGGGACACGCGCCCCTATGGCGGTGTGGACAACCTGTCGCTGACGGTGTATTTTGAGCGCAGCGGCTCGATGGTCCCCTATGACCAGCGCGGGGGAGGCGGTCAGTTGAAAAAGGCCGTGAACGACCTGATCAACCATTTCCCCGCCGGCAGCAAGGTCGATATCAACATCGTTAATGACGGCATCTACCCCTACCAGCACACGGTAGACGAGTTCCTCAAGGACCGCGACATCTACCAGAGCACGGCAGGCATTGGTGATGCCAGCTATACCGACTTCCAGCTGATTTTCAACAAGATCCTGGAAGCTCAGCGTCCCGGCAACGTGAGCGTGCTGGTCAGCGACCTCATCTACTCGCCCAAGGACACCCACGGTGTGAGCCTGGACAAGATTTTCAACGAGGAAAACAGCCTCGCCACACGCGTGTTTGCCCGCTACAAGGGCAAGAGCGTGGTAGTGCAGCAGTTCATGGGCGACTACAGCGGCAAGTACTATCCTTACAACGGCGTACCCTTTGAGTACAGTGGCAAGCGCCCGTTCTACCTGGTCATCATCGCCGATAGCGACGTGATGGATCAGCTGGCCCAGGACAAGCGTTACAGCGGTGTGCTGGATCCTGCCGGACTGCGCAACAGCTACCGTTTCAACCAGGCGACTGCCGACCTGCCCTGCCGCGTGCTTCCCGAGTGGAAGGACAATGCGGGCCGTTTCCGTGTCAAGCACGGCGACGGCATCGTGCTGGCCAAGTGCGACGGCGACCGCCAGACAGGCAAACTGTGCTTCTCGCTGGCTGCCGACTTGAGCGGGCTGATGCAGAGCGACGCCATGCTGACCAATCCCGACAACTACGAGGTGCAGAGTATTGACGGTTACAAACTGACCGTGCAACCCATCGTCCCCGGCATGCTCACCGCCAACAACAAGGAATACCTCGAAGGCATGACCCACGTGCTGACGCTCCTGGGCGACCTCAAGAGCCCTCGCGACGAGATACACATCGCGTTGCGCAACGAGCTGCCCGCGTGGGTACACCAGTCGTCGAGCGAGAGCGACACGAGCACCGGCGGTTCATTTGCCGCAACCACGCTGGGCCTGGAGCACCTCATGCGCGGCATGTTTGACGCGATGAAGGGTGGCAGCAGCTATTTTGACGTCACCGTGCAACTTCAGCGGTAACTCACAACGTCTAACAACTGTAAACTGACAACTAAAGACTGAAAATAATGAAACATTTAGGGTATCTGATTGCCGGAATCGTGATTACTGTGCTGTTCTTCATCCTCAGCTGCAGTGACGGTTTCAACATCTGGGAGCAGATGTTTTTCAACCAGGGGTACAACGACAAGATGTACAACCTGAACATGTATCCCGTAATTGCCGCCATCACCATCCTCGTGGCATGGGGTGGCGCCGCCATCTACTATTTTGCCATCAACTCGGTGAAGTTCGACCGCTGGTATCACTGGCTGGCCGTGCTCGGAGTAGTGGCTGTGCTGGCTCCCGTGATTTGCTACATCTACAACGACACGGTGTTTGCCAACAACGGATTACTGTACGTCGGCGAGTCCATCCAGTTCGAGATGCAGACGGTGATTTTTGCCGCTCTGCTCTACATCGTGGCATCCTACTCGATGCGCTGGTGGAGCAGCAACTGCCGTCACACGCCGCTGCCGCAATAACGCAACAAACACAATCGGCATCATCGCATTAGCCCCACGCTAAGTCGCGAAGCCGCAAAGTTATAAATAACTAGAAACTAAGGACTAGAAACTAGAAACTACAATAAATGAGACTATTCCTTTTTGCTATCGGAGGTACCGGGTCCAGGGTACTCAAGTCGCTGCTGATGCTGTCGGCAGCCGGCGTGCGTCCCCTTGACGAGAACGGCAAGCCGGTGAAGGACCTGGAAATTGTGCCCGTCATCATCGACCCGCACAAGGCCAACGAGGACCTGAAGCGCACCGAGGCGATGCTCAACGACTACCGCGACATCCGCCGCAAGCTCTACGGCAACGAGCCCAACGCCGACGGATTTTTTGCCAACCGCATTGTCACCCTGCGCGAAATCATGAGCAACACCAGCGTGACCTTGAACGACACGTTCATCTTCAACCTGGGTGCCGTCGAGAACAGCAAGTTCCGCGAGTTCATCGGCTATGACACGATGAACGAGGCCAACCAGGCGCTGACGTCGCTCCTGTTTGCCAACTACCAGTTGGAGAACAAGATGAACATCGGCTTTGTGGGCAGTCCCAACATCGGCAGCGTAGCGCTGAACGAGATCAAGGACAGCAACGAGTTCAAGGCCTTCAGCAACATCTTCCGTCAGGGCGACCGTATCTTCTTCATCAGTTCCATCTTCGGAGGCACGGGAGCTTCGGGCTTCCCCATCATGGTCAAGAACATCCGCCAGGCAGCCAGTCTGGAGGGCATCGAGAACCGTGACGCCCTGAGCCGCGCCCCCATTGGCGGACTGACGGTGCTCCCCTACTTCACCCTCGAGGGCAACAAGCAGGACCAGCGCATCGCCACCAGCGACTTCATCGTCAAGACCCAAAGCGCGCTCTACTACTACAAGAACACGCTCACCGGCGCCAACGACAGCAACGTGAACAGCATCTACTATCTGGGCGACCAGGTAAGGAGCAAGCCCTACCTGTATGACCCGGGCGAGCACGGACAGCGCAACAATGCCCATTTCATCGAGTTAATCGGTGCTTTGGCACCTCTCGACTTTGCAGGAGTTCCCGAGAACAAACTGACCGACATGGACGGCTACCCGTTGCCCACGACAGCCTACGAGTATGCCTTGGCCAAGGACGAACTGAGCGTCAATTTCCTGTCACTGGGACGTCGCACCCGCCAGCTCATCTACGAACCCATGAGCAAGTTCCACCTGCTGTTCCTGTTCCTGACCACAGGCTTCAAGGACATCATCGGACAAGGTTTTACTGAAGATACCCCCAAAATCAAGAGCGATTTCCTGGCATCGCAGTTCTACCGCACACTGGTGGACCAGTTCATGCTGGCCTATGCCCAGTGGCTCACCGAGATGAACGACAACATGCGCAGCGTGGCCTTCTTCAAGCCCGGCGAAATCGACATGTCGCATGCCATCGAAGGCGTAAGCGTTCGCAAGGCCCTGTTCGGCCACAAAAACGTGGACAACAACGTGTTCAAGGCCGAGATGAACAAACTGAGCAAGGACAACCCCAGCTACAGCGAGCACACTGTGGAATTCAAGCTGCTGGACCTGTTCAACAAGGCCGCACACAAGATATTCACTGAACGCTACGAGAACATCAATTAACGACTCTTCGGAGTTCCCCACGCTAAGACGCAAAGGCGCTAAGAATTAATAAATATCATCAATCATGGCAGAACAAAAAATATGGGGAAATGATGGGACGAAACCTATTTTAGATAGCATTTTTGAGGTCTATCAACATTTAGGTCCAGGCCTATTAGAGTCTGTCTATGAGGAGGCGCTGATGTTTGAACTAGCCTCACGAGGCATTCATGCTCGACGGCAAGTCCCCGTTCGTGCAACATATAAAGGTAAAGAATTAGGGATGGATTTTGTTATCGATATCCTTGTAGAGGAGAGTATTGTCCTTGAACTGAAATCTGTTGAAGAATTGCATCCCGTCCACTATAAACAGTTATTAACTTATTTAAAACTGGCTGACAAACGACTTGGTTTTCTTGTCAATTTTAATGAACATATACTTAAAAATGGCATCAAACGTGTCGTCAATAACTACATTGAACCGACAAATAATAATAAACTTAGCGCCTTTGCGCCTTCGCGTGAGACCGATGAGGCTAAGGTAAACTAGAAACGTGAAATGAGCGAGATACTATCCTATAGCAACAATACGAGCAAGAGCGGCGAAGAGGACTGGATCGGGCATGCCCCGTACAGCGACGACGACATCGCGCGCATCAAGGATCCTGACGGCGGACTGAGCGAGAACCCGCGCACCGCCATCCCCAGCCCGCTGGCCCAGCTCGACCTGGTGAAGAACGCCTTCAAGCAGCTGGCCAACGAGCGCCTGCGCGGTGCCCGCATGAACGAGCGCCTGGTGTCCAACGCCCTGGACGTGGCACAGCTGTTCTTTGACTACGAGAACCACAAGGACTACCTGCGCATCATCCGCTGGAACCGCGAGGAGTGCCTCGAGCAGCTCAAGGCCAACCCGCAGCACCGCCTCTATGGCGAAACGCTCGACCTGTTCCTGCGCAGCGACAAGGTCTATAATTTCGATCTGCTCAAGGACTGGTACATCCTGATGTGGGACCGCCAGGTATTGGGCGGCACGTCACCCGCCTCGGTGGTCATGGGGGCACCTGCCCTGGGCACCATCGACGCCATCAAGGTAGAACAGGGTGTGAGCCTCTTTAGCGAGGTACGTCACCTGTGGGTGCGTGACGAGGACTTCGTCTTCTACATGTACCTGCTGATGAACGCTTACCCCACCCTGCGCCTGCACTGTGGCGAGGTATATGCCTACATGCAGAAGAACCTGGAGCCCCTGCGCGCCAACCGTCCCGAACTGTATCGCCGCATCGCCACGGTCATCCCCAACCTGGATGCGCTGGACGAGGGCCGCGCCAGCACGGTGCTGGAGCAGTTGGAGCACAACTATGATCCCTTTGGCGGCGGTATCGACGTGAGCGTGCTGGGAGCCCGCTTCTACCACAAGCGCGTGCTCGACATCCGCACAGCCGCCAGTGACAGCGACTTCGTCATCACCCCCACCATGCCGCAAGGCAAGAACGAGCTGCCGCTGGTACTGGTCAACGGCTTCAACGGCAGTGTGGAACACTTCCGCTACATCGACAAGGAGTGGGACAGCGCCACACAGGTGTATGGCGGTGGTATTCCCTTGAACGACCGCAAATTGCCCGACACGTCAATCCAATACCCGTTTGTCACGACCGACGACTTCCTGACCGACACGCTCGTGCGTCTGGACAGCGGCTGCGTCATCGACACCGACCATTTCTTTGACGGCAACCTCAAGCCGCGCACGCCTAATCCCACATGCGGCTACCTGCTGCCCTTGAAACCGCTGCTGTTCACCTATTTTGATACGGATTACCTCAAGGGCACCATTGCCGGGCGCCATGTGATGGACATCGAGGAGTTTGCCGACGGCAGTGTGATGGTCACCCTGCGCATCCGCGTCAAGAAGGGCGAAAACCGCTATATCGAGCTCTCGCGCAAGTATTTCCCCATCAACGACCACACGTGGACCTTTGATGAGCGCCGCGGCACGGGCCGCATTATTGGCGCCACACTGTCCACCTCGATATTCCCGTTCGTCAAGACCGACGCCAACGATGACTACACCGTCGAGCTGTTCACCATGATCGAGAGCGGCGGCGCAACGCTGCGCTTCTACAAGAACGGCATCAAGACCGACGGACTGAACGTGCGCGACGCCATCCGTTCCCACTCGGGTTACAGCACCGCCTACTATGACGTGGACGGCTCGTTCGACTACATGGAGGTGAGCGTGCAGAATCACTTGGGACGCTCGGGCGGTGTGATTATCCCGCAATGGAAACCCTACACCCCCAGTGCCAAGGAACTCATCTTTGCCGTGGATTTCGGCACCACCAACACCCACGTCGAGTGGGCCGAGCGCGGACAGCCCTCGCAGCCGTTCACCTTTGAATACGGCTCACAGCAGGTGCTTGTCGCCTCGTTGCACAAACCCCATTCGCTGGAATATGCCGAGCAGGTGCAACGCGTCGAGTTTGTGCCGCGCGAGATCGACAATATCTACGGATTCCCCCTGCGTTCCACCTTGGCGCGCAACGAGAACAGTGGCATGGGCAGCAACCTGTTCAGCGACGTGAACATTCCGTTCCTGTACGAGCGCCGCTACTTCCACGGCTATGAGGTGACAACCAACCTCAAGTGGAAAGGCGACACCGAGTTGGCCAAGGCATTCCTGCGCGAGCTCACCCTGCTCATCAAGGCCAAGGCACTGCTTGAGAATGCCGACCTGCGCCGCACCGAGATTGTTTACTTTTATCCCGTGAGCATGGGCGGAGCCGACCGCGACACGCTGGAGCGCACATGGACCGAGCTGTTCAACACCTACATCGGTGCCGACAGCGACCGCCTGCGCTCCTATCCCGAGAGCCTCGCGCCCGCCTATTACTACAGCGGTGCCGAGGTGGCCGGCAGCAGCTATGTGTCCATCGACATCGGCGGCGGCACGTGCGACACGGTCATCTATCAGCCCACGAGCGACCGCATGAGCAGCGAGCCGGTGGCCATCTCGTCGTTCCGCTTTGCCGGCAATGCCATCTTTGGCGACGGCTTCACCGACAAGGATGCCGACAACAACCCGCTACTGCAGCACTACACCCGCTACTTCAAGCAGCTCATCGAGAACGACAAGGGTAACAACATATCCTACCTGAGCAGCATTCTGGCCGACATCATGGCTCAGAAGCGCAGCGAGGACATCAACGCGTTCCTGTTCTCGATCGAGAACGTTGAGGAACTGCGCACCCTGCGCGAGATTGACCGCAATCTGTACAGTTACAACGCGCTGCTGCGCAACGACAGCCAGCGACGCCTCATCTTCATGTACTTCTACTCGGCCATTATCTACTACATCGCTCAAGCGATGAAGCAGCGCAGCTATGAGATGCCCAAGCAGATTTACTTCTCGGGAACGGGCAGCAAGATCCTGAACATTCTGGGCTCGCACAGTCGCATCAACATGCTCACCCAGACGATTATCGAGCGCGTTTACGGCAAGCAGTACACCGAGATGTTTGAGATCAAGCAGGAAATCCAATGCCCCAAGCAGATTACCTGCCGCGGCGGCATCAAGCTGGAGAACAAGCGCCTCGAGGGACAGGCCGACGTAGCCCGCTACAACGCCACCAGCGTCAAGCGCATGCGCTACTGCTGCTCGATGCTGGGCGAGGACGACCTGACGATGGCTCAAGTAGAGTCTATCGAGGTGCGCGACCGCCTGGTGGAGAAGGTCAAGGAGTTCAACAACTTCTTTGTCGAGTTGTGCGACGCGACCATCAAGGACGAGTTCGGCATCGAGAACAACGTGCTGCGCCTGTTCGAGAGCGTGTTGAGCGATAACCTGGCCAACTACCTGACGGCGGGCATCAACACCTTCCTGAAGGGTCGCTACAACGCCACCGACGTGGTCGAGGACGTGCCGTTCTTCTATCCCGTCATCGGCGTCATCCGCCACAACCTGCTCAAGAATCTGCGCAACGATGTCATCAGCAAGTTTAACCAATAATATAACATAATTCTCTAAAAAGTTATGAAACGCTTTACTCTACTCATGGCAGCCATCATCTGCCTCGCCACCTCGGCACTGGCGCAAGTATCCGAGAACCAGACCCTCTCGACGACCCTGTGGAAACAGGGTATCGCCCGTTGTGCCCACTACACAGCCTATGCCAAGGGCTTCGCCAAGCGCTCTGACGAAATGGTCGCCCGTTTCCCCCAAGGTTACACCCTGGATGACCTGAATGACGTTTACGAGAACCAGGGCCAAAAGTGGGAGAAAATCTACAACGAGTTCAAGAAAGAAGAGAACAACGCCGGCAGTATCGCCGATCTTAAGGAACTGGTAAGCCCGCAAATCTGGAAACTGGTAGAACCCGATTTCACGGCCTTCATCACCGACCATCCTGACATGATGAAGGATGTTCCCGCTCAACCCGAAGACCAGAAAGCTGACGGTGAAAAGGTTGAAGGCGAGCAGCAGGAAGCCAACCAGGACGAGGCTGCACCCGCCAACAACGCCAACGCCAGCAGCTGCGATTGGTCGGCCTGCGCCGCCAACCTGCCCCTGTGGCTGGGCATTCTCGGTACACTGCTCGGCCTGTGGGCCCTGCTCACCGCACTGAGCAACCGTGGCAAAATCAAGGAAATGCGCCGCAACTTTGCCCGCGAACTTGACCGCACCAACGCTAACCTGCAGGAATTCTCGACCGATGCAGCCGACCAGATGAAGGCCCTGTCCATCCGCCTGACCGGCAAGGGTTACCGCACCAACGAGGCCATCGCCGAAGAGTTTGCCGAGGAGGAAGCACAGGAAGCCGCTGAGCAGACCGACGAAGTGCCCCAAGCAGTAGCCGAAGAGGAGGGCGAAGTCATGAACCTGTTCATGAGCAAACCCGACGAGAATGACGACTTCACCCGCGTGAGCGACACCTTCGAGCCGGGCAACTCGATTTATGTGCTCACCACCTTCGACGGCCAGCACGGTACCTTTGAAGTGATCGATAAGCCAGAGGTTCACCGCTTTGCGCTGATGATGCCTGCCGAGAACCTGATTCGTGCCTGCTCAGGCAACGCCATCCAGATTCCCAGCGGCACCCGCATCATTACCGACCGCGCCGGTGAGGCTGAGTTCATCGACGGCAAGTGGCACGTCGTTGTCAAGGCCATCATCCACTACGAGGGTTGATACTATATTAATAAGGTATTAGGAATTAGGCGTTAGGTTACTGATGAAAGACCTAACGCCTAAAACCTAGGGCCTAAAGCCTGCAAAAAATGCGCTGGACTTGTCCCAAATGCGGTAAGAAACTGGAGGTCAGCAACGAGCAGCTCATCGCCAACGACGGCGTCATTGTCTGCCCGCAATGCCTGCTGCAGGCCCACCAACCCATACCCAAAGCCCGCGTTACCGCCCGCGAGGACAAAGAATCGCCCCGCACAACAACGCCAAAGCGCAAACCGCAGCAAAGCATCAGCTTTGAAAACAATACACCACCCGAATACAAGCCCTCTACCCCACCACCCCACAAGACGCGCATGAAACAGGCTTCCACCTCCTATCGCTATACCGGCCTGTCCGGCAGCAGCGACAACGGCACCAAACGACCAACTGCCCCCAAGAGGCAATCAACGGGAAAAAAGAAATCCAAGAAAAAGAAAAACGATGCCGGCATGAGCCCCTGGGGCTGCCTAGGCCGCACCGTCGTCTTCACCCTCATCCTGTTCGCCGCCTACGTCTTCTTTGGCCTCCTCCTCGAGGCCCTGCAATAATGTCCCGTCTTGCGCGTGACAACGCGCATCTCATCACCGTCATTTCACACGAACAGCTGCTTGAGAATCTCAGGAGACCGCAGGGTCCCGATGGCCGCATTGTGCAGGCGGTAGTAACTGATAATCACGTCAAGCACCCTGTTGCGCTCCTCGCGGCTAAAGCGAAAAACGCCCATATTACCGAACGTCATGCGTGACAACAGGTGGATAACCTGCGCTTCACGCGGCTGCAGATGCATGTGACCGCGCACAGCCCCAGAGACAAACACGCCATCGGTCATGTCAAACCAATAGCCGCTGTGGTAGCTCTCCACATTAGGCTGGATACCCAAGTGAGCGCCCAGGTGGTAAAGGAAGCAGATGTGGAAATTGGCATAATGGTCAGGCATCTGCTCCAGCAGCTGCACGGCCTGCTCAATGTAACGGAACAGCGGGTCGTTGCCCTCGGGCTCCTGGATGACGTGCGCCAGTAACTCGCTAATGAACAAAGCGATGGCGTTCTTGATAGGGTCACTGTAGATGGTTGCCAGCGGGTAGTTGCGGCGCAATTCACGCATCACAGCCACCTCGCGCCCGTTGCGCACCCCGGCCTCCAGATCCACGAGCGACAGGGGCATGAGCATGGCATTGCGCATGCGTGCCGCCTGGGTCTTGCCCTGCGGTACGGCAAACGACATCAATCCGCGACCGTCGGTATAGACATGCACGATATTATGCTTGTCACTGTAGCGGATTGTGTTCAGCACAATGCCCTTCAACTTCTCATACATGCTGCTAATTTACTCATTATTCGGCAATCACGACTCAAAAAACTCCCAAAAATGCAACTTTTTTGGCTTTTCGACAGGTTAAATTTTGTCAATTCAAAAAATAGTGCTAATTTTGCAGTCGCTTTTGCGGAAAAATCCCGCAATTTGGCCCATTCGTCTATCGGCTAGGACGCAAGATTTTCATTCTTGAAAGAGCAGTTCGATTCTGCTATGGGCTACTTTTACAACTAAATATCAACGTTTTATATTATATTATGGCAAACCATAAATCAGCTATTAAGAGAATCCGTCAGAGCGAGACCCGCCGTCTTCGCAACCGTTATTACAGCAAGACCATGCGCAATGCTGTTCGCAACATTCGCAAAATGACCGACGCTAAGGAAGCCACCGAGGCTATGCCCAAGGTGACCGCCATGCTCGACAAGCTTGCTGGCAAGAACGTGATCAGCAAGAACAAGGCTGCTAACCTGAAGTCGAAGCTCGCTCAGCACATCAACAAGCTGAACAAAGCCTGATCTAACCATTAGGCTTGGCGCCTCGTGTGCCATGTTCAGCTAAGGTCTGGCCCATTCGTCTATCGGCTAGGACGCAAGATTTTCATTCTTGAAAGAGCAGTTCGATTCTGCTATGGGCTACCGCAGCAAAGCGTTAACGTCTGTTTAACGCTTTGCATTGTGTTTTCCACAAGCCAACAATCAAGACACACCAATCCGTAAAGAAAAAGGAGATGAACATCGCGTTCATCTCCTTTTCTTGTGGTTGCCTTGCCCGGACTCGAACCAGGAAATGCGGCACCAAAAACCGTTGTGTTACCATTACACTACAAGGCAATCCAATGTCATTTGAACAGTTGCCTGCTTCAAATGCGGTGCAAAATTACTGCTTTTTTTTGATTTGCAATGCTTTTGACGTGTTTTTTTCGTTATTCCTCGCTGGGAATCACTTCACGATGAGCAGGAAGTAGTTCTTCTTGCCCTTCTGGGCCAGGATGTACTTGTCGTTGAGCAGCAGGTCGGCACTGGCGGCCATATTGGGGTCGGCCAGCTTTTCCTTGTTGATGCTCACGCCACCGCCCTGGGTCAGCTTGCGCATCTCACCCTTGCTGGGGAAGACGGCAGCCACCTCGGTCAACAGCGAGATGAGCGGAGTGCCCTCGTCGATGGCGCTGCGGGGAACCTCAAAGGTGGGCACGCCCTCAAACACGCTCAGCAGCGTCTCCTCGTCAATCTTGTGCAGGATGTCCTTGGCCTTGTTCGAGAACAGGATCTGCGAAGCCTCGACAGCCATCTCATATTCCTCGGCGCTGTGCACCATGGTGGTGATTTCCTTGGCCAGACGCTTCTGCAGCGGACGCAGGCCGGGATCCTTCTCCTGCTCGGCAACGAGCTCGGCGATTTCCTCCTTGGTCAGGTCGGTGAAGATCTTGATGTATTTCTCGGCGTCGGCATCGCTCACATTGATCCAGAACTGGTAGAACTTGTAGGGCGAGGTGCGCTTGGGGTCGAGCCAAACGTTGCCGCTCTCGGTCTTGCCGAACTTGCCTCCATCGGCCTTGGTAATCAGCGGGCAGGTAATGGCAAAGGCCTCACCACCGTTCATGCGGCGAATGAGCTCGGTGCCCGTGGTGATGTTTCCCCACTGGTCGCTGCCACCCATCTGCAGACGGCAATTCTCGTGCTCGTACAGGTACAGGAAGTCGTAGCCCTGCAGCAGCTGGTAGGAAAATTCGGTGAACGACATACCGTGGTCGGCATTGGCGGCAAGGCGTTTCTTGACGCTGTCCTTGGCCATCATGTAGTTGACGGTGATGTGCTTGCCGATGTCGCGGATGAAACTCAGGAAGGTAAAATTCTTCATCCAGTCATAGTTGTTCACCACGATGGCGTGGTTGGGAGCATCGCTGTCAAAATCCAGGAACTTGGCCAGCTGCTGACGGATGCACTCCTGGTTGTGACGCAGGGTCTCCTCGTCGATGAGCTTGCGCTCCTGCGATTTCATCGAGGGGTCGCCAATCATGCCGGTTGCACCGCCAATCAGGGCGATGGGACGGTGACCCGCACGCTGCAGGTGCTTGAGCATCATGATGCCCACCAGGTGTCCGATGTGCAGTGAATCAGCAGTGGGGTCGATGCCCACATATCCGCTGGTCATTTCCTTGTTGAGTTGCTCCTCAGTACCAGGCATGATGTCGTTGATCATGCCGCGCCATTTCAGTTCTTCTACAAAATTCATCGTTTCAGTATATTATAATGTTGTTGGTTATTCTCTCTATTGAGCGGCAAAGGTAATAAAAAGATTTCAGTTTCTGGTCCCTAGTTTCTAGTTTCTAGTCCCTAGTTTCTGGTTTTGGGCTCCTCGTTTCCGGTTTCCAGGTGAGGATGGAGGAGGATGGCCAGGCGCCGAGCGGTGCGCTCGGTGGCAGGTCCAGTCTCGATGTCGGTGGAATCAAACTGCAGTCGGGCCTGGCTGTAATAGGGTGTACGGGCCTCCAGTTCGCGTTTAACAAGGGGCAGGAAAGCCTCATCAGGCAAATTGGCGAATTTGGGGCGCTTGACCTTTTGTTCAGGCAACAGCAGGCGCGCAGTGATGCGTTCAGGGCTGGTGGTGAGCCACATGGTAATGCCTGCCTCGTTCATCAGCGCCATGTTGTCGCCGTGACAAGGCGTGCCGCCGCCACAGCCGACGATAACGTCACTCATCGTGGCCACGTCGCACAAGGCGGCCGTTTCCAGCTCGCGAAAACGTTTTTCGCCCATTTTATCGAAGATTTCAACGATTGTCGCCCCTTGCTTGCGCTCGATATACTCATCCAGGTCGATAAACGACAAGCCCATCTGCCGGGCAAGCACCTCGCCCAGGGTGGTCTTGCCACAGCCCATGTAACCGATAAGGAAAACAGGTTTCATCACAGCCAGCCAGCCCCGCGATACCAGGCGATGGCCTCGCGGATGCCCTCGCGCAGCGGATATTTGGGATTGAAGTTAAAGTCACGCCGTGCGTCACTGGTGTCACACTGCCAGTTGCGCTGCTTGAGGATCTTGAACTTGTCGCGGTTCAGGGTGCTGGCCTTGAGCGTCACCTTGCCCACCCACTCAGCGACATGGCAAACGATTTTGACCAGCCACAGCGGGCACGTCACGGGTATCACGAACTTTTTGCCCAGTTCCTCACACACAATTTTTCGGAACTCCTGCTGCGTGTAGGCCTTGTCCTCACTGATGAAGTAAGCCTTGCGCAAGGGTCCTCGCTCCAGCGCGTCCATCACTCCCGTCACCAGGTCCTTGACGTAGATAAAGGTGAGCATCTGCTTGCTGAAACCCACACTGAAGTCAAAGCCACGCTTGATGCTCTTGATCATCAGGTAATAGTCCCGCTCGTGCGGGCCATAGACGCCCGTGCAGCGGAAGATCGTATAGGGAAAACCATCTATTGACTGCAGATAGGTCTCGGCCTTGAGCTTGGAAACACCGTAATAGGTATTAGGTAACGGGACATCGGTCGCTGAAATCGGCTTGTAAGTCTTCTCGTCGCCAGGCCCCATAACGCTCAGGCTGCTCATCATCAGGAACACGTCGGGCGTCATGTTGGTCACCTGCAAAGCATCGACAAATGCACGCAGATAGCCGTAGTTGACGCGCTCAAAGTCCAGATAGTTGGTGCTCTTGGTCACACCCAGGTTGTGGACGATATAGTCCCAACGGCCCCACTCGCCCATGTGGTCGCGCAGGGTCTCCTCCAGCTTGTCCTGGTCCTCGTAGTCTAACTCGATGAAATGAATGCGCTTGTCCTGCAGGAACTCGCGGCTCGTGGTTGCGCGCACGGCAGCCCACGTGTCATAGCCGCGCTTGAGCGCTTCCTCGACGAGAAAGCCCCCGATGAAGCCTCCGGCTCCGGTAATCAGAATACTTTTCATTCTTCTTTATGATGTGTCTCATCTTCGGCCTTGCGGGCCATGGCCAACTTAGTGCCTTTGGTACGGTTCTTGATGTTGCGCTCGACAGCCTCGACCACGTGTTCGACGATGTACTCGGGCTTGATGTTCTTCAGGCAACGGTAGTCACCGTACTTGCATGGCTTGTCACCCGAGATAGAACATGGACGACAGTCCATGTCGAGCTGGATATCGTCCTCGACAATCTGATTATAGCCCAGATAGCCGCAAGCAGGACTCGTCGGTCCCCACACGGTCATTGCCTGCAGGTCCACCAACGAGGCAAGGTGCATATTGGCCGACTCCATCGTCAACATCAGGTCACACTGTCCCAGCAGCGCATACTCGTCAATGAACTTGTGCTTCACCTCGGCCATCGAGATCACTCGCTTGTATTTGCGGGCGATGGGCCTCAAGGCGATCTTCTCGGCTTTGCCGCCACCCATGAGGAATATCCAGTAATTCTCGCGCTTGCTCAGTTCAGCAATCACCTGTTCCATCTGTTCCAGCGGGTAAGCCTTATGCTTGTGCGACGTGAACGGCGAGATGGCAATCCAGCGCTCGCCCTCCTTCTTTTCAGGCACAATCGGACTGGTGGGCCACTCGCGACCGTCATACAGACAGGTGAAATTGTCCGGTGCCTCAAAACCCAGTTGCGTGAAAACGTTGCGGTAACGTTGGTGGATAGGCGTCAAGGGCTCGTTGGTCTTATGGGTGACCAGGGCACGGCGTTTGGGCTTTTCCCTGTCAAGACGTGCAATGAGTGCACCCTTAAACTTCATATAAGCGTCAATAATCCATGTGCCGCTCACGTTGTGCAGGTCGGCAACAGCATCAATGTCGTAAAGCTTGTGCAACTGCGCTGCCAACTTCAGCAGCCCGAACAGGCCGCTGTGATGCTCCTTCACGTCAAAGTCCACTACCTTGAGGTTGGCAGGACGGTCATGGAACATCGATGCAGGCCACATCTTGGTGAGCATGATAAACCGTGTGTCAGGATTCGCTTTACACACTGGATACAGCACGGGTATGGTCATGGCAACGTTGCCAAGCACCGACAGGCGCATGACGAGCACGTTACGCAAAGGTTTATTATTTTTCGCCATAGTGCACAGGATTAGTTACAATCGTTGTGCAAAAGTAAACAAAAACAGCGAAATAGACAATAATTTAAACATTATTTCCCCTCAATGGTTGCAATTACTCGTTTCACAACCACGTCAGGGGGTATATTTTTGAGGCAGCGGTAATCGCCGTAGCGGCACTCACGTTCGCCGTAGATAGAGCATGGACGGCACGCCATGTCGAGCTGGATGTCATCGCCGGAGTCCTGGCCAAAGCCCTGAAAACCGCAGGCTGGAGCCGTAGCGCCCCAGATGGTGACCGCCTTGAGTCCCATGAGCGATGCCAGGTGCATGTTGGCCGAGTCCATCGTGAGCATCAGGTCGCACTTGCCCAACAAGGCATATTCATCGATGAAACCATGCTTGATTTCGGCCATCGAAATGACGTGCTTTTTCTTGCCCGCCATTTTGCGCAAGGCGATTTTCTCATCCTTCCCGCCGCCCATGAGGAAGATACGGTAATTCTCGCGCTGTGCCAACTGCTCGACCACCTGCGTCATCTGTTCCAGCGGATAGACCTTGCCGGCATGGGCCGAGAACGGTGAGATGGCCACCCAGCGCTCGCCGGGCGACTTGTCAAGCACGATGGAACTCACGGGTAAGGGTTTGCCGTCATACAGGCGGGTAAAACTGTCAGGCGCCTCCAGTCCCAATTCCAGGAACACCTCGCGGTAACGCTCAATTGTGGGTGTGACAGGGTCCTGACTCTTGTGGGTAATGAGTGCACGACGGCGCGCCCGCTGCTTGTCGAGATGCACGACGGGAATGCCGTGCAGCCACATAAACAGGCTCAGAATTCTGGCTCTGAGTACGTTATGAAGGTCGGCAACGGCATCGAAGCCATACTCGCGTCGCAGCTGCGAGGCCAGTTTCATCAACCCGAAGACCCCTTTGTACTCTGCCTTGACGTCGATGCCCACCACCATCAGGTTGTCGGGGCGGTCATGGAACATCGATGCGGGCCATTTCTTGGTCAGCATGATGAAACGCGTGTCAGGGTTAGCACGGCACACGGGATATAGCACCGGGATGGTCATCGCCACGTCGCCCAGTGCTGAGAGCCGCACCACGAGCACATTGCGCCGGCAGGGGTCACTTTTTGCCATACAGCACCGGATTGGTCTCGGGGTCGTTATACATCTTCATCTGGCGATAGACCTTCATGAACTTGCGGCCGGCAGCGATGTCATCGAGCAGCTGGTCGATAGCAGTCGTCAGGTCAATGCGCTGTTCCAGCAGCACGTCGAGTTTGGCCTGGCACTTGGCAATGTGTGCAGCATCGGCGTCGGTGCGCTCGGTCTGCTCACGCATGTGCCAAATCTTGAGGGCGAGAATCGACAGGCGGTCGATGGCCCACGCAGGACTCTCGGTGTTGATGGTGGCATCGTCCTTGACCGTCACGCCGGCATACTGCTGGCGGAAGTAGGAGTCAATCTCCTCCACAAGGTCGGTGCGGTCCTGGTTGCTGCGGTCGATGCGGCGCTTCAAGGCCAGAGCGGCGACGGGGTCGATGGCCTCGTCGCGGATGATGTCCTCCAAGTGCCACTGCACGGCATCAATCCAGTTCTTGCGGGCAAGGCGGCCCTCAATAGACCCTTCGTCGAAGGGATTGTTGAAAACGGCGTCTACATCATCGGTGACATGATAGAGCTTGACCGTCTGGTCAAATATCTCGTTACAATTCTGTGCGAAAGTCATATTTAGTCCTTAGTTTCTAGTCCTTAGTTTCTGGTTGTTAGTCGATTTCAACGCGTTGGCCCAGCAGGGTAGCGCTCGAAGCACTCAATACCCGGCACATCACCTTGTCGCCAGGTTTCTCGCCATGGGCGGGGAAGACGATGACCTTGTTCTGCTGGGTGCGGCCGAACATGTCGTCGCGGCTGCGCTTGCTATAGCCCTCGACCAGCACTTCGTAGATATTGCCCACATCCTTGCGGTTGCTGCACAACGACAGCTCGTTCTGCAGGGCGATCATGCGGTTCAGTCGGTCGATTTTCACGTCTTCGGGGACATTGTCAGGCAGGTTCTTGGCGGCAAAGGTGCCGGGACGCTCGCTGTACTTGAACATGAACGATGAATCAAATCCCACCTCGCGCATCAGCGACAGCGTCTCCTGGAAGTCCTCCTCGGTCTCGTCATGGAAGCCAGTGAACATGTCGGTCGAAATGCCGCAGTCGGGCATCGCGGCACGGATGCGTGCGATGCGGTCCAGATACCACTCGCGGGTATATTTGCGGTTCATCAGTTTCAACACCTTGTTGCTGCCGCTCTGCACCGGCAGATGGATGTGGTTGCAGATGTTGTCGTGGCTGGCCATCGTGTCGATGATGGCGTCGCTCAGGTCCTCGGGATTGCTGGTGGTGAAGCGCACGCGCATCTCGGGAGCGGCCTCGGCGACCATCGCCAGCAGGCGCGCCAGGTCAACGGGCTCACTGCCGTCCTCAGGTTTGTACAGGTAGGAATTGACGTTCTGGCCCAGCAGGGTCACCTCCTTGAAGCCGCGTTCGCGCAGGTCGGCCAACTCGTTGAGGATGCTCTGCGGCTCGCGACTGCGTTCACGGCCGCGTGTATAGGGCACGATGCAGTAGGTGCAGAAGTTGTTGCACCCTCTCATGATGCTGATAAAGCCGCTCACCTTGCTGCCGCCCACACGCGACGGGATGATGTCGCGATAGGTCTCGGTCGTGGACAGCTGGGTGTTGATGGCCTTCTCGCCCCGCTCGGCAAGAGCGATGAGTGCGGGCAGTTCCAGATAGGCATCCGGACCAGCCACCACATCAACGTCATGCTCACTGATGAGCACTTCCTTCAGGCGCTCGGCCATACAGCCGATAATGCCGATAATCAGGCGGCGCTGCCGCTTGTGGCGGTAGGCATTCAACTGGTTAAGGCGCGAGAAAATCTTCTGTTCAGCATTGTCGCGCACCGAGCACGTGTTGATGAAAATAGCATCGGCCTCATCGATTGTCTCGCACGTCTCATAACCCGCCATCTTCATCACCGTGGCCACCACTTCGCTGTCGGCCACATTCATCTGGCAGCCGTAGGTCTCCAGCATCAACCGCTTGGTGCCGTCGCCCTGGGCATCATATTTCAATTTCATTGCCATATTCCTTGTTTCTTGTTTTGCGACTGCAAAGGTACAAATAATCTCCCTTTAATCCTCTGATTTATGCCTTGATTCCCTCTCATCACACCGGAATGCGCATCATTTCAGCATTCTTTTTTCACGATTCAAGAATTCTCATTATCTTTGTAATTCAATACTAAGGTAAAAAAGATGAAGACGGATTTAAAGACTAACATTAAGTTTTTTCAGGTTTCAAGCCGCTATTATCGTCCTGAAAACGAGATAGAACTCGCATCGCTCACTCGATATGAGAAGGTGCCCACCGTGGTTGTCGAGAACGCCGACCTGGGCGCCCGTGAGGCAGCTCTTGACGTGGCAGGCATCATCAACCAGTGTGTCGAGGCCAAGGGGCGCTGCGTTATTGCTCTGGGGTCGGGCCGCTATGCCCTCAGGGTCTATGATGAATTGGTCAAACTCTATTTTGCCGACAAACTGAGTTTTGCCGACGTGGTGGCCTTCAACCTGAGCGAGTTAGGGGTAGGCTATGACAACGGGCGGCTCAATATCGACGACTTGATCAACGAACGGCTGTATTCCAAAGTAGATATCGAACGTGCCAACATCCACTTCATTACCCGTCCCGATGCTGTCGAGGACATTCACAGCCATTGCAAAGCCTATGAACGCGACATCATCGATGCCGGCGGACTGGACCTGGTGCTCTGCGACTTGACGCCCGACGGTTCGCTGGCATACAACGAGCCGGGCTCAGCACGCAACAGCGCTTGCCGCCTGATGCTGCTGGGCAATGATTCGCGCATCCGCATTTCCGAGACATTCCAGAGCCAGACGGCTCCCAAGACCGCGGTGACACTGGGCATCGGCAATATCCTGAGCGCTGATAAGATCATTTGCGTGGCATGGGAGGAAGAGTCGGCCGAAGCGCTGTTCAACACAATAGAGGGCAAAATGACCGACCTCGTGCCCGCCTCATTCCTGCAGGTGCACGATGATGTCAAAATCTATACCGACCTGGATGCCGCCTCGCGTCTGACACGCATCAGCTACCCGTGGAAGGTGACCTCCTGTGAGTGGAACGACCACCTCATCCGTCGGGCTATCGTATGGCTGTGTGAACAGACGGGAAAACCCATCCTCAAGCTCACCAACAAGGATTACAACGACTACGGCCTGAGCGAACTGGTAGCACTCTATGGCTCGGCCTATAATGTCAATATCAAGATTTTCAACGATTTGCAGCACACCATCACGGGTTGGCCCGGTGGCAAACCCAACGCTGACGACACCTATCGCCCCGAGCGCGAAAAACCCTACCCCAAGCGGGTGCTCATCTTCAGCCCGAATCCTGACGATGCCGTCGTCTCGATGGGTGGTACCGTCAGGCGACTGGTACAACAGGGTCACGAGGTGAGCATCGCGTTCCAGACCGACGGTGATCTCGCCGTGAGTGACGACGACCTGATGCGCAGTGTTCTTCTCGCCGACCGGCTGACCAGACATTTCGAGGGCTCCGGCTTCAGTTTCATCGAGGACACCCTGTCCAAACTCATCAATGGCACATCTACCAGCAGTGACACCGACGCCATGCGGTACTTCAAGGGCTCCATCATGCTGAGCGAGGCCATGATGGCATGCCGCCAGATGGGCGTGCACAAGAAGGACCTGTATGACCTGCGCATGCCGTTCTATACCTGCGACCCCCACGGGCAAGGCAAACTCACCGATGCCGACGTGGCCGTGATCCAGGAGCTCATCGCTCGGGTGAAGCCGCATCAGATTTTCTTAGACAACGACCTGGTTGATCCTCACGGCACCCATGTGCGTGCCACCACCGCCGTGATGCACGCCCTCGACAACCTCAAGGACGAGGACTTCATGAGTGACTGCCGCGTGTGGATGTACCGCGGACAATGGGGCCAGTGGGACGTGGACCACGTGGAAATGGCCGTGCCCATGAGCCCCGAGGAATTTGGCGACAAACGCGATGCCATCCTCAAGTTCCATTCCCAAATCCACGATGCCCCGTTCCGCTCTAACGCCGACAACAAATTGCCGTGGCAGCGCTCCATCGAGCGCAACCGCGATTTGGCCGAACGTTACCAGCAGCTGGGTCTGGCCACCTATGAAGCCATCGAGGCCTTTGTGCAGTACCGTTTTCGCCCCGATTACACCGAATAATCAATAATAAGATTTCTACGCCCCTGTAACGGCGCGGGGCAGTTCCAGATAGTCCGCAGCCAGGCCGATGCCATAGGGTTCTCCCCTCGTGCCGGTGATGAGGTAGCTTTGGGCCAATTCCTTGTCGGGGATGACATTCCTGATGCATCGATTGATGCGTGAAATAGTCTGGTTAAGCGATTCACCGAACGGGTCGCACAAGTTAGCCACCGACTGTGCCACACGGTTCTCATTGGCACCCGGCTTGACCAGTGTGTAGATATTCACAATCTCGTCGCTGTACTCGTCAATGTTTTTCAGGACGATACCCTCACCGCCCTGTTTACGCACCTTCATGAAGAGGATGTAGAGTGTGCGGCACATGGCGGGCATTTCAATCACCATCTCGTCATATTCGGGCAGGACGATGTCCATATCCCCGTTGACGAGCAGGCGGCCCGGCTGTCCCACGATTACCTTGCCCCGCAACAGTTCGCCTATCAATTGTTTAGGATCATCGTGAAATTGGGCAATGTAGCTGACAATCTCATGCCTGATGTGCTCAAGCGCCTCTTTGCGTTTGCGTTCCAACCGCTGGATTTCCAGGTCTTCCTCCTCCTGCAACAGGTCTTGCAGGGGTGCAACTTCTTCGCTATGGTAAGAAATAGGTTCAGGGCATGAAGCAACAGAAATTTCCTGGTCATCGTCTTCACCGGCCTGCATCTCACGCAGTTTCTTGCCAAATTTCCTCCATCGGCCGAGCTTTGAATGCTCGACACGCGTTTTGTCCTGCGGAGCGACCCCACTCACTCCCTCGAACACCGACGGCTGTTCAAAGTAATTGATGCCAAAGTCGGCCTCATTGAGCACAATGTCACCATCACCGGCATCAGTGACACCCATCAGCTCATCAGCAAAGCGGCGTATGGCCTCGAACCATCCGCCAGACCGGTTCATGCGACTTAATGTCAGACTCACTGTGGCATAATTACCGATATTGCCCACATTGAATCGTCGGGCAATCATGAGAATATCGTCACGTCCTGGTTCGTCAATCCACTCGACTTGCAAAGGGTAGACGAATTTCTCGACAATCGATTCGGGATCATGCAAGCCCGGCGAAAAACGGCGGTCGCTATATAGGTAAATGATACCGTATTTGAGGTTTTGAGGATAGGCTGTTTCCATAATTGACAGGATTGAGCGGTTAATATGACATCACAAGCAAAAATCATGCCAATTGACCCCACCTGGCAGCGGGGTCAATCGACATGTTCATGAGGCTGCAGATCTCATTCAAAATACTCTTCAGCGTTGAGATTCTTCATGTGCGGTGAAGACAGGGCTTCGTCGCCGTATTCCTGTTTCAATCGTTCCACCTTATCCAGCCATTTGCCGCGAGCCTTGCGTTCCTTGGCGAACATGGCCTTGGTTCCTGCACTGGTCTTTTCAAACTTCAGGCTGTGGTCGATGTGGAGTGTAAAGGCAACCTGCTCGACGTCGTGGTCGGCACCGATGTAGGTGAACTGCCAGCCCTGCTCCTTGTAGCTCTCGATGAGCGAGCGGATGGCGGTAAGGGTGAACTCGTGGGATGCGTTTTCATAGCCGTCGGTGATGATGGTCACGATGGCCAAGGCATTCTCCTCGCGGCTCTTGAGCGCGTGCACGCGGGTGATCGTCGTTCCCACTGCGTCATACAACGGCGTCATGCAGCAGGGACTATAGTCCTTATCGGTGAGCGTCTTGACCTCGCTCACGGGTACATTGTCATAGATGGCCTTCATTTCACAGCCGCAAAAGGCGACAAGCGTCACAATGTGTTCCTGGTCGGGATTCTTTTCCTGGGCACTCCTGATTGAACCGATGGTCTCGTTCACGCCATCGACAGCCTGACGGGCGATGCTGCTCATCGAACCGCTCTTGTCAAGGATAATCACGTTAAAAACTTTGGTCTTCATAATGCTTTGCCTATTAAATGTGTGAATAAAAGTTGATTGCTCTTTGGGTGGTAATTCCCGCTGACATTGCAAAAGTACACCCGTTTCCCGTGCACCCTCGTTTCCTGCAAGGTTGCAGTTTTCACATCAATGGTGATAATGGGGGCCAGACCACTAAAAAGGCCAATATTTCAGGCAAATTGCAAAAAACCGGACCATGAAAACTGAAAACCGAAAACTTTTTATTACTTTTGTAGGTTAATACATTTGCGACCGATTAGATGAAAGTAAAAATCCATCATGAGGGCGAGAACATCCTGCTGATGCTGTTCTTGATCATCGTGGCAAGCGGAGCGCTGGCCTACAGCTTCTTTGACTACAAACCTGTAGCATGGGTGCTGATTGGCCTCATGGCCATACTGTTCCTGCTGGTGCTCAACTTCTTCAGGCTGCCGCGACGCCATTTCGGCGGCGACAACAGCGACGGCACAGCAGTGGTGTCGAGCGTCGACGGCACCGTCGTTGCGCTCGAGGAGGTCTATGAGGACGAGTACCTGCACCGCAACTGCATCCAGCTGTCGGTGTTCATGACAGTTTTCAACGTGCATGCCAACTGGGTGCCGGTCAAGGGCACCGTCACCTACTACAAGCACCACTCGGGACGTTTCCTGGCTGCCAACCTGCCTAAGTCGAGCAGCGACAATGAGCGCTCGACCGTCGTCATCCGCACCCAAACGGGTGAGGAAATCCTCGTCCGCCAGATTGCCGGTGCCGTAGCACGACGCATCGTCACCTATGTCGAGCAGGGCGAGACAGTCGATATCAACGATTTCATCGGCTTCATCAAGTTCGGTTCCAGGGTGGACATCTTCCTGCCCCTCGACACCCAAATCATGGTCAAGCTGGGTGACCGCACCTGGGGCGGCGAGACTCTGGTTGCGCGTCTCAACAACAAGAAACAGGAGGCTGACAAATGAACGCAATACGCAACAATATTCCCAACGCCATCACCTCGCTGAACCTGCTGTGCGGCTGTCTGGCCTGCATCATGGCTTTCAGTTGCTTTGATCCCGTCTGTGGGGGACTCAAAGGCTATCAGTGTGCCTTTATCCTAATTGCCCTGTCGGCAGTGGCCGACTTCCTCGATGGCCTTGTTGCACGCCTGTTGCATGCCGTCAGCGCCATTGGTGCCGAACTGGACTCGCTGGCCGACCTGGTGAGTTTCGGCCTCGCCCCGGCGCTCATCCTGTACAACATGATGTTAGGCCAGGGGGCAGGCCACTGGGCGCTGGTTGCCCTGATGATTCCGGTGTTTGGCGCCCTGCGACTGGCACGATTCAATGTTGATACCAATCAGACGACCACTTTCACCGGACTGCCCATTCCCGCCAACGCCATCTTCTGGATCGGCTTCACGGCATGGTATGCCATACATGAGATGCCCCTATGGATTGTGCTGTTACTCATTGTGATACTGTCGCTGCTGATGGTGTGCAACCTGCGCATGTTCTCGTTGAAAATGCACAATCTGTCGTCGCTCAAGCAGAATTGGGCACAATATTTGCAGATTATCGCTACAGTGGCCTTTGTTTTGCTGATGGGACTGCCTGGCCTGGCTGCTGCCATTTCACTCTATGTGCTGCTGTCCATCATTAAAAGAGAGAAATAATGAGTTTTCTGCTATTCATACTGTTAATCCTCTTCCTCATGATAGGGATTCCCCTGTTAAGAGGCTGGTTCTACATGCAGAACGTCAAACGTCGCATCAACGAGTCCTTCCGCGGCCGGCAGCAGCACGAGCGCCCCAGCCGCGAACGCTATGAAGAGGAAGAGTACACCGAGACCGGCGAACGCAAAATCTTCACCAGCAACGAGGGTGAATATGCCGACTTTGAGGAGGTCAGCGGCACCGTTATCGAGGAGACCACCTCGACGGGCGACACCCGCACCATCATCGAGGAACAGGTCACCGATGCCGAATACGAGGAAATCCCGTGACCGATCAGACGTGCATACGAGCCGATGGCTCGCAATACAATAACAACACCCGCCCATGCCATCGAGCACGAGCGGGTGTTTCTTGATGTTTATTACTCCTTGAGCGGTTTACAGCTTCAGGTCTTCCTCGTTTTTGGGTTGAGGAGGATAGTCAATCGTGTAATGCAAGCCGCGGGACTCCTTCATGTCCTTGGCCTGGCGGGTGATAAGATAAGCGACATTGATGATGTTGCGCAACTCACAGATGCGGCGCGATACCTTGCTGGTCTTGAACAGCTTCTCGGTCTCCTCATAGAGGATATCCAGGCGGTTCCAGGCGCGGTCCAGACGCAGGTTGCTGCGCACGATGCCCACATAATTCGCCATGATTTCTCCCACCTCTTTTTCGCTCTGGCTGATGAGCACCATTTCCTCGGGATGGATGGTTCCAGCATCGTCCCATGCGGGAATATCTTCGCGATAGGAATACTCATTAAGGTGATCGATGGCATGCTTGGCGGCTGCATCGGCATACACGACAGCTTCGATCAACGAATTGCTGGCCAGTCGGTTACCACCGTGCAGACCCGTGCAGGAGCACTCACCCACAGCATACAGGCGCTTGATGCTTGAGCAAGCGTTCAAGTCCACCTTGATGCCACCGCACATGTAGTGGGCTGCAGGTACCACGGGGATATACTCCTTGGTGATGTCGATGCCCAGATCCAGGCAGTGCTTGTAGATGTTGGGGAAATGGTGCTTGGTCTCCTCGGCATCCTTGTGGGTCACGTCCAGGAAGACGTGGTCCTCGCCTCGCTGTTTCATCTCACTATCGATGGCGCGGGCCACCACATCGCGCGGAGCCAATGACAGGCGCGGGTCATACTTCTGCATGAACTCCTCGCCGCCCAAATTGCGCAACACGCCGCCGTAACCGCGCATGGCCTCGGTGATGAGGAAAGCGGGACGGTCTCCGGGATGATACAGTGCCGTGGGATGGAACTGCACAAATTCCATGTCCTGAACGGTACCCTTGGCACGATATACCATGGCGATGCCGTCACCTGTTGCCACCAGCGGGTTGGTCGTGGTGTGATAAACACAACCGACGCCACCCGTAGCCATCAACGTGACGCGTGACAGGAAGGTATCCACCTCGCCCGTTTCCTGATTGAGGACGTAGGCACCATAGCACTCGATGCCCGACGTGCGGCGCGTAACGATTTTGCCCAAGTGATGCTGGGTGAGGATTTCCACAGCAAAGTGGTCCTCATAAACGTCGATATTGGGATTATTCTTAATGGTCTCGATGAGCGACACCTGGATTTCGTGGCCCGTATTGTCGGCATGGTGCAGGATGCGGAACTCGCTGTGACCGCCCTCACGGTGCAGGTCAAACTCGCCTTTCTCGTTGCGGTCAAAGTCCACGCCCCACCCCAGCAGCTCCTGAATCTGTGCCGGAGCCTCGGTGACAACCTTTTTCACCGCCTCGGGGTCGCTGAGCCAGTCACCGGCCACCATGGTGTCGTGGATGTGCTTTTCAAAGTTGTCCACTTCCAGGTTGGTCACGGTAGCCACGCCGCCCTGGGCCAGGTCGGTGTTGGCCTCTTCCATCTTGGACTTGCACACGAGGGCGACAGTTCCCGTCTTTGCCACCTTGAGGGCAAAGCTCATACCGGCCACACCCGAGCCGATAATGAGGTAATCATATTTGCGTACCATAATCTTAGTTGTTTGTTGACATCAATCTAGAAAACCCAGAGCATCTAGGATATCTGGAATTTACTCTTTCTCGCCGTACAGGAGGTCACCGCAGTCGCCCAGGCCAGGCACGATGTAGCTGTGCTCGTTGAGCTCGTCATCGATGTCACAGGTCCACAACGTGGTTTTCTCGTTGGGCAGGTGCTGGCGCACGACCTCGATGGCTTTGGGAGTGGCTACCACGCTGGCCACGTGGATGTGCGCAGGATGACCCTTGGTCACCAGTGCCTGATAAGCCAGTTCCATCGACGAGCCGGTGGCGAGCATCGGGTCAACAATCACCAGCGTCTTGTCGTCCAAGCGCGGGCTGGCGATATACTCGATGTGAACGACAAAATCGTCGGTCTTGGGGAAATACTTGCGATAGGCCGACACAAAAGCGTTGTCGGCTCCGTCAAAGTAGCTCAGGAAACCCTCATGGAACGGCAGGCCGGCGCGCAGGATGGTAGCGAGCACCACGCGGTCGCCCAGCACATTGCACTGCTTCACGCCCAGCGGCGTCTCAATGCCAATTGTGTTATACTGGAGTTTCTTAGAAATCTCATAAGCCATGATCTGGCCCAGGCGCTGGATGTTGGTGCGGAAACGCAAGCGCTCCTGCTGCAGGTTCTTGTCGCGGATCTCGCTCATGAATTGTCCAACCAGCGAATTGTGTTCACACAGATTGATAATGTCCATTTTCTTTATTGTTTAGTGGTTGAATAGTCGTTTAGAATACGTTTGGCGTTGTTGCGGTCAAGGGTCAGCTGATGCTTGAGTTCCTCTAGGCCGCACATCTTGAATTCCAGACGCAGGAAACTGATGAATTCCAACGTAATGTCCTTGCCGTAGATGTCGCCATCAAAGTCAAACAGGTTGACCTCGATGCTCAACTGGTCGCCGTTGTCCAGTGTTGGACGCTTCCCGATATTGGCCATGCCTTGCAGCACCTGGCCATCGACATGGGCCAGCACGGCATAGGCGCCGTTGTGCGGCAGCAGCAACTGCGGGTCAATCTCGCCCACATTGGCTGTGGGGAAGCCCAGCCCACGCCCATTGTGGAAACCATGCACAACCTTGCCCCTGATCATGTGAGGGCGACCCATGCAGTGCATCGCATCCACCACCCTGCCGGCAGCTATCAGTCCACGCACAATAGTGGAGCTCACCGGAGCATAAGGGCCTAAATATTCTGGCGCTTTGACCATTTTCACACCCAGCTGCTCGCCATGCCTGCAATAGTCCCTGAAGGTCTCTCCCCTGTTGTGCCCGAAGCGGTGGTTATAGCCCGCTACCAGCAGCGACACCCCGTAGCGGTCACGCAGCAGCTCGATGAACTGCGACGAGTCGAGTTTGGCAAATTCCGCGGTGAAGTCAAGCTGCAACAGCAGGTCGGGACCAAGGGCCTCGATCTGTTTCAGTCGCTCATCAAGCGGCATGATGAGCTTGAAAGGCTCATCGGGATGGAGAACTTGACGGGGATGGCGCAAAAAGGTGATCAGCAGCGACTGCTTCCCCTGGTCGGCTGCCTGTTGCTTGAGGAAATCGACCAGCGTGGCATGTCCGAGATGGACTCCGTCAAACATGCCTATCGTAGCGACAGTGCTGCCCGCAGGCAGGCGGTCGTTTTCGCCCAGTATCTTCATTCCGTCAGGAATTATTTGTCCAAATACTCTTTCAGGATGCGCATGGTGTCGTTGCACACACGGATGAACATCTCACGGTTCTTGAGCATGGTAGAAGTCTTCACTTGCTTGTCGGCTCCCGAGAACAGGTAACCGGTATCCTTGCTCTCCAGTGCACGCAGCGTGGGCACCACGCCAGCCTCGGGGCTGGGGATGTTGCGGCTCAGGTAGTCGGGCACACGGTCCATCCAGCGCGACATGGCCAGGGCACCGCTTTTCAACAGGCCCGGATTGACACAGTTCACCGACACGCGGTGCGTCTTCATCACGCTCGACATGTAAATCGAGAACAGCGTCAGTGCCAGCTTGCTCTGAGCATAGGCTCCCCAAGGTGTGAAATGGGACACTGCCGGGAACTCATAGGGCAGCGACACAAAGCGGCGCGACACGCTGGTAGACAGGATGATGTGACCACCCTCCTCGATCAGCGGATAGACCTGCATCGACAACAGCACCGTACTCAGGTAGTTGACTTGTACCGCATGCTCGAAACCATCCTCTGAAATCTCGCTGCGGCGGGGCAGCAAGCCGGCATTGTTGATCAGCGCGGCAACAGGTCGGTTCAATGCCCGCAGACGCTTCACAAAATCATTGACCAGCTCAAACGAGTTCAGGTCAAGTTGCAGGCAGGTGACATCCTTGTTGCGTGTCACCGAGCGCAACTGCGCGGCATAATTCTCGGCTTTCTTGATGTCACGGCTTGCCAGCAGCACGGCCTTGCCCTGCTCTGCAAGCTTGCGCGAAATCACACTGCCCATGCTGTCGGTCGAGCCAGTGACGATATATAACGGCTTTTCTTGCTCAGCCATCAGCTTGTCGTTATCGGTCATCATATCATTTTAGTTTTTCGGTTCATTTCTTTCTAACCTGCAAAGATACAAAACTTCGCCCAATGACACCCCGAATTGCACAAAAAAATGCGCTCCTTGCTGCAGAAAGACGGTTACGGCTTCAATAATGTCATGAGATAACGGCCTACAGAGCATTTGCCGATCGGGGAAATCAGGTCTTTTTTTTGGCGAAGAAGGCAAGTTGGTGTAATTTTGCAACATCATCTAATGATTGTGACAACATGAGTGAATATGTTACTGTTATCGGGGGTGTCAACATGGACATCTCGGCGGCATTGACGGCGCCCTTTGTTCCTGCCGACTCGGTGCCGGGACAAGTGACCCTGGGATGCGGCGGCGTCGCGCGTAACATCGCACACAACCTGCGGCTGCTGGGGCATGAGGTGAAATTTGTGAGCACTTTCGGCGGCGAGACCTTCGGCGAGATGTGCTGGCGTGAGTGCCAGGCCATCGGACTGGATCTTTCGCTGAGCGAGCGTTGTGAGGGCATGCGCAACGGCCTGTACCTGTGCGTCAACGACCAGACGGGCGACATGATTGCCGCTGTTGCCGATACCGACATCGTCGATCGGATCACGCCCGAATTCCTTGAGGCCCGCATCGAGGCCATCAATGGCTCGGTCCTTGTCATGGCCGACACCAACATCTCCACCGAGGCCCTGCAATACCTCATCGGTCACTGCACCGCCCCGCTCATGGTCGATACCGTGAGCACCGCCAAAGCTCCCCGCGCCATCAAGGCATTGCAGCAAAGCCAAAACCATCACCTGCATGCGCTCAAACTCAACCTCCAGGAAGCCCAAGCCGTTATAGGTTGCGCCACCGCCCAAGAAGCCGCTAACCATCTCACGGCCATGGGGGTGCACGAGGTGTATATCACGCTGGGCAGCGAGGGTGTTCTTTGCAGCGACGGCACCCGCCACGAACAGTTCAAGGCCATCCCCACCCGTGTCATCAACACCACCGGGGCCGGCGATGCCTTCATCGCTGGTGTGGCCCATGCCCAGATAACGAACATACCGTTTCCCGAGTGCGCCATGACCGGCCTCAAAGCTGCCCATGCCACTCTACTCTCCCCACAGACCGTCAACCCCGACATCAAAAACTACCTATAAATAAAATTACAAAACTAAAGATTAACAACTAAAGACTAAATATATGAATCCTTATCTTTCCATCTCACCCGAAGTGCAGCAAGCACTTGACGAGGGCCGTCCCGTGGTCGCTCTCGAGTCCACCATCATCTCCCACGGCATGCCCTATCCGCAAAATGTGGAAACCGCCCTCAAGGTCGAACAGACCATCCGTGACGGCGGTGCCGTGCCTGCCACCATCGCCATCATCGGCGGCAAACTCAAAGCAGGCTGCACGCCCGACGAAATCGAGTACCTGGGCCGCAAAGGCCAGGCCGTGACCAAGGCTTCGCGCCGTGATTTGCCCGTGCTCATCGCCCGCGGTGAGGACGGAGCCACCACCGTGACCACAACCATGATCATCGCCGCAATGGCTGGCATCAAGGTGTTTGCCACCGGAGGAATCGGCGGCGTGCACCGTGGAGCCGAGACCACGATGGACATCAGTGCCGACCTCGAGGAACTGGCCATGACGCCCGTGATGGTCATCTGTGCCGGTGCCAAGTCGATTCTCGACCTGGGACTCACGCTGGAATACCTAGAGACCAAGGGTGTGCCCGTCATCGGCTACGGCACCGAGAAACTGCCCGCCTTCTACACCCGCCACAGCGGCTTCAAGGTGGATTACCGCATCGACACCCCCGAGGAACTGGCCGCCGCGTTCAAGGCCAAGCTCGATATGGGTCTGAAGGGCGGTATGCTCGTCACCAACCCCATCCCCGAGGAATATTCCATGCCCGCCGATGTCATCAATAAAGCTATCGATGAGGCTATTGACGAGGCCAACCGCCTGGGCATCAAGGGCAAGGAAACGACCCCGTTCCTGCTCGCCAAGGTCAAGGACCTCACTGGCGGCGACAGCCTGGCCAGCAACATTCAACTGGTGCTCAACAATGCCCGCCTGGCTGCCAAAACCGCTGCAGCCCTCATGGCGCAATGATTTTTTTCAGCAAAGAGTATCGCTAGTTGAACTAAAATAAATACCTTTGTAGTTTGAAATTAAACGAAGTTTAATCACGCTAAAAATACAGTTGAATTATGAGATGTCAACATTGCGGACACGAGGTGCCCGAGGGTTCCGTTTTTTGTAACCATTGCGGCTACCGCATGAGTAATGAGGTCACGTGCTCCTACTGCCACGAACCCATGCCTTCAACTTCGGTCTTTTGCCCCCATTGCGGCAAGGCTGTCGATAATGCGATGAATGTTGCTTCACGCCAGTCAGCCGCCGCTGCACAGGGCGCTCCTCGCCCCGCAACCTACAACGAGCAGCGCCAGGCTGCCCAGCGTCAGGCACAGCAGCGCCAGGCCAATGCCTGGCAGCGCCCCGAACCCGTCGAACCTGATGACGATGACGACAACGAGGGTGGAGGCGGACGTTCACACTATGACCGCAACCTCATCATCGGCATCGTGCTCGCAGTGCTCGCCATTGCTCTGCTGTCGCTGTTGAAACACTGCAACAGCCGTGAGAACGATCGCCTGGAGGCCCGTGCCGACAGTGCCGCCCTGGTTGCCGAGGGCAGTCAGGACCCAATGGCTGTGTTCACCGCCGAGTTGAGCCGCAACGCTTTTACCGACGACAAGGCCTACACGGGCTGCGCCGTGCGCTTTGCCAGCACCGACCCTGACACCCCCGAGCGCATCGTGGGCGTGACCTACAAGGACAATACCGACCGTCCCTTCATCAAGGTCTATCAACTGACCCGTGACGGAGCGCAGTGGAAAACTGAATTGGGCCAGACCAAGTACTTCGACGGTCGCATCATCAGCATGGACAACTCGTCGCTCATCGCCGACGGCATGAATGTGCCGCGCGCCGTGACCATCGATGGCAAGGAATACCTCTATTTTGCCTTCCTCAACCACCTGAAAGGTGCCGGCGAGGGCAACAACGGCCGCGTGACGCTGGCATTGTATGATGTGGGTGCCAAGAAACTGACGACCTTGACCTACGACGGACAGATACGTTCCCGCACCGATGGCCGCCAGTACGTCTATAGCCGCGGTCCCCTTGAGAACACCAGCAGCAGCGAGCGCACCTTCCTGCGCCAGGAGGCTGCCAGCATCGGTGCCATCAAGGTAGCTACCCAGGAGGAAATTGACGCCGAGGAAGAGGCCAAGGCCAAGGAGGAAGAAGAAAAAGCCCTCGCTGGCGAGGAAAACGCCGACAAGAAGTGGGACCATGACAATGCCGAGAACATGGACAAGCTCAAAGAGGGCGAGGAAGTGAAGATGAAGTCCACCCAATATGACAAACCCATCATCAACATGAAGGAAATCAAGGACAAACTCGAGAACGACCGCTATCTCGTCTTCCTGGACACCAAGGGTTCGGTATTGGGCTTCAACAAGAACAGCCGCAAGTACTTCACCATCTATGGCGGTAAGAACGGCGCTGCCACGGGCATCAGCTTCCACGGCGACAACAACGTGCTCATCAAGACCGGTAACGGCAACATCACCTATGACCTGGTGCATGACAAGGCCAAGCACGCCAACTAACAACAATCATGACTCCTGAGCGACGTTATTACTTTTGGTTCTTTTTCAAGTTGAACATCATCCTCGTAGGGCTACTCGCCCTGCTGTGGTGGCTAAATAACGTCGTGTATGCGGGGTGAAAGGCTTTAGGCTTTAGGCTTTAGGTATAACAAATAAACAGTGAAAAAATGGCTGTAGAAATAAGAGAACTCCAACCCACCAAGCGCAATCTGCTCAAGTTTGTGCACTTCCCCATCGACACGCTGTATCGCGACAGCAAGTATTTTGTACCCCCTCTGGTCACCGACGAGCTGAACACGCTGCGGCCCGACAAGAACCCGGCATTTGACTTCTGCGAGGCCGTTTACTACATGGCTTATCGCGACGGTAAACCCGTGGGACGCGTCGCCGGCATCATCAACCACGTGTGCAACGAGCGCTCGGGCAAGAAAGAGGCGCGTTTCAGCTACATCGACTTCATCGATGATGCCGAGGTCGTTGACGCCCTCATTGACACTGTAACCCGCTGGGGCAAAAGCAAGGGAATGGAACACTTGACCGGTCCCTTGAGCTTCACCGATATGGACCCCGAGGGCATGCTCATCGAGGGTTTTGACCGTATTGGAACCACAGGAGCAGTCTATAGCCACCCCTATTATCCCAAACACATGGAGCGGCTGGGATTTGTCAAGGATGTGGACTGGCTGGAATTCCTGATCACCATCCCCAAAGAGGTTCCCGAGAAGATGCACCGCGTCGCAACCCTCATGGGCGAGCGTCTGGGCCTCACAACTGTCAAATATACCAATCGCAAAAAGCTCGTTGAGGATTATGGCGATGCCATCTTCAAACTGATCAATGAGGCCTACGACGAACTGTTCGGATACTCACCGCTCTCCGATAAGCAGATCAGGCACTACATCAAGATGTACCTGCCCTACCTGCCGCTCGATGACATCTCGATGGTCATCAACAAATCCACCCGTGAACTCATTGGCGTTGGCATCACCATCCCATCGATGTCCAAGGCCCTGATCAAGGGACGCGGACGACTGTTCCCCATGGGCTGGAAATATCTGCTCGATGCCTTCAAGCACAACAATGTGGTGGACCTCATGCTCATCGCCGTCAAGCCCGAGTATCAGAACAAGGGCGTGAACTCACTCATCTTCGACGACCTCATTCCCGTGTTCAACAACCATGGCTACACGCATGCCGAGAGCAACCATGAACTGGAACTCAACTCCAAGGTCTTGAAGCAATGGGAATACTTTGAGTACGAGCAGCACAAGCGCCGCCGCGCCTATACCAAAGAAATTTGAGTTGCTCAACTCAAATTGGTTTAGAGTTTAGAGAATAACAAAACAATATAACAGAGAACCAAGCATTATGAACGACAAGATTCAAGTTATCAGTAAATATGCCCTTGAGGGCTTGAATGCACAGGCACTCAACGACGCCGCTCTTGCTGCCAAGCAGACGCTGGAAAGCGGCAGCGGCCTGGGTAACGATTTCCTGGGCTGGTTGCACCTGCCCAGCAGTATCGACGAGCAGCAGCTGCAGGCCATCGAGCAGACGGCTGCCATCCTGCGTCAGGAGTGTGAGTATGTCATCACCATCGGCATCGGTGGCAGTTATCTGGGCGCCAAAGCCATTATCGAGGCACTGAGCGACCATTTTGCCGCCTACAAGTGCGGCAACGGCCCCAAGGTCGTGTTTGCCGGTAACAACATCGGCGAGGATTACCTCTATGACCTGATGGATCTGGTGCGCGGACACAAGTTCGGCATCATCGTCATCTCCAAGTCGGGCACCACCACTGAGCCCGCCATCGCCTTCCGCCTGTTCAAGGAGATGCTCGAGAAGCAGGAGGGCAAGGAGTTTGCCCAGCGTAACATTGTGGCCGTGACCGATGCCCGCCGCGGTGCCCTGCGCAACCTGGCCACCCAGGAGGGTTATGCCACCTACGTCATCCCCGACAACGTGGGCGGCCGCTTCTCGGTGCTCACTCCCGTGGGCCTGCTGCCCATCGCCGTGGCCGGATTTGACATCCGTGCACTGGTGGCTGGCGCTGTCGAGATGGAGAAGGACGGCGACGAGCAGGTGCTCAACTATGCCATCGCCCGCAATGCCCTGTACCAGAATGGCAAGAAAATCGAGATTCTCGCCAATTTCGCCCCGCGCCTGCACTTCCTGGCCGAATGGTGGAAGCAACTTTACGGCGAGAGCGAAGGCAAGGGCCACAAGGGCATCTTCCCCGCCAGCGTCGATTTCACTACCGACCTTCACAGCATGGGCCAGATGATTCAGGACGGCGAGCGCACCATCTTTGAAACGGTGCTCAGCGTGGGCGACCAGCAGCATGAGGTCATCATTCCCACCGACGAGGCCGACTTGGACGGACTCAACTACATCGCCGGCAAGAACGTGGACTACGTCAACAAGATGGCCGAGCTGGGAACCCGCCTGGCACATGTCGACGGCGGCGTGCCCAACCTGCTCATTACCATTCCCGCAGTCAACGAGCGCTATCTGGGCCAGTTGATCTACTTCTTTGAGAAGGCTTGTGGTGTGAGCGGTTACATCTTGGGCGTCAACCCGTTTGACCAGCCTGGTGTCGAGGCCTACAAGAAAAACATGTTCGCCCTGCTCGAGAAGCCGGGCCATGAAGAGGCCACTGCTGCCATCAAGGCTAGGCTCTAGGTTTTAGGATTCTTACTAACAACTAAGAACAACACAACTAACAACTATATTATAAGTAACACATAAACATGATTTATCCGATTCTTACGGCCGAGGAAGCCGCCGAATTTGTACAAAATGGCTTCACAGTAGGTGTTTCGGGCTTTACTTCGCCCGGTTGTCCTCAAGCAGTGCCCGTTGCTATTGCCGAGCGTGCAAAGCGCGAGCATGAGGCAGGACGCGAGTTCAAGATCAACCTCTTTAGCGGTGCATCGACCAGCGACCACATCGATGGTGAGCTGACCCGTGCCGACGCTCTGAACTTCCGCACGCCCTATCAGTCGCATCCCGATATGCGCAAGGCCATCAATGCTAATGCCATCCACTATAACGACCGCCACCTGAGCGAGCTGGCTCAGGAGTTCCGCTATGGCTTCTACGGCAAGATGGATATCGCCATCGTCGAGGCTCAGAGCATTACCGACGACGGTGAACTCGTGTTGGGCACCTCGATGGGTAACACCGCCACCTGGCTGCAGACCGCCGACAAGGTGATTGTCGAGGTCAATGACCAGATTCCCGAGACCATCCGCGGCATGCACGACGTTTATATGCCTCTTGACCCGCCTTACCGTCGCGAGATCCCCATCTACACGCCTCACGACCGCGTGGGTACTCCCACCGCTCATGTCGACCCCAAAAAGGTCCTGGGTGTTGTCAAGACCTCGCTGCCCATCAGCAAGGAGGGTGCCTTCACCCCTGTTGACGACGTGACCGCCGCCATCGGCCACAACGTGTGCGCCTTCCTGGTAGCAGAGCTCAAGGCCGGCCGCATTCCCAAGGAATTCCTGCCCCTGCAGAGCGGTGTGGGCAACATCGCCAACGCAGTGCTCGACGCCCTGGACAAGAGCAGCGACATTCCCGCATTTGAGATGTACACCGAGGTTATCCAGGACAGCGTGCTCGAGTTGCTCGAGAGCGGCAAGTGTAAGTTTGCCAGCACCTGCTCGATGACCTTCTCCAGCGGTGCCATGACCGAGTTCTTTGAGAAGGGCGAGGCCCTGCACGGCAAGGTGCTCATGCGTCCCAGCGAAATCAGCAACAACCCCGAGGTTGTTCGCCGTCTGGGCGTCATCACGATGAACACCGCCATCGAGGCCGACATCTATGGACACATCAACTCGACCCACGTTAGCGGCACCCGCCTGATGAACGGCGTGGGCGGTTCGGGCGACTTCACCCGCAACGCCTACATCAGCATCTTCCTGTGCCCGTCAATCAAGAAAGACGACTGCATCAGCACCATCGTGCCCATGGTTTCCTATCCCGACCACAACCCGCACTCGGTAGATATCATCATCACCGACCAGGGTATCGCCGACCTGCGTGGCAAGGATCCCTTGCAGAGCGCTCACGAGATCATCGAGCACGCCGCTCATCCCGTCTATCGTCCCCTGCTGCGCGAGTACCTGAACCTCGCCAAGAAGGGCCACGTGATGATGAATCCCGACATTGCCTTCGCCTTCCACAGCACCCTGATGCACGAGGGCGACATGCGCAAGACCGACTACTCCAAGTTCCTGAAGTAATCATCATCCTGATGCCTTAATGATACCGACTGCCGGCAGGCATCCCGCTTGCCGGCAGTTTTCTTTTACCGATTATGACCAAGAACGAGAACCTTAAGGCTCATGGCGCCATGCTGCTGGCTATGGTGCTGTTCGGGCTGATGGCTACCTTTTCCAAGGATGTCCTCGCCAACGGCGGCATCACGGGGCCTCAGTTGGTTGCCTTCAGGATCTGCGGCGCGGCCATCCTCTTTTGGCTGGGATCGATCATTGTGCCGCAACAGCGCGTCGAGCGCCGCGACCTGCTGAAGATTGTGGGTGCCAGTTTCTTTGGCTTCGTGATGGCCCAGGGCGGCTATATCGTGGGACTGAGTCTCACCTCGCCCATCAATGCCACCATCGAGTTGACCACGATGCCCATCTTCACGCTCATCCTCTCGTCCATCATTCTCAACGAGCGCATCACCCCGCGCCGGGCCCTGGGCATCGCTTTGGGCTTCACGGGCGCCGTGCTGCTCATCACCCGCACCACCTCGGGAGCCAGTGGCCATCCCACCGACTTCCGCGGCGACATCCTCATCCTGATCTCACAGGTGGGATATGCCTTTTATCTGACCTATTTCTCGGGCGTAATCCGCAAGTATGACGCTTTCACGTTCAACAAGTGGACGTTTACCTTTGCCAGCATCATGATCATGCCCTTTGTGGCGCCACACATCGCCCAGATCGACTGGCCTGCCATGAGCGCCAGGACAGCGACCGAAATCATCTATATCGTGGCTGCCGCCACCTTCTTCACCTTCCTGCTCGTCGTGTGGGCCCAACGGCGCCTCATGCCCACCACCGTGAGCTCTTACAACTATGTGCAGCCCTTTGTGGCAGTCGTGGCCAGCGTGGCCATGGGACTCGCCGTGTTCCAATGGATGCACGCCGTCGCAGCCGCCCTCATCTTCACGGGCGTCTGGCTGGTCATCAATTCCAAAAGCAGTAAATCCTAAGCTTTCTTGAAGTACTCCTTCATCAGTTTCTTGACCCTGGGGCTCAAGACGATGATGGTGAACATGGTGCACAGGGCCATCAGTGCAAACGCCAGGTCCATGATGCTGACCATGACCTTGAGCGGTATCATGGCGGCTACAATAATCATGGCCAAGTAGTAGTAATTGTACCACTTGACGTTGTGGGCACCGAAGAGGTAGTTGGTGCACTTTTGGCCGTAATAGCTGTAGGAGAACATCGTCGAGAAGGCAAAGAAGAAGACGATGGTCATCAGTAGCAGGTGACCGATGCCGGGCAGCAGCTGTCCCCAGGCACCCAGGGCGACGTACAGGCCCTTGGGGTCGGTCAGCCCCACATAGTTGCCGGCAATGATGATGGGAATAGATGTCAATGTGCACACCAGACCCGAGTCGATGGCGGGACCGAGCATGGCGATGAGGCCCTCGCGAATGGGATCGGTGTTCTTGCTGGCACCATGCATCATCGAGGCGGTACCCACACCTGCCTCGTTGACAAAGGCGGCGCGCCGTGCGCCCGTCAGGGCAACGTAGGCAAAGGCGCCAAAGCCGGCTTTCATGCTGAATGCTCCCTCAAAAATCTGGCCAAACACGCCAGGAATCTCCCTGAAATTCATCGCCATGATCACGAGCACCATGATGAGGTAAAGCACCACCATCACGGGCACGATGCGCGAGGCGAACAGGGCAATGCGCTTGATGCCGCCCAGGATCACGGCTCCCACGATGGCAACCATGATCACGCCCATGATGAAACGCAGCATCAGCGTGTTCTCAATGCCCATGGGCGTCGTGAACACCGTCGTCACCGACTCGACCAGCTGATTGGCCTGCATGAAGCACAACGTGCCCACGAGGCCAAAGATCGAGAAGGCCACGGCCAGCGGTTTCCACTTCTCGCCCAATCCCTTGGTGATGATGTACATGGGGCCGCCCTGTACCTCGCCGGCACTGTCACGTCCCTTGTACATGATGGACAGCGAGCCCTCAAAGAACTTGGTGCTCATGCCCACCAGGGCACTCACCCACATCCAGAAGACCGTTCCCGGGCCACCCACCGACAGTGCGATGGCCACGCCTGCAATGTTACCCATGCCCACCGTGGCAGCGATGGCGCTGAGCAGCGCCTGTACCGAGCTGATCTGTCCCGACTGCTTGCCGCTGTCGCTGGCCTGCTTGTCGCGCAAGGCACGCATCGCCCATGGCAAGCGCCTGATCGACACCGCTCCCGAAAACAGGAACAGGAACAATCCGCCGCCAATCAGCAGAAAAAACTCAGGGTAGCCGCACACAGCGTCGCTGGCGGCCACAATCCAGTCACTCAATGCAGTGAGCATGTTTTCCATACACTATCGATATCTAAGTTAATGATTTGGGGCAAAGGTAAGGCTTTTTTCCATAAAAACCAAAAACGGGCCTGCGTCACGCAGTCCCGTCTCTGGCGCTTCTTCTTGGACTTGAACCAAGGACCCCCTGATTAACAGTCAGATGCTCTAACCGACTGAGCTAAAGAAGCAATCCTCTCTTAAATATCTATCTATTATGATGCGCTTCTTCTTGGACTTGAACCAAGGACCCCCTGATTAACAGTCAGATGCTCTAACCAACTGAGCTAAAGAAGCGTTTTCAGCACCCTTGCGGCAAACCCTGCCGAAAAATGCGGTGCAAAGATAGTGCCAATAATTGAACTGTGCAATAAAAAAATGAAAAAACTTGCTTTTTTTCGGTTCTTCACGGTTTTTTCGGCCATCAAATCGGCCTATATTCGTGGAATAGTAGTATTTTCGCAGTCTAATTACATTCATTCAAGTTCCGGCTGGAACTTGAAGTTTAGAGTTTAATGAGCTATTCAGTTTACAAACTGACTTGTTGAAACCAGAATAAATTAATGAAAAAGACGCTCAAATATTTTGCCTGGGCCTGTGTTATCGCAGCTCTTGCCGCTCCAGTGGCCCTTGCCGACGATGAAAAGGCGGTGAACGATGACGCTGCCATAGCCCGCAGCCTGGACATCTTCAACACCCTGTACAAGGAGTTGAACACCTTCTACGTCGACACCATCGATGCCCAAAAGAGCATCGAGAATGCCATCAACGCGATGCTGGACGACATCGACCCCTACACCGAGTACATTCCCGCCAAGGAGACCGACGAGTTCATCACCATCAGCACCGGCGAGTATGGCGGCATCGGCAGCTACCTGATGGAACGCACCGTTAACGGCAAGAAGGGCGTTTACATCAGCGGCCCCTACGAGGGCAGTCCCGCCGCACGTGCCGGTCTGCGTTCGGGCGACCGCATCATCATGATTGACGGCGACAGCACCGCCAACTGGACCAGTGACCAGGTGAGCAAGCGCCTCAAAGGCCAAGCCAATACCCACCTGACCGTTACCGTCGTGCGCCCCTATGACGAGGACAGCATCAAGACGTTCTCCTTCAACCGCGAGACCATCAGCGTCAATCCCGTGCCCTACTACGGCGTGACACGCGACAACATCGGCTACATCGACCTGACCTCCTTCAACGAGAAGTCGGCCCAGCAGGTGCGTGACGCCCTCATCGAGCTGAAGAAGGACCCGCGCGTCAAGAACATCGTGCTGGACCTGCGCAGCAACGGCGGCGGCATCGTCGAGGGCGCCATCCAGATTGTGGGCTACTTCGTGCCCAAGGGCACCCAGGTGCTCGTGATGCGCGGCCGCGACAAGTCGAGCGAACGCACCTACAAGACCACTGTTGACCCCATCGACACCAACATCCCCCTGGCTGTACTCATCGACGGCGGTTCGGCCAGTGCCAGCGAGATCACTGCCGGTGCCCTGCAGGATCTGGACCGCGCTGTCATCATCGGCTCGCGTTCCTTTGGCAAGGGACTGGTGCAGTCCACGCGCCAGCTGCCCTATGACGGCATCCTCAAGGTGACCATCGCCAAGTACTACATCCCCAGCGGACGCCTCATCCAGGAAGTGGACTACGGCAACCGCAACGACGACGGCACCTACAAGAAGACCACCACCGACAGCACCGCCCGCATCTTCCACACCGTCCATGGCCGTGAGGTGCGCGAGGGTGGCGGCATCATGCCCGACATCAAGGTCGAACCCCGCGAGCTGAAGCGCATCGTCTATAACATCATGCGCGACCACTGGGACTTTGACTTCGCCACCAAGTATGTTGCCGAACACGGCCAGGAAATTCCCGAGCCTGCCAACTTCCAGGTGACCGACGAAATCTTCAACGAGTTCAAGGCCTTTATCAATGCCGACAAGTTTGAGTATGACAAGGTGTGCGAGCAGCAGCTGGCCACCCTGCGCAAGACCGCGACTGCCGAGGGATACATGAACGATTCCATCCAGGCCCAGTTCGACCTCCTCGAGCAGATGCTCAAGCACGACCTCGACCACGACCTGGACCTGCACCTCCGCGACATCACCTACCTCATCGGTCAGGAAATCATGGACCGCCTCTACTATCAGCGTGGCCAAGTCCAGAACTCCATCAAGGACGACGACTATCTCGACGCCGCCAAGAAGATGTTCGACACCGCCGGCGAATACCAGCGCATCCTCAACATCCCCGCCAAGAAAGGGAAATCCAACAAGAAGAAAAAATAACGGCCAATTGACTCAATAGTCTTTTAAAAAGGCGTGACACGAGTTGTGTTGCGCCTCTTTTTTTACAAGCCGGTGGCTTGCAATACTGGGACAGCACGAGCGGGGACGCGGTTTTGCAAAAAGTTGTTTGAGTTGTTTTTCTTTATTGGGGCGTGTTTGGGGAATAATGAGTAACTTTGCAGCGTGGAGATACGGGAACTGTGTACATTATTTAATGGGAAGGGACGGACGGCGGCGGTGAAAAAGCTGCTGGCCGGTGCCGGTAATGCTGTGATTGACGGGCTGGCGGGGTCCAGCGCGGCGATGCTGCTGGCACAGCTGCCCCAACGCGATTGCCCGTATCTGATTATCGTCAACGACCTGGACGAGGCGGGCTACATGTACAATGACCTGTGCCAAATGGCTGGGGACAAGCAGGTGCTGATTTTCCCGTCGGGCTATAAGCGCGACATCAAGTATGGCCAGGTGGACGCTCCCAACGAGATCCTGCGCACCGAAGTGCTGAACCGCTGGTATGACGACCCGGAAGTGCGCTGGGTGGTCACCTACCCCGAAGCGCTTGCCGAGCGTGTGCGCCGCCGCGAGGACGTGGAGGCCAGTACGGTGCAGCTGCGCGCCGGCGGCACGGCCGACCTGACCGAGGTCACGGCACGGCTGCGCGAATTGGGCTTCACGGCGACCGACTACGTCTATGAGCCGGGCCAGTACAGCGTTCGCGGTTCAATCCTTGACGTGTTCTCCTACAGCAACGAATTACCCTACCGCATCGACTTCTGGGGCGACGACATCGACTCGATACGCACCTTCAACGTCGAGACCCAGCTGAGCGAGGAGCGCCTGGAGCAGGTGAGCATCCTCAACAACCACTCATCGGACGGCGGACGTGAGGACAACGTGTCGCTGCTGGACTATGTGGGCGACGACACCATTGTGCTGTGCCGCAGCGAGCACTGGCTCACGGCCCGCATCCGCGAGATTGCCCAGGAAGGCATGTCGGTCAGCGCCATCATCGCCGACGAGGGCGACACCCAGGCCACCAACAATGTCGTGGATGCCGACCTGTTTGTCAAGCGCCTGCATGAACTGTGGCGCATCGCCTTTGTCAACGGCGAGGCCGCTCCCGAGCGCGGCGTCAAGCGTCTGTCGCTGCACTGCAAGCCGCAGGGCATCTACCACAAGAATTTTGACCTCATCGGGCAGTCGTTCACCGATTTCCTGTCCAAAGGCTACAAACTGGTCATCCTGAGTGACAGCGCCAAGCAGATTGAGCGCCTGCACAACATCTTTGAGGACCGTGGCGACGCCATCACCTTTGAACCCGTGCTGCGCACACTGCACGAGGGCTTTGTTGACGATGACCTGAAGCTGTGCGTCTTCACCGACCACCAGATATTTGACCGATTCCACAAGTATAACCTCAAGAGCGACCGTGCGCGATCGGGCAAGCTGGCCCTGTCGCTCAAGGAGCTGAACCAAATTGAAAAAGGCGACTACATCGTGCATGAGGACCTGGGTGTGGGCAAATTTGGAGGCTTGATACGCACATCGATGAACGGCACGCCACAGGAGATGATCAAACTCACCTACCTGAACGGCGACGAGGCCTACGTGTCCATCCACTCGCTGCACAAACTCTCGAAATACCGCAGCAAGGAGGGCGAGGCGCCGCGCCTGAACCGCTTGGGCAGCAATGCCTGGGCCAAGATCAAGTCGCGCACCAAGAGCCGTCTGAAAGACATCGCGCGCGAACTCATCCGCCTGTATGCCGCCCGCCGCGAGCAGCAGGGCTTTGCCTACACACCCGACGGCTACCTGCAGCAGGAGCTGGAGGCCTCGTTCATCTATGAGGACACGCCCGACCAGCTGACCGCCACTCAGGCCGTCAAAGCCGACATGGAGAGCACCAAACCGATGGACCGCCTCATCTGCGGCGATGTGGGCTTCGGCAAGACCGAAATTGCCGTGCGCGCCGCCTTCAAGGCCGCTACCGACGGCAAACAGACCGCCGTGCTCGTGCCGACGACGGTGCTGGCGTTCCAACACTGGCGCACCTTCAGCGACCGATTGAAGGACTTCCCTGTGCGCGTCGATTACCTGAGCCGTGCCCGCAAGCCCAAAGAGGTAAAGCAACTGCTGGCCGACCTGAAAGAAGGCAAAATCGATATCCTGATCGGCACCCACAAACTCATCGGCAAGACCGTGCAGTTCCATGACCTGGGACTGCTGGTGGTGGACGAGGAGCAGAAATTCGGCGTCGCCGTCAAGGACAAACTCAAACAGATGAAACTCAACGTGGACACGTTGACGATGAGCGCTACGCCCATCCCGCGCACGCTGCAGTTCTCACTGATGGGTGCCCGCGACCTGAGCACGCTGACGACCCCGCCGGCCAACCGCTATCCCATCCTCACCACCGTGGGGACGCTGAACGACGACATCGTTGCCGAGGCCATCAATTTCGAGCTCTCGCGCAACGGCCAGGTCTTCTTCGTCAACCACCGCATCGAGCAGCTGGAACAGTTGGAGAACATGATTCACCGCGTCGTGCCTGATGCCCGCGTGGCCGTGGGACACGGCCAGATGCCGCCCGAGAAGTTGGAACAGACCATCATCGACTTTGGCAACCACGACTATGACGTGCTGCTCTCGACCACAATCATCGAGAACGGCATCGACATGCCCAACGTGAACACCATCATCATCAACAACGCCGACCGTTATGGCCTGAGCGATCTGCACCAGTTGCGCGGTCGTGTGGGGCGCAGCAGCCGCAAAGCCTTCTGCTACCTGCTCGTGCCGCCCGGCAAGCCGCTGGCTACCGATGCGCGTCGACGCCTGCAGGCCATCGAGAGTTTCAGCGACCTGGGCGCCGGTATCCAGATTGCCATGCAGGATCTGGACATTCGCGGTGCGGGCAACCTGCTGGGCGCCGAACAGAGCGGTTTCATCGCCGATTTGGGCTATGAGACCTACCAGCGTGTGCTCAAGGAGGCCGTCACCGAGCTGCGAACAGAGGAGTTCTCGTCGATGTTTGCCGCAGCGGGAGACGGAGAGAACGGAGATGACGGATTGAACGGAAACACCGAGTTTGTCACCGATTGCGTGGTGGATACCGACCTGGAACTGATGTTCCCCGCCAGCTATGTGCCGCAGGAGAACGAGCGCATCACCCTGTACCGTGAACTGGACAATATGGAGACCGACGACCAGGTGGAGGCCTTTGAGGAGAGGATGCAAGACCGTTTCGGCAAGATTCCCGAGATGGCGAGCGAACTCATCCGCATCGTGCCGCTCAGGCGCACAGCACGCCGCCTGGGCATCGAGAAACTGGTCATCCGCCAGACGCGCATGCACCTGTTCATGGTGGGCGAGGAAAACGTCGCCTATTACCAGTCACCCGCCTTTGGCCGTCTGCTTAACTACCTGCAGCAGAATCCCAAACGCTGCAACCTGAGCCAGAAGAACGGTCGTCGCAGCATCATCATCTCCAACATCACGAGCGTGAGCAACGCATTGACGGTATTGCGCACCATCAGCCATCTGGAAAGCCTCTAAACAAGCCAGTAAAAGACAAAACAAGCCGCAGGGTGATTCCCTGCGGCTTGTCATATCATGAGAATGTGTCAGTCGCCTTAGTCGCTGCACTTGGCGCACAGGAACTCGCGGTTCAAGCGTGCGATGTTGCTCAGCTTGATGTTCTTGGGGCACTCGGCGGCACAGGCACCGGTATTGGTGCAGTTACCGAATCCCAGCTCGTCCATCTTGGCCAGCATGGCTTTCACGCGGCGCTTGGCCTCGGCACGTCCCTGGGGCAGCAGTGCGAACTGGCTCACCTTGGCGCTGAGGAACAGCATAGCCGAACCGTTCTTGCAGGCAGCCACACAGGCACCGCAACCGATGCAGGTAGCGCTGTCCATGGCCTCGTCGGCAGCATCCTTGCTGATGGGGATGGCGTTAGCATCCTGGGCACCGCCCGTCTGGAAGCTCACGTAACCACCGGCCTGCTGAATCTGGTCAAAGGCGTTGCGGTTCACCATCAAGTCCTTGATTACAGGGAAAGCAGCCGAGCGCCAGGGCTCAACGGTGATGGTGTCACCATCCTTGAAGCGGCGCATGTAGAGCTGGCAGGTGGTAGCACCCGTGGCGGGGCCGTGGGGGTGACCGTTCACATAGAGCGAGCACATGCCGCAGATGCCCTCGCGGCAGTCGTGGTCGAAGGTCACGGGCTCCTCACCCTTCTCGATGAGTTGCTCGTTGAGGATATCCATCATCTCGAGGAACGAGGTGTCGGTGGGGATATCGCGCATCTCGTAGGTCTCAAAGCGGCCTTCGGCATGAGCGTTGGCCTGACGCCAAACCTTAAGTTTGAAGCTTATACTTGTATCCATTGTATTCGATGAATTTTAATGTGGTTGATTATGACTTATAGTTACGCGTCTGGACCTTGATGGCCTCGTAGTGGAGCGGTTCCTTGATGAGTGTGGGAGCGGTCTCATCGTCACCGTTGTACTTCCAGCAAGCGACATAGAAGAAGTTCTCGTCGTCGCGCTTGGCCTCGCCTTCCTCGGTCTGATGCTCCTCGCGGAAGTGGCCACCGCAGCTCTCGTGGCGGTTCAATGCGTCATAGGCGATCAACTCACCCATGGTGATGAAGTCACGCAGGCGGAATGCCTTGTCCAACTCGACGTTCATGCCCTCTTGGGTGCCGGGGATGAACAGGTTGGTCTCAAACTCCTTGCGCAGCTCTTTGAGCTTCTTGAGAGCGGTCTCAAGGCTCTCCTTGGTGCGAGCCATGCCCACATAGTCCCACATCACGTTACCCAGCTCCTTGTGGATGCTGTCCACCGAGCGCTTGCCGTGGATGCTCATGAGGTTGTCGAGATTGGCCTGTACCTTCTTCTCGGCAGCGTCAAACTCGGGAGTGTCGGTCGAGAAGTGGGGAACGGTAATCTGGTCGCTCAGGTAGTTCTGGATGGTGTAGGGCAATACGAAGTAACCGTCGGCCAGACCCTGCATCAGCGCCGAAGCACCGAGGCGGTTAGCGCCGTGGTCACTGAAGTTGCACTCACCGATGGCGAACAGACCCTTGATGCTGGTCTGCAGTTCATAGTCAACCCAGATGCCGCCCATGGTGTAGTGGATGGCGGGATAAATCATCATGGGATTGTAGTACTTCACGCCGTTGATCTCGTTGGCGAGCTCGCCGGGATTCACGTCGGTGATTTCCTCATACATGTCGAAGAGGTTACCGTAGCGCTGGCGGATCACGTCGATGCCCAGGCGGTTGATGGCCTCACTGAAGTCGAGGAACACAGCCTTGCCGGTGTTGTTCACGCCGAAGCCCTTGTCGCAGCGCTCCTTGGCAGCGCGGCTGGCCACGTCACGGGGCACGAGGTTACCGAAGGCCGGATAGCGGCGCTCCAGATAGTAGTCGCGCTCCTCCTCGGGGATGTCGCTACCCTTGATTTGTCCTGCCTGCAGCTTCTTGGCGTCCTCGATGTTCTTGGGCACCCAGATGCGGCCATCGTTACGCAGCGACTCACTCATCAGCGTCAGCTTGGACTGCTTGTCACCATGCACGGGGATGCAGGTGGGGTGAATCTGCACGTAAGCGGGGTTAGCGAAGTAAGCACCGTGGCGATAGCAAGCCATAGCGGCCGAGCAGTTGCAGCCCATGGCGTTGGTGCTCAGGAAGTAGGTGTTGCCATAACCACCGGTGGCGATTACCACAGCGTGGGCGGCAAAGCGCTCGAGCTTGCCAGTCACCAGGTTCTTGGCGATGATACCGCGGGCACGGCCGTCGATGATGACCACGTCGTGCATCTCATAGCGGTTGTAGCTCTTTACCTTGCCTGCATGGATCATGCGGTTCAGGCTCGAGTAGGCACCGAGCAGCAGCTGCTGACCGGTCTGACCCTTGGCGTAGAACGTACGGCTCACCTGTGCGCCACCAAACGAGCGGTTGGCCAGCAGGCCGCCATACTCACGGGCGAAGGGAACACCCTGTGCCACGCACTGGTCGATGATATTGTTGGACACCTCGGCCAGGCGATACACGTTGGCCTCGCGAGCACGGTAGTCACCACCCTTGACGGTGTCATAGAACAAGCGGTAAACCGAGTCACCGTCGTTCTGGTAGTTCTTGGCTGCGTTGATACCACCTTGTGCGGCAATCGAGTGAGCGCGGCGGGGTGAATCCTGGATGCAGAAGTTCAATACGTTGAATCCCATCTCGCCCAGCGTGGCTGCTGCCGACGCACCTGCCAGACCGGTACCCACGACGATGATGTCGAGGCGACGCTTGTTGGCGGGATTGACGAGTTTCTGATGAGCCTTATAGTTTGTCCACTTCTCAGCGATGGGTCCCTCGGGAATTTTGGAATCGATGGGCTGAGCGTTGATCTTAGTTTCTTCCATTTGTGTTACAAATTTAATAGGTTAATACTCAGCAATTAGAGGGCAAAGAACCAAGTAAAGTAGCAAGCCTCTACAGCAAACAGGATAAACACGATGCTTGCCCACCACTTGGAGATGCACTGCCAGCGGGGAATCCACTTGTCATTGGCAGTACCCAGGGTCTGGAAAGCGCTCCAGAAACCGTGGCTGATGTGGAACCACAGGGCGGCAAAGCCGATGAGGTAAACGGGGAGCACCCACAGATGGCTGAAGGTAGCCTGCAGGTAGAACTTGCCGTTCATCACATGCTCACCCATGAGTTCGGGCAGCTGCATCTTGGCCCAGAACTGCACGAGGTGCAGGATCAGGAAGCAGCACACGATGAGGCCGAGGACGAGCATGTTTTGTGATGCCCACTCGACATCCTTGGGCTTGGTAGTCACAGCATAGCAGTTGTTACCGCGAGCCTTGCGGTTCTGCAACGTGAGCCAGAAGGCGTAAATGATGTGAATAGCAAAGCCACCAGCGAGCACGAGGGTGCCCAACACAGCATACCAGTTGGCGCCGAGGAATTCGCAGATGGCGTCATAAGCCTCAAAGGAAATGAGAGCCACTGCATTCATCAGCGCATGGAATGTGACGAATAGGACAAGGAAGAGGCCGGTTACCGACATCACAACCTTGCGTCCTACAGATGAATTAGTTAACCACATAAAATTGTTGATTTTTTAGTTATTAATTGATTGTTATTTCGTAAATGTCACAATTATCCTGCAAAGATAAGAAAAAAATTTCAGTATTTTACGACTTTTGCCGTTAAAACATGCCCTCAAACAAAAATCAGGTCACAAAAATGCCGTTAACAGCATTTTGTGACCTGTGCAGTCGGGTGAACGGCTAATCTTCTTAGTCGTTGAGGATGAGCATGGCGTCGCCGTAGGCGCCGAAGCGGTATTTCTCCTCGATGGCCACCTGGTAGGCATTCATCGTCTGCTCGTAGCCGCCAAAGGCCGCCTGTGCCATCAGCATGATGGAGTAAGGCATGTGGAAGTTGGTCACCAGGGCGTCGCAGGTGGTGCACTCATAGGGCGGGAACAAGAACTTGTTGCTCCAGCCACCGTAGGGCTTGATGTGGCCGTTCATGCCCACGCAGGTCTCAAAGGCGCGCAGTACCGAGGTGCCGATGGCGCACACCTTGTTGCCACCATCACGCAGGGTGTTGACCTTCTCGGCGAGCTCGACGCTCACGTCCATTTCCTCGCTGTCCATACGGTGCTTGGACAGGTCCTCGACGTCGATGTCGCGGTAGCTTCCCAGGCTGATGTGCATGGTGATGAAGTCGCGGTCGATGTCGCGGATCTCCATGCGGCGCATCAGCTCACGCGAGAAGTGCAAGCCAGCAGCGGGAGCCACCACCGCGCCCTCCTTGGCCGAGAAGATGGTCTGGTAACGCTCGGCGTCCTCGGGCTCGGCATCGCGCTGGATGTAATAGGGCAGCGGCGTGTTGCCCAGGTTGTACAGGTCCTTCTTGAACTGGTCGTGGTCGCCGTCATACAGAAAGCGCAGCGTGCGGCCGCGCGAGGTGGTGTTGTCGATGACCTCGGCCACCATCGAGTCGTCCAGGCCAAAGTAAAGCTTGTTGCCGATGCGGATTTTGCGTGCGGGCTCGACAAGCACATCCCACAGCTTGTTGTTGGGGTTCAATTCACGCAGCAGGAACACCTCGATGCGTGCACCGGTCTTCTCCTTGTTGCCAAAGAGCTTGGCGGGGAACACCTGGGTATCGTTGAACACGAACAGGTCGTGCGGGCTGAAGTATTCAAGAATTTCCTTGAAGATCTTGTGCTCGATCTGGTTGCTGCGCTTGTGCAGTACCATCAGTCGGGACTCGTCACGCACGGGGGCGGGATAGGAGGCAATGAGCTCCTCGGGCATCTTGGTGTTGAATTCTGAAAGTTTCATGTTATTCTAATTGCAATTAGCTTCGCCTTATTGGCCTCACGCTAAGCCGCTAAGGCGCTAAGTTATTATTGATTATACTTCTATTTGAGATACTATTTGATTTGAGAGGTGCGCTTGGGCGGCGCTGAGCACTTTTGAGCCTGCTGCTTGCGGGCGGCGCGCTCGGCTTTTTGGCGGGCGGCGCGCTCGCGGTTCTCGATGCGCTCGCGTTCCAGGCGCTCGGCGGCAGCCTGTTCGGGCGAGACGTAGGTCTCGTTGTCGAGTTTCTCGACCAGCTGTTCCAGGGTGAGGCACTTGTCGATGGTGACATCACCCACGCGGGTGCGGCGCAGTGCCGTCAAGTGGGCCCCGCTGTCCAGTGCCACGCCGATGTCGCGTGCCAGGGCGCGTATGTAGGTACCCTTGCTGCACACCACGCGTATCTGCAGCGTGGGTTCCTGGGGCAGGCCGCATTGCAGCACTTCAATCTCGTCGATGACAAGGGTCTTGGGACGGATTTCCACGTCCTGTCCCTTGCGGGCCAGCTTGTAGGCGGGCTTGCCGTCGATTTTGCAGGCCGAGAACGAGGGGGGCACCTGCTCGATGCTGCCCGTGAACTGCTCTTGCAGCACGCGGTCGAGGAGGGCGCGGTCGATGTGCTGCCACTCGTAGGTGGCATCGACCTCGGTCTCCAAGTCATAGCTGGGCGTGGTGGCCCCTAGCCTGAGGTCGGCGATATACTCCTTGACGCCTGCCTGCAGCTCGTCGATGCGCTTGGTGGCATGGCCGGTGCACAGCAGCAGCACGCCGGTGGCCAGCGGGTCGAGGGTTCCGGCATGGCCCACCTTGACCTGACGGGTCTTCAAGTGGGTGCGCAGCACGGCGCGCACTTTCTTGACCGCGGCAAAGGAGGTCATCCTGAGCGGCTTGTCGATGCAGAATATTTCGCCTTCTATCGGGTTGAGCATCGGATTTAGTCCTTAGTTGTTAGTTGTTCTTGAGATGCAGGGGCTATTACATTACGGGGGCGGGCATGAGCTGCGAGAGGGCGATGGCGAACAGGCCGGCGATGATGCAATACAGGCCGAAGTACACCAGCTTGCCCTTCTTGACGATGCTGATCATCCACTTGCAGGCCAGGCATCCGGCCAGGAAAGCGGCCAGGAAGCCCACCACCAGCGGCAACGTGCCGATGCCGCCAAAGGCCTCTTCACCCTTGACGACCTTGAGTACGTCGAGCAGTGCCTCTCCCAAGATGGGCGGAATCACCATCAGGAACGAGAACTGCGCCAGCGACTCCTTTTTGTTGCCCAGCAGCAGGCCCGTTGCGATGGTGCTGCCCGAGCGCGACAGGCCGGGCATCACGGCACATGCCTGTGCAATGCCGATGACCAGGGCGTCACGCCACGAGATTTTCTCCTTTTGGCGCGGCTTGGCATAGTAGGAGAAGATGAGCAGTGCTGCCGTCAACAACAGCATGCAGCCCACGATGAGCAGTCCGCTGCCAAAGATTTCCTCGACCTTGTCCTTGAAACAGAAGCCCACGATGCCGATGGGAATCATCGACACCAGGATGTTGAGGAAATACTTGGTCTCGTCGTTCATCTTGAACTTGAACAGTCCCTTCAGGATCCAGTCAATCTCGCTCCACAGGATAACGAACGTGCTCAACACCGTGGCCACGTGCACCAGTACGGTGAACGTCAGGTTGTCGGCACCATCGATACCGAACAGATAACTGCCAATGGCCAGATGGCCACTGCTGCTCACAGGGAGATACTCGGTCAGACCCTGGACAATGCCCAGAATCAAGGCTTCGAACCAACTCATGCTAATTTATTCGTTATCAGTGTTATCGGTGTTGTCGGCGGGTTTATTGTCCTTCTTGCGATAGATGATGGCAAAAGCCATGAGCACAAAGCCCAAGAACGCGATGATGGGGCCAGTGGTGATGCGGCTGGCTTCAAAGATGTTGTTGTTGAACTTGTCGCCCACATTGGCGTCACCTGTCATCAGCCAAAAGCCAATGATAATCAACAGCAGGCAGATGCCCATGAGGATGAAATTGATCTTTCCCAGCGGATAGCTCACTTTACCGCCACCCTTGTTCTCGTTTTGAACTTTCTTTTCTTGAGTTGCCATTATTGTAGTTGTAAACTTTTAGTTGCCCGTTAGCACGGGCGCATAACATTGCAATTTGGTGCAAAATTACAACATTCAGAGGCCTTTGTCAATAGTTTTAACTCATTTTTTCATACTGGCGGCACACTTCGGGCCTCACGCTGGGACGCGAAGACGCTAAGTTTTCAGGTCTAGAACCTTTAGCTCGGCGTAGCCAATTAAACGAATTAAACAAATTGCATCCGCGCTCTTTTTTACTGTCGGCGGATTATGAGGATTTAATAAATTGCCGACTTCTAAACATTACCAATTGCTGACCTAGAGACGCAAGATTTTGCGTCTCTACATCGCGGACAAACTGAGCATCAGCGTTCTATCTTTATTTAACTCGCGTCAGTTCAGGATTGCTCAAAGGCTTGGGCGACGAGTTTCAGGTTGTCGATGATGTCGATGTGTTGGGGGCACTGGGCCTCGCATTGGCCACACTCGACGCACTCGCTGGCGGGGCCGTGGCTCTTGGTCAACAGGCCGTAGTAAAGCTTGCAGTTGCCCTTTTGATCGGGGAACTGCTTCAGGTTATTGTAGAGGTTGAAGAACTCGGGGATGGCAATCTGCTGAGGGCAGCCTTCGGTACAATAGTGACAGGCGGTGCAGGGTACGGCAATGGCATCACTAATCACCTGGGTGGCACGGGCGATGATAGCCTGTTCCTCATCGTTGAGAGGCTTGAAATCAGCCATATACCCTAAATTGTCCTCCATCTGCTCCATGTTGCTCATGCCGCTGAGCACCATCATCACATTGGGCAACGAGGCACAATAGCGGATGGCCCACGAGGCGGGACTGGCATCGGGATTATATTGCCTGAACAGCTGCTCCACGGCAGCAGGGACACGGGCCAATGAGCCGCCCTTAACGGGCTCCATGACGATGACGGGCTTGCCGTGCTTGACACACAGGTCGTAGCACGTTTTGCTCTCGATGGCGGGACTTTCCCAGTCGAGGTAGTTGATCTGCAGCTGGACAAATTCGACCTCGGGGTGCTTGTCCAGGATTTCGGCCAGCAGGGCCGAGTCGTCGTGGAAAGAGAAGCCGAAGTGGCGGATTTTGCCCTCGTCACGCATGCGGGCGAGGAATCCCCAGCCGTCCATGCGTTCTATCACCTCGACGCGCTCGCGGTTGAGGGCGTGCAGCCAGTAGTAGTCGAAGTAGTCCACGCCGCACTTGGCGAGCTGCTCGTTGAAAACGCGCTCCAGGTCGCCCTCCTGCTTGATGGCCCACACGGGCATCTTGCTGGTGATGGTGAACGACTCGCGCGGGTAACGCTTGACGACGACCTCCCTGAAGGCTTCCTCGCTCTTGCCGCCGTGATAGGGGTAGGCGGTGTCGAAGTAGGTGAAGCCGCGCTCGATGAACTTGTCGGCCATCTCCCTGAATTTCTCGATATCGATGCTGGCTTGGTCATCGGGATTGACCAGCGGCAGACGCATCAGCCCAAAACCTAGTTTTTTCATACTATTCATTTGTTGGTCGTTAGTCCTTAATTGTTAGTTTATTTTCAGGTCGGTGAAGAGTTTCACGCCGCGCAGGTAGTGGGCGGTGATGATGTTGACGCGCTCCTCGGGGAGCCGTTTGAGCAGGTTGACGCTGGGCTGCGAGGTGTAGTTGGAACGCATCTTGCGGAAGTCGCGGTGGGCGCGCACGATGGCCCTGGCGTCCCCGAAGTGGAACTTGGCGATGGCCATCCCGAAGGCCAGGGTGTCCATCAGGCGCCGTGTGAACAACAGACGCTTGCCTTCGTCGTGGGGCAGGTTCTTGTGCAGCAAGAGCAGGTTGTTGCGGAAGTTGAGGTAGGTCTTGCGGGGGTTGCCCTGCGGCAGGCTGCCGCCGCCCAGGTGATAGACGTGGCTCGCGGGCACCATGTGCAAGTCGCTGCCCGCCAGGCGGATGCGCCAGCACAGGTCAATTTCCTCCATGTGGGCAAAAAAGTCCTTGTCCAGCCCGCCCACATCGTGATAGAGCTGGCTGCGCACCATCAGGCATGCTCCCGTCGCCCAAAAGACGCTCTTGGGGCCGTCGTCATACTGGCCGTGGTCGTCCTCGACGTACTCAAAGATGCGGCCGCGGCAGTAGGGATAGCCGTGGCAGTCGATGTAACCGCCCGCTGCGCCGGCATATTCAAACATCTGCTTGCCATCGCCGCGGTCGTGCAACAGCTTGGGCATCACAGCACCCACCTGGGCGTTGCGCTCCATGTGGTCCAGCAGCGGATTGAGCCAGCCACGCGGGGTGCGCACGTCGCTGTTGAGCAACACCGTGTAGGGGTACATCGTCTGGGCAATAGCCAGATTGTAGCCCTCGGCAAAGCCATAGTTCTTGTCAAACTTGAGCACCTTGACGTCGGGGAACTCCTGCTGGAGGACCTGCAGGCTGTCGTCGGTGCTGCCGTTATCGGCGACGATGACGTCGGCAATAGCGGGATCGGTGCCCTCGATGACCGTGGGCAGATAGCGGCGCAGCAATTTGGCGCCATTCCAGTTCAATATGATGACTGCAACTCGTTTCATCAAATTATATCATGTCACGACTTGGGCGTCGACGCTCAGGTCGTCGTTTAGGGTCAATAGTTTCACGTTCACGATCTGGTTGGCGAGGCTCATGTCGGGCTCCACGTTGACGCGGATGTAGTTGTCGGTGAAACCGTGCATCATGCCCTTGCCGCGGCCGTGCTCAAGCAGCACGGGTCGCACGGTGCCCAGGTAGCGGCGGGTGAAGTCGGCCTGCTTTTCATCGCTCAGGGCGATCATGCGGGCCGCACGTGCCTGCTTATCCTGCTGGGTGACGATGTAGGGGATGCGCAAGGCCATCGTGCCCGGGCGCTCGCTGTAGGGGAACACGTGCAGGTGCTGCACGTCGAGCGACTTGATGAAATTGTAGCTGTCCTCAAACAACTCGGGCGTCTCGCCACGGGTGCCCACCATCACATCGACACCGATGAAGCAGTCAGGCATCAGCTCGCGGCATCGCGCCACCTTGTCGGCAAAGAGCTGCCGCTCGTAGTGGCGGCGCATCAGCTTGAGGATGGGATCGCTGCCACTTTGCAACGGGATGTGGAAATGAGGCATGAAAGCCCTGGAAGTGGAGCAAAAGTCGATGATGTCGTCGGTCAACAGGTCGGGCTCGATCGAGGAGATGCGGTAACGCTCGATTCCGTCGATTTCATCGAGGGATTTGAGCAAATCCAGAAAATTTTCGCCCGTATTCTTGCCAAAGTCGCCGATGTTCACGCCCGTGATGACGATTTCCTTGCCCCCCTCGGCGGTCACCTCGCGGGCCTGGGCGGTGAGCTGGGCGATGGTGCCGCTGCGACTGCGGCCGCGTGCGGCAGGAATGGTGCAGTAGCTGCACCAGTAGTCACAGCCGTCCTGCACCTTGAGCCAGTAACGGGTGCGATCGCCACGGTCACACGAGGGCGAGAACGAGCGTATGTCGAGCGACGGCGTCACTGCCAGTTGCTGCCGGTGGTCCTCGAACCATTGCAGCACATAATCGGCAATCCGGGCCTTGTGTTCACTACCCAGCACGATGTCCACCCCGGGAATTTCGGCAATTTCCTTCCCCTTGAGCTGTGCATAGCAGCCGGTGACCACCATCAAGGCATCGGGGTACTGGCGAATGAGGTGACGGATGTGCTGACGGCACTTGCTGTCGGCCAGGGCTGTCACACTGCAGGTGTTCACGATGCACACGTCGGGCACCTCGCCGCGTGCGGCAGGCACAAAGCCGTGCTCGGCCAGGAGAGACTGCATGGTGGCAGTCTCCGAGAAGTTGAGTTTGCAACCCAGTGTCTCGAGTTTTACCCTATGTTGCGGGACGGGGTTCATTTTCTCTTGGTTGAACGGATGAGACGAATATAACGGAGTTAACGGGTTATACGGATAAATCTAATACTGATTTTTTACCTTTTGCGGCCACGGGGCTTGCCCGAACGGCCGGATTTGCGGCCAGGACGGCCCACTTTGCTGTCACGGGCTTCACGTGCCTGGCGGCGGGTGCTGTTGCCGCGGTTACCGCGCTGCTGGCGTCGCGACGCGCTACCGCCCTCGTACTGCATGCGCTGGCGCTCGTCACGCGACAATTTTCCGCCGATGCTGCGACTGTTCTGCTCGGTGATGGGCTCACGGTCGATGCGGTGGCTGTTGGCAGGATTCTCCTTGTCAACGAGGACGAAATCGAGCTGCTTCTTGATGAGGTCGGCACGTGCCACCTGAATCGTGATGGGGTCGCCCAGACGATACACTTTGCCACGACGCAGACCGCGGATGCAGTAATTCTTCTCGTCAAACTCGTAGAAGTCGTCATCCAGGCCGCGAATGCCCACCAGACCCTCGCAATGGGTCTCATCGAGCTCAACATACAGGCCCCACTCGGTCACTCCCGAGATGTGTCCCTCGAAGACACCGCCCAGTCGCTGGCCCATGAACTCCACCTCCTTGTACTTGATCGAAGCACGCTCGGCATTGGCGGCCAGCTGCTCCTGGGCACTCATGTGCTTGCACTGGTCCTCCAGCTTGGTGGGATCGACGCTCTTCTCGCCAGCGGCGTACTTGTCGAGCAGGCGGTGCACCGTCAAGTCGGGATAGCGGCGGATGGGCGAGGTGAAGTGGGTGTAGTAGTCAAACGCCAGGCCATAGTGGCCGATGTTGGTAGCACTGTAGATGGCCTTTGCCATCGAGCGGATGGCCAGGATGGCGAGCATCTCCTCCTCGGGCTTGCCCTTGGCCTCTTCCAGCATCTTGTTGATGGACTTGTTGATGTCGCGTCCAGAGCCCTTGGTGCGCACCTTGTAGCCAAAGTGGGCGGCAATGTCGGCAAAATTCTGCAGCTTGTCCAGGTCGGGCTGGTCGTGCACACGATAGACGAAGGCCTTGGCGGTCCTGTTCTTGGCCACCTTGCCGATGTGCTCGGCCACCTTGCAGTTGGCCAGCAGCATGAACTCCTCGATGAGCTTGTTGGCGTCTTGGGCCACGTGGATATGGACAGCCGTGGGCTTACCCGTCTCATCGATCTCAAATTTCTTCTCTTCGCGGTTGAATGATACCGAGCCGCCCTCGTCAAAGCGGCGCTTCCTCAACTGCTTGGCCATCTCGTTGAGCACAGCGAGTTCGTCGGCCAGGTCTCCCTTGCCCGTCTCCAGGATGTGCTGCGCCTCCTCATAGGAGAAACGCCTGTTGCTGCGGGTCACAGTGTGGCAGATTTTGTATTTCTTCACCTTGGCCTCGGCATCCATCTCCATCACCACCGAGTGGGTGAGCTTGTCCTCGTCGGGGCGCAACGAGCAGATGAAGTTGCACAGTTTCTCGGGCAGCATGGGCACCGTGCGGTCCACCAGATAGACCGACGTGGCGCGCTCATAGGCTTCCTTGTCGATGATCGAACCCGGGGTGACATAGTGGCTCACATCGGCGATGTGAACGCCGATTTCCCAGTTGCCGTTCTTGAGCTTCTGGATCGACAGCGCGTCGTCAAAGTCCTTGGCATCGGCAGGGTCGATGGTGAACGTCGTCACGTCGCGCATGTCACGGCGCTTGGCGATCTCCTCGGGGGTGATGCCGGGCTCCAGGGCCTCGGCGGCCTCGGTGACGTTCTCGGGATACTTGTAAGGCAGTCCGAACTCGGCCAGGATGGCGTGAATCTCGGCATTGTTCTCGCCGGCGACACCCAGCACGTCAACCACCTCACCGATGGGCGTGTTGGCATCTTCGGGCCAGTCGATGATCTTCGCAACCACCTTGTCACCCGTCCTGCCTCCCGCCAGCTTGTCCAGCGGGATGAAGATGTCGGTCGCCAGGAACTTGCTGTCGATGGCCAGCTGGGCAAAATATTTCATCACCTGCAGCGTGCCCACAAACACCTGCTCCTTGCGCTCGAGGATTTTGATGACCTTGGCTTCGGGAGCCTGGCCATGACGAGCGGCGCTGATGTGCACCAGCACGCGGTCGCCGTTGAGCGCGTGCAGCGAGTTACGCTCCTGGACAGCGATGGGCTGACCGTCGTCGCTGGCGGTATCCACGCTGTTCTTACCGTTACCGCGACGGATGAAGATGCCCTCGGCCACCATCGAGCGGTTCACCGCCTTGTAGCTGCCCGGGCCCACCTGAGTCAGGAAGCCGTCAACGGCCAGCTGGTCAAGGATTTCGACGATGAGCATCCGGCGCTTGGGTGTGTTGGCCCCAACGGCTGCCGACACCTGCTTGTAGTTATACGAGGCCTCGCCCTGCTCATTAAAGAAGTTGATTACCCTGTCGTGGTACTCACGACGTTCCTGCTTCAACGTTTGTAAACCGCTCTTTTTTGCCATATCTTGTCCTGTATTTTGCTAATGAAAAATGTTTAACTTACAAAGATAATAAAAAATGGCAAAAGACACAGTACAACAGGTACACTTTTCGCAAAAATTAAAGAATTGACAAACGTCAGCACGCCCCGATCAACAGAGCGTGTCATAAAAAATGTCAAAGATGTTGAACCCAACTGAAGATTTCAAGTTATTTTTCTTACCTTTGCAGTCATCTTTACTCTGAACACATCGATAGCAATGAAATATATGATACCCAAACGAATAACGACATTATACACCATACTGCTGACAACGGCATTATTACTCCTGCCCCTGGCGGGAGTTGCTGCGCCACAGCACACCGACATCAACAAACCCACCCGCGAGCGGGTCAAGAAGGACAAGCAGCAAGACAACAAGAAGGCCAACGCTACCAATAAAAACGACGGCAACACTTCCGGGAAGAAAGCCGACGTCAAGCCCGCCGCTGCACCCAAAAAGGAAGAGGCCGTGAAGCCCGCAGCCGGCCCCAAGAAGGAAGACGACAAGCCTCTGAAGGCCGAGCCGGCCAAGCAGCCCGCTAACGACACCGCCAAGGCAGCCGCCCCCCCCAAGCCCAAGGCTCCCACGACCATCAATCCCGCGTCCGTACAGTTCGACGGCATCGACATCTCCAAGCACCAGGGAGACATCAACTGGGAAGAACTCAAGAAGAACCAGAGCATCAAGTTCATCTATATCAAGGCTACCGAGGGTTCCGATTTTGTCGATCCTCGCTACCACGAGAACATCCGCAACGCCCGCAAGCACGGATTCAAAGTGGGCAGCTATCATTTCCTTTCCACACGATCGGCAGCGACGACCCAGTTCTACAACTTCATCCGCAACGCCAAGCGTGAGGATCAAGACCTCATTCCCATCATCGACATCGAGAGGCTCAGCCCCTGGAACTCACAGCAGCTGCGCGACAGCGTCAAGGTATTTGCCGACCTTATTGAGGATTACTATGGCTGCAAGCCGCTGTTATACACGTCCGAGAAATTTTTCACCTCCAATCTGGGACGTGCCTTTGCCCACTACCCCCTGTTCATCGCTAAGTACAGCAGCAACCAGCCCAACATCGGCTACAAGTGGATATTGTGGCAGTTTGCCGACAACGGACTGTTCAAGCCCGTCAAGGGCAATGGCGGCAAGGTGGACATGAGCCGCTTTGCCAAGGGATGCTCCATCAACGACATCATCTACGTTCCCAGCAAGCACAAGCCCAAGAACATCAGCGTCAAGGATGCCGTTGACCACAAGGAGAAGCCCGATAAGGTGAACATCGCCGAACCGCGCAAAGAGGCTCCCAAGCCTTCCAAGAGACAACAGGAAGAGGCACAAAAACAGGCCGAAAAAGAGAAAAAGGCCAAGGAACGCAACAAAAAGTTAGCCGAAGAAGAGGCCAAGCGTAAAGCCGAAGCCGACAAGAAAGCGCAGCAGAAGGCTGAGCAGCAAAAACGCGAGAAGGCACGTCAACAGGCCCGCGAGGCCGAAGCCAAAAAGGAAGCCGAGGCCAAAGCAAAACGCAAAGCCGAAGCACAAAGAGAGGCCGAAGCCAAAGCTAAAAAAGAAGCCGAGGCCAAAGCCAAGCGTAAAGCCGATGCCCAAAAGGCACGCCAGCAGAAAGCCCAACGCGAAGCCGGCAACAAGACCAACAAATCGAACAAGACGGCCAGTCTGATGAACTCTTCCTCGTCGTCCAAGCTCTCCCAGTCGCAGCGCAACGACAGCATACGCAACGCCCAGTACAAAGGCCGCAAAACCAACAAGAGCTCGGCCGACAATGACTAAACAGGCACATAAGGTCCCCTTGAGGCCATTGCTGGCACTGGTGTTGCTGGTACTGGTCATCCCCGTTTCGTGCAAGGGACCCGACATGCGCCACAGCGGAGCGCCGCAACGCGAAGTACCGCCCCGCAACCAGGGAGCCCAATATGACGGCATCGACATTTCCAGCTACCAGGGCTACATCGACTGGGCCAAGGTGAGCAGCGACAAGGACATCCGATTCGTTTACATTAAGGCCACCGAGGGTGCGACCTACCGTTCGCCGCACTATGCCCACAACATCACCCAGGCCCGCCGCTACGGGCTGCTCGTCGGCAGTTACCACTACCTGACATCCACCTCGTCAATCGACGAGCAATTCAATAATTTTTCCACTTACGCTTTGCGGGATGTCCAAGACCTCCTGCCCATGCTTGACGTGGAAGTGCGCGGCACGTGGTCACGCAGCCAGCTCATCGACAGCGTGGACAAATTCTGCGATCTGGTCAAGGACCACTACGGCGTCCAGCCCATGATTTACAGCACGATGGGTTTCTACAACAAAAACCTGACGCCGCATTTCAACAAGCACAAGCTGTACATCGGCCGCTACTCCAACAGCGAGCCCGAAATCAACTGGGAGGGCGAATACACCATCTGGCAGTACAGCGAGAGCGGCATCATTCCCGGCATTGACGCCTACGTGGACCTGTGCCGCTACCGCAAGGACGGCTGGATTGACGAGATTTTACTTCCGCAGGAATAGTTTTCCGATATCACCAACATGTTGCTGCAAGGCAATAATCCGCAATGAATCATGACAATCGTTGACGCAATCATCTTAATCATCGTTCTGGGAGGCCTCGTACTCGGCTACCGCAAGGGACTCATCGGCCAACTCACGTCGCTCATTTCATGGATTGTAGCTATCGTGCTGTGTTACAAGGGAGGCGAACTGGCTCAGAGCGTTTTCCTGTCTATCGTACCCAGTGCGGCACAGTGGCCGCTTGCCAGCATCACCGTCAAGACAGTGTCGCTAGCTTGCGCTTTCCTGGTTGTGATGCTCATCATCAGGCTGATTATGCGCCTCTTCAAGGGTGCGTTGGACAGTGTCAATCTGGGCATCATCGACAAGGCGGGCGGTTCGCTGCTGTTCATGTTCAAGTATGCTTTCTTGTTGAGCATCGTGTTGAATCTGCTGTATGCCTTCAACCCCGACCTTGACACATTCGGGACCAAGCACATGCTGAACAACAAGCCCTACGAGATGACACTCGACCTGATGCCGCGTGTCCTGGGCAGCGAGAAAATGCCCAGCGACTCGCTGAAACTCTACCGTGACCTCATCGAGCCGGTCCCCGTGGAACCGACATACAATCCCTGACCCGCCATGCGTCTCCAGCTAACCGCACCCAGCCAACCTGTCACCGCCAGCATCGCGCTGCCGCTGTCCAAGAGCATCAGCAACCGCGCGCTGGTGATTGCCGCCCTGTGCGACAACCGGCCCCAGGTGCTGCATCCGGCCCTGTGTGACGACACGGCGGTGATGATTGAAGCCTTGTCGCACGACGGAGGCGAGATCAACGTGGGAGCGTCGGGTACCGCCATGCGGTTCCTGACCGCCTATTTTGCTACCCGCAAGGGCACCGCCGTCACGCTCGACGGCGTCGAGCGCATGCGCCAAAGGCCCATCGGTCCCCTTGTTGATGCACTGCGCGAACTGGGTGCCGATATCTATTACCTGGGGCAGGAAGGCTATCCCCCGCTGCAAATCACAGGAACCACGTTACACGGCAAGGACATCGTTATGGATGGCAGTGTGAGCTCGCAGTTCATTTCGGCCGTGATGATGATTCTGCCGGTGATCGGGGGCGGACAGGTGGAGCTGACAGGCAACATCGTGTCCATGCCCTATGTCCAGATGACCGCTGCAGTGATGCGCGACATGGGGGCCCAAGTGGACATCTCAGGCCAGCGCGTAAAAGTAGGAAAAGGTTACACCGGCAACGATTGTATGGTCGAGGGCGACTGGAGCGCCGCCGCCCCGTGGTATGCCCTTGCCGCCTTGCTGCCGCAGGCACAGCTCACCCTCGAGGACTTGACAGCCGACAGCATCCAGGGAGACGCCCGTCTGGTGGATTTGGGCAGGAAGCTGGGCATCGCATCACACTTTGACACCAACGGAGTAAGGCTAGACACCAGCCAGTTCATCGGATGCTGCTGCTCGGCATTTGCCGACATGAGTTCCACGCCTGACCTGGTGCCGTCGTGGGCCGTGCTGATGTGCCTGCTGGAGCGTTCCTTCAGGATGACAGGCGTGGGCACATTGCGCCTCAAGGAGAGTGACCGGCTCGTGGTCCTGCACGAGGAACTGCTCAAGTTGGGCTATGTCTTGAAAATAGAGAGTGACGACGCCATCTCGTGGTATGGCGAGAAAGTACCCGTCACCCAAGAGCCGCCCGTTATCGACACGCACGGCGACCATCGCATGGCGATGGCCTTCGCCCCTGCAGCCGTGCGCTTTCCCGGTTTGATTATAGACGGAGCCGAGGCTGTCTCCAAGTCTTACCCCGGTTACTGGCGGCATCTGCAAGGCGCAGGATTTATCATAAAACAATTGGCACAATAAATGCAATAACGAGGCATGAATATGAAAACAAGACTCATTATTATATTATTAATGGCATTATCAACACTGTTTGCACTTGATTCTTCGGCCCGTAACGTACGCAACCGCATGGTCATCATCAGCGACGTGCATCTGCTGAGCCCCGAACTCATCACCCCCGGCAGCGCCATTGACCGTGCCGATGCCGGCGATACCAAAATGATGGCGATGAGCGACGAGATCATGTCAGCCATTACCGACAGCATCATCGAGATGGAGCCGGCCGTGGTGTTGCTCACCGGAGACCTCACGCATAACGGCGAGCGATTGAGCCATGAGCGCATGGCATGGCATCTGGACCGGATGAAACAATACGGCATCCAGCCGCTGGTCATTCCCGGCAACCACGACTGCAACAACCCCTACGCGCGCAGCTATGATGGCGACAAGACCATGCCCACCGCGACTGTCACCCGCGAAGAGTTTGCACAGATATACAGGGACTTCGGCTACGGCAAGACATCGGTGCGCGACGCCGCCTCACTCAGCTACTGCTGCGAGCCCATCAAGGGCATCGTCATCATCGGCATCGACAGCAACATGGACGAGCAGAACACGCTCACCAGCCGTGGCGACAGCGCCGATACCTATTATAACGGCGGACGCATCAAGCCCGAGACGATGCAATGGGTCATTGAACAAGCCACCCTAGCACGCAAACAGGGCAAGCAGGTCATCGCCATGATGCACCACCACCTGGTGCCCCATTTTGACAACGAGGACCGCCTGCTCACCAACTACATCGTCACGCGCCATGACGAAGCCGCCCGCCAGCTGCTCGAAGCCGGTATCCACACCCTGTTTACCGGCCACCTGCACGTGACCGATGCCGCCACCTACCACAACAGCGACGGTAGCGACAGCCTTGTCGAGGTGGCCACCGGTTCGGCCATCTGCTATCCCTTTGCCCTGCGCACAGCTACCATCAACAACAAGGCAAAGACGCTGGAAGTGCACACGCAATGGCTCACATCCACCCCCTCCTGCCCCACCCTGCGCGAGCAAGGGCGGCAGCGCATCATCGCCGCCACGCCAGGCCTGGCCAACATCATCTCGGGCAAGGCATGGAGCAGACTGGGCGGACGCATGGGCCAAATCAAGGCGATGCTGGAGATGAACGGCAACAAGGCCAATCTGCCCGAGACACCACAGCAAGCCACCCAACTGGCGCTGCGCCACCTGAGTGAGGTGATGTCGCGTTCGCTGCTCGCAGTGGTCGAAGGCAACGAGCAGGAAAAGGATGCCGAGACCCTCATCGAGCAAGGCAAGCAGGGCCTGCGTGCCATGATAGAGGAAGTGGTTCCGACACAATCCGAGAACATGTGGGAGTTCTTCCTGGAAAACGTGTATCCCAGACTCGAGCCGATGGTTCGCAGCGTGCTCGAGGACCGCAACGACGTGGGCACACCCAACGAGTCCCGTACCGACGACCTGAACCTCAAAATAAAACTTTAAAAACCGTTTCGCCACTATGAATCCTTCACCCGACACAACCATCAAGATAGCCATTATCAGTGACCTGCACGTGATGGCCCCTGAACTGCTGGTCAACGAGGGGACTGCATTTGAACAGTACCTGAACCGCGACCGAAAGATGCTGCGCGAGAGTCTGGAGATTCTAGACACCCTGGTGAGTGATATCGTGGAGTTGAAGCCCGACCTTGTGCTGGTCACCGGTGACCTGACCAAGGACGGTGAACGGGTGAGCCACCAGCTGGTAGCAGGCCGCCTGCAGCGCCTTGTGGATGCCAGCATCCAGGTTCTTGTCGTACCCGGCAACCATGACATCAACAACCCCGACGCAAGAATCTATGACGGTGACACGGCGACCCCTACCGACACGATCACGCGCAGCGAATTTGCCAAGATATACAGGCAGATGGGATATGACGGGCAATCACGGCGCGACCCTGACACGCTGAGCTATTGCCGTGACGTGACCGAAGGCCTGACGATTCTTGCCATCGATGCCTGCATGGACCGCCTCAACACCTTTGTGTCGAGGGGAGACTCCCGTGACCACTGCAAGACCAGCGGCAGCCTTGAGCCATCGAGCCAGCAATGGCTGGTAGAGCAGGCCGCTGCCGCCAAGGCAGCCGGCAAACGCGTCATCGCCATGATGCACCACCACCTGGTGCCCCATTTCCACATGGAGGACACCCTGGCTGCACCCTATATGGTCGATAGCGCCGGACAGCTGTGCCAACGCCTTGTCCAGGCCGGGGTACATGTCGTCTTCACGGGGCACCTGCACATCAGCGACATCAGCCAGACGAAGGTGCGCGACGGTGAAATGGTCGAGGTGGCCACTGCAGCCGCCGTGGGCTATCCCTGCCAGTGGCGTGTAGCCACATGCAACACCGCTACCGGCAAAATGCAACTGCGCACGATTTCCCTGCACAGCCTGCCGTCAGACCCTGACTTTGCCGAACGCGCCCAAAACGTGTTCAAGAGCTGCATACCCACCATGACGCACGGAGTGCTCACCCGATACTGGCCCGAGATCAGCTGTGCCATCGACAACTACCGCAGCAAGCACGCCTTTGTGATGCGCTATGTCGATATCCCAAAGACGCCCGAAGCCATTGCCGACCTGTTGCTACGCCATCTTCAAGGCCCCGTCACACGGACCTATATCGCCTTTGCCGAGGGGAATGAGGGCGGCAGCGACAATCTCTCGCTTGTCGAGGAACTCATCGACGGCGTGAATCATGTGGTCAACGAGACGACACGCGGCATCCTGCGTCCCCTGGCCAAAGCGGCGCTGCGGCTGCGCGTGTATGGCATCGCCCGGCTGGTGCTGCGCAGCATCCTTGAGGACCGCAACGACATCGGCACCAAGCACGAGTCGGTCATCAATGACCACACCGCAATCATCAGCTTTTAACCCTGCAGGATGAATATGCCGCACTGACGGAACGGGTTAACGGTAAATCATAAAAATTGAAAACCACTAGATATTTACAATATCATAATAATATGAGACTTTGAGACAATTTTTCTAAACAATTGCCCATTTTTTCTACTGAAACGAATAGTTTTGATATCATTTTGTCGAAATTATTGCTAATTTGTTTGGTTTGATGCATTTTACTATATATTTTTGCAAGTACGTTAAAATTAGCATCTTATCAAAAAACAAGATATTATGAGCGCCCCCAAAACCGAACTCACTTCCCGAGAGAAGGAAGTATTGGAGCTGCTGTCATCAGGGTATAACAGCAAAGAGATAGGTGAGAAGATTTTCATTTCTTCCAACACTGTGGAGTATCACCGCAAGCAATTGTTGCGCAAGACCGGTTCACGCAATGTTGCTGAATTGATTGGTAAAGCATATCGCACAGGCCTATTGAAAATCAATGAGTAGAATTACCACGTTTTCAACGATTAAAGGCTATGCCGTTTAGGAGGCATAGCCTTATTTTTTTGCAATAGCCGATAAAGATTACACGCCCGCTGCCGTTAACGGTGCAGCGGGCGTGTTTGGTTTTTGTCACAAGCGGGAAAGTCCCAAATAAGGCAAACCCGTCATGTGGTCAGGAAGTTGATTACTTCTTCTCCTTGAGCAGATCGCGGATGTCGGTAAGCAGCTCTTCCTGAGTGGGTCCAGCGGGAGCCTCGGGCTCGGGCTTCGGTGCCCTGAGCTTGTTCATGAACTTAATCATCAAGAAGATGCACAGAGCGATGATGAGGAAGTCGATGACGTTCTGGATGAACAGACCGTACTTGATAACGGCACCAGTTGCCTCACCTGCAACGCCTGCGGCTGCAGCGGCATTGCTGGCAGCATTGGTCACAGTCTCGACAGCGCCATCGGCACCCACGGTGCTTGCGGCATCCTCAACAATCTCGGCGACAGGCTTGATCTTGTACTCCAGGCTGGAGAAATCAATGTTGCCAGTAAAGAGGCCAATAACAGGCATCAGCACATCGTCAACCAGCGAGGTGACAATCTTGCCAAACGCACCACCGACGATAACACCGACAGCCATGTCCATCACGTTGCCCTTCATGGCAAACTCTTTAAATTCTTTTACGAAACCCATAATTCAGCTAAAGATTAAAAAATTAATATATAACGTTATCTATTACATTCATTACCAAACTATTGATAGCCATGCCAACTATTAAACAATCTTAATTGGCCGAAAAAAGCCACATTTTGGCACTCCAAATCAAGATTATAAAAATATTTTCGTTAATTTTGCAGTCGCAAAGGCTATCATTCGTAAAGTCAATGCAAAGATAACAAATATTTCAAACAAGACTAAGAAATCTACATTAATTATTTATTAATTATTAAAATAGTATTATGGAGAAAATTAAAATCGGTATTAATGGATTCGGTCGTATTGGTCGTTTTGTGTTCCGTTCAGCTTTTGAACCCGAGAACGTTAACGACATCGAGGTAGTAGGCATCAATGACCTGCTCGACGTTGACTATATGGCCTATATGCTCAAGTATGACACCATGCATGGCCGCTTCGACGGTACTGTGGACTATGACCTGGAGAAGAAAGAGCTCATCGTTAATGGTCAGCACATCCACATTTACGCCGAGAAAGAAGCACAGAACATCCCTTGGGGTGAGATTGGTGCTGAGTACATCGTTGAATCCACCGGTTTCTATCTGACCATGGACCGCGCTGAGCAGCACTTGAAGGCCGGCGCAAAGTACGTGGTACTGTCCGCTCCCAGCAAGAAGGGTGATGACGGCCGTCAGGCTGACATGTTTGTTTGCGGCGTGAACACCGACAAGTATGCCGGTCAGACCATCGTGAGCAACGCCAGCTGCACCACCAACTGCTTGGCTCCCATCGCTAAGGTGCTGAACGACAGCTTCGGTATCGAAAGCGGTCTGATGACCACCGTTCACTCGGTAACCGCTACCCAGCGCACCGTTGACGGTCCCAGCGCAAAGGATTGGCGTGGTGGCCGTGCCGCTTGCGGCAACATCATCCCGAGCTCGACCGGCGCAGCAAAGGCCGTTGGCAAGGTTATCCCCGAGCTGGATGGCAAGCTGACCGGTATCTCGATGCGCGTTCCTACCCTGGACGTATCGGTTGTTGACCTGACCGTTAACCTGAAGAACCCCGCCACCAAGGAGGACATCTGCGCTGCCATGAAGAAGGCCAGCGAGGGTGAGCTGAAGGGTATTCTGGGTTACACCGAGGACAAGGTCGTTTCGAGCGACTTCCTGGGTTGCGCACTGACCTCCATCTTTGACGCTGACGCCGGCGTTTACCTGACCGACAAGTTCGTCAAGGTGGTATCGTGGTATGACAACGAGATTGGCTACAGCCACAAGATGCTTGACCTGATCAAGGTGATGAAGAAGCACAACGGCTAATCCCATCGTTTCATCCACTGATTTAAGAAATGTCCCCGCAATGCTTTGACGCATTGTGGGGATTTTTTCTATTTTTGTCAGCTAAAAGAATTTTATAGAAATAGACTGCTGCAAAGACAAACAGATGCTAGTGTCGGAGCTAAGGATTGGCTTAAGCCTCGAAGAGGCAAGGCGGGTCTAAGACTCGCCTTTAAACGTAAAACACCATGCAAGCCCGTCGATGACGGGTGCAGCTTGTTGCCAGCAATATCGGAGTGGGAGTGCGCCGAAGACGAACTTCCACAGCCGCAAATCGTCTATCTATCATAAAGTTCCTCTTCGAGGCACAGTCCATAGCCAGCTTTAGGACCAAGCTGCGAACCTCTACGAGGTCCTTGCATGGTCTTTCTCATTGAAATCGGTTCTTCGAACCGCTAACATCTTCGATGTTTTTCTCAGACACCTATATTTTTTCATAAAAAAACATTAAAATATTTGGAATATAGGTACCCAAGGCTGTAACTTTGTAACCAACAAAAGAAATATTATTAACCATCTAAAACAATTCACTACAATGAAGAAATGGAAATGTGTTGTGTGTGGTTACATCCATGAGGGTGACACACCTCCTGAAGAGTGCCCGCTGTGCGGCGTTGGACCCGAGGACTTTGAGGAAGTGACCGAGTAAGTCCCCCACTCCACCAATAAAGATTAACAATAACTACCTGTTTTACTTACTAACCAAGAAATAACGACTGACTAACAATTATGGCTAAAAAATGGATCTGCACCGTGTGCGGTTACGTGCACGAGGGTGACACCCCTCCCGAGAAATGTCCGCAGTGTAAACAACCCGCCGAGAAGTTCAAAGAGCTCAAGGAGGATGAGGAAGTAACCTATGCCGCCGAGCATGTGATCGGCGTTGCTAAGGGCGTTGACCCCGAAATCCTTGCTGGCCTGAAGGCACACTTCGAGGGCGAATGCTCGGAGGTGGGCATGTATCTGGCCATGTCGCGCCAGGCCGACCGTGAGGGCTATCCCGAGGTTGCCGAGGCCTTCAAGCGCTATGCCTTTGAGGAGGCTGAGCATGCTGCTAAGTTTGCCGAGCTGCTGGGCGAGGTAGTCTGGGACACCAAGACCAACCTGGAGAAACGCATGGCTGCTGAAGCCGGCGCCTGTGAGGACAAGTTCCGCATCGCCAAGCTGGCTAAGGCCCAGAATCTGGACGCCATCCACGACACCGTTCACGAGATGGCACGTGACGAGGCCCGTCACGGCCAGGGCTTCACCGGCCTGTACAACCGCTTCTTCAAGAAGTAAGCATCCACAACATTACCGACAATCGCCTGGACTACCACTGGTTCAGGTGATTGTTGCTCTATGAGCCAAACATTAAGCAGGATGACAAGAGAACACCAGATATACAAGGTGACGTTATGGGGCAGCGTGGGCAACGTCGTGCTGATGGCCTTTAAGTTCGTCGCGGGTACCCTGGGGCACAGCTCGGCAATGATTGCCGATGCCGTGCACTCGCTATCGGACTTTATCACCGACCTGATCGTACTGCTTTTCGTCAAGATCAGTTCCAAGCCGCAGGACGAATCGCACGACTACGGACACGGTAAGTTTGAAACGTTTGCCACGTTCTTTGTGGGTCTGGCGCTGATGGCGGCAGCTATCGGCATCATCTTCTCAGGAGGAATGAAACTCGTGAGCTGGGTGGGCGGTGAACAACTCGTTGCGCCCGGGAAACTGGCCCTGTGGGCCGCGCTGATATCCATCCTGGTCAAGGAAGGGCTGTTCCGCTACACCATTCACAACGGCAAGGTGCTCAACTCCCAGGCGGTCATCGCCAACGCGTGGCATCATCGCAGCGACGCCCTCTCGTCGATTGGTGCGGCAGTGGGCATTGGCGGTGCCATCCTGCTGGGTGACCGCTGGACCGTGCTCGACCCGATTGCATCGATTGTAGTGGGCTTTATGCTCGTCAAGGTGGCCTTCAATCTGCTCAAGAGCAGCATAGGCGAGCTCACCGAGGCATCGCTGCCACAGGCTACCGAATGCGAGATTGAGGGCATCATCAAGTCCTTCCCCGACGTGTTTGAGCCGCACAACATACGCACGCGCCGCATCGGCGACCACATCGCCATCGAGACCCACCTGCGCATGGACGGCAAACTCTCGCTCAACGAAGCCCACGAGCGGGCTACGGCTATCGAGCACAAACTCAAGGAACGCTTTGGGTCCGCTACCCATGTTACCATCCACATGGAGCCCACCAAATAAGTTTCCTTACTCGAAAAAGTGAAAATTTGCCTCAAGAAAACTCTCGACGGGGAAAAAAATCAATCCAAGCGCTTTATAAACAAGCGCTTGGATTGATTTTACATCAGTAAGGTGAGCACTTTCATTGTCTCACAATACTTAAGGCAGGATTATTTCCCCAAAAGCAAATCGATCAGGGAGGTGACGTCGCTAATGTTTATGTCGCCGTCGCTGTGTACATCGGCAGCCTCGGTGCTAAACGTCGAAGCATTGTTGCCCAGGAGGTAATCAATCAGTGCGGTCACGTCTGCAATATTCACATCACCATCTTCGTTCACGTCACCCAAGGTGAAGGACACGGGCATGCTGACAGTGAAGTGGTGGGGATCCAGTTCGCCGAACACCGGTTGCTGATAGCGGTGTCCTGACTCGTCGGCACCAAAGACGTAGTAGTTAACCTCTGAGGCCTGGTGATAACCCTTGATGTAGCCCACATATTCATCGGGAGCGCCGGTGGCTCTCATGTGTGCAACCTGGTAGGGGCCGTTGTCGATGCTGTAGTAAACCAAGAGCGAATCCGTTTTCAAGGGCTTACCGCTATAGGCGATGAACTTGCTCGTCACGGCGATGGAATCTCCACACTCCTGCGTGCCGAAGAGCACGTTCCTGTGGTCGACAAACAACATGTTGAAGTCCATCACGCCGCGCGTGCGGCAGTGCAGGGCGTCGGTGTTGAGCCAACCGGTGTTGTAGGATGTGTTGGACACGCCCACGACCTCGTAGCCGGGCATGGCTTCCCTGTAGACCTGGAGCGCGCGATTATTGTAAGTGGTGTTGCTGCCCAGCGGCACGTAGACAGTCTTGTTGAGGATAAGGCTGTTAGTATAGGGAGCAAGGGTGCTGCCACCAGGTTCCTCGACACGGTACACCTTGTAGGGATAACCCCAGCAGCAGTTGGTTGTGGCGAAGTAGTTGGCCACGGCTTCATAGTCCTCATAATGGCTATTGGACTGCGGCAGTTTCGCAATCAGGATTTTATCAGGTGCGAGGTATTTTCCCCAGCAGTCGACATGGGCAATGTAATCTCCCTGCGGGTCGATGGTGATGTGATAGTTGTCGATACCGAGGTATTCGAGCATCAACCTGCGCACGGTGGCCTCGTCATTGTTATTTTCGTTAAGGACCAATTCGTCGCTAACGCCGTGTCCGCGACCATCCTCCATCATGTTGCCTCCAGTGTGTACCAGATTCATGCTGTACATGGGGATATCCCAGAACGTGGCAAAAGCCGAGGGTATCACATCGTCGTTCTGCCTGGGACGATTATACACGTTGTCGACGATGGCAGGAGTCCTCCCGGCAAAGATATACCAGGGACCGTAGTCACGCACCCAGTAGGAATCTGAATTCGCGATCACAAAGGTGACACGGTTCATGTTCACACCCGCGTTGCTGAAACTCGACCGTGCGCTTGACTGTTGGTTCTGCGCCACGATGCAGTACACCTGGCAGTTCTCGGCCAACGATTTAACCAAGGATACCGGTATGCCCAGCGGATAGCGAATCGTCACGCCCTGCATGGGCTCAAACTCTGCCACGAAGCGGGGTGCTTCGGTTGGCGCGGCTGACACCGAGAAGTTGATGCTCCTCTTTATTGGGGTATGCATTTCTTCTTCGGACATGTAATGGAGTTTTCTCCAGTCGGGAGCTTCTTGTTTCTGTGCCTGGGCATTCAGGTAGCCCATTGTCGACATTATAGAAGCAAACATTAATACAGCGAAAAATCTTTTTCTTCTTTTCATAATAACATGAGTTAATTAGAGCAAGCATGAATTAATTGTGTGGCAAAGGTATACTATTTTTCTGAATTGAAATTTTTTACTTGTATTTTTTTTGCCTTTGCAGCACGAAAAGATGAAGTCCGCAGGAATTGCAAAATGGCATGCCCCTTTGTGAAAGACAAGACAAAAAAGCAATCCAAGCACCTGATAACCAAGTGCTTGGATTGCTGTTACTGTACTCCCGCTGGGAATCGAACCCAAATCTAAGGTTTAGGAAACCTCCATTCTATCCATTGAACTACAGGAGCATCAAGAAACCGGCTAGCTTGCGGTTTGGTACCACAGGTGCCAGCCGATTTGTTGTTTTCTTTACCAAGAATTAGTTCTTGGCAGTTGCCAGAGCGGCCTCCTTCTTGTCGCTGCGACGGGCGATCCAGTAAGCCACGGGCGAAGCGATGAACAGTGAGGAGCAGGTACCGATGATAACACCGAGGATCATCGCGAAGATGAAGCTGCGGATGCTCTCACCACCGAAGAACAGCATGATGAACAGCACGAGCAGGGTCGTGATAGAGGTCATCGTGGTTCGTGACAGCGTGCTGCACAGGGCCTTGTTGAAGGTGGTGTACAGGTTCTGCTTGGGATAGAGCTTGCGGTACTCACGCACACGGTCAAATACAACCACGGTATCGTTCACCTGATAACCGATAACGGTCAGGATAGCGGCGATGAACGTCTGGTCGATCTCCATGGAGAAGGGCAGCATGCCGTGCAGGTTGTAGAAGCCGATTACCACGAACGAGGTGAACGCTACGGCAGCCAGAGCGCCGATAGAGAACGCGATGTTGCGGAAACGGAACAGGATGTAGAGTGCCATTGCGAGCAGTGAGAAGAGCACTGCCCAAACGGCCTGGCGGGTCATGTCGCTAGCGATGCTCGGACCTACGGTCTCACTCGAAACAACGCCCACGCTCTCGTTAGACATGCTGAAGTCGTCCTTGGTCATGTTGCCCAGGTCGCTCTTCAAGCCCTCATAGAGCTTACCCATAATCTCGTCGTCAACACCCTCGTTGGTATCTGTGATCTTGTAGTTGGTCGAAACGCGCACCTTGGTGTCGTTGTCGATGGTGATTACCGAAGTGGTAGCACCGGGGAACTGTTCCTCGAGCTGAGCCTCCAGCGTCTGGGTCGATACTGGATGGTCAAATTGAACAACGAAGTTGCGGCCACCCGAGAAGTCGATACCACGCTGCAGACCGCGCAGGCCGAACAGAGCGCCCATGATGACGATCAGAGCAAGCACGATGATCGAGGTCTTCTTGGCAGCACCCATGAAGTCGAAGTTCACATTCTCCATCAGGTGACGGGTCAAGCTGGTGTTGAAGGTCATCTTGTCGAAGGTGCCCTTGTTCACGAAGTGCTCCATCACGAGGCGGGTTGCAAACACTGCAGTGAAGAACGAGCAGCAAATACCGATTACCAGGGTAACGGCAAAACCGCGGATGGGACCAGAACCGAGCAGAATCAGGATGATACCGGTGATGATGGTGGTCAAGTTGGAGTCGAAGATGGCCGAGAACGCATTCTTGTAACCATCGCTAACGGCAGCCTTGAGGCCCTTACCGGCACGCAATTCCTCCTTACAACGCTCAAATATCAGCACGTTGGCGTCCACCGCCATACCCAGCGTCAGCACGATACCGGCGATACCCGGCAGGGTGAGCACGCTCTGGAACGAAGCGAGGATACCGATGGTGAAGAACAGGTTGAGCAACAGACCCAAGTTGGCAATCATACCAGCCTGCCAGCCGTAGGTGGCAATCATGAAGAGTACCAACAGAGCGAGTGCGATAATAAAGGAAATGATACCCTTGCGGATAGATTCCTTACCCAGCGACGGGCCAATCACACTCTCACTGGCAACGTTGACACGTGCTACCATCTTACCAGACTCGAGCACGTTAGCAAGGTCACCAGCCTCCTCAACGGTGAAGCGACCGCTGATCTGCGAGCGACCACCGTCGATCTGGCTGTTCACATTGGGGAACGAATAAACCTGGTCATCGAGAACGATGGCGATAGCCTTACCGATGTTCTGACCGGTGATGCGGCTCCACTGACGTGCGCCCTCATCGTTCATGGTCATCGAAACGACCTGGCCCTGCAGGTTGTCAAACTCGCTGGTAGCGCGGGTAACGACGTCACCGTTCAGGACGGGCTGGCCGTTTACCGTGCGCAGAGCGACGAGCTGGAATACCTCGTGGCCACCCTGCATCTTCTCGGGCTTAACAGTCCAAGCGAGCTTCAGGTCGGCGGGGAGGATCGTCTTAGCGATCGGCGAGTTGATGATGTCATTGACAGCAGCGGTGTCACCGATGGCAACATAACCTACAACGGGAGAACCAGCCTGTGCGCTCATCAGAGCCTCGAAGCCCGTGAGCTGAGCCAGGGTGAGCTCACCTTCCTTAGCGGCGGGAGCCTTCTCCTGAGCCTTGGCAGCGCTGTCGGCAGCAGCCTTAGCCTCGGCAACCTCGGCAGCGTTAGCCGTGGTGTCGGTCTGCTCGGCAGCGGCAACAGTCTTGTTGGCCTTAGCCTGGTCGCTCAACTGACGCATTGCGCCAGCGACGTCGGCGAGGGTATAGGTCTCGTAGAATTCCAGGTTAGCAGCACCCTGCAACAGTTTGCGCACGCGCTCGGGTTCTTTCACGCCCGGGAGCTCAAGCAGGATGCGGCCAGTGCTCTGCAACTTCTGGATATTGGGTTGAACCACACCGAAGCGGTCGATACGGTTGCGCAACACCTTGTAGGAGTTGTCCACCATAGCGTTGACCTCGTCATTGAGGATGCTCTGGACCTCACCGTCGGTAGCATTGGGTTTCTCCTTCACGCGCTCGATGTTGCGGAAGATCTGAGCCAAGCTGCCCTCGGGAGCCAGCTTCTTGTACTCCTTGCAGAAGGAGCCCACGAAGTCGTCCTGTGCGGTCTGGTTGCTTGCCACGTTGTCGATGGCCTGGTTAAACTTCTTGTCAGGATTGTTGTTCGCGAGGGCGCGCAAGATGTCGGGCACCGAAATCTGCAGTGTCACGTTCATACCACCCTTCAAGTCAAGGCCGAGGCCCAACTCTTTCTCACGAACCTGCTGGAAGGTGTAATAACCAAGGTACACCTTCTCGTTGGCGAGGGAGTCCAAATACTCATTGAGCGCTGTCTTATACTTCTCGTTGCTGGTGTCGGCACTCTTGATACCGGCAGCGGCGAGAGCCTTCTGCTCTGCCTTGTTCTGGTAGTGATTGCTCACAAAGGTGAACGACAGGTAGAAAGCGCAAATCAACAACAGTGCAATAGTAAGGACTCGAATAAAACCTTTAGTTTGCATTTGATTTGTTAATTATTTAATTAAATTTTGTTAAATTTCGCTTCAAACGTCTTTTTCAGCCTGCAAATATACATCAATTTCTGAATGTGGGACATAAAAATTTCAAGTTTTTGCTTTTCACCTTATTAAAAACGGAGATAAACGGCCCATTTGGACCCCTTAGAGACAGCATACGGGCTACAAACATGCCCAAAAACCGATTTTGCCTCATACCGGCTTCTTAGCTAGATTTATCCACAAATCAGACGCAAGAGAGGAGGAAACAGTGCCTGTCGGCAATAATAGGCGGCAAAAATACTTGGTAACAAAGGGTTCACATTATATATTTGCAGCATAATCCTGTTGCAGATACTTGAAAAAGCAAGCCAAGTGACATTTTTCCCGCTTCGCGTGAAGCTTTTTAGCGCTCTGGCGCGTCTAATGAACAGAAAGAGATAAAAGCAAGCAATATATGACAGTTCGAATGAAATCAATCGGCAGTATAATATTGGCCGCCTGCATGGCCCTCACGGCCCCAGGCGCCACAGCCCAAACGAGCCCCGCAGCGGTCGAGAAGCCCTATACCTGGACGTTGCAGGACTGCATCAACTGGGCGAAGCAGCAGAATATCACCGTGCAGCGCAACAAGGTGAGGGTTCTCAATTCACAGATTGACCTGAAGGATGCCAAGGCCAACCGCCTGCCCACCGTGGACTTCTCCACCAGCCAGTATGTGAGCAACCGCCCGTTCCAGGAGAGCTACAGCGGCGTCATCGGCTCTGAGGTGGTATCGTTCAGCAACAAGAACAGCTACAGCGGCAACTATGGCCTGAATGCCTCGATGAACCTGTACAACGGCGGCCAGACCAAAAACAACATCCGCCTGGCCGAGATCAATTCGCAGATTGCCGAACTGCAGGTGCAGGCCAGCGAATTGAACATTGAGGAGCAAATCACGCAGCTGTATGTGCAGATCCTCTACTCGCAGGATGCCGTGAAGCATGACGATGAACTGATTGCCCTGGCCGAGACCCAACTCGAGCAAGCACGCGCCCGCAAGCAGGCAGGCCTGCTCAACAAGGCCGACGTGTCGCAGTTCGAGTCGCAGCTGGCCCAGGACAAGTACCAGAAAGTTGCCGACGAGACCGCGCTCGACGGCTACCGCCTGCAGCTCAAGCAGCTGATGGAGCTTGACGGGGACGAGACGCTGCTGCTGGCCGACCCGCAGTTGACGGGCGATGTGCTGGCCGACCTACCCGACAAGCAGACGGTGTTCCAGAACGCCGTCGCCTCGCGACCCGAGCTCAAGGCACAGCAGCTGGCGATGGACAAGACCTATATCGACGAGGAGATTGCCAAGGCAGGCAACAGGCCTGTGATCAACGCCAGCGCCGGCATCAGCACCACCAACTCAACGGGCAACGGCAACATGTTCACCCAGTTGAAGAACCAGTGGAACAACGGCATCGGCGTGAGCCTGAGCATCCCCATCTGGGACCATGGCAGGACCAAGAATGCTGTCGCCAGAGCCCGTCTGGAGCGCGAAACCGCCTATCTGGACATGGTCGAGACCCAAAAGACCCTGTGGAAGACCATCGAGAACTACTGGCTGCAGGGCCGCAACAACCAGCAACGCTACATCGCTGCCAAAGAGAAAGTGGATTACTGCCGCCAGAGCTATGACCTGACCAGCGAGCAGTTCCGCTTGGGCCTGAAAAACATCGTTGAACTGACGCAGGACAAGACCAACCTGAGCACCGCCATTCAGCAGATGCTGCGAGCCAAGTATGAGGCCCTGCTCAATATGGCCCTGCTCAAGTACTACAACGGCGAGCCCGTCAATTTCTGAATTCAACAACAAAACGATAGATCATCATGAAGAAGAGAACAAAAATCATCCTGGCCGTGCTTGCCCTGCTCATCATTGCAGGCATCATCGCAACGGTTGCCAACAAGGGCAAGAACGAGGTCATCAATTTCCAGACCACCCAAGTCGAGCCCGGTGACATCTCCACGACCATCACCGCCACAGGCACCATCGAGCCTGTCAAGACCGTCGATGTGGGTACACAGGTATCGGGTATCGTCAAGCGGCTGTATGTGGACTATAACAGCGTGGTGAGGCGCGGACAGGTCATTGCCGAACTGGACCGCACCAACCTGTTGAGTGACCTCACCTCGGCCCAGGCCCACCTGCGCACGGCACAGATCGAGCTGGATTACCAAAAGAAGAACTACGCCCGCTTTGCCGAGCTCAAGCAGAAAGACCTGGTGAGCCTGCAGGAGTATGATATCGCACTCGAGAACTACCGCAAGGCCCAGGAGAGCGTCAGGATAGCCCAGCAGGATGTCGCCAGGGCCAAGACCAACCTGGGGTATGCCACCGTTTATTCTCCCATCGACGGCGTGGTCATCAGCAAGTCGGTCGAGGAAGGCCAGACCGTGGCCTCGTCGTTCAGTACACCGTCCATCTGCCGCATCGCCAAGGACCTGACCGACATGCAGTGCATCGCCAAGGTCGATGAGGCCGACATCGGCGAGGTGCGCGAGGGCCAGCGCGTGACGTTCACCGTCGATGCCTACCCTGACGACGTGTTCTCGGGCAGCGTGAAGCAGGTGCGCCAGAATCCCGTCACCACCAACAATGTGGTGACCTATGAGGTAGTCATCAGCGCGCCCAATGCCGACTTCAAACTCAAACCGGGCCTTACCGCTAACATCACCATCTACACGATGGAACGCAGTGGAGTCATGAGCGTTCCCGCTGCAGCCCTGCGCTTCACACCCGAGCCCAGCGTCTTCGGCAAGAAATACGTCATCAAAGACACGACCGCCGAGCACAAACTGTGGACTCTCGACGGCAACGTGCTCACGGCCCACAAGGTGGAAATCGGCGTGACCGACGGCACCCGCACCGAGATCATCGGCGGCATGAAGGAAGGCTCCACCGTGATCCAGAGCTTTGAGATCGGTGCAACCACGCCGACCGACAAAAAAGACGCCACCAAGCAGGATAAAGACAAAAAGAAGTAAACAATGACACAGAAACCCGTCATAGAACTTGAGGGCATCCGTCGCGACTTTGTGGTGGGCGAGGAGACTGTTCACGCCCTGCGCGGCGTGTCGTTCACCATCCACGAGGGCGAGTTCGTCACCATCATGGGCACCTCGGGTTCGGGCAAATCGACGTTGCTCAACATCCTGGGCTGCCTGGACACGCCCACGAGCGGCGAATACCGCCTGGATGGCACCCCAGTGCGCTCCATGAGCAAGAACCAGCGTGCCGTGCTGCGCAACCGCAAGATCGGCTTTGTGTTCCAGAGCTATAATCTGCTGGCCAAGACCACCGCAGTCGAGAACGTGGAACTGCCGCTGATGTACAACAGCGCCATCGGTGCCCGCGAGCGCCGCGAACGCGCTGTCACCGCCCTGCAGCGTGTGGGGCTGGGCGACCGCCTGAACCACAAGAGCAACCAGATGTCGGGCGGCCAGATGCAGCGCGTGGCCATCGCCCGCGCCCTAGTCAACGACCCCGCCGTCATCCTGGCCGACGAGGCGACGGGTAACCTGGACACCCGCACGTCGTTTGAGATCCTTGTGCTGTTCCAAAAACTTCATGCCGAGGGGCGCACCATCATCTTTGTGACCCACAATCCCGAAATCGCGCAATACTCGACGCGCACCATCACCCTGAGTGACGGTAAGCTGCGGGAAGACCGCGTGAATGACCATATCCTGGATGCGGCCGAGAAACTGGCCTCGCTTCCCGTCGAAGAAGACTAAGATAATTAGGAGTTAGGAGTTAGGAGTTAGAAGTTAGGAGTTAGGAACGACTATGAATATCCTTAGTTTATTTAGAATAGCTCTCAAGGCCATCGGCGCCAACAAGATGCGCAGTTTCCTCACCATGCTAGGCATCATCATCGGCGTGTCGTCGGTCATCATCATGCTGGCCCTGGGCACCGGTTCCAAGGCGACCATCATGCAGGAAATCGCCGATGTGGACCCCGGCACATTCATGATCATTCCAGGACCGGACTATGAAGAAGTGGGTGGTAATTGGCTTCCCGAGTATAACCAAGCCATCACCCAGGCCGACTATCAGAGCATTCTCGAGAAGAACAAGTACCTGAAGGCCGTCTGCCCGATGGTATACTCGTCAGGACAATATATCAACGGCAAGAACAACCACAGCTGCACCTTGCAGGGTGTGAACAATGAATTCCTGGCCATCAACGGCCTCTCGATCACCGAAGGGGACATGTTCACCGAGAACGAAATCAAGGGCTCGGCCAAGGTGTGCATCCTGGGCAAAACGGTCGTCGATAAGCTATTTACCAAAGACGCCGACCCCATCGGGGCCGTCATCCGCATCAACAATATCCCCGTGAGGGTTGTCGGAGTGCTCAAGAGCAAGGGGCGCACCGCCTTTGGCCAAGACCAGGACGACATCGTGCTCATGCCCTACACGACGGTGATGAAGCGCATGACGTCACAAAACTATTTCGACATGATCTATGCAGCGGCTACCAGCAAGGCCATGACCTCGCTGGCCGTGGACGATGTGACCGAAATCCTGCGCACCAACCACAAACTCAAAGATACCGATATCCAGGACTTCAGGATCAATTCTCTCGAGGAAGCCACCTCGATGGTCGATTCGGTAATGAACATCCTGACGCTGCTGCTCTCGTGCATCGCCGGCATCTCGCTGCTGGTGGGCGGCATCGGCATCATGAACATCATGTATGTGAGTGTAACCGAGCGCACGCGCGAGATCGGTCTGCGCATGAGCGTGGGCGCCCGCACCATTGACATCATGAGCCAGTTCCTCATCGAGGCCATCATGATCAGTGTCACCGGAGGCCTTATCGGCGTGCTGATCGGGGGCGGCATCGCCTATCTGGCCAGGTTCATCATGATGAACTATACCGAGTACCATATCCTTATCTCGGTCGAGCCGTGGACCGTGTTGCTCGCATTCATGGTGTGCACCGTCACGGGCATTTTCTTCGGATGGTATCCCGCCAAGAAAGCCGCCAACCTCGACCCCATCGAGGCCCTGCGCTACGAGTAAGCCGATTTTTCAACAAACATAAAAACAGTCGCCCGGATGGTTCCAGGCGACTGTTTGTTGATGGGTCCTGTTGAGGAAATTACGCCTCGAGGCCGCGGTCGATGCCCTGCTTGAGGGCCTCGACGTAGTTGTTGATGCGTTCCATCTCGCGGGGAATCTGGATGCGTTGCGGGCAATGCTCGATGCACTTGCCGCAGCCCACGCAGTGGTCAGCCTGGCGCAGGCGGGGCACACTGCGGTCGTAGCCGATGAGGAAAGCCTTGCGGGCGCGGGCGTAATCGGGATCGTTGCGGTCACGGCTAAGGTTGCCCTCGGCGATGCACTTGTTGTAGTGGGTGAGCACACCCGGGATGTCGATGCCATAGGGGCACGGCATGCAATACTTGCAGTCGTTGCAGGGGATGGTGTTGTAACCCACGATTTCGTCGGCGATGCCGTAGAGGAACTGCTTCTCCTCGTCGGTCAATTCCTCCAGCGGGGAGTAGGTGCACAGGTTCTCCTTGAGGTGTTCCATATAGGTCATGCCGCTCAACACCGTCAACACGCCGGGGAATGAGCCGGCAAAGCGGAAGGCCCACGAGGCCAGCGAGCGTTCGGGGTCACGGGCCAGGATCTTGCGCGCCAGCGGCTTGGGCAGCGAGGCCAGACGGCCGCCCAGCAAGGGCTCCATGATGACGGCGGGGATGTTCCGCTTGCTCAGTTCGGCATAGAGGTACTCGGCGTTGGTGTTCTCCTCGCTGAAATCTTTAGCATGCCTCCAGTCCAAGTAGTTGAGCTCGATTTGCACAAAATCCCACTTGTACTTGTCGTGGTTGTCCAACAGGTAGTCAAACACGGCAATTTCGCCATGATAGGAGAAACCCAAATTGCGGATGACGCCTTTCTCACGCTGCTCCATCAGGTAGTCGAGGATGCCGTTGTAGATATAGCGCTGCCTGAACAGCTCCATGGCCTCCTCGCCGGTGCCGCCGCCAATGGAGTGCAGCAGCAGGTAGTCGATGTAATCGACCTGGAGCTCCTTGAGGGAGTTCTGGAACATCTCGATGCTGGCGGCACGGGTCTGGGTCGCAGGATCGAAGTTAGAGAGCTTGGTGGCGATGAAAAATTCTTCACGTTTGTGACGACTGAGGGCGATGCCTGTGGCATGTTCGCTCAGGCCGCGGCTGTAGGCGGGCGACGTGTCGAAGTAGTTCACACCATGCTCGATGGCATAGTCCACCTGCTTGTTGACCATCTCCTGGTCGATGACGGCATCGTTGTCGCGACCGAAGGGTTTGCCGTTGGTGGCAGGCAGGCGCATCATGCCGTAACCCAGGATGGAGACTTTTTCCTTGGTTTTGGGGTTCACGCGGTAGGTCATCTTGCCCACAGGGGGCTCCTGGGCGGGAGCCTTGGGGCCATCAGCGCTGGCGCAGCTCACGATAGCTGGCGCGGCGGCTGTTGCAGTTCCCAGTCCCAGCGCCTTGAGGAAAGTGCGGCGACTCAATTTCTTGCCGCCCTGCTGACTGTCGTTATGATGTTGATCATTCATAATGATAATTTCTTGATAAGGTGTTGGTTATGGGTTAAATCTCGTTGTGGATCTCGTGTCCCTCGACATAGATGGCGCTGAAGGGCCTGGACGGGCATACAAACTCGCAGGTGCCGCATCCGATGCACATGGCCGTGTTCACGGCAGGTACCATGGGCGAGGTATCATCGTCGGGATCACTGGGCACCATCATGATAGCTCCAGCGGGACAATGGCGGGCACAGTTTCCGCAGGCAACGCCGTCGCTGAGCACGATGCAGTTGGCCTTGACCCAAACGGCATGGCCAATCATGGTCGAGGACTTCTGTGCCACGGTAATGGGCTTGATAGCGCCCGTGGGACACACGGTGGAGCATTCAACGCACTCGGGACGGCAGGCACCGCGCTCAAAGCTCAGTTCGGGCTGCATGAGGCGCATGGGGTCGCTGGAGGGACGCAAGACGCCGTTGGGACACTTGGCCACACACAGCTGGCAAGCGGTGCAGTGCTGGGCAAAATGCTTGGCACTGACAGCACCAGGAGGCACGATGGGCGTCGAACGCTTGGCCGGCTTCTTGTCCTGGATGACGGCCAGACCGCCGTCTACCTTCTTGGCCGCCTGGGCCAGGGCGACATCGGCACCCACGATGGCCGTTCCCACGAGGAACGCACGGCGGGCGTTGTCGGCAGCGGGTTGTCCGTCGCCGTCGGCCTGTACAGGAGCAGGAGCAGCCTTGGGATGGCCGTATTGCAGGGCACCAAAGTTACATTTCTCCAGGCAGTTGCCGCAGGTCACGCAGCGGGTGTAGTCCACCTTATGGGTCTTGAAGTCAATGCAGGAAGCCTTGCAGTTCTTGGTGCACAGGCTGCACGACTTGCACTTGTCGGCATCAAAATAGACCTTGAGCCATGAGAAACGCGCCAGCTGGGCCAGAATGGTTCCCACAGGGCAGATGGTGTTGCAATAGGTGCGACCTCCGCGCCATGCCAGCACCACGACGATGATGAACGTGGCCAGGGCAATGAGGAAGGTGGGCAGGCTCTTGATCCACACGTCAACACCATAGAAGGCGTAACTGTCGACGCGCTCGGCTATCAAAGCCAACAGGTTGTTGCCCCACTGATAGACGGGCAGCAGCAGGTTGGTCACCATGCGGCCATAGCTGCTGTAAGGCGCCAGCAGAGCCACCAGCGAGTGTACGCCGGCGATGAAGGCGATAACGAACAAGGCCAGCACGCCGTAGCGCAACCAGCGCTTCTCGGGGCTGGCGGTGAAGCGATTTTTCTTGCTGCGGCCATGAATCCACGAGACGATGTCCTGGAAGATGCCCAGCGGGCAAATTACCGAGCAATAGATGCGGCCGAAAATGAGGGTGAGCAGCACCAGCGCCACGATGACCACTACATTGAGTGCCAGTAACGCGGGCAGGAACTGGATGCGCGCCGTCCACCCCAAATAGTGGTGCAGCACGCCGCTCACGTCAAGAAACAGCATCGTGACCAAGACCATCATGATGGCGGCCAGTGTAATGCGGATTTTCCTTAGCATAATGATATAGAATGTGAATGATTATTAGTTGATTGGGGCAAAGATAACGAATTTTACTGATAGAAACACAAAATTTGGTTACTTTTACATGTTTTGCATGGCATTTGTGATAAAAAAGTGTCGAGGGCGCTGGGCACCCTCGACACGGTCATATTGCTATTCAAGCAGTTTCAGTAACGGATCATAGAATTACTCACCCTGGTTCAGGAGGTAATCGATGAGAGCGGTAACGTCGGCGATGTTAATGGCATCATCACCATTCATGTTAGCAGCCAAGAGGTTAATCTCCTTAGTGTTGTCCAACAGATAGTCGATGAGAGCGGTAACGTCGGCGATGTTCACCAGCTGGTCATTGTTCACATCACCCGGGATGAACTGAGGATCGGGAGGAGTTACCCAGTCACCGATGGTGAAGGGCACGGGATCATCCAGGAACCACATCCAGTTGGTCTCGGTAGCATAGGTGAAGTAAGGAGTATAAACCACTGCATAATAGGTCTTGCCCTGACTCATGTAGTAAGCAGAATAGTCACCGGTCAGGTCAAGGTTAACGATACCGCCGTCCTCGATCTCAACATTGCTGGCCGTCTTGGTAACGATGGGGCTGTAAGTGCCATCAGTGTTCTTGGTAACGATACCATACTTCAGGGTGCCATTCCAAATACCGCTCAGCGACTGAACGTCGATGCTGAGGCGCAGGTCATTGGCGGGCATGATGTCGGCCACCTTATTCACGTTCTTAACCACAACGCCACCAATGCCGGTCGTATCGGGGCAAATGCCGATGATGGCAGCCTGGTTGGTGTTGAAACCTGACTTATAGGGGTCGTAGTCATAGTTGCTTCTGGGTGAAAGCAGCTCCCAATCAAAGTAGGTATTGTACTCCTCGGGCTGGAAACCCCAGTTGATGTGTACCTTACCGTTTCTGTCGTAACCATCGAGAACGAAGGCGTGGCCGATGTTGCAGGCGTTACCGCTGTTGTCGATAGTCCTGTAGCCCATGTAATAGATGGGACGACCGTTGTCGATCTCGTTGTACATCATGTCATACCATACGCTGTCGTTGTACTCGTAGCTAGACTTCTGAACATACTGGATGTTGGCGTTGTAGTCAAAGAAAGCGATCATGCCACGGATCACATTCCTCAACAGAGCGTCACTGCTCTCGCCTGAATAGATGGTGTGGAAAGCTACGCCAACTTCATACACCAGCTCAGAAACGGCCTGGGCGTTGGAAGCAGTCTCACCATAACCATTCCTCATCTGAGAGTAGCTGTATGTATAGTCATTGAACTTGGCAAAAGCAGTCATCTCATTGCCATCGAGCATGTAGTTGTAACCGAACTCACCAAAGCCACGTGACGGGTGCCTCAGACCCTTCATGATGGTCGAGAAAGCCACAGGCACACAACCGGCATAGCAGCGGCCATTGCTGGTCAACGCATGGGATGAACGGGGGCAGTTGTTGTTGTAGGGAGGGAACTGATGCCAGTGAACCTCACCGCAGATGGGATATACACCATAGGGCTGGAGATCATATGTGATCTTGGTTGCGCTCTTGGGATTCTCGCGCAGCCTATCCAAGTACATCTGATAATCCTGAAGCATGAGCTGGAGGGCCTCAGGAGCCTTCTTCATGTCAAACGAACCCTTGTCGCTGTAACCCAGAATGGGAGTCGACAGGTCATCACCGGCAACGATCACGAAACCCTGACCGCCGTCACGGTTGAAGACATAGTAGTCATTCATGCCCTTCATGTTCCTGCCAACATAGTTGAGACGCATGTTAGCGGCACCCGATGCATTCAATGACTTAGAACCAGTAGCAAACTGCTTGGCTGTTGCCATAGCCTGGTCAACAGTCACAACCTTTGAGTCAATGCCCTGCACGCACAGTGCAAGCACTGATAATACCAGTAAAAATTTCTTCATTGCAATAGTTATTAAAGTGTTATTAAAAATTAGTATCCAACTATAATTAGTATCCAGAATGCTTTTCATCAGCGCTTGAAACGAACGCATACATTGATGACAAAAAATGAGGTAAACCTCGTTGGTACCGCTATTGAGACCAACTACAGCAGATTACACCTCACAATCTTTTTCGTTTCACGGCCACAAAAATAGGCTATTCTATTGAGATTCCAAAATTTTTTCGAGGCAAATATTATAAAAATCCACATTTCCCGCTTGAAATCATAGAAAAACACCAGCAAGCATAGGGACTTTCAAAGCCCTCGATTATACCAAATAAAAAACAAACACCGCGTTTCACAACGCGATGTCCGTTTAGGATGAATAGTATTAATATTTCCAACTTTGACGCAAAAGTACTGCCGATTCAGGTGATTGCCAAATTATTTTTGCTAAAATTTGTTATTTTAAGTTAACTGATTTCAGTAGGGTGAAATCAACTCGGTTATTTTTGAAAAACACCAGAAATAATTCCAATCACTTTGACATCAAAGTTGTTGCACGTTTCAAGCCTGTACAATATCAGTCGGCAGAATTGAGCAGGCGATCAATCAATGCGGTCACGTCGGCAATGTTGATGTCGGCATCGCCATTGACCTTGGCAGCATTCACATTGAAATTGGCAGTATTCTCGTTATCGAGCAGATAGTCGATGAGCCTGGTCACGTCAGCAATATTCACCATGCCGTCGTCATTCACGTCACCCAGGATATACTCGGGTTCCTCGGGCTCCCAAGTGTTCTCGTAGCATATCTCGATATCGTCGATGTAGCAATACTCCGAGCTGCTGCCCGAGGTCTGCTTGATGCGCAGCATGATGGGCACATTGGTCGGCAATGAGGTGATTGTAACCGTGAGGGTGCCCCCCGCTGCCACATAGAAGTCGTATGGGTATTCATCCAATGACCTCCATCGGCTGCCATCGTCCTTAGAGTATTGTGGAGTGATCATGACGCCTGTTGAGGTGGGATTGTAGATCGTGAAGCGGACAATCTGGGGAATCTTGTTCAGGTTCTCGACGGTATTGAAGTAGCTGCCGTTACGCATGGCAACCACGTGCCCGTTACCCACCTGGGCCGTATCGACAACCGCACAATTATAGAAGTCCCAGTTGGCATAAACGCCAGCCACGCCACGCTCGTTGAGGGTAGCACCCACGGGCATCTTCTCGAAGTCCTCGATCGAGCTCTTGGTGTTGTCAACCACCACATCAAAGGTTATGATGCTGTCGGCCTGAGCAATGTTGACAAGGGCATAATGGCTCATCTTACCGTCCCATGTGCGCAGGTTGGGGCTGGTCGAGTTGGTGATAGAGGTGACATTGGAAACACCGGGGAACGGGTCATTGTAGCTGTCGCTTATCCCGTTGAAGTTGGCCCTGAGCACCTCCATATAATTGTGGTTGGGGTTGGCATTGACCAAATTGTTCTCCCACACATCGGCATTGGTCGAGTCTACACGCCAAATGAGCATGCCGGGACCGGCCAGATTTTTATCCCACTTGATGCGCTGACGGTTCTCGAGGATGAAGTACTCATTCTTATTGGCTGTGTTCAACCGGTAACCCGTGTTGCTCTTCTCAAGGGCAGGCACTTCGATGGTCCCCTCTCCCTCGATGAGGGTGAGCTGTGCAAAGCCCAAGGCATAGCGCTCATACAGGCTGTATCCCGCAGGATTGCGGCCCATGTTGTTCTTGAAACCGCTGGCCATAATGGACCAGGTCATCGGATACTGGCGGGTTATTCCACCACTGCCGTCATTGTCGGTATCATACAGATCGGGCAAGCCCAGACAATGACTGAACTCATGACAGATGGGGCCAATGCCTGAGATGTTGTTGTAAACGATATAATACTCATTCTCTTCGCCTGTCATATTGGTCGAGCAAGCATAGAGCCTGAAGTTCACACCATCGAGCACGGGCGACTGGGTGAAGTTCTTCATGTGGGGCCACAGGTAATCCCTGTTGTTGGAACTATAGTCCGATCCATGGCCGGCTACGAGGAAGAACACCATATCGGCAGTGCCGTCCTCATCGGTGTCATACTGGCTGAAGTCCACATCAGGGTCAAGGGTCTCAAGAGCGGCAAAGAAGATGGAGTCGCAATTGAACTGGTGGGCATCGGTGCAGGCGAAGGGAACGTCCACGGGACCTAGGATGTCGAAGTGCGGGTCAAACTGCTGGAACGAGTTGTCATAGTAGTAGTCGCGCACACTGCCCATGCACTCAACCTTGGTGCCAGCGGGAAGTGTGAAACCCTTGTAGTCATGACTATTGATCATTGCCTCGTAAAAGTCAATAGGCGTGTAGTTCCAGGGAACATAGTCATCAAATTTCCTGTCGGTGTAGTTGATGAGGATAATCAGACCACGGAACTTGCTGTAGTCCATGTGGCCTCCGTGACCAATACCGCGTATCAAGTTGTTGCGGTGGTTGAGCAGCTTGGCGCCACGCTCTGCCTGGTCCTTGCTGATCAGACCCTTGGATACACCAGCGAGATAGGCTTTATCGGCAGCCGTGCGGTTGTCACGCGCGATGCGGTCACTTGCAACCAGTTGGTTACCGTCGAGACGGGCATAGGTATAATAACCTGCCTTATTCTTGACCACGGTATAACCATCGAGGGTTGTCAAGTAGTTAAAAAACTCGTCACCGTGGAGCTGCACGGTAACCGTTGTTCCATCAGGTTGTGTCACCTTAGCGGGAGTCGGATCTGCAGGGGTCGCATGTGCAAACATACACACCATTCCCATTGCAATGAGCAATAGAGTTTTTTTCATAGCCTGAAGTGTTAATCAATTAATAATATAATGATATTAAAACTAGTTAAGCAAGATAAATTATTCATTGATTATCAGGTCGATAATCATATTCACATCGGCAATGTTCACCTCGCCGTCGCCATTCACGTCACCCTTCGGGTCATTAGAACCGCGCAGGATGAGGCCAATCACAGCATTCACGTCGGCAATGTTCACCTCGCCGTCGTCGTTCACGTCGCCCTTAAGAGGCCACTCCTCCTCATAAAACAGCTGGATATTATCCAAATAGCAATAGGTGCGGGTGCTGCCTGCCGTTTGGTTGATGCGCAGCATGATGGGATCGGTCATGGGCAACATTATGATGATGGAATGGGATGACTTGGCATCGACCGAAAGGATATTATCTCCCTCATCGATCCACGTCGTGCCACCATCCAACGAATAGGTAAACTTGAAGTTTGCCCTGGTTGTGCTCGGGTTATAGACCACATATCGCACGGCATAGGGCTTCTGTGTGAGCGGTCTGGCGGTTGACACCATGCTGGGGGTCTTCATGGCAACAGCCCGCAGGCCATCACACTTGCCCTCGCCTGGTTCAACGACTCTACATCTCGTGAAATCCCATTTGCAGAAGGCACCCTGCACATTCTTAGCATCAACATCATCGGTCACAGGAATATTTTCAAAATCCTCGATAATATTCTGAATAGTAGAGCTGCTCTTTAATCTAAAAGTGATATTTTTGTTCGATTCAGCGATATCTAAGATAGAGAAATCGTTGAAAGATTTGTCCCAGGTGAGCAGACTGGGGTTGGTGAAGTTGGTAATCGAGGTCACACCTGCAGAGCCGGGGAACGGGTCATATTCCGAATCCCGACCCATATAATTGGCCCTCATGAGCTCATAATACATATGGTTGGGGTTACAATTGACCGTATTTTGCCACCACACATTCACGTTGCTGGAATCGACACGGGCCACCATCATGCCATGGCCAGGAAGAAACTTATCCCACTTTCCTGCCTGGCGGTTCTCGATGAGAAAGAACTCATTCTGATTAGGCGTGTTCAATCGGTAACCGAGGTTGCTCTCGTCGAGCGGCGGGATGGCGTAATTACCTTCTTCCTCCATCAACTCGGGTGTAGTGAAGCCCAGGGCATAGCGTTCATACAGGCTATAGCCCACTGGGTTGCGGCCAAAGTTGTTACCGCTGCCGCCAGCCATGATAGACCACTCGCCAGGATTGCGGCTCTCACCGCCACTACCCTCATAGTCAGTATCATACAGGTCAGGCAGACCCAATACATGCCCAAACTCATGGCAGAAGGTGCCGATGCCGTTCACGCTGCTGTAATACCCTTCCCAGCCCGCAATTTCGGTCGAGCAGGCATACAGGCCAAAGCCCACGCCATCCAAAGCAGGAGACCAATACAGGTAATACATGTGAGGCCACAGGTAGTTCTCATCGTTACCGCCGTAGTTGGCCGCCAAGCCTGCCACCAGGAAGAAGACCATGTCCACGTAGCCGTCACCGTCGGTATCGTAATCGCTGTAGTCGATTTCGTCATCAAGAGCTGCCAAAGCGGCATTGAAGATCTCATCAGCGTGGTCGGTACTCTGGGGATAACGGCATGAATACGGCACATCAACCGGACCCACCACGTCAAAGTGCGGGTCAAAAATGTGATTGGAGTTATCGAAAAAATAGTCTCGTACGCTGCCTGTCATGCTAACATGACGGTTATTAAGCGTGTAGCCCGTATAATCACAGGTATTAACCATGTCATCATAGAATGCTCCGGGATTCGCCATCGAGAACTTCTTGTCGGTGTAATTGACCAAGATAATCAGACCGCGGAAATTGTCATAGTCCATCAGTCCGTCGGCGCCCACACGCCTCATCGCGCTATTGCGGTTGCCCAGCATCTGGTTACCTTGTCTCACCTGTTGACGGTCGGTCAACCCTTTGGGTACCGCTGCCAGAGCCGCTTTATCGTCTGCCGAGCGGCGCGACGGGTCGCGGGCGATGCGGTCACCGGCCACCAGGCGGTCGCCGTCGAGGCGGGCATAGGTATAAAAGCCTGCCGAATTCTTCAGGACGGTATAACCGTCGACCGTGGTGGTAAAATGGAAGAATTCATCACCATGCAGGGTGATGGTCAGCGTGGTCCCGTCAGGTTGGGTTACCTGAATGGGGGTGCGGTCGGCAGGAATTGCCTGCGCTGCAAGGCAGAACAATCCCAAGACGAATGACAAAAGGTATTTCCTCATAACTTTGTTAATAAAACTGTGATTCGTATTCATAAATGTTTTTAATCGTTCAGGATAATGTCGATGATGGCATTGACGTCGGCAATGTTCACCTCGCCGTCACCATTCACGTCGGCATGGCGGGCAGTCTCCGGGTCATTGTTATTGCCCAAGATGATGTCGATGATGGCATTGACATCGGCAATGTTCACCTCGTCGTCACAGTTCACGTCGCCCTTCTTGTTGTCAGCAGGGCCACCAGCCTCACCCGTGTAATAGAAGGTCAGGTTGTCGACATAATTGGCCACATTCTTGTTTCCCGCGCGCTCATAGATGCGGAAACGTGCCGGTTGAGTGTTATCCAGGTCCAGCAGCCAATACAGTTTGCTCTGGGTCTTGCCGGGTGCATCGGCGGCATCGGCTCCCTTAGAACTGGGAGCGATTACCCAAACCGGATTGCCGCTTTCATCGTTTTCAACGGAGTATTCCAGCGAATACTTGGCATCGGTCGAGGACATGTTGAACACGGTCATCTCGGCCAGATAAATATTGTAATACACTGGCGTAGTGCTATAAAACACGCTCGGCGTCTTGGTCAACACACTGTTCTGGCCGATGGCCTTATCATCACCGGGAGCACGCACTCCCGCCTTGTTGAACGTCCACGACGCAAAGCGCCCTTCAACATCCTGGTCGGTGGTTCCCGTCGACACGGGCATGGTCTCAAAATCCTCGACCAGGGCAGTAATCTCGCTCTCCCTCATAAAATTGAACGAAATGACGTTGTCATTTTCACTAATGGCCAAGATATTGAATTCATTTTCAATACCGCCCCACGTGTGCAGGTTGGGCATGGTGGAATTAGTGAGCATGATGTTTCCGGTACTGCCGGGGAAGGGGTCGCTTATCAAGTCACCGGAACGCGTGTTGCCGGCACGCAGCAGCTCGTAGTAGTTGTGCTCGGGATTGCAGTTCACCTCGTTATTCTTCCAGATGTTCACGTTGGTGCTGTCCACACGGGTGACAAGCATGCCGTGGCCGGGCAGATGGGCGTCCCAGCCCGTCTTCTGGCGGTTCTCGATGATGAAGAACTCGTTCTCCACGGGGCTGCGCAGGATGTATCCCTCGCCGCTGGTGTTCACGGGATTAAGCGTATACGAGCCCGACTCGGTGAGTTCACGGCCCTCGGCCCATCCCAGCGAATAGCGCTCATAGTAGGAATAACCCACTGGGCTGCGCCCGAAGTTGTAGTCACCACCGTCTGCCATGATGTCCCAACCGCCGGGATGATGGCTCTCGCCGCCCCCATCCTCATAGTCGGTATCATAAAAGTCGGGCAGGCCCAGCACATGCGAGAACTCGTGAGCCACGGTGCCGATGCCCTCCACGGTGACGGTGTTCGGCGACGACTCAAAGCCGTACAGCTCGGTAGAGCTCGCATAACGGTCGATTTTCTTGCCGTCATACGACGAGCCGGTCCAGCTCAAGTTCGATGCGTGAGGCCACAGATAGCCGCGGTTGTTACCCGAATAGCTCGAACTGTATCCGGCTACCAGAAAATACACCATGTCGATCTTGCCGTCATGGTTGTTGTCATAGCGCGAGAAATTCACATCACCGTCGGCCTGCTTCAAGGCATTGTTGAAGATGATCTGCGAGTAACTGTTGCATTGGGTCGAACGCGCCTGCACGGCAACGCCGTTCTGGATATACGTCGCAGGATACGGGCCATACACGTCAAAGGGCGGAGCAAACGCTCCATCCGACTGGTCGTTGAAGTAGTCGCGAACGCTGCCAGGGCACGACACGTCACGGTCGGTGATCGGGTCATGGTACCCCGTGAAGCCCGTGCTGCTGAACATCTCGCTGTAGAACGACTGCGGATCTTCGCTGGCAAATTTCTTGTTCGTGAAGTCCAACAGGATCACCAGACCGCGGAAGTTCTCAAAGTCAAAGTTCGACATGTCAACGGCGCGACGGGCACGACGCACGTGACCCTCAGCCACTGCGGTCTCGTCAACCATACGCTTGGACAAAGACGCCAGCAAGGCCCATTCATCGACACTGCGGTCGGCAGCATCGTGTGCGAGCACCTGCGTGGGTACGAGCGACATGCCGTCACGCTGGGCATACACGTAAGCGCCAGCATCGTTCAGCATGATGGTGTAGCCATCGGCAGTGGTATTGAAATGATAGAATTCATCGCCCACGAGGCAAACCGACAACATCGAGCCGTCGGGCTGCGGCATCAGCACCGAACCGCGGTGGGCAGGACTTGCTGCAGCACTGAAGCACATCAACGCCGCCAGCATCAGTAAAGAAGTTATTTTTTTCATCTATTCTATGTTTGTTTAATTTGGTTTCTAGGCCAATTATTTCAGCAAATTTTACATCATGAGCCGTCTTGCTCCTGATCGGGCAATTTCTCCTTCACATGCAAGCAGCCTGCAAATTTAATCCATTTTTTCATAATATTGGCTTAAATCATGGTTAAATGTTGCCCTAATTAACTATTTAGTATCTTTTAGCCATGAGATTCATATTCACGCCGCTACATGAAGAGACTCGCATTAAAGTGCCATAATGGTAAAAAATCGAATGTTCCACGTTTTATTAACATTTATGTTAAGTTTTAAACAATTCACCGATTTTAACGGAGTTTTTAGCGCTTTTTTGAGTAAATTATTGTTCCTTTGTACCCGTGAAACATCGCCCAAGCCGAAAGCCATGAAGTTTACTTCAATGGATGAGGCGCAGCCGATGTTCATTTATGATAATATATAGACTACAACACCTACTCATGGGAAAGATAATAGCAATAGCTAACCAAAAGGGCGGCGTGGGCAAAACCACTACCGCCATCAACCTGTCGGCAGCATTGGCCGCCAGCGGCCAGCGCGTCCTGCTCATTGACGCCGATCCGCAGGCCAACGCCACATCGGGCCTGGGCATTGAGCCCAAGGACATGTCGTCGACCATCTATGAATGCCTGGTGGACGACTACCCCATGCGCAGCGCGATCATCAAGACCAACGTCGAGGGGCTCAAGCTGCTGGGCTCACGCATCGACCTGGTGGGAGCAGAACTGGAACTCGTTGAAAAACAAGGACGTGAACGCGTGCTGGGCAAGGCCTTGAAGCTGGTCCAGGACGACTATGACTACATCATTATCGACTGCAGCCCCTCGCTGGGCCTGATCACGGTCAACGCCTTGACCGCGGCCAACAGCGTCATTATTCCGGTCCAGGCCGAGTATTTCGCACTGGAGGGCATCAGCAAGCTGCTCAACACCATCCGCATCATCAAGGCCAAGCTCAATGCCGGCCTGCGCATCGAGGGCTTCCTTCTCACCATGTATGACGCCCGTCTCAGGCTCGCCAACGAGATTTATGAGGAGCTGAAGAGCCACTTCGGCAACATGGTCTTCAACACGGTCATCCCGCGCAATACCCGCATCAGCGAGGCACCCAGCCACGGCATGCCCGTGACGCAGTATGACCCCAACTGCCGCGGCGCCACGAGCCACATCCAGCTGGCCCACGAGATCATTTCACGCAACAAATAACCCTGCTATCAACTCAACCAAAAATACAACGATATAATGAAAGGTAAAGCACTCAAGCGCGGTCTCGACGCACTCATCGACATGGATGTCATCCAGACCGAAGGCTCCTCGGCCATCAACCAGATACCCATCAACCAGATTATGCCCAACCCCGAGCAGCCCCGTCAAGTCTTTGACGAAGAGGCACTTGAAGAGTTGGCGACAAGCATCCGCGAGCTGGGCATCATCCAGCCACTGACCCTGCGCAGCATGGGCGACAACACCTACCAGATTATTTCGGGTGAACGTCGTTACCGCGCATCGCTGCTGGCCGGGCTGAACTCCGTTCCGGCCTACATCAGAACGGCCAACGACAGCGAGGTGACCGAGATGGCGCTCATCGAGAACATCCAGCGTGAGGACTTGAACGCCATCGAAATCGCGCTGACCTTCAGGAAACTCATCGACCAGTACAACCTCACCCAGGAACGGCTGAGCGAGCGCATCGGCAAGAAACGCGCCACCATCGCCAACTTCCTGCGTCTGCTCAAACTGCCCGCCGAGGTGCAACTGGGACTGCATGACCACACGCTGGACATGGGCCATGCAAGGGCACTGCTCTCGCTCGATGACCCCAAGCTGCAGCTCAAACTGTATAACGAGACCATCAAGAAGGGCCTGTCGGTGCGTCAAGTGGAACAGCGCGCCAAGCAGATGCAAATGGCCGCCAACGACGAGCGCGCCAAGCAGGAAGGCAATGCCAAAACGGTGAATGCCAAGGACTATGCGATACTGCAGAAGCACCTGGCATCAGCCTTCGGCGTGCCCGTGAAGTTCAGCTGCGACCCCTCGGGAAAAGGCAAAATCACCTTCCCCTTTGCCAATGAGGCCCAGCTCGAGAAAATCATCAGCATTTTTGACAGTCTGAAAAACGCTTGAACAAAACTGACCAGGTGAAGGCTTTCAAGACATATCGCTCATGCTGGCATCGGCTCGTCACCACCATGGTGATGTGGCTGCTGTGGCAAGGTGTCGCCGCACAGGCCATCCTACCGACGGCTACCCCAGATGACAGCACCGCCACCACCACTGGACGCCACATGGAGCGACGGCCGGTGATGCTGAGCGACACGAGCCGCCTTGACGACAGCAAGCGGGTGCGCGTGGTGAACGCCTCGGGCGACACCATCACCTTTGCATCAATCGACTCTATCAGGGGCATCGAGGGCGTGGAAATCCTCACCGACACCACTGCGTCGCCGGTGATGGGCAACGTGCGCATCTTCAATCCCGATCCGCAACGGGCGCTCTGGCTGTCGGCCCTGTGCCCCGGTTTGGGCCAGATTTACAACCGCCGCTACTGGAAACTGCCCATCGTGGTGGGCGCCTTTGTGGGACTGACTTATGGCGCATCATGGAACAACCGCATGTACAAGGACTATTCCAAGGGGTACCGCGACGTCATGGACGATGATCCCGACACGCGCAGCTACATGGACTTTTTCCCGCCCACGGTCAAGGAGAGCGACCTGGATGTGGCCTGGCTACAAAAGGTGATGAAGAACAAACGCGACTACTACCGGCGATACCGCGAAATCTGCGTCATCGCCATGGTGGGCGTGTACTTGATCAACATCGTGGACGCCTATGTGGACGCCTCGCTTGCCCACTTCGACATCTCTCCCGACCTCACCCTGGACGTGGCTCCCGCAGCCATCGACAGCAGGGTGCCGGGCGGACGCCTGCCTTCGTTGGGACTGCAATGCGCCATCAGTTTCTGAATCAATGACTTGAATTAAACAACAAACGACAATATATGACAAGACAACGACTTCTCACATGGTTTCTCCTGACGCTGCTGGCAGCAACGACATTGCTGGCGGCACCGCGCGAGAAAAACAACATCCTCACGTTAAAGAACTCGATTACCGACGACGACATTGTCTTTCCCGAGAGCTTTGACACCGATGTGCACAAGATGATGACCAACTGGTATCTGCAGAACTATACCGTGCTTGATGCCGACGTGGAAAACAAGTCTCACGGCGAGGTGAGCGAGGAGACCTACATCCGCAGGCTAGCCGCCATCCCCTCGGTCATCGAGATGCCCTACAACCAGATTGTGCGCAAGCACATCGAGAGATACGTCTATCGCAGCCGCACGCTCATCGAGGAAATGCTGGGCATGAGCCTGTACTATATGCCCATCTTTGAGCAGGCACTGGAGAAAGAGGGTTTGCCGCTCGAACTCAAGTACTTGCCCATCGTCGAGAGCGCTCTCGACCCCAATGCGGTGTCACGTGTGGGAGCTGCCGGACTGTGGCAATTCATGATTGGTACCGGCAAGGGACTGGGGCTGGAAATCAACTCGCTCGTAGACGAGCGCCGCGATCCTTACCGCTCCAGCGCCATGGCCGCCAAGTACCTCAAGAACTTGTACCAGATTTATAATGACTGGTCGCTGGCCATCGCCGCCTACAACTGCGGTCCCGGCAACGTCAACAAGGCGCTCCATCGCAACGGCGGCACGGGCGACTTTTGGGACATCTACGAATATCTGCCCCGCGAGACCCGCGGCTACGTACCTGCCTTCATCGCTGCCAACTATGCGATGACCTATTACAAGCAGCACAACATCAGTCCATCGCTGGCGCGCAAGCCGCTCATCACCGACACTGTCAGCGTGAACCGCCGCATCCACTTCGCCCAGATTGCCAGTGTGTTGAATATGCCCATCGAGGAAATCCGCACCTTCAATCCGCAATACCGGGCCGACGTCATTCCCGGCGACAACCACCCGTACACCCTCGTGCTGCCGTCACAGCAGATCTACAGCTTCATCATGAGCGAGGACAGCATCGACAGCTACCGCGATGACCTGTATGCCCACCGCGAGGTGGTTGAGCCCGGCGGCGAAACCGCCACGGCCGAGGAATACCTCTCGGGACGCACATCAAACGGCGACGTGCGCACCATCACCCACAAAGTGGGACGCGGCGAGACCGTCTCGACCATCGCGGCTAAATATGGCATGACCACCAACGAGCTGATGGCCATGAACAACATGAGCAGCGAGCGCGTGCGCCGTGGCGACAACCTCAAGGTGAAAGCCCCCAGCAGCCGCAACATCGCCAGCGCCGATAACAACGAGGACACCGGCATCATCGAGACCAGCTCAAACACCAGCAACGACGACCTGGCCATGAACGAGCAGGTCGCCGAGAGCGAGCAGGAACAGTTTGACGAGGTAAAGGACATCCAGCGCAAAGCGGCCGAAAAAGAGCCGTACAAACGTTCCTATACCGCCAAGGCCGACAGCGAGCCCGTCACCAAAGCCACCTCCAAGAAATCATCGGCCAGGGACGACGATCAATCCACGCGCCGCCAAGCATCAAAGGCCAACTCCAGCAGCTGGCGCTCACGCAATGCCAAATATGCCGAGAAGGAGAGCAACCACAAGTCTAGGCGCAACGAAACCGCCGAGCGCAGCTCCAAGAGCTACAAGAGCAGCAAGAGCGGCAAGCACTCCAAACCCAAACAGCCCAGCGAAGTCACTGTCCAGAAGGGTGAATCGCTGACCAAAATCGCCGAGAAGACAGGCGTTTCGGTTAAGGACCTCGAGCGTGCCAACGGCATCGAGAACGGCAACAAGATCAAGGCTGGCGAGAAAATCAAGATTCCCACCAAGGATGAAGCCCGCAAGGCCGCCAGCGACAGCAAGAAGGGCAGCAAGAGCGACAAGAAGAGCAGCAAGGGCAGCGGCAAGAACAGCAAGAGCAGTTCTGCCAGCAAGTCCTCCAGCAAGTCAAGCTCCTCGAGCAAGTCTGGCAGCTCCTCAGGCAAAAAGAAATCTAAGAAGAAATAACAGAGACATCGCGTGTGAGGTCCACAATCACTTCACGAGCGATCAACAGACCGGCCGCGGCAGGAACGAATGCGTTGCTGCCCGGCTGTTTTTTTCCATCGACATAGACCGGCACGTCGGGATTCCAGTGCGGTTCCTCCTCGCTATAGACGCACTTGAAGTGATGGATGCCCTCGCGGTGCAGCAGTTTGCGCAGCATGCGGGCCAGCGGATCGATGCGCGTCGCGTCAAAATCCGCCACCCTGAAGGCCATCGGGTCCATCTTGTAGGCCGCGCCCATCGAGCAGATGTGCGTCACGCCCAGTCGCAGGCAGCGCCGCGCAATCTCCATCTTCGCCGTTATCGTGTCTAGGCTATCGACCACGTAATCAAAGCAAGAAAGGTCGATTTCATCGGCGTTTTCGGGCAAATAGAACATCCTGTGCGTCGTCACCTTGCACTGCGGATTGATGTCGCGCACACGTTCGGCAGCCACGTCCACCTTGGCCCGTCCGATCGTGCTGTGAAGGGCAAAAATCTGGCGGTTGATGTTCGACACGCTCACCGTGTCGTCATCAATCAGGTCCAGCGCCCCCACCCCACTACGGGCCAACGCCTCGACCACATAGCCACCCACGCCGCCAATGCCGAACACCGCCACACGGCTCTGGGCCAGCCGCTCCATCGCCTTCGCGCCCAGCATCAACTCAGTCCGCGTGAACGGATTTTCCATATCAGTCCGATTCTCATCCATCGTTATCAATGTCAATTATTGGCCGCAAATTTACTATAACCAGCCTCTACAGCAGCCCTCAACGCCCCAAAAAATCGCATTTCGACAAAAAATGTCCGTTTTTTTGCCATCAATTCAAAAAATTGACTTACCTTTGCACCCGCTCTGACGCCCAGATGGCGGAATCGGTAGACGCGTTGGTCTCAAACACCAATGGGGTAACACCCGTGCCGGTTCGACCCCGGCTCTGGGTACGAGTTTGACTCGAAAATAATCGCTAAAGCCTTGAAATTAAAGACTTTAGCGATTTTCTATTTCTCAGTTTTCCCCACATTTTCCCCACATCTGCAAAGAATCTTGCAAAAATTTTTCTTTTCCCCACACATTTCCTCCACATTTCCCATCTATCCCACCAAGACCACCACAACAACCCCAAACCCTTCAACTTCATTCAATCCGATTAAACAACTTTCAATAGTCCTCCAATAGTCCAAATCTTCTCTACCCTCTATCCAGAGGGCAAGCCAAGGAATAAATTAACATAAACAACACTTCATCATATAGAATAGACTATCGATAGATTGAAGCCTGTTGCTATATTTCTAATTAATCCTCTTTGTAGGTTGTTATTGCATCTTCTCTATATTTATAGTTGTTCAATGGTCATAATAAAAGAATAATGAGTACTTTTGCATCATGTTTTGAAGGGAGGCTGTATAAACCGTCTACTATTCAACTATATGAAAATAGAAAAGCCAAATAATAATGCTTATGAAAAAGGTTGCTGTATCATTTTATTCGCTCATAGCATGTATTTCTCTTTTTGCCCAAACACAGTATGATTACTATGAAGATGGAGTGGCGCATCAAAAACCGTTTATAACCGGAGATACTCTTTGGGGATTGATAGTACTATTAGCCATCATTTTTATTGTTTGGCTAATCAAGTCGTCTATTAGTACTGCACAACAATCGGTGCAAGAATCTAAAAGGAAAGCTGAAGCCGAAAGAACAAGGCAGACAAAGATCCTAAGAGAAAAACAGAATGTTCCAGTTGATTTAGGTTTATCTGTTATGTGGGCGCCATGCAACATCGGGGCAAATTCAATGACAAATTCTGGCAAATTCTATGCTTGGGGAGAAATAAAAGAACATTATCGATTTACTCATGGATTGGAGGGAGACGCATCAACGATTGGTGATATAAGTGGCAAGCCACAATACGATATTGCGCGTTATGATATGGGACCTGGTTGGAGAATGCCTACTTTGAAAGAAGGTATAGAACTAATCGAAAAATGTCAATGGCAAAAGGTATCAAATGATGACCAACGGGGTTATAATGTAATTGGCCCAAATGGTAATAGTATTTTTCTCCCTTTTACTGGCTTACTGACGAGTTTAATGTCAACATTGGAACCACACTATGATGTCAGCACTTCATATTATTGGCTATCAACTCCTTTTGGAGACAAATACGCTAGTGTATTAGTGTTTGATATGGAAGAAACGGTAGAGAACAATAGTAATAATCCAATGTGTGAGACGAAAACTTTCCGAAATTATGGGTTTTGTGTTAGAGCTGTAAAAGATTATTAATTATAGTTGTGGGAGGAATGCCTAATGGAGTCCTCCCACACTATAAGTCAGATTCTACCCCAATAACAGATTCCAGTTGTTTCGGATTCTATTATGAGTTCCATCTGCGACTACTTTGCAAACTAAACTACCATCACCCTTTGCAGCATTATTGTCCCAATGTAATGGTTGTAAATTTGCTAAATCATCTGTTCCTCCCTTGTCGACAGGAATAATATGGTCAATTTCCCAGCCATATTCACTATTTCTATCACCATAGGCTTCAAAAACAATCCAAGCCCCACATTTGTCTTTACGAACATGAGCGGAATTTTGATTTAATACAGGGATTGCCTTTTCCCAAATTTTTTGAATCAAGTTTTTGTTATATATCATAATGAGATCTTGAGGGATAGATGTTTATTATTTGCTCACTCATGCCTATCCCCCTATTAAGACAATCAAGAGCTTTAACAAATTTACATGGATTTCTTTTTAGAGGATGATTATTTGAACCATTCTATCCCCCAACTCCAAAGACAATAGGTGTTTTGTTTTTTATAACTATATGTGGAGTATTACATTCGCTTAAAGTTCAAATCATGTGTCGAAGGTACGTATTTTTCTAGAAAATACCAAATAATGTGGTATAGATTTTTATGTTTTTACAACATCGTCTTGAAAGTTATGGCATCTTTGAACTGGCTATAAATCTGACTATCAACTACTGAAGATAATCCTTGGTAATTGCAATCAGATGAGGATTACGCAATAAATAAGACTGCCCAACTGGTTTTGTGGTCATTCAGACAGACAGTCCTATTCCCATGAAGGTGATATTAGCATATGATTTCCCAAAAACCATTTTTATCAGCACCAACCCTACGGAGATATTTACCTCGCATATAATCTATATTACGCATAATGGAAGTTTCACTGATTCCTACTTCTTTTGCAAGTTCTACTATAGAGATATACGGATCGTCTAACATTAGTTCTAATATCGTAATGCGATTCTTTGTCAACTTATCACCGTTTATAGTCGCTCTGTCTACCAACTTTTCTATTAGTCCTTGACGATTTACATTAACCTTTTCTATAACCTTTCCAGTTTTTGCATTAACCTTTTCTATTACCCCTTCTTCGTTTACACTCACCTTTTCTTCGTTTACACTCACCTTTTCTTCGTTTACACTCACCTTTTCTATCACCTTGGGCACGGTAATCTTCAGGATGAAGTCATCGGTGTGGAAGGAAAGTGCAGATGTGCCATTGGCTTCAAGTTCTCGATAGATGCGGTCAACACCCTCGCCATATTCCTTGACGTAGTGATAAGCCTTTAGGAAAGCTGCTATCTTCGGATTACGGGAGAAGTGAGTGTTGCGGATGTTGGTTGGCTTCACCATTCCAGGCAGCTTGCCTGGTGTTTCGAATACGAGCCGGTCGTCGAACATTTTGATTTGAATCTCGGTCCCCTTGATGCTGTAAGCCCGATGGCAAACGCTGTTCACCGTCATCTCTTGAATGACGAATTCGGGATAATCGCGGCGCGTCACGAACTGAGCATGTTGTCCCAGGAATGTGTGTTCCCTAACCTGGGTCTCGATGAAATCTATGGTTTTTCTGACTTCTATGGTTTTTCTGACTTGGTTCAGGATGGTTCCCTCAAAAGTCACATCCTTGATGACGTTCATCTCAGCACCCACCTTTTCATCGACACCCTCATATCTGATAAAACGAGTGCGGGCGCGAGGAAAGAACTTCTGCGGGTTCTTGCCGAATAGCAGAATGCACGCTGTGCTGACATCTTCCTCGCCCTGCTTATTGGTTGTCACAAAACCATTATTCTCTCGCAGGTATTCCAATGGGGTCTTGCTATATCCGACCAGCCTGGTATATTCCGCAACAGCATCCATGTTGATGTCATCAACGGTGGCACCATAGACAGCCGTGTCCTCATAGAAGCGCTCACCCTTGTCGTACATCAGCTGCACGCGCTCATCAAACGATAGCTTCCGGCTTTTGTCTCCCACACGCATAAATGCCTCATCCGCCTGGTTGGTGTGCAAATACATGCTCGCAGGGATCTCCATCAGCAAAATATGGTTCTCATTCCCATCTTTGTCCTTGCAAGGAAGGTAAGAGCAGGTTACGGGAATTGACGGATTGCAGAAGTCGAATGGAACACGAAGCAGCTCATTAAGTTTCTCCGTATGCTGTTCAACACCCTCAAGCGTTCTGGTTTTATCTGACACACCGATAGCAAGCACACCGCCGTCAGCGTTAGCCATTGCCACAATGGGCACAGCCAAAGCCTTCGGGTCAATCTGAATGCTCTTGCAATCAAACGTCTGATCTTCATTGCGAGTTGTTATTTCTTGTATAGTCATATCAATTGTTATTCAAACGTCAACAATGTTCCTTTATATATTGATTAGCTATATATTTGGGCGATTATCTGCACTTTTAGATGTGTATAAGACAAATCCTTTTATGCTTTTAATACCATCCATTTTGTTTCAATATTCGATGTAACTCTTGTCCTGTATCATTTAACTCAATAATGGTGTGGTGCCCCCAACCGCCATTGTCAATCTCATTGTCTATCAAACCAAGGTTCATCAAAGCATTGACTTTTATTGAATCGTATTTGTTATAGTCTTTTATTTCTTTTTCGTATTCGGGCAAAGCTTTTAAATCAAAGACAAAAGACCTATCAATTATTGAGCACAGTCGCAAGAACAATTCATCGTCAATATGGCCATATACCCGCTCTCTGTAGATATATCCCATAATGTCAGCCTTGGCATCATCCTCTGCTCGAAGTAGATAATGAGTCAGATATTCATATAGTTTATTCCGACGTTCTGCAGTTAAGCTATTCAAGAACTTATCTTTTTCTTTTTGAGGTATGTCCTTTTCTTTTTCCAAGAATTTTGCCAATTTTCTGATGAAGTGAAGTTCCTGAAACCTACTTCCTATCCGACCAAGTTTTAATAAAGAACCAATATATGGGATGTCGTAGAAAGTTTCTAAGATATCGGAAGAAACATCTAACTCTAACTCAAGTCCAGATGATACAAATTCTTGTTCCTTCTTTGATACCGAAAGGGTAAAAATATCTTCCATCTCTATAATACTATCTAATATTTCTATTATCAGGCATTTTATTAAAGCCCTAATTTGCGAAACCAAGAATGGAAATATGATTAATATTTGCTATATTGTCGATATTACTCAATTGCATAGCAATAACTGCGTTATGTTTTTTAAAAACGTATGAATACGATTCTTTCAAATTGCATTGGCAAAATTATTTCTTTGGCTCCAAAGAAAAACTCCGTTTTCTTCTGTCCTGTTATCCATTAGATAATTATAATATGTTTGAACCTGTGGTGAATTAATTACACTTATATTTCGATCATCTAATAGCGTTATAGTCCTTTTTATATTAAACGCTTGATGTAAAGGAATAACCATTTGAAAATTCGTGTTAGATCGGCATAATGAGTTTGCATAATAGCTTGAATTTGAACCAGACACAAAGTTTATTAACTTTACACCGTCTTTATTTCTCTCGATTGCATTAAATTTTATGGGATAATTTTCAGATAAAGGCTTATCATATTCAAAACGCTCATTTCCAAATTCACGAATCATAAATCCACGAGCATATTTTCTAAAAGTGATTTCTTCTCTATCAGCTGTAAACTTTATATTAGACGAGCTAACAATAGCATTTATAAAATTAGCTAAATCAAAAACAATATTCGGCAATAGTTCCAACTTGTTTATTCGCTTATAATAGAATGTTCTACTTTTTGCTTCTGTTTTCATTATATTTAATTCATCAAAATAAAAGGCCGCAATTTTCTTAAAGACAAGAGCTTTCCATTCCACTTCACATTCATACATTCCTGCATCTATCCAACCTCCATCTGTGGCGATGTAATCATCGCCTCGTTTAGTAATAAAAACCGAAACAAACATATTATTCATTGTTGCAACTGGAGTCACAATTTCTAAAGTCTTACCATAGTCCTTAATTTGCCATAAGGATTGGTAAGCAGTTGTTATCGTTTCAAAAACCTTGTCCATAACTAAAAACTTATTCCCGCTAGAGGGTCATTATCATAATCAAAAGGCAAAACACCATCTTCTTTTATCTCTATTCTTGAAGGTGAGCCATCGATAGAAGAAATCATTTCCTCTTCACAAAAAATCCGAAAGCCTTCCTCAATCTCTAATGGTTTTTCATTATACGAATTGAGAGAATCTGTTTTGTACGCCAAGAATCTTCCATATGAATCATACTTATGGAAATGAGGGGTTGAAACCACTTGCTCCGCTAAAGGAATATCTGGAATGTTATTTCGATGAACTCCATTTCCTTCATCCAATCTTGCCAAAACTCTATTATTCAATCTATCAGAAAGAATTTGAAAAGAGTAATTCAATAGATTCTTATCACGAATTTCACAATTTATTAAAGTATCACCAAAAGGCTTATCAGAGACTAACATCTGTTCTTTATACAATGATGTCTTATGATTTGGTTTTTCCTTCGTCACAAAAATGGGCATCACCGTATTCTTACAGGATGACATAAATAAATTATAATCATCCATTATTCTCAACAGTTCATTATTGATTTTTATTCTTCCCATATAGCAATTAATGATTCCTTAATCTAACTTATTCTTCAAAAACTCCTTCAAAGGCTCCAGATACTCTGCATCCAGATTCCAGTGCATAGTGTTTTCATAATTGCGGTTAGGATCCTTTATCAGTTCCTTTTGCGTTCTTGTTTCCCCCAACAAAGTTTCAAGATAGGCGTAAATCTTTGTTTTCTTGGCTGGGATGGTCAGAGTGGGAGGTGTCTTTGTCGGAATCCTCACCTTTTCAAGTTCACCTTCGTATGTCTGCCAACAATCCATTACAGGCTGATTGTCTGGATTGATGATGTTCTCCAACAAGTCCTCCAAAGCGCCGGCATCTTGGTTATTTGGCATAAGGAATAACTCAAATTCAACATTGAACCGCTCTTTAATAGCAAGCAATTCTTTCCGCCTTGCTTCAATATCTTTATCGGCATCAAATATAACAAGATTAATAATCCCGTATGCATTATTCTCCTTAAGGGGGTTTATCGCCTCCTCAAGAAACAATTTCTTATACCCTCCCGTTTTATCTCCCACAATTGGTAGAGTGATACTGCCTTGTGGGGCTTTCTCGTGAAACAGATGATGATAGTAATCCTTAAAGAACTTTATGTCAGCATCTCCCTCAACTATGATTTGAAACTTTTTCATCACAGCATCTTCCCTCTAAGTTCAACATCATTTGCACAAGCACCATTCAGTCCTTCAAATGTATATTTATATGCCTGATGTCCCTTAAGCGGGGTTCTGGCTAACGTATAGAGGCGCATCTCTTTCTGATACTCTGCATGCTCTTTCAACATTTCGTTGAGATAACCCAGCGTTTCCTTGCTATGGGTAGTAACGAACACCTGCTTATTGGTTGAAGTTGCCAATGCAAACAAGGCCTGCCACAATTTCTTATAGACAGAATAATGCAGACCATTGTCAATTTCATCGATAAGAATCATATCAATCATAGGATTAGCAGAACTGGCAACAATGCTCAAGTAACGACGAAGGCCATCACCTGTCACTCTGGTAGGCAACATCTCAGCCATTCCATCAAAGCCAATATAGACATCGTCAGTCAATATCTCAATTCCGTTTATCCGCTCATCAAACAACTTCAACAGAGCCAATACAACATCCTTTTTGTTACGACGGAACAATTCTGTCAAATCGCTCGCAAGGTTATTCGTCATTAGGTCAGATGGTATCAGCCATGCTCTGCTTTTCTCCATATAACCCTCTGCTGATTTTTTATTAACTACTAGTCCCTGAGGGTTCACACGCAACCAACTTTTGTAACTCTGCTTAGCTGCACCATTGGTTATGTCGAAGTTCATCTCCAACGTATTTACGTAAACAATGGATCCTGTTTGCTGGACAGGCTCATTCTTTGGATCAGCCATTTCGTCAAAAACGTATGATAATCCCAACTTCAGATGACGAGAAGCACCATCTGTATGTTCAGAAGACACCTCTGGTGGTATTAAGACATCCAAATTGCGGAAAAAATACTTGATATCTATGAAACTGCTGAATGATTTACGGGCTCTGACTGCATTTATCATTTGAGGCACATCAGGATTCGACATGCTCATCAGCATGGCTATAGCCTCAAGAACAGTACTTTTTCCCGAGTTGTTTTGTCCCAAGAACACATTGACACGCGAGAAGTCATCAATCTTCAAGTGGTCAATACCCCTAAAATTCTTTATCTCTATATTTTTGAATCCGTCCATTGTCTTGATAAATAAAGGTTGTTAACTATGTCAACAGATACCATCAATATTGTTCTGTGAATCGAATGTCATTTCTATCAAGTCTTTGATGTCAACCTGAAGAAGTCGGGCAATTTCTATGAACTGAGCCATCGAGGGCTGTGTCTTGTTGGTTTTCCACCGGGATACAGTCATATCCGTTACACCCATCTGCTCGGCAAGCCATCTGTTGGTAATTTGTTTGTCAGCTAACACCACTCTGATTCGATTGTTGCACTCCTTCTTCATCTTTTTTATGGTCTAAATTATTCCTGTGCAAAGATATACAATAATTGATTAACCACCTAACAATAATGTTGAAAGTTATCTCATTTCTGATAATTCTTTATTCGCATGATAGTTTGGGTCCCTCCATATATGCACTATGTTTCCCACAATGGGCACCTCAATTTTGACAGGTAGAGAATCATAGAAATCTGACCATTTTGATGGTTTTTGGTTCTATCGGTGATTTGGACTACCATCATTCTAGGGGGAGCTTGCTCCACCGAATGGAGGGTTTTAAAACGAGCAAAGGGAAGGGAGTTTTATAAAACTCTTAGCCTAATAAGAGTTAACTTTCGTTAACACTTTAGACTGCCTCTCCTGAAGGAGTTCCTACGGGGAGCAAGCTCAGGCAGATGAGGGTAAAATACCCGCCAAGGGACGCCCTTTTGGTCCTATTTTTTCTCATAAATCATCCTCGATAAGTTCAAGGTCAAAGTCATCGAGGAACTGCTGAAGGGCAGGATTTCGTTCAATCATTCGGGCCAAAACCATCTGCTTGGTCTCCTGCATCAGGAGGAAGTCTGATATATCAAGACCCGCCTCGCGTTGTTCTGCGGTTGCAGTCTGCTCCAACACGTCAGAGATTGTAACACTCTTGCAGATGGGTTTGAGGATTTTCGATTTATCGATCCATTTCTCTATCGCTCCAAGATCTGGCATGAGAATCACATCCCTGCCACGAAGCACCTGCATGGCATCTTCATTGAAACAACCATTTTTTCCTCCCGTTGCCAGCCAGAGAAAATCTGGCATGAAGTGGGATGCAATCAGACAGGTCTTCTCGCTCTCCACCAACATGATTGTGGCAGAGGAGGTGTCAAGCAGATGCTCACCAAACAAGCATTGCTTCAGATTGAAATCAGGTAGTTTTAATTCTGAATGTACCCAGCTGACCTGCGGATGTGGTTCTTTGATGCGATGCCCGTCCTTGGGATTGTAGCCCATCATCTTTCCTGCTCGGACATTTCCATCCTTGTCTACTTGCCAATAGACAGCAGCTCCTCCCCATTTCTTGACGGTACCAACCATATAGCGTTCAATCTGTTTGTTGGCGCCCACCTTCCCTATAGTCTTGCACAGGAATTGGTACAAGGGATTGATTCCGTAATGGGAAAGTGTCTTTCGCATGAGGTCAGCTGGGATATAAGACGGAACAATAGGCTCGGCCTTTGTCCTTATCTGTGCAAAGGTCTTGATGCCCCTCCAGCCGTCATCATTGTTGGGTTTCATATCCGGCTTGTCCTGGAACAAATCCTTTGGCGTATAATGGTAACCACATGAGTCCTCATGGTCACATCGTCCCACATAATCGGGAAAGGTAATCTTTCCCTCTTCATCGATATATCTGACGAAGCATTGCTTCCTGCCTGACTTATATTTCTGAAGATGAAATCGATAACTGCTCATGATTATGTTCCTTTCTGGGTTGTTGAATTATGCCGTTACACTTTGGAACTTTACACTTTTACACTTTTGAAAGTGTAAAGTGTAAAATGTATCGGGTGTACTAAAGTATCTTTCGGTAGGTGCCATGACCTGTTTTCTGGAGGGTTCGCTCTACGCACATCTTAGCAAGGTTCTTCTTAACAGCACTCTCACAGAGTCCTATTTCAGCTCCAGCCTTGATAGCATCTGCTGTAGTGAAATCTGGTTGAACCCCATCCAAGAATGATTTCTTGAGCGGTGACATGGACTCTTTCTGGACTTGTGTCTTGATTTCCTGATACGATAGTTCCAGATAGTCATACAGACGAATGGCCGCTTGAACGGAGCGCACATCAATGTGCTGCATGTGGATCTCGTCACAAGCCCACCCCAGGAGTTGAAACACCAATGCAAGTCTGGCCACGTTGGAGTCTGCTTTCATCACTCGGCTCTCAATGAGCCTTTCGTCCTCAATCGCATTGACTTGCTCGATAAGGGTGTTTTTCCATTGGGCAAAGCATTGATAGGCTTCGGCGCTCATGTCAAGGACTTTCGGCATGATGATTCCTTTCTCGTCAAAATCAGGCTCAATGGAAAGCAGCTTGTCTATCACCTGTTTCCATTTCCGATATACACTATTAACCCGATCATCTTCATGCAATCCTGCATCCTGGATCAGTTGCATCTTGGGAATATCACGACTCTTTGGGTGAAGGAACAGGATGCGGTCAATCAATCCACTCGACACATTCTCCTTGGTGAAGAGTTCCCCGATGCGTTGCGTCTGGGTGGTACCGACAATATTGATACACGGATGGGGTATGATGATAGGAATGGGATTGCTGCAACGGGACACCTTCAAAGGCTTTCCGCTATATGCGGTGAGCAGCTGAGTAAGCAAGGGACTGTCATTGTATCGACAGAAACTCTTGAAGAACCCCATGATTTCATCCACTAGGATGACGATGCCACGCTGGTTGTCGTTATGGATTCGCATCATGGCCTCCTGCGTAAGGTCAGAGAGGATGGTTTGGACAAGAACAGGTTTGTTCTTATCAAAGGCGTCGCCATCCCTGGCTCCAGCATTCTGCTCTGCATAGCGCTTGTTCTCTTCAATATACCTACTGACCTGAAGGAAGTCATGTTCTTGAAGTGGACGGTACGCATAGTCAAGTGGCGGGGTCTTGCCCTGTCCTGGCCTTCCTATCAGGATGACATACAGGGCAGGGCTGCTTCTCCATGATCCACGGATACGTATCTGGCAACTGTTTCCGATGGCCGTAGCTGCAGCCGACAGCATACTCATTGCCAGATATTCCATATTAAACTGCTCAATATTGGTGACATCGAAGATGATGCCCTGCAATTTCTGAGGAAAGGCATCAA
>ONKU01000040.1 GCA_900318535.1 uncultured Prevotellaceae bacterium | reverse complement strand
GCCATAGGTGATGGCGTCCTTGATGCCTTTTTTCTTGTCATTTTTGGCCCGCTTGAGGAAGAAGCTCACCGTCATGGGGATGATGGGCCACACGCACGGTGTGAACAGTGCCACCAGACCGCCCAGCAGACCCAGCAGGAAGATGTACCACAGTGAACGACTGCTGCTGCCGCCATCGGTGCCGTCGATGCGCTGGATATCGCCCACAACGGGCTTCCACAGAGCGTCATGGTCGAGGGCCGCAAGTGCCGCACTATCGATGGGAGCACCCATCGCGGCGCTATCGGCAGCGACGGCTGCCAGAGCAGCGAGCGAGTCGGCCTTGGCAAGCGCTTCGGCCTCGGCCTTGTCCTGCTCCTCCTTGTTCTTGTCGGCCTCACCGTCCACAGCGGGCGACTTACCGGCCTTCTTCAGACTCACGCTGCTGGGGGGCAGGCATGACTGGTCGTTGCACGCGCCATATTCCAGGTCGGCATCGATGTCGTAGTTGGGCTTGGTGAACTTCACCTTCTGCACAAACTGCACATTATTCTCAAAGTAACGCAGCTTAGCGCCGAACATCTCGTCGAACTTAGAGATTTCCTTGCCTACAGCCTTAAGTTTACCCACGGGCTCCACGCCATCCTTCTTGTGGAAGGTGATAGCGGCCTCGGTGGGGCCCGCATCGCCCAGGTTGGTCGAATAGACGTGCCATCCCTTGTCGATCTTGCCTGTAAACACGATTTCGCCCTCACTGGAGCCGTTGGTGGTTCTCAACTGCGAAGTGAAGGTCACAGGATTAGCCATCTGGGCGGCGGCAAGCATCGCTACCGTCACCATCGTCAATAATGTCGCAATCTTCTTCATCATTTTATTTCTTATTATTTAGTTTGTAAAGTTTATGATTCTCGCTTGTTTGCCCTATATACGTTCAATTCATTTACTGGTGTACATTTTTTTTGAAGATTTTGAAATTTTTTATTGTGATTGCGCACCCTCATGTCACATTCTGAGCTCGCTCATCAGTTATAAAATGATTTTCATATCATTGTTCATCTGTTTTGAGAATTTTTTTTATCTTTGTGCCCACTAAAATTCAATATAATAATGTGGGGATGAATCAAAGTGGGATTTTGACAGTCCATGAATATGAGAATCTGTTCAAGCAAAACTATGAACGGCTGTATTATCATGCACATGCCATTACTCACGATGAGGATATTGCCAAAGATGTTGTCAGTGAAGTCTTTGTTAACGTGTGGCGTTTAAGAGAAACCATTGACCAGAACACAGTTTTATCCTATCTATATACAAGTGTACGCAACCGTTGCCTTGATCAATTGAAACAGAGTAACCGTCAAGTCCCATTGATGGAAGAAGTGCTGAATGATTTAGAGCATTATACCGAAACAGACTGGAATGAATATGAGGCACGTATAACACACTTGAAGGCAGTGCTCAATCGCCAGCCCGAACGAGTGAGACGTGTCTTGTATTTACGCTTCTACGAGCAGAAGAGCAATCAGGATGTTGCCGACATGCTTGGAATCAGTGTTGATGGTGTGAAGAAGATTATTCAACGCTCATTTGCCCAGATGAGGATTTCATTGGGTAAAAAAATGTTAAAGTTTGTACCGCTGTTGTTATTATCATGTATCAACTAGTGAAATGAAACAGGATAACAAGAACATAGAAGAACCTCAACCGCTCAATCCTCATGAGCAATGGGAATTGCGCGAGGCATTATCTCGTGAACACGTCTCATGTCCCGATATTGATGGGCAGTGGCAGGAAGTCAGAGAGAAATTAGAACTCACCGATGAGAATGATACCGACGCAGATGGGGTTGTGCCGATGTATACTCGGTCATGGGTTCGCTGGGTTGCTGGCATTGCGGCGACTCTGGCGATTATTATTGGATATAGGTTCTGGACAAGCCCAACGACAAGTGTCGCTCATGTAGATGCAACATCATTTGCCATCAATGTTCCAGACGAGATTGATGATGTCACCATATCAACTGCTGATGGCAAACAAAAACAAGCCAGCGGCAAGCAGATGAAGCTTGATCAGTCTTCTAGTGTTCCTGCACAATTGATGGCAATTTCCACACCACGAGGCAAGGATTATCATTTAACGCTTGCCGATGGCACCCAGGTGTGGCTCAACGCCGAGAGCCATCTGGAATTTCCTGACCGCTTCACCGGTGACAAGCGAGAGGTGCGCCTCCAGGGCGAAGCCTATTTTGAGGTGAAGAAAGACGCCAAGCACCCATTTATCGTCTATAGCGATTATCTCACGACGATGGTATTGGGCACAGCTTTCGATGTGCGGGCGCGCTCGGCTCGTGATGCCTCGGTTACGCTGGTTACGGGTCGCGTGCTTGTCAAGACCCAAGATGCCGATCAAGTGCTCACCCCAGGCCAGCAGGCTTCACTCGCTGGCTCGCAGCTGGCGGTCAAGGCAGTTGACACTTACCCCATCACCCAATGGAAGGAAGGTTTTTTCTATTTTGATAATGAATCGCTATTCTCAATCATGCAGGAATTGGCAAGATGGTATGGTGTG
>ONKU01000020.1 GCA_900318535.1 uncultured Prevotellaceae bacterium | reverse complement strand
ACTGTCAATTTCCTCATTGCAAACATTTCAAAGAACTAAGCTTTTCCGGCACAACAGACCGCCCGAAAAAGGCGTCAAAAAAATCGCTCACGCAATTTGACATATTGTGAGCCGCAAAAGCGATGCAAAAGTATAGCCGTTCCAGAAACTGACCAAATATTCCAGTCAAAAACTTCTAAAAATAACTTCCGTTAACAATTCGGTAGCGAATTTGGCCATTTTTCGAGAAAATTCGGTATTAAATGGGCTCATTTTCGCCTCGAAAGTATTACTAGCGAAAATGAGCCCATTTATTATTAAAAAGATACTGCTCCAATTATGCGTTGACCTGGACCTTGATTCCAGCGTCACGGAATCGCTGGGCGATCTTTTCCAGCTCCTCTTTGGAGACCTTTTCGAGGTTCTCGGCGGGCGTCTTGCGATCGATGCTGTAGAGCATCACCTCGCGGGGACCGATCTCGAGATAGGCACTCAAGAGGGCATCCAACTCCTCGTCGGTGGTGTTGTCGAAGTGCTCGCCGTCATATTCGCCGCGAACCATGATCGTCTGTACCACGCACTGCCCCTTGAATCGCTTGAGGTCGGCAATGACGCCATCGGGCAGGCAGTTGGGCGACGTGGGGCGGTTGAGCACCCTGAAGGTGTGCGGCATGGCGCTGTCGAGCTTGAGAATGTTGTTGTCCACCTTGAGCAGGGCCTCGACAACGGTAGGCTTTCCTGCCATGGTCGAGTTACTGAGCACCGACACCTTGGCATCAGGGAAAAACTCGGTTCGCAGTCTGAGCACATCGTCCACCACTTTTTTGAACTCAGGGTGCAGGGTGGGTTCTCCATTGCCCGAGAAGGTGATGACGTCGAGTGTCTGTCCGTTGGCCTTCATTTCCTCGAGTTTGTGCCTGAGCTGTTTCTTCACGGCCTCCCGTGTGGGCACGCCATCCTTGCCGGGACCCTGGGCATTGAAGCCGGCCTCGCAGTACAGGCAGTCAAAAGAACAGATCTTGCCGTCGTTGGGCATGAGGTTAATACCGAGGGACATTCCCAGCCTGCGGCTGTGGATGGGTCCGTATATCGTTGAATGGAAAAGTACGGTTTGCATATGTTATGGTTTTAGTGTTTAGTGTGATTTACACATTATATATAATAATAAAGCATTAAATCAGATTCAGCTGCTGCAGGATGTCGTTGACGTCGATGTGCGACAGCGTGCGGCGGCGCTGCAACGCGTCGGCAAAGGTATCCATTGCCTTGCGCACCTGTGAATTGGAGAACAGACGCACCATGCTGTCTAATGCCTCGTCAAAGATGGGCTCCACCTCGTCACGCTCCAGCTGGCAAAAGTCTCTCCCGTCCTCATAGGCGGCATTGAACAGGTCGTCCTTGAGCTGGTCGTCAACGCGCTCATTGTCCAGCACCATGCGGCGGCACAGCGCATTGGCCACTGCCAGGCCCACCGTGATGCGGTAATGGCCAAGGATGTACTGCCACGCCCCACGAGGCGAGAGCCTGGGGTTGCCAGCAAAGTAGAACTCGGGCGTGAATTGGATGCTACCCGGTCCATCACCATCGAGTGTGACTGCTGTAAACAGGTCAGCGGCATCAAAGACCGACAGGCCCAATGCCATACCGGCCACACCGTAGCTCTTGTCCAGCTCGTCGCGATATTTCATCATTCGTTTTTCAGACATATCTCTCTTATCATTTGCGGCCAAAGTCGGCCGGAATCTCGCCCCACTCGGCCGTGTTCCACTTGAGCAAGGCATTGCTCCACGTGTGGGACGCCAGCCAACGCTCGGCGCGGGCGATAATCTCAAACAAGCGGGCATTGGCGTCGGTGCGGGCCAACTTGGTGCGGCACTGACGTGCACGGATCCATGCCAGCGCCGTCTTGCTGTCGCTGTAGATGGCCGTGTGGTCATTGCCCTGATTGGCGAATAAGGCCAACGCATGGACGATGGCCAGGAACTCGCCGATGTTGTTGGTCGCATCGGGGAACGGCCCCTGACGGAACAGTTCCACCCCTGTAGGCACATCCACGCCACGGTATTCCATCAGCCCAGGGTTACCCGAGCAAGCCCCGTCAACGGCAATGCTATCGCGCACGATGCCAGGGATGGCCTCATAGTTGACCACCTCGTGCGGCCCGCGGGCAATGGCTCGCAAGATGTCCATCTCGCCCGGGTCGTTGCGGAATGCCTCGACGGCCTCCTGCTGGGTGTCAAATGCCTTGTAACGCGCCCCGGGAAAGCCCTTGACGCGCAACTCGCACTCCGCCCAGGAGTCGCAGACACCCGGCTCGGTGCCCTTCCAGACCACATACCATTTGCGCTTGTCGATTGCCATGAGGTTGCTCTTTCAGTTGCTTGAAAGGGCAAAGTTACATCATTTTTCCCACATCCACAAAAAGCACCGCATTTCCACAGGTTGAGAGACCGTTTTTACCGAGGCGGAGCCTCGGTCCACGGGACAGGGCGGGACAAGGCGATTCTAGGACTTGGAATTGATGAGTGGCATTCCACATGAGACACGACGCTGTGGTTTTGGGAAAAAATAGCGGCTCGCTGCGGCAGGTTGATGGAAATTTGCTAACTTTGCATGTTTGAAACCATTCATGCAAACAAGATGGCACAAGACCCGTTGAAAACGCCGATGATGAAGCAGTTCGTCGAGATGAAGTCCAAGCATCCCGACGCCATCCTGCTGTTCCGTGTGGGAGATTTCTATGAGACCTACCTGCAGGATGCCGTGATTGCCAGCGAGATACTGGGCATCACCCTGACGCGGCGCAGCAACGGTGCGGCCGCAGCAACCGAGATGGCGGGCTTTCCCCACCATGCCCTGGACACTTATCTGCCCAAACTCGTGCGCGCCGGCAAACGCGTGGCCATCTGTGACCAGCTTGAGGACCCCAAACTGACCAAGAAACTCGTCAAGCGCGGCATTACCGAGCTGGTGACACCCGGCGTGGTCGTGGGCGGGACGATGCTCGACCGCAAGGAGAACAACTTCCTGGCTGCGGTCCACTTCGGCAAGAAAACGCTGGGCGTAGCCTTTCTCGACATCAGCACGGGCGAATTCCTGACCGCCGAGGGCAACGAGGAGTATATCGACAAACTGCTCGTCAACTTCTCGCCCAAGGAGGTGCTCATCGAGCGCAGCAACCGCCAGCGGTTTGCCGCCACGTTCTCGTCGCGCTACCTGACGTTTGAACTCGAGGACTGGGTATTCACCTTTGAGGCGGCCAACGACCGCCTGCTGAAGCACTTCGAGACACGCAGCCTCAAGGGCTTCGGCATCACGGCCATGGACAACGCCATCATCGCCAGCGGCGCCATCCTGCACTACCTGGACATCACCCAGCACACTCAGCTGGGACACATCACCCACCTGTCACGCATCGAGGCCGAGCGCTATGTGCGCCTCGACAAGTTCACCATCCGCAACCTGGAACTCGTGGCCCCCATGAGCGACGACGGCAAGTCGCTGCTCGACGTCATCGACCGCACCATCTCGCCGATGGGCGGACGCATGATGCGCCGCTGGGTGCTCTTCCCGCTGCAGGACGTCAAGGCCATCAACCGCCGCCTGGACGTGGTGGAGCACTTCATGCGTGACCCCGAGGGGCGCGAACTGATTAAGGAACGTCTGGAGCTTATCGGCGACATGGAGCGCCTGACGTCCAAGGCCGCCGTGGGACGCATCACCCCGCGCGAACTGGTGCAGCTCAAGAGCGCTCTGCAGGCCATCGAGCCCATCAAGCAGTACTGCCAGCAGGCGGCGTGTGACGTGTTGCACAATCTGGGAGAGCAGTTGAACCCCTGCACCCTGATACGCGACCGCATCGAACGCGAAATCAACCCCGATGCGCCCAACCAGACCAACCGTGGCAACGTCATCTGTCGTGGCGTGGATGCCCAACTCGACGAGTTGCGCGACATCTCGAGCAGCGGCAAGGACTACCTGGTGGCCATGCAGCGCACATTGAGCGAGCAAACGGGCATCCCCAGCCTGAAAATCGCCTATAACAACGTGTTCGGTTACTATATCGAGGTGCGCAACACCCACAAGGACAAGGTGCCCGAGGAGTGGATACGCAAGCAGACGCTGGTCAATGCCGAGCGCTATGTGACCCAGGAACTCAAGGAATATGAGGAGAAAATCCTGGGTGCCGAGGAAAAAATCCTCATTATCGAGACCCGCCTGTTCAACGAGCTGGTGACCGCGGTGACCGAGTATATCCCCGCCATCCAGAACGACAGCGCCATCATCGCCCAGCTCGACTGCCTCAACGCCCTGACGCGCGTAGCGATGGAGAACCGCTACAACCGCCCCGTACTGGACGACAGCCTGGACATCGACATCGCCATGGGACGCCATCCCGTCATCGAGTGCCAGTTGCCGCCGGGCGAGACCTACGTGCCCAACAGTATCCGCCTGAGCAACGACGAACAGCAAATCATGATCATCACCGGTCCCAACATGGCCGGTAAGTCGGCATTGTTACGCCAAACGGCACTCATCACCCTGATGGCCCAGATGGGCAGTTTCGTGCCTGCCGAGCAGGCCCGCATCGGCGTGGTAGACAAGATTTTCACCCGCGTGGGCGCCAGCGACAACATCTCGCTGGGCGAATCCACCTTCATGGTCGAGATGACCGAGGCCGCCGCCATCCTCAACAACATGAGCCAGCGCAGCCTCATCCTGTTCGACGAGTTGGGCCGCGGCACGAGCACCTATGACGGCATCTCCATCGCCTGGAGCATCGTCGAGCACATCCACGAGCACGCCGCCAGGCCCAAAACGCTGTTTGCCACCCACTACCACGAGCTGAACGAGATGGAGAAATCCTTCAAGCGCATCGTCAACTACAACGTGAGTGTCAAGGAAATCAACGGCAAGGTGGTGTTTGTGCGCCAACTGGTCAAGGGAGGCAGCGAACACAGCTTCGGTATCCACGTCGCCAAGCTGGCAGGCATGCCGCCCAGCATCGTCAAACGGGCCAACGAGGTGCTCAAGCAACTCGAGGCCAACAACCGCAGCGACAATGCCATCACCAAGGACCTGGGCGACGTGGCCAGCAGCCGCTCGGGCTACCAGCTGTCCATCTTCCAGCTCGATGACCCTGTGCTGAGCCAGATACGCGACGAGATCCTCACCATCGACATCAACAACCTCACGCCCGTTGAGGCCCTGAACAAGCTCTACGACATCAAGGGCATCCTCACCGGCAAGAAAGAAAGATAATTTTAGAAACTACGAATTACACTAATTAAGCTAATTAGCATCCGCATTCAATTATAACGAATTTGACTAAGAATCATGATCATTTATCCGAACGAATCATATAAAATTATTGGGTGCATGATGAAGGTCCATCGTGAGTTGGGTTGCGGATTCTTGGAGAAAGTATACCAAGAAGCATTAGAACGTGAATTCATCGCAGAAGAGATTCCTTTCCAGAGAGAAGTCAGTTTAAAGATATTCTATAGGGGAGTGCCTCTACAGCAAGAATATATCGCTGATTTTGTGTGCTACGACAAGATTATTGTCGAATTGAAAGCAATCAGTAAGTTATCAGATGTCGAAAAAGCCCAAGTCATCAATTATCTGAAAGCTACAGGATATGAATTGGGAATCCTCGCCAATTTTGGCGAAACCAGTTTAAAGACAGAACGATTTTGCAACATCAAAAAACAATATCCAAACAACTGACAACCAATCATATCCAGATATCACAATTAGTATAATTTGAAATAATAAGTATGCGGATGCCATTAGTAAAATTCGCGTAATTCGTAGTTTAAAATGAACTGAATCATGAATCGCAAGGATTTTGAGATTATGGCCCCTGTGGGCTCTTGGGAATCGCTATATGCCGCCCATCAGGGTGGTGCCGACGCCATTTACTTTGGCATCGAGGGACTGAACATGCGGTCGCGCTCCAGCGTGAATTTCACGCTCGACGACCTGCGCACCATCGCCCAGTGGTGCCACGAGCATGACATGAAGAGTTATCTGACGGTAAATACCATCGTCTATGACGAGGACATGGACTACATGCGCCAGATTGTCACCGCCGCCCGAGATGCCCAGGTGAGCGCCATCATCGCCAGCGACATGGCGACCATCCTGTTTGCCCGTTCCATCGGCGTGGAGGTGCACATTTCCACCCAGGTCAACGTGAGCAACAGCGAAGCCGTGCGCTACTACAGCCAGTGGGCCGACGTCATGGTACTGGCCCGTGAACTGAACCTGGAGCAGGTGACCAAAATCACCCATTTCATCGAGGAAAATGACGTTCGCGGACCTCATGGCGAGCGCGTCAGACTGGAGATGTTCTGCCACGGAGCGCTATGCATGGCCGTGAGCGGCAAGTGCTACATGAGCCTGCATCAGGAGAACACCAGCGCCAACCGCGGCGCGTGCCGCCAGATTTGCCGTCGGGGCTACATCGTCACCGACCGCGAGAACGGCGACGAACTGGCCATCGAGAACAAATACATCATGTCGCCCAAGGACCTCAAGACCATCCACTTCCTCAACAAGATGGTGGATGCTGGCGTCACGGTATTCAAGGTTGAGGGACGTGCACGTGGACCGGAATATGTGCGCACGGTCATCGGCTGCTATGACGAGGCACTACGGACCATCTGCGACGGCACCTACACCGAGGAGCGCATCAACGAGTGGAACGAGCGCCTGGCCAAGGTCTTTAACCGCGGTTTTTGGGACGGTTACTACATGGGGCAGCGCCTGGGCGAGTGGTCGGCCAAATATGGCTCCAGCGCCACACGCGTCAAGAAATATGTCGCCAAGGGCATCCGTTATTACAGCAAGCTCGGTGTTGCCGAGTTCCTGATGGAGGCCGGCGAACTGCACGTGGGCGACGAGGCATGGATCATCGGCCCCACGACGGGTGCCATCCCGTTGACGATCGAGGAAATACGCGTGGACCTCAAACCCGTAGAGAAGACCGTCAAGGGCGAGCACTTCTCCATCGCCGTGCCCGAGAAAATACGCCCCAGCGACAAACTCTACCAATGGCTACCTGTCACCCCAAAAGATGCCACTCCCCAACCGCCGACAATAACTGACTGTTGAGATTAAACAAGCCACCACTTGAAATATAGGAAGGGCACTCTACTTGGTGAAGAGTGCCCTTCGTTATAATTCAACTCAATAAAAGATTACGGCATGTAGAATGAGTCTGTCGAAGTAGGAAATCTACCAACTCCAGGCACATAGTAAGAAATCAGCATCGACACCAAACGAGTGCTGGGATCATATGTTCCCGCATAGTTGGATTCGTCGCTATTGGCATAGCCACGCATATATACCAAACCATAGGTACTACCAAAGCAGGGTTGAGGTTCCACATAAATACTGTTATCATTGTCAATGATTAGACGGATGTCATAGCCTTCACCAAACGGATTGACCAGCCTGTAGTTGCCAGTACCAGTCATCTGCTCAAGCCGAGCAGTCACTTCGCCCACAAATTCGGAATTATAATTGACATAGCCAAGATAGTTCCAGCTTGAGCGAACGAGGGTGATGCGAATAGACGTGTACTCTCCACCGGTAGCGGCATCGGCAGGCGAGAGAGACAACAGGCAAGAGCAAGAGTGGCCCTCTGGAATGGCTGAAAAGTCTAAATAGACAGTAGCACTATTCTTGCCCTCATCAAAGACGACTCGAGAATTATATAGCTTCACGTGCTCATCATTCTCACTGAGTATCAACGTCGCGGAATAAGCATTGGAGGTGATTGCACGCGTCAAGGTCACAGGCACCGACACCATCGATGAAGTTGCCTCATGCTGCACTTCAGGCTCGGTAAACGAGATTTTCTGTCCGGCGGCACTCCCGTTCTTGCAGTGGACGATGACCCTTGTTGATGTGATTGTGGAGCCCAACGAGGGACTGGAATTGGCCACATCGTAATCAGAGAGGGTCAAATCCACATAGTAATCATGGCCGAGTTCCATATCATTGGTGCTAACCGCAACTACTGTCTCGCTTACACCATCAAGAAAATGTACCATACTGGTGGAAGTGCCACCATTGGGCGACATATCATTTGAATAATGAATGTTTACTCGAGCGTAGTAGGAGCCTTGACTGGTCGCGCGCTTGATGGGCACATTAACAGTTTGTGCCACGCTAGGTGTCTGCACCTCTTGTGTTGCCTGGACAAAAGAAACGTTCTGCGGACCAGTAGCAGGAGTTTCAGCATAATCGTCCAACGGGTTCTGGTCATTAGTGAAGTTCATATTGGGATTACCATCGAACTCCGCCAACGGTATGGTAATGACCCAAGGATAACTCTCAGGATCTTGCAGCGAACGGCTCGTGAGCAAGAGCGAATTGGGCCATCCGTTCTCGGCGGTACGCTCAAAGCCCTGGCGCAAACGACGGATGGTGTAGATGCGGCCATCCTCGCCCCACAGCTCGATGCGGCGCTGCAACAGGATTTCCTCAAGCAGCGAGCCGGTCTCATCGTTAGTTAACCCGCCTAATGCGTTACCTGATTTGGTGCAGTTGTAGTTGGGGTCACGCTTGGCCATGAGCTGATTGAGCCAATTCCTTGCATTGGCGTCCATCCCTCCGCGGTGAGCCAATGCTTCGGCAGCGTTGAGGTACATCTCCTCGACACGCATGTAGATGTAGTCGCCAGCCCCAATGACGCCTTCCCTCATTTTAAACTTCTGGGTAACATAGCCTCCAGTGCTATAACTACTGCTGGGATCCCACCAAGCGCGACGCGCGTCGGTAGCACTCATCTTGCCATAGAGCCATGTGGAGATCTGTTTGGGTGCACGCTGAGCATAAGTAGTCATACTACCTGAAACATCCATGTGAGTAAAGAACGCAGCATACTGGCCCGACTGGGCATTAGGAATCTCGGCACCCCACATCACATTGCCCTTGGTGGCATCATTCAAACCATTGAAGTCTGACACCTCCAGGATGCCCTTGCCTTGTGCCTCAGCAGCTGTGATGGCATCCCTGGCTGCGATATAGGCATTGTTCCATTTCTCCTCGACCAGGTAGATGCGCGACCGCAAACCCAGAGCCACAGCATATCCTATGTGGGACGGACTTAGCTGGGTGGTGTTTTTCAACAAATTGACGGCTTGTTGGATATCGGAATCAATCTGAGCATAGACCTGGGTGACGGTAGCACGGGGCTGACCTGTCGAGCCGTTAAAGACGGTGCCTGTGAACAGGGGCACACAGGGATCACTTTCATGGCCCTTATAGGTGCGGGCAAACCACTGCGAGAGCATAAAATAGCTATAGGCACGCAGGGCGTATGCCTGTCCCACATAATAGTTCACTAAGTCGGTCGAACCAGTGATATTGTTTTTCTGGGAGATAATGCTGTTGGCCTCGGCAATGCAAGTGTAATAGGTATTCCACAAGTCAAAACTGCGCCATGCTGTACTGGTGTAGCGACTCTTGACATTGTAGGTCGCATCAAACCAGAACCAGCCCGAGCCTTGGGCAGCCATAATCATGTCATCGCCCATGACCTCGGCAGTCAACGTATGGGCAAGAATTCCAAAGGCCTGATGGGTATTGCCTGTTGAAGACCAACCCGCCGTGCGCAACATCCTGTAGATGTTATTCATTGCACTAGCCAGTTCTCCAGTTCCCAAACGGGTTTCGACAGTGCCGGACAGCAGCCTGTCAATCAAGTCGGTCACGTCGCTGATATTCACATTTCCGTCACCGTCAACATCACCGTTGAGGCCATAATCATTATTTGAGAGCAAAGCATCAATCAGTTCGGTCACGTCAGTGATGTTCATCGTACCGTCACGGTTAACATCGCCCACAATAACGGGGCTTAGGGTAAACTGCGGAGCCTGCGCCCCAGCCTTGAATACTGCGGGAGCGGCAAAAACATCATTCACATCGGCAACTTCGGGCAAATTGAAATTGCCGGCCCAAGACGATGTAACGACTCCCAGCAATGTCATTGCCAGGGTCATAAATCGCCTAATGGTAAAAAAAGTCGTTCTCGTTTTCATTGTCTCTAGGGTTTTATGATAATAAATAATTAAAGGCTTGGAGAATCAATATACCATTTACAAAGGTAGTGATTTTTGCGATAAAACAAAAAAAATCTGCCTTATTTGGCAGATTTTTTTGATTTTGGCGACGATGCCTTTGGCTTGGTGGCCGGCTTGCGCTTGGGCGGTTTCAGGCGCAGGACCTGAGCGCTGCGGGCCGGCAGGTAGAGTTTGAGCCACCCCAAATGGGCATCGGCATACAGGCCGTCATGCTCGGTGAAGTGCTTAACGTCCTCATCGATATTGCCATAGCCGCCATAGCGGGGATTATCGCTGTCGAACACTGACTCATACTCGCCCTCAGGAGCCAGCATGGGATAATCCACATGGGACTGCGTGGGGCTGAAGTTGAAGACAAACACCAAGTGGCCGCGCATGTAGGCCAGCACCTGGTCGTCGTCCTTGTCCCAAAGCTTGCGCACGGGCAGCTGCTGGAAATTCTTGACTCCGCCAATGAGGTGGATCATGTCGTTGTCCCAGTTGTTGAGGAACTGGTACTTCAGGTCCTCACGGTCCACGAGATCCCACTGGCGGCGGGCATACTTGTAGCTCCAGCCGTTACCCTCACGGGGGAAGTCAATCCACTCGGGATGTCCCCACTCGTTGCCCATGAAGTTGAGATAGGCGCCGTTGATGAGCGAAGCGGTCACCAGGCGAATCATCTTGTGCAGCGCCATGCCGCGGTCCACGGTGCCGTCGTGGTCGCCCGTCATCATGTGCCAGTACATCTCCTTGTCGATGAGGCGGAAGATGATGGTCTTGTCACCCACGAGGGCCTGGTCGTGGCTCTCGGCATAGGAAACGGTTTTCTCGTCGGCACGGCGGTTGGTCAGCTCCCAGAAAATGGAAGTGGGGTGCCAATCCTCGTCCTTACGCTCCTTGATGGTCTTGATCCAGTAGTCGGGGATGCCCATCGCCATGCGGTAGTCAAAGCCGATGCCGCCGTCCTTGAAAGTGCGGGCCAGTCCGGGCATGCCGCTCATTTCCTCGGCAATGGTGATGGCATGGGGATTGATGGTGTGGATCAGCACGTTGGCCAGCGTGAGATAGGTGATGGCATTGGTGTCCTCGCCGCCATTGTAATAATCGTCATAGCTGCCGAATGCCTGTCCCAAGCCGTGGCTAAAGTAGAGCATCGAGGTCACGCCATCAAAGCGGAAGCCGTCAAACTTGTACTCCTGCAGCCAGAACTTGCAGTTGGACAGCAGGAAATTCAACACGGCATTCTTGCCGTAATCGAAGCACAACGAGTCCCATGCCGGGTGTTCGCGCTTGCCATCGCCGTAGAAGTACAGGTCGCCCGTGCCGTCAAAGCAGCCCAAGCCCTCGACCTCGTTCTTCACTGCATGGGAGTGCACGATGTCCATGATAACGGCCACGCCGGCGGCATGGGCGTCGTCGATGAGATGTTTCAACTCCTCGGGCGTGCCGAAACGCGACGAGGCTGCATAGAAACTCGACACATGGTAGCCGAATGAGCCGTAGTAAGGATGCTCCTGGATGGCCATGATCTGGATGGCATTGTAGCCGTCGGCAACGATGCGCGGCAGCACGTTCACGCGGAACTCCTCATAGGTACCCACACCCTCGCGGTTCTGCGCCATGCCGATGTGGCACTCATAGATGAGCAGCGGACCCGTGTTGGGTACAAAGTCCTTGACCTTGAACTCGTAGGGCTGTTCGGGTGCCCACACCTGGGCCGAGAAGATGTAGGTCTTCTCGTCCTGAACCACGCGCGTGGCATAGGCCGGGATGCGCTCGCCTTCTCCGCCCTGCCAGTGCACGCGCAGCTTGTACAGGTCGCCGTGGTGCATGGCGCGCTCGGGCAAGACGATTTCCCAATTGCCGTTGTCCAGCCGTTTCAGCTTGTAGGGGGCACACTCGCGCCAGTCGTTGAACTGGCCGATAAGATAAATCTCGGTAGCATTAGGTGCCCATTCACGGAACACCCAGTTGCCGTCGGTCGTGCGGTGCAAGCCATAGTAGTTGTAGGCGTTGGCAAACTCGACCAGATTGCCCGTGCCGCCCGTGAGCTCGGCTATCTTGTTCACAGCATCCTGATGCCGCCCGTTGATGGCGTCGCTGTAAGGCTCCAGCCACGGGTCATCGTTGATAATCGCAAGATTCTTTTTCTTCCTCATTTTCGGTCAGTTCTTATTAAGTGATGAGCACAAAGGTACAAATTAAACCTCAATATCATTGCTTCTTTACACCGCTTTTTGCATTTCTGCCCCGAAATCGATTGCAATTCATCGAGAAAAATGAAGAAAAAACGCGAGAATTTGATGCATTATTAAAAAAAACATTAAATTTGCACTCTTTAGAGGAGAATAACAACAACTTAAAAATAGCATTATCACTATGAGACTAGAAGGAAGACGCGAAAGCGAAAATGTGGAAGATCGCCGCAGAATGGGCACCGGTACCAAGATTGGTCTGGGTGGCATCGGCGGACTGATTATTGCCGGACTGATCACCCTGCTGATGGGTGGCAACATCGGCGACGTGTTACAACAGGCTGGTGGCATGGCTATGCAGAACGAGACCGTACAGGAAGGCGAGTTCAGCGAGGAGGAACAGGAACTGGCCACCTTCTCCAAGCAGGTTATTGCCAGCACCGAGGACATCTGGTCACAGATTTTCAGAGAGTATGGAATCGGCGAATATCCCGCTCCCACGCTGGTGCTGTACACCGGTACGACCCAAACCGCTTGCGGACAGGGTAATGCCGCAGTCGGACCGTTCTACTGCTCGGGCGACCAGAAGGTTTATCTCGACCTTTCATTCTTCCAGACCATGGACCGTCAATTGGGCGTGAAGGGTGACAACTCCAGCCTTGCCAAGGCCTATGTCATCGCTCACGAGGTGGGTCACCACATCGAGTACCTGATGGGCACCCTGGACAAGGCTCACCAGCGCATGCAGGCCACCAACCAGACCAACGCCAACAAGTACAGCGTGCGTCTGGAACTCATGGCCGACTTCTATGCCGGCGTGTGGGCACACTATGAGAGCAAGTTATTCGGCTCCATCAGCGACAGGGACCTGCAGGAGGCCATCGACTGCGCACAGAAGATCGGTGACGACTACCTGCAGAAGCGCTCACAGGGCTATGCACAGCCCGAGAGCTTCACCCACGGCACCAGCGCACAGCGCATGAAGTGGTTCAAGCTGGGTTACCAGACCGGCGACGTGCGCCGCGCCACCACCTTCCAGGAAAGCGACGCCACCCTGTAAAACCCATTGACAACAGTATCCAAAATCGTGACGGGGATGTTATCCTCGGTCACGATTTTGTTTTATTTCCTATATATTCCGGTGAAGGTTCGGCCGCTGTTGATGCCTAAGCGGCGGGCTGAGAAGAAACGAGTGTGCTCGCAACGGGAGCAATGCTGTGACTCGACGATATTGGCCGCGGGCACGCCGGCTGCGGTCAGCACAGCGCGGTTGGCGGCGCGCAGGTCGATGTGGGCTTTGCCCGTTGCGGCGTTGCGTTTAACAATAGCATTGAGGTTGAAATGGGCCTGCTTGAAGGCCTCGACCACCTCGTCACCCACCTCGAAACAGTCCTGGCAGATGCTGGGTCCCATTGCTGCCTGAATGCGGTCGACAGTGGCGCCTTGACGGCACATTTCCTCAACCACAGCCTTGGCAATACGTCCCACCGTGCCACGCCAGCCCGCGTGGGCCACGGCGACGATGCCAGCTTGACTGTCAACCAGGACGATGGGCACGCAATCGGCCGTATTCACGCCAATGACGATGCCTTGCAGCCTTGTCACCAATGCGTCTACACCCTCGAGGGTCGCCTCCTGCTGGTCGATGTCCAGCGCGCGGAAACGCTCGTCGATGACGGCCACGCGGCACGAATGCGTCTGCCGCGGCATGACCAGGTCATCGAGGTCAACACCCAGCTGCATCGCCAGCGTGAGCCGCGCGTCAAGCACCCGCAGGGCATCGTCGCCCACATAGTCACACAAGTTCACGCCCGAGTAGGCATTGCGTCCATCCACCTGGCCACGCGTCGTCGAGAAGGCCTCCACTCCCGCCAGCTCTCTCGCAAATTCCAATTTCTCAAGTTCTATCATGACAACAAAGGTAACATTTTATTCCCATTAGTTCACCTTAGATCGAAGAAATCTCAGTACCTTTGCACATCATGACACTGAATACGGCCACCATAGTCAACTACAAGAACATCGCCGAGGCGCGATTGGAATTCTCGCCCAAGCTGAACTGCCTGATCGGCAACAACGGGCAGGGCAAGACCAACGTGCTCGATGCCATCTATTACCTGAGCATGTGCCGCAGTTTTGCCTCGACAAGCGACAACAGCGCGGTCATACGCCATGGCGAGCCTTACATGATGCTCCAGGGCAGTTACACCCGTCAAGATACGCCGCTGGAAATCAGCGTTGCCCTGCAACGCGGCAAGCGCAAGGTCGTGCGCCGCGACGGCAAGGAATACCAGCGCCTGAGCCAGCACATCGGACTGTTGCCCGTGGTCATGGTGTCGCCCATGGACTGGGATCTGGTGCGCGGCAGCGGTGAGGAGCGCCGCCGTTTCATGGACCTGATCATCTCGCAGAACGACAACGAATACCTCGATGCCCTCATCCGCTACAACAAGGCCGTCGAGCAGCGCAATGCCATGATCAAGAAGGAGATGCGCGACCCGTTGCTGTATGAGACCGTCGAGCAGGCCATGGCACAGCATGCCGCCTTGATCCACCAGCGCCGCAGCCAGTGGGTAGAGCAATTCCTGCCCATCTTCATGCACTACTATCATGCCGTGGCCGGCGAGAACGAGACCGTGAGCCTGCACTACAAAAGCCACCTCAACGACGGCACGATGCAGGAGCACTTGGCCGCCACACGCGAACGCGACCTCATCATCGGCCACACCACACGCGGCATCCACCGCGACGACATCGAGCTCATGCTCGACGATTACCCCATGCGCCACACGGGCAGTCAGGGACAGTGCAAGACCTACACCATCGCCCTGAGGTTCGCCCAGTTTGACTTCCTCAAGGCCAACAACGCCACCGTACCCATCCTGCTGCTCGACGACATCTTTGACCGCCTCGATGCCAGCCGTGTCGAGCGCATCGTCGATGTCGTGTCAAGCGACCGCTTCGGCCAGATCTTCATTACTGACACCAACCGCACCCATCTCGACGAAATCGTTGCCCGCCACGGCGGCGGCCACTGCCTGATGCAGGTCGAGAACGGCAACGTCACAACGCTGAAAGGAGGAGAACAGGCATGAAACGCACCGAGGCCAAAAACGTCGGCCAAATCATCAACGACCTGCTCAAGAAGGAGAACCTGGACGTCGCCCTCGACGAGCACCGTGCCAGTGCCCTGTGGCCCCAAATCGTGGGCGACGGCATCAACCGCTACACCATCTCGCGAAGCGTGACAGGCGGCGTGATGACCGTACGCCTGTCTTCAGCCTCGCTGGCCAACGAGCTGATGCTCATCCGCGCCAGCATCATCCAGCGCATCAACGAGGCCCTGGGCCGCGAAATCATCCACGAAATCATCTTCAAATAACGACAATGAATCACGCAATCGAATCACCATACCCCTTCAAGTGCTCAACACCCATGCAGCTGCGTTTCAACGACGTGGACGCACTGGGCCACGTCAACAATTCGGTCTATTTCCAGTTTTTTGACCTGGGTAAGACGCATTATTTCAAAGGATTGAATGTGCAGGCCGACATCGACTGGCGCCGTCCCACGGTCATCATCGCCAACGTGAACTGCAGTTTCCTCAAACCCACCCTGTTCAACGAGCCCGTCGAGGTGCTCACCCAGTGCATGCGCTTGGGCAACAAGAGCCTGACGTTGCTGCAGCACGTGGTCAACAGCGGCACCCGCGAGGTGAAAGCCACCTGTGCCACCGTGATGGTCAATATGGCTCCCGAGACCAACCAGCCCAGCCCGATTCCACAGGTGTGGCGCGACGCCATCGTCGCCTTTGAGGGCCACGACTAAAAACTAGAAACTAAGGACTAGGGACTAAAAACTAGGGACTAAAGACTCCTCCTCGCCTTGCGTGTGGCTATGAGATTGATTACCCAGCCCACGGCCATAATCACAACAGCCAATAACAGCATGCCACCTACCGCAATGATTTTCATTTGCAGCATCTCATCAGCTGAGAGTTGCTTGTTGAGAGGGGCAAGAGCATCAACACCGAAGAATGCGAAAATTAACCCAAACTCGATTAAGACGATGGGCAGTAAGACGAACGCCTCACGCCAAAGGGTGCCCCAAAATCCATAACCAAAAAGCTGCATATAACCGACAATGTAATAGAACATCGTGAATAGGGATATGGCGACATTATAGGCAATGAGATTTACCCGCACCAAATATATCAAGAAGAAATTCAGCACCACCATCAGCACCGAGAAGAGGACTTGAATGAAAAAGCCCTCGGGCAGACTGTGACGGGTATTGCGCGGTGCGTATCGGAACATGACCCACGTCGGGATAATGGCAAGTACAGACATCCCCAACATCGCCCAACTGAAATGGCTCTCATACCAATTGTAATAATCACTCAGCAGCTGACGGCTTCCCTCATCTATGTCATGCAGCTGAATGCCAAAAACTTTGGGGAAAAGCCAATAGATGATAAGTGAATAAATCACGGTGACAATAAACAGCATTTTTACCGGTGGGAAACTCACCTGGCGCTTGCCGCTGATGTAGTCACTGATGAAATATCCGGGGCGCATCAGCAGCTGCCAGACACTGTAAAGCAGCGAACGTGTTCCCAAGCCCCAAATGTCCATAACGCCGTTGCGCACGCTTTTCCAGCTGATGCGGCCCAAGTCGGCCTTCTGCGAACAACGGGGACAGAAGTTGCCAGAGAACATCAGTCCGCAATTATTGCAGTAATGGACATCATCACAGTCGGCATATTTCATCGGATTCAGTTGCCATTGCTTGAATTGCCGGTATTTTCCCTTAATATCTTGCCAATTCATCTTTCAATTACATCTTCCTTACAGGTTCTTCGTGATTACTATCCTGCAAAAATACATCATTTTATCCACAAAACTGCACCAGGCACCCAAAAACTGAAAACTGACGGCTGACAACTGAAAACTTCTTTGTACCTTTGCGTGTTCAAAACTATAGATACCACATTATGGACGTAAAACAATCAATGCAAGAGATCCTGGAGGCCGAGAGCAAGGCCGTCCTTAACATACCCATTACCGATGCCTATGAAGAGGCTGTCAAGCTCATTGTCGAGCAGGTGAAGCACGAGGGAGGTAAGCTGGTCACCTCGGGCATGGGCAAGTGCGGCCAGATTGCCGACAACATCGCCACTACCTTCTCCTCGACGGGCATTCCCGCCATCTTCCTGCATCCCAGCGAGGCACAACACGGCGACCTGGGCGTGGTACAACCCCACGACGTACTGCTGTTGCTGTCCAACTCGGGCCGCACCAACGAAATCTGCGCCCTCGTGTCGCTGGCCCACAACCTGTATCCCCAGCTCAAGATTGTGGTCATCACCGGTAACAAGGACAGCGAACTGGCCCACCTGGCCGACATCTGCCTGTGGACCGGCACCACCCAGGAAGTCTGCCCCCTTGGACTCACCCCCACCACCTCGACTACAGTGATGACCGTCATTGGCGACGTGCTGGTGGTCAACACCATGCGCGCCACCGGATTCACCCGCGAGGACTACGCCCTGCGCCACCACGGCGGTTACCTGGGCAGCGTTGCCAAGGGCACCAAATATTGAATCACCCAAATATCCTTCATCAACCCGAATGAGAAAGATCATAGCCATCGGCGAATCGGTGCTCGACACCGTCTATAGCGGCAACCAGCCCACCCGTTCGTTTGTGGGCGGACGTATCGCCAATGCCGCTGCCATCCTGGGCACCATGGGACTGCCCGTGGCCATGGTGAGCGAGTGCTGTGCCGACCGTGTGGGCGACATCATCGTCGACTACCTGACCCGCCACCGCGTTGACGTCAACTCCATCGACCGCTACACGACAGGTGCCGCTGCCATGTCCATCATTTTCAACGATGGCGGCAAGGACACCATGGTCAACTATGGCGTCTATCCCAAGGAGCGCTTCGACGTGGTTTGGCCCCGCATCGACGAGGACGACATCCTGCTGTTCGGCTCGCTGTATGCCATTACCGAGCCGCAGCGCAAGGCCCTGTTCGAACTGGTGAACTATGCCGTGGAACGCAAGGCCATCATCCTGTATCTGCCTGGTTTCCAGCACGGCATAAATTTCCACATTGCCCATGTCATGCCCGCCATCCTCGAGAACCTGGAGGTGAGCGACCTGGTCATTGCCCATGAGCGCGACCTGCGTGACGTGTTCCCCGGCGAGACCGCCCAGCAGGCCTATACCAACCATGTCGAGTTCTACTGCAACAACTATCTGCACATCCATCCCGACTTGTCGGTGACCCGTTTCGACAAGGGCGGCAAAGCGCTGCCCCACCCTGCCCTCGGCACCCCCACGCGCCACATGCTGGGCTGGCAGGCCGGATTCACGGCAGGCGTCATCTACGGGCTGTTGAAGAACGAGGTGACCCGCTCCAACATCCACCAGCTGCCCCGTGCCGCATGGATCGACATCGTCACCGGCGCCCAGGCCATCGCATCGGCATCGGCCAACCCCGACGACTGCATTGACGAGGCCCTGGCAGCCCGTTATGCAGCCGAACTGAAATATTGATTTCTCAAGCAGGCTACCCTAACCCATAACCCTCCCCCTCAGAATGAATCCCCTGCCCGTCACCGTCGCACTGCCGCATTTCAAGAACGACATGACCATCGCCCGTGCCCAGATGGCCATGAGCCAGACGATGCCGCCCAGCAAAGGCCTGGATCCCGCCATCGTCACCGAGATGCAGATCTGCTATGCCGAGTACCTCATCGCCAACAAGCGCGATCTGGAGGCCGAGCAGGTGATCGAGGAATTCATCTATGACGACGAGCGCATGATGTCGTTGCCCGAGCTCTATGCCGCATGGCTGTGGCTCGCCCGCATGGCATTGCTCATCGACGGAGGCAATCCCTCGCTGTCGCTGGGAGCCGCCGAGAACGCCCTGCTTGTGCTATCGTCCCACCAGGGCAAGAAGACCGAGGATTTCAACGCCATCGTGGCGTCACTGATCTACAACCTGGCCCTCGCCCATCACGACATGGGCGACAACAGCCGGGCCGCCAAAGAGCTGACCAAGGCCCAACAGCTGCTGGAACGGTTATCGAAGCGCAACGAGTCGCGCTTCAGCGCCCTGCTGCTCATGGCCGTCGAGGCCTCGACCGAGGTCATCAAGTCCAAAACCAAGCAGATGAACGTCCTGGCCCATTACCAGAGCGCCAGCGAGCTCTACATGAGCGAACTGGACAACGGCGATGTGAATGAGACACGCACCGCCATGTCCAACCTGGTAGACACGCTGGGCAAGGAGGGAGACATCATGCTCGAGATGGGCAATAGCCGCAATGCGGTCAAATATTACACCAAGGCCCTGCGCTACCAGAAGAAACTGGGCGAGAAAATGGGACATCGCGAGTTGACGCTGTCCATCGGCCTGGCCAAGGCCCTGATGCGACTCATCAACCGCCGCACGGCAGCCGAGCAGCTGCTACGCTCCCTGCTGCCCCTGGCCCAGCGGCTCGACGCCACCGCCCAGGTGCACGAGATACAAGACCTACTCAACAACAAGAATAAAAACGTGAACATTATGACACTGCTCAAGAGTATCTTTACCGCCACGCTCATCATCGTGGGTTCACTGGGGATGAATGCACAGCTCATCGTGGGCCACCGCGGCTCGCAGTGGGGTGTGGAAAATACCCGTGCCGCCTTTATCAACGGAGCCAACGCCGGGGCATGGGGTCTGGAATGCGATATCCGCGTCACTGCCGACGGCACCTTCGTCGTGAGCCATGACGCCAACTATAAGCGCCTGGGAGGCCCCGAGACCGAGATTGCCGATATGACCACCGAAGCCGTGCTCTCGACCCGCCTGACCAGCAAACGCCACGGCATCACCTACGCCGGCAACCCCTGCACGCTGGGCGAGTTCCTCGACATCTGCAAGGAATACGACGTGGTGCCCGTCATCGAGGTCAAGGTGTGCACCAGCATCCACAGCAACACCAAGGCCGAGAATGAGCCCGTGTTTGACGGCATTCCCGCCCTGATCAACCTCATTGACCAGAAGGGGATGACCGACAAGGCCGTCATCATCTCGTTCATGCCCGGTGTGGTAGAGTTCATCCACCGCCATTATCCCGATGTTACCGTTCAGGTGCTGGCCGGTGACGAGGACGGCACCATCATGGAATGGGTGGAATGGTGCAAGCAGTACAAGATGGACCTGGACGTCGTTCACACCATCGTCACCAAGGAGGCCGTTGACGCCATGCATGCCGCTGGCCTCAAGGTCAACGTGTGGACCGTGGACAAGGTCGAGGATTTCAATCGAGTCAAGGCCATGGGCGTGGACTACATCACCACCAACGCCCGCTTCCCCAAAGAATTGTAAAACACGAAATGTCAACCGAACTGAATAAACAAGAGGGCTCCAGTGCCCTCCATACCCTCCCCCACGTTGACGGCCTCACCGTGGGCATCGTCTGCGCCGAGTGGAACGACCAGATTACCGGTGCCCTGCTCCAGGGCGCACTCGACCTGTTTGCCCAGGAAGGTTATCCCAGCGAGAACATCACCGTAGCCCATGTGCCCGGCACGGTCGAACTGACCTTTGGCGCCGCACAGATGGCACGCACAGGCCGCTATGACGCGATTATCATGATTGGTTGCGTGATTCGCGGCGGAACACCGCATTTCGACTACGTCTGTGACAATGTCACCCAGGGCTGCGCCCAGCTGAACGCCACCCAGCCGGTACCCGTGATCTTCTGTGTATTGACCTGTGACGACATGCAGCAGGCCCTAGACCGTGCTGGCGGAGCCCTGTGCAATAAGGGCACCGAAGCGGCCGAAGCAGCCATCAAGATGGCACACTTCGCCCGCAACTTCTGTCATTAAGGGGCAACCCGAGCGGCCGCCCGCCGTTTTCCCGTTTTTTTTACAAGCCGTAGAGTGAACCTACCGTGCCTTCCTGTATCTGTTGCAACAGTGTGGGATTGCTTATCATGCGGTAGGCCTGGATCAGTGTCCACACCACACCCACGGCAATAGTGATCATCATCCACTTCTTGGCCGATGCCGAGTCCTGGTTGGCACCTGCCGTGTCACCCTTCATGAACTTGGACTTGACGCCATTGGCCTTGAAGATGGCCAACACGCCCGTCACGATTCCCACGATATTGAAGCAACACAGCAACGAGGCCGCCGTGGCAAGTATCGACTCGGTGAGCCACGTCTTGGGCATCACCTGGTTGGTCGGCGTGTTGGTGCTGGGGCCATATTGCGGTGGAGCATACGGCTGGTTGGGCGTTCCCTGTCCGTAGGGAGTGCCGTAGGGCGTCGTGGGCTGCTGCGGCAACTGCTGTCCGCCATCAAAGGGCGGCATCTGCGGCATGGGGGGCAACTGGCTGTCACCCATGGGGGGCACTGGCGGCAGTTGCGTGTCGATGCCGCCGGGATTGAAGGTCTGTCCCGTCAGCAAGGCCATCAACTCAGGCACCTGGCTCGCCGAGGTCCAGTTAGCCATACCCTCACACCACACCAGCGAATTCACTGTCAGCCCGTGCATCAGCAGCTCATTAGCCTCAAACGGGCCGGCCTGCTGGCCATTTTCTGCAATATAGTATTTCATCGTTCTTGAGAATTATAATGTATTTCACCTAAAAGCCACAATTCTGTTGGCAAATATAGTACATTTTTTGAAATCTGATGATGATGGCCCTGATTTTTTATCTAAGAAATCACCCCGACCGACTGGCCGGGGTGATTTGCTCTTGGACGGAAGAAACTATGCGGTTTACTTCCTGTATGTCTTGGTGACGCTGCCATCAGCATTGCGGGTGATGATGACACCCCTTGCCGTGCTGATGTCGGTGATGCGGCGTCCCTGCAGGTCAAAGTGCTCGATAGGATAGGTTGTACCATCGGCCTGGATGTCGGTGAGCGCATTGGGAACGGGAATGAGCGTCGCCTCATAGATGTCCTGCACATTCAGGTAGCCCGTCTTGTTGATGCCCACGCCATAGGCGTCACTGGGATTGCTGAAGATGCCCGTGGCCTCGTTGTAATTGAACGTCAACTGACGGAGAATCGTGCCCGTATTGCGTTCGAAGCAGACGATGTAGATGGGATAAACCGTGTTGGTCTCATCCTCATAGGTGCCCAAGTACTGCGGCATGTCAATCACCAGTTTGCCATCGATGAGTTTGCCCTTCACCCATGCTTCGGGCAAGTACTCCCACAGACCCTGGATGTAAACCTCGTCACCCACAAAGCCGACGTTGGCACTCTTCTGCTCATTGATCATCGTGCTGCCGTCGAAGGTGGTCGTGTAGTTGTATTTATACTCCTTGACCTCCATGTCCTCGGGAGCCTCGACGAGCGTATCGGGTTGCTTGGAAATCGTCAGTCCCTGATAGTAGTTGAGGTAGAACAGGTCGTTCTTGTCGGCAGTGATGAAGACGTAGTCATAGGTGGTATAGGTGTCCTCGCCGTCAAAGGTCAGCACCAGGTCCTTTTGGGTCGTAGCGCCGGTGGTGAGGTCAAGCTCGGCACACTTGAAGTAGAGCAATACCTCATAGGAACCCAGCAGCTGCGAGTTGGGGAAGGTCACGGTGTTGCCGTCGCGGGTGCCCTTGATCCATGCCTCGGGCAGATAGGGGCAGATGCCCTGCAACCATGCGTCATCGCCGTCAAAGCCTATCTTCACTTGGGTGTGATAAGCATCCCAGGCCATGCCGTCGTTGACAGCGGTAGTCAGGTGATAAACCTCGGTAACCAGACTGTCGGGAGGTGCAACCGGCTGCTCGGTGGCAGGGTAATAGACCGATTCATAGTCGCCAGCCTGCAGCCACTCGTAGTCCAGATACTGGAACACGTCGCCAAAGGCACGGTTCATCGTTCCCAGGATCACATACTGGTTAGTGTATTCCTGGGTAATCGAGCCGTCGTCGTTGATGGCATAGGTCAGCTCGTCGATTGACTCATCATAGAAGTAGGTGTTCTCGGCATCATCATAGACGAACATGCCCACCTGCACTGCCATTTCCAGCGACTTGGTATAGGCGATATACTGTCCCATGGGCACAGTGATGGTCTTGCCGTCGTCACTCAGGGTGCCCTCTACCCAGCCGTTGTAGTAGGACCAGGAAACGGGGCGCTGGATATACACCTTGTTATTCTCGGCAAACACGATGCTCAACGAGCCATTCTGCTGCTCATAAACAAGTTCGTAGGGGCTCTCGCCTTCTTCCACGGTATATTCCTTCTCCACTTCCCTGACAACGCCTCCGCTGCGATGATACAGTTTCAGCTCGCCCTCGGGCTGGCTCTCGATGACGGGGGGGACAAAGGTATCTTTCTCGACAATGGTGTAATGGAACTCCATCTCGGCATTGGTTTGCCAGCTAGACGTCAGAATGATGCAACCGGCGGGAATCGTCAAGGTATAGGAGCCCAGAATGCTCAACGGGTATTCCTTAAATGCCACGGCATTGCCTCCCAGCACCAGCAGATTGCACTCATAGGCCTCCCCGGTCTCATCGTTGGTCAGCGTGGGATGGATTGTTTCATCAACATTGACCTGCTGGCCAAAATCAAGGGTGAAATACTGCAGCCTGTACACCTCGCCCTCGGCAGGGTTGATGGTATATTCGGGCATTCCCTCCTGGAAAATGTAATAGGTGAAATGCAACTCATGCACCTCCTCGCCCAGCGCATCCACGACGATTGAACCGGCGGGAATGCTCAAGGTGTATTGTCCCGCCTCGGTAACCGCCTCGGCAAAGTTCACCAGCACCTTATTGCCCACGTCCACCATCTGGGCACGGCTCTCGGCGCCCGTGGTAACGTTGGTCAGCACAGCCTGGCTGCCGTCAACAATCTCGCTCACATATTCCGGCAACGTGATGGTGAAATTCTGAAGGCTCTCCACGCGACCCTCGGCCGGGTCAATGGTAATCTGCTCATAGAACGCTGCCGTGCTGTCTTCAGGAATGAAGTAATTGAAGTTGAGTTCCTTGGTCTCCTCGCCCAGCGCGTTGATCAACAGCGAACCGGGAGGAATAACCAGCCTGTAACTGCCTGATTTCCTGACTTCCTGTGGAAAGTTCACCAGTACATTGAATCCCACATCATACATTTCGCTCCTGTAGGTCTCCTGCGTCGTGGTATTGATCAATGAGGCACGGCTGCCATAGGCTATCTCACTCACATACTCCGGCAACGAGATGGTGAAATTCTGAAGGCTTTTCACCTCGCCCTCGCCCGGGTCGATGGTGATCTGTTCATAGAAGGATTCCACTGTGCCCTCGATGCTGAACCTCAGCGTCAGCGGCAACAGGCGCTGGCCATTGACCGTGAGGGAGCCCTCGGGCAGGTTCAGGTAATACTGGCCCGACAGCGTGCAGGCCTCGTCAAAATCCACCAGCACGGTCTTGCCATCGCCATCGGCAGCCATGTGGCCTTCAAGAGTGGCACCGCCACCTTTCTGCAACGTGGGCACAGCGGCCTCATTGACCACAACGGGCAGGTCGGCAAACGTGATGGTGAAGTGTTGCAGGCTCTCCACAACACCCTCGGCGGGTGTGACTTGCAAAGCCGTATACGGGTCAACAGCAGCCAGCGCCGATGTGCTATACAGGACAGCCATCAACAATGATAATAGTCGTAAAGTTTGTCTCATCATTCCAAAAAAATTAACTTGAAAAACGTCTCAGCAATAAAACCACCTATTGTAGACTTTTACAAATTATCGTTTAATAAAAAGGTGCTAATCATTCAATTTCCTGCAAAATTACTCGATTCTTTCAAAAAAAGTCAAATAAAACAGCAAAAAAACACAAATTACCCTTAATTTGTCTTCATTCTGTAAATTGACCTGCATTGATCACAACGAGATGTGCCCAAAAGCCATCCAGTTTAGCTTTTGAGCGCATCTCGCTGTGTCATAGCATGTTGATGGTTATACTAAGGCCATTCCCCCATTAGCCGTCAATTGCCGTTCAAGAGCATATCGATCAAGGCGGTCACGTCGGCGATGTTCACGTTGGTGTCGCCGTCCACGTCGGCAGCCTCGGGAGCCACAGTGCCATTGAGCAGAATATCGATCAAGGCCGTCACGTCGGCAATGTTCACGTTGGTGTCACCGTCAACATCACCACGGATAAACGAGGAACCGCCGGCAATGGTGTAGTTGAAGGTGAGCTCATGCACTGCTTCGCCCAGCGTGTAGATGATGATGGCGCCAGCGGGAATCGTCAGCACATACTCACCGGGGGCGGTCACCTCCTCGGGGAAGTACATCAGCACGTTGTAACGCACGTCATACATGTCGGTGCTCCACGTCTCACCCGTCGTGGTGTTGGTCAGCGTGGCCTCCATGCCGTATTCCATCTCGCCTATCATCAGCGGCAACGAGACGGTAAAGTTCTGCAGGCTCTCCACGACGCCCTCGGCAGGGTCGATGGTGATTTGCTCATAGAACGACTCGGGGGTGACTGGAATGATGAACCTGAACGTCAACGGCAACAGCGTCTGGCCGTTCACGACGAGGGACGACTCGGGAATGTTCAGGAAATAGTGACCGGGAACGGTAAAGCTCTCCTCAAAGTCAATCAGCACGGTCTTGCCGTCGGCATCGGCACGCATCGTGCCCTCAACGGTGGCGCCGCCACCCTTCTCCAGCGTGGGGACCGCATTGTCCTTGACCGTAACGGGCAGGTCGGCAAACGTGATGGTGAAGTGCTGCAGACTGGTCACGTCACCCTCGGCAGGCGTGACTTGCATCACATCATACGGGTCAACTACGGCCAGTGCCGTTGTGCTATAGCACACAGCCATGATCAACATGGCGAACAGTAGTACAGATCTTTTCATTTTTTATAATATTATTAAAGGTAAGTCATCAGCTCTTCTTTGCGATGACAAGAACATGTCTGCAAAAGTAATCAGAAAAAACGAAAAATACCATTAAAATGTTACCAATAAGACGTCTCTAGCGTCATTTTGGCCGAAGAAAATGCGGGATTGATTGAAAATAATTGTCCCTTATGCCAAGTTTTCGCTAGTTTTGCGAGATATAAGCATAATAATTATTTATTATATCACACACTAAATTTTAGCATTTATGAGAAAACGATTCCTTTTAGCAACACTGATTGCTATGGCAGGTGTCTTAGGCTATGCACAACAGACCATGTGGATTCACACGGGCCATGTGCATTGGGCCTATAACACCGATGCGGTGGGCACGATGCCGTATTCGTCGGCCAATCTGCTTACCGTGCTCGAGAAGGGCTTTACTCTAGCCGATGTGGACAGCGTGACCGTCAAGAACGAGACGTTCGCCGACGACAATGTCCTCGTCAAGTACAACAACACCGTGGCCGACGTGTATGTCGCCGGCAACATCGCCAACCACATCACCGCCCAGGTGACGGGAGCACGCGTGGCTGTGATGCAAGACGCTGACGTCGCCACCGAGTACACCTACACCCTGCAGGGCACCAGCGCAAGCGGCTGCTTCTACCATGCCGGCGCTTACAAGATGACGCTGGCGCTCAATGGCGTGAACCTGACCAACCCCGACAGCGCCGCCATCAACATCCAGAACAGCAAGCGCATCGCCGTGCAACTGGTTGACGGCACGACCAACACCCTGGCCGACGGTGCCAACAACACCAAGAAGGCTGCCTTCCTTGTTAAGGGCCATGCCGAGTTTGCCAAGGGCGGCTCGCTCACCATCACGGGCAACAAGAAACATGCCCTGGCCTGCAACGAGTACATGGAGGTGAAGAAGACCGTGGGCACCATCACCATCACTGGTGCTGTGGCCGACGCCATCAACGTGTCGCAGTACTTCCAGATGAACGGCGGTACCATCAACATCCAGAGCTGCGGTGACGACGGCATCCAGGTAGATGCCGAGGACACCGCCATTCCTGAGGAGGATGGTCATGTGCTCATCAAGGGCGGCACGCTCACCATCAACGGCAGCGCTGACGGCACCAAGTGCATCAAGGCAGAGGGTAACATCGACATCGAGGGCGGCACCTTGACGCTGAAGCACACCGGCATTCCCGTTTGGGACACTGACAAGAGCAAGATCAAGGAAGCCACAGGTATCGGCACCGACCGCAACCTCACCATCAACGGCACCGAAGCCGTCATCAACATCACCATGACGGGCAATGGCGCACGTGGCATGAAGTGCGACAGCACGATGACCGCTACCGCGGGTACCATCGACATCAACTGCTCGGGGGGTGACTGGGCCTACAGCACCGTTGACACCAGCAGTGTGAAATGCGCCAAGGCCGACTATGCCTTTATCCTGAACGGTGCGAGCCTCAAGTGCACCACCGTCAAGGACGAGGCCGTGGGCGTTCACAGCGAAGGCACCGTCCTCATCAGCGACGGAGTCTTGACGCTCAACACTTATGACCATGGTATCAAAAGCGACTATGACATGGAAATCACTGGAGGCACCATCACCTACAATATCAACGGTCCTGCCAGCAAGGCGCTCAAGTGCGAGGGCAACCTGCACATCACGGGCGGCAACATCAGCGGCACCGTGAGCGGCGGCGGCGAGACGGCCAGCGACCAGACGACCAGTGCCAGCGCCGGCATCAAGTGCGACAACAACGTGACCATCGACGGCGGTACCTTTGACCTCAAGGCCACCGGTAACGGTGACAAGGGCATGAGCATCGACGGCGAACTCATCATCAACGACGGTAACATCAAGGTGACCACCACAGGCAGCCGCTACGGCCAGAGCAGCGGCGGCGGTTGGCCCGGTGGCGGTAGCTCATCGTCGAGCAGTGACAGGCGCTCCTCGCCCAAGGGCATTAAGGTGGACGGCAACATCACCGTCAACGGCGGAACCATCACCATCTCGGCCACTGGTGGCGAGGGTGCTGAGGGCATGGAGTCCAAGAAAATCATGACCATCAATGGCGGTTACATCGAGGTGACCAGCTATGACGACGCCTTGAACAGCTCTTCGCACATGTACTTCAAGGGTGGTTACTCTTATGCTGTGGCTACTGGCAATGATGCCATCGACTCCAACGGTAACATGTACCTAAGCGGCGGTTACGTCTTCTGCTGCGGCAGTGAGGAAGGACTCGATGCCAACAGCGAGGGCGGCTACAAGGTATATATCCAAAGCGGTGCCAACCTGATGGCCATCGGCGGTAACATGGGTGCCATCGAGAGCGGTGCCAGCATCAGTCAGACCTGCTACAGCGGCACGGCAAGCGCCAACACCTGGTATGCCCTCTACAGCGGCAGCAACGTAGCCTTTGCAGCCTACACGCCCACTTTCTCTGGTGGAGGTGGTTACGGTCCCGGCGGTGGCGGCAGTTCCTCCAGCAAGACCATCGTGGTTACAGCTCCTTCCACCCCGAAACTCTACAGGGGTGTGACGGCCAGCGGAACCACCTTCTGGAACGGTAAGGGTGCTACCAATGCTACCGGCGGTTCACAAGTTAGCCTCTCGACCTATTCTGGCGGTGGTGGCTGGCCCCATTAATCCTCAAGTAGTTATAAACAATGACATCATTATTAAAAAGACTTAGCAATATGAAAAAGACGATTATAACGATGCTGATCGCACTGGTGGCCATCTGCGCCAGCGCCGAGACCTATAGCTACCTGAAGTTTACCAAGACCAACGGTTCGACCGTGACCTGCTCGGTAGAAGGTCTCAAGATCACCTACGATAATGCCAATGTGACCGTCACCAATGCCGAGGGCACGACAACCCTTGCCCTGGCCGAGGTGAAGGACATGTACTTCAGCAACGACGGCAGCACCACTCCCGTCTATCAGCTGGGCGACGTGAACATGGACGGCGATGTCAACATTGCCGACGTGACAGCGCTCATCGACTATCTGCTGAACGGTGACGACAGCGTCATAGACCTGACCGCTGCCAACGTCAATGAAGATAACAGCGTGGACATCTCAGATGTCACACACCTCATCGACATGCTGCTAACCGTCAACTGATTGACGCTAGAATAAACTTGTGGTTTGGCGCCATCTGGATTGTAATCCAGGTGGCGCTTTCATATCCCCACCCCTCTAGATGTTCTAGATAATCTAGAGTCGCTAGATAACTATTCACCGAATGTGTCCCCACGCAAAGGCGAAAAGACGCTAAGTTTTTTATAATCAATGTCATAAGTTTATCTATAGAAATCATCTCATGGCTATAATGCATTGGCATTGCTGATTGTCATCCCCAGCGGAAAAATAAATTAATATTTTTAAAATCAATATCTTAGCGCCTTTGCGGCTTAGCGTGGGGTTGGGCATCACGGTGATTCGATGAATAGTCGCGTCTCCAGATAAAATTCTTAAAAAATGTTAAGAAATTTGGTTGGTATTGTTTTCTTGTTATACCTTTGCAGTGTACTAGTTGAGTAGTACACTAGATAAGTAATTATTAACCACATTAAATATCTATCTATTATGTTTACAATCAATCAATTAAGCTTTGGCTACAACAAGCGCTTCGGAAATCTGTTCCAGGATTTCTCGCTTGAACTGAATGCCGGTAACGTCTATGGCCTGCTGGGCAAGAACGGTGCCGGCAAGTCCACACTCATCTATCTGATGACGGGTCTGCTCACTCCGCAAGCCGGCGAGGTGCTGTTCGACGGCGAGAACGTGCGCAACCGTCTGCCCAAGACCATGAGCGACATTTTCCTCGTCCCCGAGGAGTTTGACCTGCCCCACCTCACCCTGGAGAAGTATGTGGCCATCAACGCCACGTTCTACCCCCGCTTCAGCATGGAGGACATGCAGCGCTACCTGGACATCTTTGAGATGGGCGGGATGATGGATGTGAAACTCAACAGCCTGTCGATGGGCCAGAAGAAGAAAGTGTTCATGGCCTTCGCCTTTGCCACCAACACCCGCGCCCTGATCATGGACGAGCCCACCAACGGCCTGGACATCCCCAGCAAGAGCCAGTTCCGCAAACTCGTCACCACCAGCATGAGCGACGAGAAGCTGATGCTCATCTCCACCCACCAGGTGCGCGACATCAGCGACATCCTCGACCACGTGACCATCATCGACCAGAGCCGCGTGCTGCTCAACACCAGTTTTGCCGACGTGATGAGCCGCCTGGCCTTCCGTCCCATGCGCGAGGGCGACCAGCCCATCTTCGTGCAGCAGAGTGCCATGGGTTCGCTCGTGGCTGTTCCCGCCCGTGACGGCGAGGAGACCAAGGTTGACCTGGAGATGCTCTTCAACGCCACCCTGCAGAACCCTGAGGCTATCAACCAATTATTCACCACCCAAAAATGATCACCACTATGAATACCGTCAATCAAACTTTCGACTGGAGCCGTTTCACGGCCACACTGCGCAAGGAACTTGTAGAAAACAAACGCGCGATACTGTTCACCCTGTTGGGCACTTATGGCCTGCTCACGATGATCATGATTCTGGGCAACCTCAGCACCAGTACCCACGACGCGGTATATGAGTCGCTGACCTACTGTGTGCCACAGAAGTTCGTCTATATGTTCCTCGGCTTTGCCACCATGATTGTCGCTTCGCTGGCTTTCAGGAAACTGACCAGTAAGACGGGACGCATCGAGATGTTCACCTCGCCCTCGTCCACGCTCGAGAAATTCCTGGTCAATACTCTGATCTACGTGATCGGCTATATCGTGGCCTTCTTCATCTGCACCCAGCTGGCCGACCTCACCCGCATTGCCGTGCTGTGGTTCTTCAGGGATGAATACCTCATCGTCCCCGGTCCCATCAACTTCCTGAATCTCATCCCCGACGCTGTCGACGGCTTCGGCATTGGCAGCGCCAGCGAACTTGAGGGCATCGGCAGCGCCAGCGCAGTCATCGGAAATCCCGGCAAGTGGTTCGGCATCAACATGTACATCGGACTGCTGGCAGGTCCCGGCTTGTTCGTGCTGGGCAGCATCCTGTGGCCTCGCCTCTCACTGCTCAAGACATTTGCTGCCGTTTACGGCATCGAGATCATTCTGGGCATCATCTTTATGATCGTCGCCATCAACATTGACATGGAAACATTAGGCCAGTGGATCATCTATCATCTGGAGGGTTTCGTGATCACATTGACCATCTTCTCGATCATCCAGGGCATCATCTACTGGGGATTGTCATGGTACCTGTTTAAGCATAAAGATGTCATTTCACTCAAGTGGTGGAAATAATAAATAGGAAAGTATTATGAATTTCAAGGATAATAAAGCGATTTATCTGCAGATTGCAGACCGCATCGGGGACCAGATCCTCTCAGGAGCCCTGACTCCCGAAGGAAAAGTGCCGAGCGTGCGTGAACTCGCCGCCGAGATCGAGGTCAACGCCAACACCGTGGCGCGCACCTACGACCACCTGCAGCAGAACGGGGTCATCTACACCAAGCGCGGACTGGGCTACTTCGTGAGCCCCGACGCACAGGAGAAGATTGTCGCCACGCGACGTGACCAGCTCATGCAGGGCGAAATGGACTACTTCCTGGGCCAGCTCAAGGCCGTGGGCATCACCCCCGCCGAGCTCCAGGGACTCTACCAGAACTATCTCAACAAGTAACCCAATTAAACTACGAATTACGCTAATTAAACTAATTAGCATCCGCATCCAATTGTAAACGAATTTGACTAATAACTGAACTACGGATTACACGAATTAAACTAATAAATCAACAATACCGAGATGATCATTAGCGCCACTCGTGTAATTCGTAGTTTTTAAAAGAATAGAACAATTATGGAACAGAAAGCATTTGTAGCAACCGCCACCGCAGTGGCCATCGCCATCGTCTCGTTCATCACCAGCATCATCCTGTCACACGTCACCAAGTGAGACGCCTTCAAGATGAATGCCAGTAAAACCCTGATTCTCCAAGACCTCCTGGGGCGGCTCGAAACAGCTGCTCCGGACGTTTTTAGCCAAAAAATATAGATCTGTGTAGTTTTTGGGACAGTGGATGCGTCTAAAGGATGAAAACAATTGAAAAAAAACATCACGAGTTATGGAAAACGAAAAAAGAAATAAGACCTTGAGCATTGTGCTGATTGCTCTAGGTATCATGATGTCAATAGGTGGCCTCATCGTCCTGATTGGTGGCTTTGCCAACATGTGGAACCTCCCTGAACTTGATGCCAAAGACTGGCTTTTCGGCACCATCATGGGCGGTTTCAACATTTGGATTTTAGGAATTCTCATCGGCCGCAAGCACCGTTGGGACAAGAAAACGGCCAAGGACTTCCTATCTTACAAAATCCTAGTTGCCGTGTTTCTCCTTGGCCATTTGGTAACATCCTTTGTCAGCGATGTCACACTGTTTGGAAGCCTGAGTTTGAACCGACTGTTCATTTACATGCTTTGTGGCTGCTTGGGCGTCGGCATTACTTCCCTGAACCGAACTCGAAAAGAGCAGTCAGCTGACTAATTATTTGGCTGAAAAGCATATAAATTGAGGCATTTGTCCCATTTTGAGCGGCAAAATCGTTTGCCAATCGTTCAGGATGCTATACATTTGCAACCGCAAAAACAACAACAATTATATCTATCAATCATTTATAAAAAGTAAGATGAACATGAAGAAATTATTTTCGATGTTGCTGCTGATGCTCATGGTATTCAGCGCCAACGTGATGATGGCACAGGAAATGCCGCCCATCCCCGTGGACGATGCTGTGCGCATCGGTAAACTGGACTGCGGATTGACCTACTACATCCGCCACAACGATTACCCCGAGAATCGCGTGAACTTCTACATCGCCCAGCGTGTGGGCTCCATCCAGGAGGAGGAGAGCCAGCGCGGTCTCGCCCACTTCCTGGAGCACATGGCCTTCAATGGCAGTGAGCACTTCAACGGCGAGGGCAAGGGTATCATCGACTACACCCGCTCGCTGGGTGTGAACTTCGGTGGCGACCTCAATGCCTACACCAGCATTGCCGAGACCGTCTATAACATCAACGACGTGCCCAGCACCCGCCAGAGCGCCATCGACTCGTGTCTGCTCATCCTCAAGGACTGGAGCACCGGTCTGCTGCTCACCGACGAGGAGATCGACAAGGAGCGCGGCGTCATCCACGAGGAGTGGCGTCTGGGCCAGAGCGCACAGATGCGCATGCTCGAGCGCCAGCTGGAGACCCTGTTCCCCGACTCGAAGTTCGGCAAGCGCCTGCCCATCGGTCTGATGAGCGTGGTGGACAATTTCCCCTACAAGGACCTGCGCGACTACTACCACAAGTGGTATCGTCCCGACAACCAGGCCCTGGTTATCGTGGGTGACGTGGATGTGGACCACATCGAGGCCAAGATCAAGGAGATGTACGCCGGTTACACCCTCGACCCCAATGCCGCCCAAGTGACCTTGGAGCCCGTGCCCGACAACGACAAGCCCATCATCGTCGTTGACAAGGACAAGGAGCAGCAGTACAGCGACGTGAGCATCATGTTCAAGCATGATGCCGTGCCCAAGGAGGACAAGGCCAACATGGATTACCTGATCCTGGACTTCTTCACCGACCTGACCACCGACATGCTCAACCAGCGCCTGAGCGACATGGCTCAGGAGCCCGACTGCCCCTTCACCAACGCCTACTGCTATGATGGCGAATATATCCTCGCCAACTCCAAGGATGCCTTTACTGTGGACGTGATGCCCAAGGAGGGCCAGACCGAAGCCGCTGCTCAGGCCGTCATCATCGAGGTGATGCGTGCCGCCCAGCACGGTTTCACCGCCAGCGAGTATGACCGCGCCCGCGACGAGGCCATGAGCCAACTCGAGAAGCGCTATAACAACCGCGACAAGATCAGCAACGAGAGCTACGGCCGCCAGTACTGCAGCAACTACTTGGACGGCGAGCCCATCCCCTCGGTGGAGATGCTCTACCAGATCATGGGCATGATTGCTCCCAATATCACGGTTGACATGATCAACGGTCTGCTGCCTGAGCTCATCAGCACCGACGGCAAGAACCTCGTCATCACCAACTTCAACCAGGAGAAGGACGGCGCCGTTTATCCCACCGTCGAGGGTCTGCAGGCCGCCTATGAGGCTGCCGCCAGCGCCAACATCGAGCCCTATGTCGATAACGTGAACAACGAGCCCCTGATGACCAAGATGCCCAAGAAGGGCAAGATCACCAAGGAGACCGAGAACACTACCCTGGGTTACAAGGAACTGCAGCTGAGCAATGGCGCACGCGTCATCCTCAAGAAGACCGACTTCAAGCAGGACGAAATCCGCATGAGTGCCTTCCAGCGCGGCGGTCAGTCGCTCTACGGCGAGAATGACTGGGCCAACCTGAAGCTGATTGATGACCTCAACTCCTTCACCGGTGTGGGCAACTTCTCCAACTCCGACCTCAAGAAGGCGCTTGCCGGCAAGCAGGTTAACGTAGGCCTGAGCATCGACCAGTTTACCGACCAACTGAGCGGTAACAGTACCGTCAAGGATCTGGAGACCATGTTCCAGTTGATCTACCTCAAGTTCACCGCTCTGACCAAGGACGAGAAGAAGTTCAACCAGACGATGACCCTGCTCGAGACCCAGCTCAAGAACAAGGACCTCATGCCCGAGAGCGCACTGAGCGACTCGCTGCAGTACATCTTGACCAACCGCAGCTGGCGCACCAAACCCTTCAATGTCGATGACCTGAAGGCTGTCAACCTGGACCGCATCATGCAGATTGCCAAGGAGCGCACCGCCAATGCCGCCAACTATACCTTTACCTTCATCGGCAACTTTGACGAGGCCGTTATCCGTCCTTTCATCGAGCAGTACATCGCCAGCCTGCCCGCCAAGAAAGGTAAGAAATCCATCTGGGTGAACGATATCGACATGCCCGATGGCCAGACCATCTGCCACTTCACCAAGAAAATGGAGTCGCCCAAGGAATATGAGGTTGTCATCTGGCACGACAGGAATCTGCCCTACAGCCTGGAGAACGAAATCAAGGCCGACATTCTAGGTCAAGTGCTGAGTCGCGTTTATCTGCAGAAGATCCGCGAGGATGCCGGTGCAGCCTACTCCACCCAGGCCATGGGCCAAGTAGGTATCTCGGGCGGCAAGCCCCAGACGCTGGTACTCGCTGTGTGCCCCGTAAATCCCGAGTTTGAGCAGATGGCACTGGACATCCTCAACGAGGAAATGGTTAATGCCGGCACCACCATCGATGCCACCGCATTCAACGAGGCCGTGGAGAACATGCTCAAGGACTACAACACCAACATCAAGGAGAACTGGTTCTGGATGGGTATTCTCTCGAATTATCTCTTGTACGGTTCTGACCAAATCAGCGGCTATGAACAAATCGTGAAGGCCCAGACACCCGAGACTATCGCCGAGTTTGCCCGCAAGCTCTACAGCGCCGGCAACAAGATTGAACTCGTGATGGCTCCCGAGAAGTAAACGACCGGTAACTCATTTTACCGTCACTATTCAACGGGTGGCCGCCGGATGAAATTCATCCTGGCGGCCACCTCACTTTATGCCCTCAGATACCCCAAAATGCATATATTTTAGTCAAGCAATGGTTTTGCATGATAAAAATCTTGACAGTTTCTATAATATGCTGTAAATTTGCAGCAATAACAGCTCTGATTATTACTAATTATTATCAATTATAAAAATCTAACGAGTATGTACATGAAAAAATTCTTTGCCTTGATGTTGCTGATGCTGATGGCATTCAGCACCAACGTGATGATGGCGCAGGAAATGCCGCCCATCCCCATCGATGATGCCGTGCGCATCGGCAAACTGGACTGCGGATTGACCTACTACATCCGCCACAACAACTATCCCGAGCACCGCGTGAACTTCTACATCGCTCAGCGTGTGGGCTCCATCCAGGAGGAGGAGAGCCAGCGCGGTCTCGCCCACTTCCTGGAGCACATGGCCTTCAACGGCAGTGAGCACTTCAACGGCGAGGGCAAGACCATTATCGACTACACCCGCTCGCTGGGTGTGGAGTTCGGCCGCGACATGAATGCCTACACGAGCATTGCCGAGACCGTCTATAACATCAACAACGTGCCCAGCACGCGACAGAGCGCGCTTGACTCGTGTCTGCTCATCCTCAAGGACTGGAGCGGCGGCCTGCTGCTCACCGACGAGGAGATCGACAAGGAGCGCGGCGTCATCCACGAGGAGTGGCGACTGAGCCGCGGCGCGCAGATGCGCATGCTCGAGAACAACCTCGAGACCCTGTATCCCGGCTCGAAGTACGGCAAGCGCATGCCCATCGGTCTGATGAGCGTGGTGGACAATTTCCCCTACCAGGAGCTGCGCGACTACTACCACAAGTGGTATCGCCCCGACAACCAGGCCCTGGTCATCGTGGGTGACGTGGACGTGGACCACATCGAGGCCCAGATTAAGGAACTCTTCAAGGACTGCAAACTCGACCCCAACGCCGCACAGGTGGTTGAAGAGCCCGTGCCCGACAACGAGACGGCTATCATCGTCGTCGACAAGGACAAGGAGCAACAGGTCAACAGCGCTCAGGTTATCTTCAAGCACGATGCTGTAGATAAGGAAGCGAAAACCTCACTCGGCTACCTCCTCGTCAATTACATGCGCGGCATGATGGGCAGTATGCTCAACAGCCGCTTGAGCGAGAAGGCTCAGGATGCCGACTGTCCCTACCTGATGGGATATGCCTATGACGGCGGCTACCTGCTGTCCAAGAACAAAGATGCCTTCAACCTCGTCTTTGTCCCCAAGGAGGGCATGACCGAGGAGGCTACTCAGGACATCGTCAGCGAGGCGATGCGCGTCGTGAAACACGGCTTTACCGAGACCGAGTATATCCGTGCCCGTGAAGAGTACCTGAGCGGTCTGGAGAGCCAGTACAACGAGCGCAACAAGGTGGACAACGACCTCTACGGCCGCGAGTACTGCAGCCATTACCTCGACAACGAGCCCATCCCCTCGATTGAGCAGAAGTACGAGATCATGAACCAGATCGTGCCCATGATTCCCGTCGAGGCCATCAACTCTATTTTGCCCGAGATCATTACCACCGATGGTAAGAACTTGATCGTCGTGAACTTCAACCAGGATAAGGAAGGCGCCGTTTATCCCACGCCCGAAGCCATGAAGGCCGCCGTCGATGCCGGCCTCAACGCCAACGTCGAGGCCTATGTGGACAACGTGAAGCAGGAGCCCCTCATCGCCCAGTTGCCCAAGAAGGGTAAAATCGTCAAGGAGACCGAGAACAAGCAGTTCGGCTACAAGGAACTGGAACTGAGCAATGGCGCACGCGTCATCCTCAAGAAGACCGACTTCAAGGAAGACGACATCCAAATGACGGCGCTGCAGCGCGGCGGAAACTCGATCTATGGCGAGAAAGACCAGGCCAACTTCTCACTCTTTGATGCAGTCGTCGAAGTGAGCGGCCTGGGTGAGTTCAACAACACCGAGCTCGAGAAGGCCCTCGCCGGCAAACAGGTGAGCTGCAGCATGAGCATGAACAGTGAGTTTAACAGGGTCAGCGGTTCATCGACCGTCAAAGACCTGGAGACCTTGTTCCAGCTCAACTACCTGATGTTCACCGATATCCGCAAGGACGAGAAGAAGTTCAACAACCTGATGAGCCAGCTCGACATGATGCTCAAGAACAGGGACCTCGTTCCCGAAACTGCATTCAGCGACTCGCTGAGCCTGACCCTGGGCAGCCACAACTGGCGCAGCAGGCCCTTCACTGCCGAGATGGTCAAGCAGCTCGACTACGACCGCACTCTGCAGATGGCCAAAGAGGTCACCGCCAATGCCGGCAGCTACACGTTCTACTTCGTCGGCTCGTTTGACGAGGCTGTAATCCGCCCGCTCATCGAGCAGTACATTGCCAGCCTGCCTGGTAAGAAGGGTGCCAAGCCCAACTGGGTGAACATCGACAATTACCCCGTCGGTCAGGTCATCAACCACTTCACCCGCAAGATGGAAGACCCCAAGGCCTACACCACCATCTACTGGTATGACAAGACCACGCCCTACAGCATGGAGAACAATGTCAAGGCCGACTTGCTGGCTCGCGCCCTGGACAAGATTTACCTGCAGAAGATTCGCGAGGATGCCGGTGCCGCCTATTCCACCAGCGCCAGCGGCTGGTCAACCTTGAACGGTGACAACCCCTTCAGCTGCATCTACGCCTACTGCCCCGTCAAGCCCGAGTACACCGACCTGGCCCTGCAAATCATGAACGATGAGCTCGTTGCCGCCTGCAAGAACATCGACGCCAGCTCGCTCGAGGACTTCAAGGAGCTCCTGATCAAGGACTACAACAACGAGATTAAGGAGAACTGGTACTGGATGTGGGTACTCAACCGCTATGTGGAGCGTGGCATCGATCCCCACACCGGCTATATCGACATCGTCAAGGCCCAGACGCCCGAGTCGATTGCCGCCTTTGCCCGCCAGATCCTGGCCGCCGGCAACAAGGTTGAGGTAGTCATGACCCCCGCCGAGTAATCACAAGACGCATTCATTCACGAGCCAGAGACTCTTTGTGTTGAGTCCCTGGCTCTTTTTTTTAATAACGCCTGTTGAAGATGCAGACCGGAGGTCTTGACTTGAGCCAACACCATGGCGCGAGGGCCGTAGGTCCTCGTGGCTTGGTGATAGAGGCTATATCCCCTCTCGGGCCCCGAAGGGGGCCACTTATGGCTGCAGTGAGTGGCCCTCTTCGAGGCCCATACACTATCATGCTCACTCCCCAGGCTACACAGACCTACGGCCTGTGCGCCCTGGGGTTGTTCTTATTCAAGGCCGTCGGCCTGCCCGCCTATTGAAACAGGCCCCTTTGCCCTAATATCCATCACCCATTCATTGCTGTCCACTAAAAATTGTGGACGGTTAATAAATAAAATTTTCAAACAAACTCGGTTCACTTGAACCATTGAGCTCTTTGACATTGTTGAAAT
>ONKU01000017.1 GCA_900318535.1 uncultured Prevotellaceae bacterium | reverse complement strand
GGTCCATGCCGGGGAATGGGTGGCGAGTCAGAAACTGGTCGCTTCACCCGTTGCCCGTCCTCTGATCGAGGCTCTGGACTACGCGCAGCGCACCAACACAATCGGCTCGCTTCGCAGTGCCGACGTGTGCATAAATTGGGCTGCGGCTTGGCATAAAGCAAGCGAGCTTGCCTCTGCACTCGCCTTGCACCAATTTTCAAGGTCAATCACCGCGCCGATGGCTTTGACACAGAGCCAACCGCAGACGAGCCCTTCGTCACCGTCAACACCGTGACCGGCGACAAGGGCATAAAGCAGGCGCAGGACGAGTACCAGCGCCTCATGAATAATAAATCACCGAAAAATAGGAGAAAATGAGTGCTTAGCTAATATGGTTTTGTTTTTTTTAGTATTTTTGTCAGATAGAAGCTAAAAAGACAAATTTATGAAGCGAATTACAAGTATTTCTTTTTTTATTCTGTTAATGGCATGGCTTATGCCGTTTAATGCTAATGCAGCAAATACGATGGGCGATGTGAACGGTGACAATGAGGTCAATATAGCTGATGTGAATACCGTTATAAACATTATCTTGGGTGGGTATGGCAATAACTCTGCTGCCGATGTGAACGGAGACCATGAGGTTAACATTGCCGACGTGAACACAATCATCAATATTATTCTTGGTGGTACATCGCCGACACCTTCAGATATTGAAACTTTCACAGTGAATGGCGTGACATTTAGGATGGTTAAAGTCGAGGGAGGTACTTTCACTATGGGAGCCACAGCTGAACAAGAAGATGAGGCTGAAGATTATGAGAAGCCTGCCCATCTTGTGACCTTGTCATCATACTATATTGGTGAGACTGAAGTGACTCAAGAATTATGGCTAGCTGTTGTGGGATGGAATGGTAGTTGGTTTACCCCTACGAAAGGAGGCTATACCGAGAATTTACAGCGTCCTGTTGAATATCTCAATTTTAGTACTTGTTATACTTTCATTAGAAAGTTAAACGAATTGACGGGCAAGAGTTTCAGATTGCCTACAGAAGCTCAATGGGAGTATGCTGCGCGTGGAGGCAATAAAAGCAAAGGTTACAAGTACTCTGGTAGTAATAACATTGATGATGTAGCTTGGCATTGGGAGAATATACCATGTCATACAAAAGGTGAAGATGGTTACGGAACTCAGCCAGTTGCTACACGTGCACCTAATGAATTGGGCATATATGATATGAGTGGCAATGTTTGGGAATGGGTTCGCGATAAGCCCGGCCAATACAGTAGTGAACCTCAAACAGATCCAACAGGTAATCCAGCTGGACAAAATCACATTGTGCGAGGTGGCGCTTGGAACAGTAACCCCAGTGACTGTCGTGTTTCAAGACGTCAAGGCTACGGCTATCAAAATCAAGACAGTAGAACTGGATTCCGCATAGTACTTGATTCAATTTAAATAGAAATTTATTTCGATTTATTATAGTGTTGCTTAGTTGTATGCTAAACCATACTAACTAAAACTCTTTGCGTCTTTTCCTAGCATTTGTGGTTGATTTACCTTTGTCAAAGTAAATCAACCGCTATTCTTTATGATACTCACTATCAACGGGCAGCAAGCCGCCCTCAAGAAAGGCTCGTCAATAGAGTATGTCTCGGAGAACCGCATCTTCACCGATGCCGACGACTACAGCATGGAGATTGAACTGCCCCTGGCAGACTGTCGGCAGAACCTTGACATCTTCGGCATGATCACCCGCAAGGACGTGGACACTGGCGACATCTTCTTCGATGCGGTACTGCAGGACACCAACTTCTTCAAGCGAGGTGCCGTCGTGATCACCGGCATCACGCAGGAATCAGTCAAGGTGCAGTTCCTGGAGAAACGCTCCTACCAGAACTTCTTCCCCCGCTTCGATGAAAATATGTGCAAGCCGAAAGCAATGCTAAGTTTACTTAAGCATTGCTAAGGCGCAGCCAAATTTATGCAGACCTACATCGACGAGCTCGACCTGGGCAAATGGCCCAGCATCTACCCCGACAATTCGCCTACCGGCGGCGGGGCCCAGCCACGACCCGGGGAAGAAGTGACCTACGCCTCTCCAGCGCAGCTCTGGGGCAGGACGGAGGACTACACCGCCTTGCCGTGGGTCAACAACTCCAGCGGCAACCTGCAGAATTTCACATTTAGGAAGACGAAAAAAACGTTTTGTTCTCTCGCAGTGCTCGGGCAAAATAAGCAGCGCCTTGAGATAAAAAATAAATTTTGTTTTCCGTTCGGTTTGCACTATCGTTGCCTTGCGGCGAAGGTAGGCTGCGACTCGGGATAAAAAAAGAATTTAAATTCTTTTTCTATCCGCTCGGCTTGCACTACCTTTGCAGTCATTATGGGTAAGATTATAGTAGCAGGCATCGGGCCTGGCAGTAAAGAAGACATCACTCCCGCCGTACTCGACGCAGTGCGCGCGGCAGACGTCATTGTGGGCTATAAATACTATTTCCAGTTCATCCAGGAATATGTCCATGATGGCTGCGAGTGCATCGACACGGGCATGAAGAAGGAACGCGAGCGCGCCGAGCAGGCCTTTGAACTGGCCGAACAGGGCAAGACCGTCGCGGTCATCTCATCGGGCGACGCAGGCATCTACGGCATGACGCCGCTGGTCTATGAGATGAAGCGCGAGCGCCAATCTGATGTGGAGATTGAGTCATTGCCTGGCATCTCGGCCTTCCAGAAAGCCGCTTCACTGTTGGGTGCTCCTATCGGCCATGACCTGTGCATCATTTCGCTGAGCGACCTGATGACGCCGTGGGAAGCCATCGAACGCCGCATCAAGGCTGCCGCCGTTGGCGATTTTGTCACTGCTGTCTATAATCCCAAGTCCAATGGCCGCTACTGGCAACTGTACCGCTTGGTGGAGCTGTTCCTGCAGCAACGATCAGCCGAAACGCCTGTGGGCTATGTCCGTCAGGCCGGCCGAGATGAGCAGGAAATCAAGGTCACAACTCTTGCCGAGTTTGACCCCGAGGAAGTGGACATGTTCACCGTGATTCTCATCGGCAATTCGCAGTCCTATATCTTCTCCCCCTCCTCCGCCCTTGCGGGCACCTCCCCCCAGGCGGGGGAGGAGTTGAGCCGCATCATCACCCCGCGCGGCTACTACCGCGAGCGTAGAGTTGAAGGTGCCAAGCCAGGACAGCAAATCATGATTGAATCGTTCCAGACCATCGAGAGCGAACTTCGCAATAAGGACATTCCGCTTGACCATAAGTGGGCACTCCTGCATGCCATCCACACGACGGCCGACTTTGAGATGGAACGCATTCTCTATACCGACGACCATGCGGTGGAAACGCTTTATAACAAAGTCGTACAGGGCGAAATCAAGACCATCGTGACCGACGTGACGATGGTGACCAGCGGCATCCGCAAGGGCGCGCTTGCAAGACTGGGCATGGAGGCCAAATGCTACTTGAGCGACCCGCGGGTTGCCGAGATGGCCACTGCTCAAGGCATCACCCGCACCCAGGCGGCCATCCGTCTGGCTGTTGAGGAGCATCCCGATGCTCTGTATGCTTTCGGTAATGCGCCGACAGCATTGATGGAGCTGTGTGATCTCATCCGTAAGGGCAAGGTGCATCCTGCCGGTATCGTTGCCGCTCCTGTTGGCTTCGTGCACGTGCGCGAATCCAAACACATGGTCAAACCCTTCAAGGACATCCCCAAAATCATCGTCGAGGGGCGCAAGGGCGGCAGTAACCTGGCTGCAACCCTGTGCAATGCCATCTTGACCTTTGACGACGCCGCACAGCTAAAACCCGGACGCGATCTTTAAAAACTACGAATTACGCGAATTTAACTAATTGGCATCCGCATTCAATTATTACGAATTATGAAGTTTTATGTTATAGGCATCAGTGACGCGCCCCGGCCGTATTTGCCGCCGGAAGTTATCAGTATCATCTGTAAAGGGCGTGTTTTCTCGGGCGGCAAGCGCCATTATGGACTTGTCGCACCCTATTTGCCCGAGGGGGCACAATGGATTGAAATCACCACACCGCTGGACGCGGTCTTCGCGCAATATCACGACGAGGTGATTGTGTTTGCCAGCGGCGACCCGTTGTTCTTCGGCTTTGCCAATACCATCAAGCGCAAGATGCCCGATGCCGAGATTGTGCTGTTCCCGTCGTTCAATTCTTTGCAACTGCTGGCTCATCGCCTGGTGATGCCTTATAACGATATGCGCATCGTCTCGTTGACGGGGCGTCCATGGCCCGAATTTGACAAAGCGTTGATTGAGCGGGCAGGAAAAATCGGTGTTTTGACCGACCACGAGCACACACCAGCCGCCATCGCCCAGCGCATGCTGGACTACGGCTACAACGGCTATCAAATGCATGTGGGCGAGCACTTGGGAAACCCCAAAGAAGAGCACATCACGACATTGTCGCTTGAAGAGGCTGCACAGCATGAGTTTGATTATCCCAACTGCCTTATCTTGGTCGGCAATGACCCCAGGCCACGGTATTTTGGCATTCCCGAGAGCGAATTCGCCTTGCTCGATGGGCGTGAAAAGATGATTACTAAGGCACCGATACGTCTGTTGTCCCTGCAAGCGCTGGAATTGCCGCAGAAGAGTGTCCTGTGGGACATCGGTTTCTGCACCGGCAGCGTGTCGATTGAGGCACGGCTGCAGTTCCCGCACCTGCATGTCGAGGCCTTTGAAATCAGGCCTGAGTGCGAAGCCTTGATGCAGGAGAACAGTCAACGCTTTGGTGTGCCAGGAATCAACTACCACATAGGGGACTTTCTAGAAACTGAGATTGGTACACTACCCCGCCCCGATGCCGTCTTTATCGGCGGCCATAGTGGCAATCTCAAGGAAATCATGGCGCGCGTGCTGACCGTCTTGGCTGACGATGGCTGCATCGTGATGAACAGCGTCACCTCACCCATGGTGCATACCGATAGCCATCAACTGTTTAACGAGGCGTGTGCCGAGTTAGGCTTACAACAAGAGCCCCCCACACGCATCATCCTGAACGACAATAACCCGATAGAGATACTGAAATGCAAAAGATAGCAGTCATTACCGTGAGCGACGAGGGCCGCCAAATCGCCGAAGTCCTTCAGCAAGAGTTCCAAGCTTCAGTCATCAAACGTGCCGTGGTGGCCAAGCGATGGAAAGAGTTTGATGCCTTCATTTTTGTTGGTGCGATGGGTATCTGCGTGCGCACGATAGCATCCCTCGTCGAAGACAAACACACCGACCCGGCAGTCATCTGCGTGGACAGCATGGCAAACCATGTCATTTCGGTTTTGTCTGGTCATGTGGGCGGAGCCAACGATTTGACGCGGCGTGTGGCTTCAGCATTAGGAGCTGAACCCGTAATTACGACCCAAAGCGACAATGCTGGACTATGGGCGCTGGATACGATGGAAGAACGCTTCAACTGGCCTATTGCCAGCGAGGACGACATGAATGCCTGCATCTTTGCTTTCGTCAACCGCAAGCCGACGGCTTTGTTCATGGAGGTGCGTGACGAGGGCACCGATTATCTGGAAAAGACCCTACCCGACCACGTCACCATCATTAACGATCTGAACGAGGCCAACCCCAAGAAATACCGTTTGCTCATCATGGTGACGCCCTATCGCCGCTATGCACCTGAAGGCATGTTGTCCTTGCACTTTGTGCCCATGGTGGGGACCATCGGTTTTGGACTGGCGCATCATCCCGACGATTACAAGTTCATTTATGACCAAATGGACGAGGCTTTAGCCAAATGGGGCATCCTGCCATGTGCCTGCCGTTACTGCACGATAGACGTCAAGGCCGATGAGCCGTTTGTGCAACTATTAAAGGATGGATATGGCGAGGAAGTTGAATTCTTCACGGCCGAACAACTGGCAGCCGTTGAGGTGCCCAATCCAAGCCAAACAGTGGCCAAGCACGTAGGCACGCCCAGTGTGTGTGAGGCAGCAGCCATCTTGGGCTCCAATCACGGCAAACTCATTGTCCCAAAAATCAAAGGCAAGAATTTTACCGTTGCGCTGGCCATCGACCACCAATACTTGCGTGACCAACAGGGTCATATCGAGATTGTGGGCGCAGGTCCCGGCGACCCCGATTTGGTTTCGGTGCGAGGCCGCAAGATGCTGGAACGTGCCGACCTCATACTGTACGCTGGTTCGCTCGTGCCACGCGAATTGACCATGTGCGCCAAGCCTGGTGCAGTAGTCCGCAGTTCGGCAGGCATGAACCTAGAGGAGCAGTGCGAGCTGATGAAGGAATTCTATGACAAGGGAAAATTCATCGTACGGCTGCATACGGGCGACCCGTGCATCTTTGGGGCAATACAGGAGCAGATGGCTTTCTTCGATGAACATAAAATGCGTTACCACATCACGCCGGGCATCTCGTCATTCCTGGCTGCTGCTGCCGAGTTACGCAGCCAGTTCACCATCCCCGAGCGCACCCAAACCATCATATTGACTCGTGGAGAGGGCCGCACACCCATGCCCGAGAAAGAGCAGTTGCACCTGCTGGCCAAGAGCCAGAGCACGATGTGCATCTTCCTTAGTGCCGCCATCGTGGATGACGTGCAGCGGGAATTGCTCACGGAGTATCCCCAGGACACCCCCGTCGCCGCCTGCTACCACCTCACCTGGCCCGACCAGCGCATCTACCGAGGCGTGCTGAAGGATTTGGCCAAGATTGTCCACGACAACAACCTCACATTGACCACAATGCTTGTCGTGGGCGAGGCCATCGACAACCGTAAAGGCCTGTCAGAATTGTATAACAAGCATTTCACACACTTGTTCCGCAAGGGGGATGATGAATGTTGAGACGCAAAATCTTGCGTCTCCAAGAAATAGACGATACATTTTGAGACGCAAAATTTTGCGTCTCTACAGATGGGAAACTGAAAAATGATAATAGTTTTTGGAGGAACGACAGAAGGCCGAATTGCGGCAAAGGTGCTCGAGGAATCGGGCGCTGCTTACTACTATTCCACCCGCAGCGAACTCCAAGATATCCAACTGGTGCACGGCATCCGCCTCACGGGGTCAATGACGGCGCCTGACATGATCGCCTTTTGCCGTGAACATGATATACGCCTGATGATTGATGCCGCTCACCCCTTTGCCGAGGAATTGCATCACAATATTGTCCATGTCGCCGATAAATTGGGTATTGCTGTCCTCCGCTATGATCGAATCTATCCGCCACATGACGATGACCTTATATGGTGCAAAGACTATGACGATGCCATCAATCAACTGAAGGTTCATGAAATCAACCGTTTGTTGGCACTCACTGGAGTCAATACCATTGCTAAACTGCGTGGTTACTGGCAAGACCATGACTGTTGGTTCCGCATTCTCAAGCGTGACCAATCCCAGTCACTGGCTCACAAATCTGGATTTCCAGAAAACAAGTTAGTATATTTTGAGCAGGAAGAAACCAACGTATTGATTGAGCGACTGCAGCCCCAGGCCATCATCACCAAGGAAAGCGGCACGAGCGGCAGATTCAGTGAGAAAGTCACTGCTGCACGACAAGCGGGCATCAAGATCTTTGTCGTGGAGCGGCCGAAATACCCCACGGCCCAAGATGTGGCTGTAGTGCACATCAATGGCCCACATGGCCTACGTCGTGCGGTGGAGAAACTGTTGCCCGAATTTTACCCGTTACATAGTGGTTTGACTACGGGCACCTGCGCCACAGCTGCGGCGATTGCCGCTACTGTACAGATGACTACAGGTGAAACGCCATCTTCTGTCCCAGTCGTGCTACCCGATGGCGAGACGATTGATGTTGATGTGACATACAGCGACGGCTATGCCTCCGTGTTCAAGCAGGCAGGTGATGATCCCGATGTGACCAACGGCATTGAGATACGCGCTCATGTCGAGCCTAGCGACCATTTCGAGATATTGGGTGGTGAGGGTGTCGGCAGGTTTACTGTGCCAGGGTTTGACTTTCCGCCAGGCGAGGCTGCCATCAACAAGGCACCGCGGCAGATGATGCGCGACAACATCAAGGAAAATGTGAGTATCACAATCAGTGTGCCACAAGGTGCCGAGATTGCCCGTCGCACCTTTAATCCACGCCTGGGTATCGAGGGCGGTATCAGCATCATCGGTGTGTCAGGCATCGTGAAACCTTTCAGCGAGGAGGCGTTTGTGGCGAGCATCCGCAAGTGCATGCAGGTCGCCAAGGCATCGGGCAGCGACCGTGTGGTCATCAACAGCGGCGGCAAGAGTGAGCGCTTTGTAAAAGCGCAATACACTGACCTGCCACAGCAGGCTTTTGTGGAATATGGAAATTACATCGGTGATACCTTGACCATCGCCAATGAACTTGACATCAAAAACGTCACCATGGGCGTGATGCTGGGTAAGGCGGTGAAACTAGCTGTAGGAAACCTCGACACGCACAGTCGCCACACCACCATGGACAAAGATTTCGTCATGGGAATGCTCCACGAGGCGGGCATCAACATCGATATCAGCGACCTCATCCTCGCCCGCGAACTGTGGGAGAGAATCCCCCAAGAAAGACTACAGGATTTTGCCACAGTGGTCATCAACCACTGTGCCCACTACTGCGCCCCGTTATTGCCAAAAGGGAGGCTTACTATTCTCCTAATCGATGATAACGGGAAGATTTATCACTCGTAAGAGGTTTTGCGGCGACGGTAGAGGACGTAGATGATGATGGGCGCGCCAATGAGTGCAGTCACACTGTTAACGGGCATGGCGCCTTCAAATCCCGGAGCACGAGCAATCAAGTTACAAATTAGCGCCAAGGCTGCGCCACACAGGGCGGTGGCGGGCATGAGTTTCCAGTGGTCGCTTGTGCGGAAAAGGCCACGGGCCAGATGAGGTACGGCCATACCGATGAACATGATGGGGCCGCAATAGGCAGTGACGATAGCAACCAAAGTACCCGAGCAGATGATGATCCAAGTGCGGGCGCGTTTGACATTGACACCCAAGTTGGCGGCATAACGGTCGCCCAACAGCATGGCATTAAGTGGTTTTACTAACAGGAAACTCAAGGGAAGCAGGATGCACATGAGCACGACAAAAAGTATCATCTGATCTCCTGACACGCGAGAGAACGAACCGAGTCCCCACACAACAAAGGCCTTGACATCTTCCTCGGGACTGAGGAACTTGAGCACGCCGATGATGGCAGTAGCCAAGTAGCCGATCATCACGCCGATGATGAGCAGTGTGACATTTCCTTTGACTTTGCCCGAAATCCACACAATGAGCATCATCACAGCGATGGCACCAATGATAGCGGAGACCGAAACAGCTGCGTCGCCCAGATAACCCAACGAACTCAAGGCCACACCACCCAGCTGCCCTGACAAAAGCACGACAAAGGCTACACCCAAACTGGCACCGTTGGAGATACCCAAAATGGACGGTCCCGCCAGCGGGTTGTGGAAGATGGTCTGCATCATCAGACCGCTCACAGCCAGGCCCGCCCCTGCTACGATGGCGGTGAGCACCTGTGGCAGACGTGAACTGAGGATGATATTCGTCCAAATTTCGCTTTCGCTGCCCTGGCCTACAAGGATACGGCAGATGTCGCCCACCGGTATCTCAATAGAACCGATGAACAGGTTGACAATCACCATCACGGCAATGACCACCACAAGGGCCAACATCAAGGGTAGCGCACGTCTCATATCAAAAAGGAAAACAATAAGTACAATAAATACAAAGATTTATTATCGTTATTTATCATTGTACTTGTTGTATTTATTGTTGTTTGTTTAGTTTTCTGATTATTATTTGTCGAGCAGGTGGTAGAAGGTGGGCTGGTAGTCTTTCTCGACCAGTTCGGGATGGAAGATGGCGACAAAGTCTTTCAACAGTACGTCCGGCTTGACGGGAGCAATTTCGTAATAGGGCGTCTGCTTCATGTTGCAGTAGATGACCTTTTTCTCTTTATAGGCCTTGAACATCTCGTTGCGGGGCTCACTGGCCTTCAGCGCCTCGTAAGAGAAATCGCCCTGATAGCTATTGAGAATGCGCCAGTAGTCGGCGTTGGCCGACAGCGCATACATCTTTTCAAATTCCAGGTCCTCGCCTGAGGTCTCGTCATCGTTGATGACATAGTCGGCACCCGCATCACGGAAGATCTGGGCCAGATAGTTCTTACCGCCCACGGCATGCCAGTTGCCGTAGTGCATCTCGCCGCTGGTGACAGTGGGACGTTGCTCAGCCTTGGCGGCTTTCTCCTTCAGCTCATTGTAGCGGCTCTCGATGCCAGCGAAAATCTCGGCGGCTTCTTTTTCCTTGCCGATAAACATGCCGATGAACTTGATCCACTCGGCCTGTCCCAGCGGGTCAAGTTCTTTGTAACCCAGGTGGGGCACCAGGGTGATGCCGATTTCCTTGATGGCGTCATAGCCGCCGCGCTTGGACGGAGAGATGAAGATGACGTCAGGATTGGCAGCCATGACCACCTCGGGATCAAATTCACCCTCCATACCGATTTTGACGATGCGTCCGTCCTTCACGCGCGCCTTGATGTCCTCGTTAAAGAGGTTCTTGGTGCCGGTGATGCCCTTGACGATATCGTGGGCATCGAGGATAGTGAAATTGGACAGTTGCAGCGAGGTCATGCAGATGGTTCGCTCAATGGGCACCTTGACCTTGACATAACCCTCAGGAACAACGGCATCGGCGTCATGAACGAGAGCAAAATGGTCTTTTTTACCCACATCAACCAACCTGATGTCGGCTGAGTCGCGAACGCTGAAACCTGTGGCATACTTCACGGTCACTTCTTCCATCGAATCTGCACCTGACTTTGCCTGTTTGTCGCCCTGTGAAGAGCAGGAGCAAAGCAGCACCAATACTGCAAAAATTCCAATAAACTTCTTCATTCTTTTGTTCATTTGATTTATGCTACAAAGGTACTACTTTTTTAGGGAACAGAAGGCCGTAAACAATGAATATTTTGTACCTTTGCACTATGGAAGAAACAGCAGTAAAATCAAGGTGGTATGACAGCATTTGGGCGGCGTTGATTTTCTTCACACGTCTGCCATTTTGGCGTGTCTATCAGCCCCCACAGACGAGTTACAAGACGGTCGTAGAATACTGGCCGTTGGCTGGCTGGCTCACGGGAGGCGCAATGGCCGCTACACTCTATTTCGGCAGTATGGTACTGCCTCATGCCGTAGCCGTCATTGCCGCGATTGCCGTGCGCTTACTCATTACAGGAGCACTGCACGAGGACGGCCTGGCCGACTTCCTGGACGGCTTTGGCGGCGGTGGTGACCGTGAGCGCATCCTGGCCATCATGAAGGATTCACACATCGGCACCTATGGCGTGCTGGGGCTTATCATCTACATGCTGCTGTTGGGCACTGCCCTCTATAGCATGCCCGTGACCATGGCTGCACTCACCATTTTTGCTGCCGATCCGTTCTCTAAGATGGTCGCGAGCCAGCTGGTTAATATGCTTCCTTACGCCCGCCGTGAGGAAGAAGCCAAGAACAAGACCATCTATCGCAAACCGTCCCTTGTTGCTGGGCTAAGTCTGACGGTTCAGGGATTGTTGCCGATGGCACTGATGATATGGTTAACAGGCATCAGTAATTGGTATCCTTTCATTTTTGTGCCTCCACTGGTGATGTATTTCCTGTATTTGCTCATTCTGCGCAAGATTCACGGCTACACGGGCGATTGCTGCGGTGGCGTGTGCCTGATGGTGGAACTGGCAATATATCTGGTTGCCTGCTCACAACAACAAATGATGTAAGATAAATCAACAACAATAAATACAACAAGTACAATGATAAATATCGATATTCAATTTTTGTATTTATTGTACTTATTGTTTTCTTTTTAATGATGGAAATTGTACTGATTAGACATACCAGCGTCGATGTTCCCAAGGGGACGTGCTACGGACAGACCGATGTGCCCGTACGTGACACCTTTGAGCAGGAGGCCGAGCAGACCCGCCAGTCATTGGAGCCATTGTTGCCGTTTGACAAGGTGTTTTCCTCGCCCTTGACGCGTGCCCGCAAGTTGGCGGCCTATTGCGGCTATCCCGATGCCGAGACCGACGACCGTCTGCTGGAGATGGATATGGGTGAGTGGGAAATGCAGCTGTATGATGAAATCCAGGACCCGCACCTGCAGGAATGGTACGACGATTACATCAACCAACCCACGACCGGTGGTGAGAGTTTCCGTCAGCAGTATCAACGCGTGGCAGCCTTCCTTGACGAGCTCAAGGGCCAGCCTTACCAGCGTGTGGCCATTTTTGCCCATGCCGGGGTACTCATCAGCGCAGGACTTTACGGTGGGCTCTATTCTTGGGACAATGCCTGGAGCAACCTGTCTGATTACGGAGATTTTATTGTAATTAGGAATTAGGAGTGAGGAATTAGGAATTGGTATACGCATTTCGATAACTGAAAACTGAAATGAGAAGAATCATATTAATCACAGGTGGGCAACGCTCGGGCAAGAGCCGCTATGCCGAGGAGCTGGCATTGAGCCTTGCCGACAATCCCGTGTATGTGGCTACTGCCCATGTGTGGGACGAGGAGTTTCGCGAGCGCGTTCGCCGTCATCAGGAACGTCGAGGCCCGCAGTGGACCAACATCGAGGAGGAGAAATTCCTGAGCCGCAATGACTTGATGGGTGGCGTAGCGGTCATCGACTGCGTGACGCTGTGGCTGACCAATTTCTTCTTCGAGAATCAGAATCAAGATACGCAGCAAGTTTTAGATATGGTCAAAGCGGAATTTGACCGCTTTACTGCCCAAGATGCCACTTTCATCTTCGTGACCAACGAAATCGGCAGCGGCGGCGTGAGTGTGGATGCCGTGCAAAGGCGCTTTACCGACTTGCAAGGCTGGATGAACCAGTACATCGCCAGCCGTGCCGACGAAGTCATCCTTATGGTATCGGGAATCCCGGTAAAAATTAAAGAGTTGTAAGTTGTTAGTTTTAAGTTTTAGTACGATTTGTATCGCCTGAAAAACTGTGAGGCAATGGTATTATTACTTAAAACTGTCAACTGAAAATTAACAACTAAAGAAAAAAATAATGAAGCAATTCAAGATACAACACACCGATAAATCGATGGCGGATGCCATCCAGCAGAAAATCGACCATCTGAACAAACCCAAAGGCTCGCTGGGCCGCCTGGAAGAAGTGGCCTTGCAGATTTGCCTCATCCAGCGGACCCTGTCGCCCACTCTCAACCATCCTTGCCACCTGCTGTTGGGCGGTGACCACGGCATCGAGCGCGAGGGCGTGAGCGTGTCGCCCCGTGAAGTAACCTGGCAACAGATGATCAACTTCACCCGTGGTGGTGGCGGCGTGAATATGTTCTGCCGTCAACATGGTTTCAAACTCCGCATCGTGGATACTGGAGTGGACTACGATCTGTCGAAGGTAGAGGGCATCATTGACCGCAAGATTGCCCGTGGTACCCGCAATTTCCTGCACGAACCCGCCATGAGCGAGGAGGAATTTGACCGCGCCATCCAAGTCGGGAGCGACCTGGTGGATGACTGTATCGCCGAAGGGTGCCAAGTGCTGTGCGTCGGAGAAATGGGCATTGCCAACACCTCGCCTTCAAGCATCTGGATGAGCCTGTTCGGTAATATTCCGCTCGACGAGTGCATCGGTGCCGGTGCCGGCCTTGACAGCCCGGGCATCAAGCACAAGCGCAAAGTACTTGCCCAAGCGTTGCAACAATACCATGAAACAATGGAGAACACGACCGAGAACGCTATCCGCTATTTCGGTGGTTTTGAGATGGTAACGGCCATCGGGGCGATGCTGCGAGGAGCCGAGAAGCATCTTATCGTGCTGGTTGACGGCTTTATCATGACGGCCTGTGCCATCGCCGCCATTCAACTCTACCCCGCTGCCCAGGATTACATGATTTTCACCCACTGCGGTGACGAGAGTGGCCACCGCCGCATGCTCGACATTGTTCACGCCAAGCCCATCCTGAACCTGGGTCTGCGCCTCGGTGAGGGAACCGGCGCCCTCTGCGCCTATCCCATCATCGATTCGGCCGTGCGGATGATCAATGAGATGAACAACTTCGACACCGCCCACATCACCAAATACTTCTAAAGAAATATCATCACGACAAGCGTCAAGGCGAGCATGAGGAGTTCAGCCGTTCTGTTGATTCGGACGGCGGTGCGCATGTCGGCGGTGGTGAGTTCGCGGTCGTTCTCGCCGATGAAAGGTTTGTCGAAAAGTTCGCCAAAGTAATAGTGTGGCCCGCCGAAACGGCAGTTGAGGATGCCTGCAAGGGCTGCCTCGGGGTAGCCGCTATTGGGACTGGCGTGCTTGCGACCGTTTTTCCAAACGAATTTCATCAGTGACAACTTGCCTGACGCAATGACCATCAGCAGGGCGGTCAGGCGGGCAGGAATGAAGTTGGCCACGTCGTCGATATGGGCGGCCCAGCAGCCGAAGTCCTTGTAGCGCTCAGTGCGGTAGCCAATCATCGAGTCGAGGGTATTGACCATCTTGTAGGCCAGCATGCCTGGCGTGCCCAACAATGCGAACCAGAACAGCGGGGCTATCACGCCGTCGCTCAGGTTCTCGGCAAGGGTCTCGAGGGCGGCAGTGCGCACCTCTTGAGCCGACAGTTGCGACGTGTCACGGCCCACAATGCGGGCGACCTGCTGACGACCCTCCTCCAGCGAACGGTCCAGCGCCAAAAACACCTCACGTACCTCCCGAATGAGCGTTGTTCCTGCCAGGCAGTAGAAGATGATGATAGTGTCCAAAATCAGCCATAACTCCATGTTAGGAAACAGCTGCTTGAAGCCCCATACAACAAAGAACACCATCAGAATGAAACTGATGGCCATCACGGCTCCCTTGGCCATACGGTGGTTGCCATTGTTGAGTCGGTGTTCGCCCCACGAAATCATCTTGCCGAACCACACGATGGGATGCGGCAACCGTGACGGGTCACCAAAAAAGAAATCCAGCAACCAGCCAAGCAGCAATGGCAATATAATCAACAATGTCTCGTTCATCTGAATTAAAAAAGAAAACAATAAGTACAATAAAAACAATAGATAACGAAAATTCCCATATTTGTATTTGTTGTATTTATTGTTGTTTATTTAGAAAGAAACGGATGGCCGTGACTAGGGCATCGTTTTCGGCGGGTGACTGGGTTGCGATGCGGAAGTGGTGCGGCGTGAGGCCCGTGAAATTGGAGGCGTCGCGGATGAGAATGCCGTGTTCCCTCGCCAGGCATTCCTTTAATTCGGCAGCCGTTGCCTGTTGGATGGTGCACAGGAAGAAGTTGGTCTGGGTCTGTTGGGCTTCGATGCCTTCTATCCCGTTCAGCATGGTTCGCAGGCGTTGGGTCTCAGCCAGATAGGAGGACAGGTCCTTGATAGCGATTGCCTCATGTGAGACGAGCCATTTGCCAGCCTCCAGCGACAGGGCGTTGATGGCCCATGGGCGGTATTGCTGCCTCAAGCGGCTAATCACTCTCGCCGATGCTGTGACATAGCCCAAACGCAGTCCAGGCACGGCATAGCGTTTGGTCATCGAGTGCAACAGGATGATGTCGTCACGGCCCATCACATCGGCAGGTTGCAGCAGTGCTGCCATCGTATAGTCCTCGTAGGACTGGTCCACGATGAGCAGGCGATGGCGCTCAGCAAGCGCCAACACTTCGTCGGTTGCCATCACATCACCAGTCGGGTTGTTAGGGTTGCACAGCCAGCACAGGGCGCCGTCCTCGCGTTCCTGATAACCAAACACGCGACAGGCGTCCTCATATTCCCTGAACGTGGGTTGCATGATGCGGCAGGTGCCCTCGTTGCGATAGACTTGGGCTATCAGGTAGATGGCATCCACCGCTCCGCTGGTCACCAGCACCTCGTCGGGGCTGATTCCGCACTCGCTGGCAATCATCCGCTCCAGCGAAGCCGCCGAGGGCTCGGGATAGGAGCGCACGACTGCCATGCGAGAGCTCAGATAGGCCTCTAGCGCACTCAGGTCAGTCCCATTGTAGATGTTGGAACTGAAGTTCATCTTGATATTGTCATATCTGTACAGGTCGTCGCCGTGTCCTTCAATCATGGTCAGTCAAGATTTGGTAGATTTGCTCCATATCGACGTACTGGCGCACATGGGCCGCCAATTTGTCGTATTGCTCTTCTTTAAATGCCGCGTAGTCAAATGGCTGATTTCCGTCGGCGATTTTGTCCTTGAACGGCTCCAACAGGAAATCGACGAAAGGCGCATTATCGAGGATGCCGTGGACGTAGGTGCCCATGCACTTGTCATCAACGAGATAGCCGTCTTCGCGTCCGTCATCAAGATGCAGCAAAGGTGACGGCATGGCATCGCCTACGGGGCGCGTCTCGCCCTGATGGATTTCGTAGCCGCCCCCGTACTGACAGGTGACTTGGCGCGTCTGCTTGTCACCGTTCATGGTGGTAGTCGTTGGCAGCAGGCCCAGTCCCGGCAAACGCTCGATGTCGCCCTCGACGTGGTCGGGGTCAAGCACTTCCATGCCCATCATCTGGTAGCCGCCGCAGATGCCCAGCACAGCAGCACCCTCGCGATGGGCCCTCACGATGGCCTGGGCGCATCCGTTGCGACGCAGTTCATACAGATCATGAAGGGTTGATTTGGTGCCTGGCAGGATGATGATATCAGCTTTCTTGATATCCTCAGTATTGTTGGTATAGAACAGGTGGACACGCGGGTCACGCTCCAGCGCGTCAAAGTCAGTGTAATTAGATAAATGCCGCAGCATAACCACGGCCACATTGACCTTGCCGCGCTCGGCCTGCATCGACTTCTGCACCAAAGCCACACTGTCCTCTTCCTCGATATAAATGTCCTTGTAATAAGGGATAACGCCCAGCACTGGGACACCGCAGATGTCTTCCAACATCTTGCGACCCTCGTCAAACAGGCGCATATCGCCACGGAACTTGTTGATGATGATGCCCTTTATGAGCTTGCGGTCTTCGGATGATTGCAGGGCAATGCTGCCATAGACCGAAGCAAATACCCCACCCCGATCGATGTCGCCAACCAGGATCACATCGGCATGGGCATGACGAGCCATGGGCAGGTTTACCAAGTCGGTGTCGCGCAGGTTGATTTCCGAAATGCTGCCAGCACCCTCCATGACGATGGGATTATAGCGGGAAGCCAAACGATCGAAAGCATCGCACACTTCACGGCGATAGTCGATGTCAGACGTGCCTCGGCGCCAATAGTCATAGGCATTCTTGTTGCCGATGGGCTTGCCGTGCAGGATCACCTGCGAGGTATGATCACTCTGGGGCTTCAGCAGCAAGGGATTCATGTCGGTATGGCAAGGAATGCCGGCAGCCTCGGCCTGAACGGCCTGGGCGCGACCGATTTCAAAGCCTTCGGGCGTCGCATAGGAGTTCAACGCCATATTTTGGGCCTTGAACGGGGCCGGACTGTAGCCATCCTGCTTGAAAATGCGACAAAAAGCAGCGGCAACTATGCTCTTGCCCACATCGCTGCCCGTGCCGGCAAACATGATGGGATGTAATCGCTTCATTCTTTCTCGTTGGCTAAAACAAACAGATAATCAGACAGGCGGTTCATCATCACCAGGATATCATTATTGACAGGATGCTCACGATTCAGCGACCACAGGCGACGTTCCACGGTGCGCGCTTGAGTACGGGCAAGATGGATGAACGCAGACAAATTTGAGCCGCCGCCAGGCACAACAAAACCGCCCTGATAATCGGCACAGTCAATCGCTTGCTCCAACTGCGAAATAATCTCCGCAGCATGGAGCTCACGGGGATTGATACCGCCCTCAGGCGTGGCAATGTGGCTCATGACCGTCATCAACTCGCGCTGCACGGCATGGATGATTTGTAGAGACGCAAAATCTTGCGTCTCATCGAGCATCGACCTCACGACACCCAAATGGGCGTTCAACTGGTCTATCTGCCCGTTGGTCTCGATGCGCGGGTCATCCTTCGGGACCCTCACCCCGTCGCGCAGACTGGTCATGCCCTCATCACCGGTTTTGGTATATATCTGTTTCATGGTTAGTTACTAATTGGAATTTCATATAAATGAGTGTAGCTTGCCAGGACGTTCTTGTAGCGGATGACGGGTGTCGGCACGGGCTCACCCTTTGCGTTATAAACCTGAGTTACCGAAATCGGTGGCTCGCCCAGGAATTGTGTGTAGTGGAACTCATGACCGCGGTATTCCTGGTCATCGAGCGTAAAGCGGCGATAACCCAGCGAGAGTTTGCGGTCTTGCTTGCGGGCGGTGATGCTGTATGGCAACACACCGCACATGGGAAATTCGCCCTCATCGGTGACAATTTTCTCGCACAGATACATCATGCCACCGCACTCGGCAATGATGTGTCCGCCACGCTCGGCATATTCTTTGATGGCACGTCGTGTCGCCTCGGCTGCGACCAAGGCATCGAGATGCTTCTCGGGATAACCGCCCGGCAAGTAAAGCAGCGACACATCGTCAAGGCATGGCACATCACGCTCAGGGTCGAAGAATGACACATTCTCCAACCGGTCGATATTCTCCTGATAGATAAAGGAGAACGACTCGTCGTTGCGAGCAATCAAAGTTCTAAGAGCCGCTGCCATTCCACATTCTTTTCAAGTAATTCAACCAAGAGTCTGCTTTCGGGTTTCTCGCTGAAATCCAATCCCAAATAACGGGAGCCTTGCTCGAGCTCAGCCTTCTTGGGCAGATAGCCAAAGCATTCAACGCCCAGGTCATCACACACCTGCCTCAGCATGGCAAAATGCCTTGCCGAGCCCACGCGATTGAAAATCACGCCGCTGATGTTCACATCCTTACGGAAGTTGATGAAACCCGAAATGAGCGCCGCCATCGAGTAAGCCGCCGACTTCGCATCTACTACCAGCACGACAGGCAGATCCAAGACACGGGCAATCTCGGCCGAAGAACCCTTGTCGCGGTCATATCCGTCAAACAGGCCCATCATGCCCTCGACAACGCACACATCGGCATCCTTACCATAGCGATTATACAATTCCCGCACATGCTCAGGCGTTGCCATAAACGTGTCCAGATTGATACTCGGCCGTCCACATACCGCAGCATGAAACTTCGTGTCGATATAGTCAGGCCCGCACTTAAAAGGCTGAACCTTATACCCCTTGCGGGCAAACAACGCCATCAGTCCCCGAGCAATCGTCGTCTTGCCCGAGCCACTGTGAGGCGCCGCTATCAAAAAACCATGTCCCATAGAACCTGCAAATTTACAAAAAAACGCCGAAAACCTATCGTTTTGATGCCTTTAATTCCTCTTGAAAAACGGCTCACCCTAATGAAAGGAGGGGACTGATAGTCATTTCGGTGGAGTCTTAAGTCTTACCTCATTTTTAGGTATTGTGCTTCTCGGTGATTGGGAGTAATTTTATACTCCAAAATCACTGAAATGCAACTAATTAGATATATCATACTATCCTTGTTGGCATTGGTCTCGCAATTAGCTGGTGCACAGGCTTTAATCCGCGGTACCGTGCTGGATGCCGAAACCATGGAGCCCGTCATCGGCGCCACCATTACCGACGTGAAACTGGGCAAGGCTCTTACTGTCACTCAGGCTGACGGCACCTTTGCCATACCTAAAAATAATGAGGTCCAACTGAGAATTTCATCTATTGGCTATAAGACGTTAACGACTGCACCCACCGCCGACGGACGTTACCTGCTGCATGCCGAGGTAAGCCAGTTAGGTGAGGTGGTAGTTACCGCCCAGGAGAACCGTGGTTTGACCACATCGTCCAAGATTGAGAAACACGCGATGGAACATTTGCAGCCATCGAGTTTCTCTGATTTGCTGGAGTTGTTACCCGGAGGTCGCAGCTTGGACCCGTCACTGAGCGTGCCCAACAATATCCACATCCGTGAGATTTCCTCGGGCAACAGCAACTATGCCACCTCCTCGCTGGGTACCAGTTTCATCATTGACGGAGCCCCCATCTCGACGGGTGCCAACATGCAGTATCTTGCCGGAGCTTGGGATGATATGGCCACCAGCCGTGACAACACCAATGCGGGTGTTGACATGCGTGGCATCTCGACCGACGACATCGAAAGCGTCGAGATCGTGCGCGGCATCCCCTCAGTGGAATATGGTGATCTGACCAGCGGTCTGGTGAAAATTGAACGCCGCCGCGGCGGGCATGACATGAAATTCCGTCTGAAGGCCGACATGGGCTCCAAACTCTTTTATGCAGCTAAAGATTTTGAATGGGAAAAGCGCCACTTGACCCTTAACTTGAGTGCCGATTACCTAGATGCTAAAGCAGACCCTCGTAACCGATTGGAGAACTATAAGCGAGTGACATTCTCTACCCGATTGAGAAAATGCTGGGAGTATAAAGATTACAGTCTCACCCTCTCATCCAATATTGACTTTTCCAGGTCGCTCGACAACGACAAGGAAGACATCGACCAGACCTATAGCGCCGAGGACTCCTATCGGTCAAGTTACAACCGCTATGCCCTGTTGAATGCATTGCAATACAAGAGCAAACAAAATTCATGGTTCAAATCGGCAGAGTTGACGGTTTCGGCATCACTCGAGAACGATCTAATTGAACGAACCCGCCTGATGCAACTATCGCGCATGACCGTTGCCCCCCTGTCCAAAGAAGAAGGCGAGAACGATGCCTACATTCTCCCGTTTAAGTATATGGGACATCATGAGGTGGAAGGCAAACCCGTGAATGCCTATATTAAACTGAATGCCCGCTTGCAGATTCCTAATAACCAACTATCCAACACATTGTTGCTGGGTACCGACTGGAACTTGGACAAGAATCTAGGGCGCGGACAGGTGTTTGACCCACACACGCCAGTATATACCAGCATCTCGTCACGGGCACGTTCCCTCAAGGAGATTCCCGCCAATCATCGTCTGTCTGCCTATGCCGAGGAGAGCCTCAAGTGGCCAACGCCCATTGGAACGCTTGAAGCCACAGCAGGCATCCGAGGCACAATGCTGCTCAACCTGGATAATGACTACAGGATGAACGGCAAAGTATATTGGGACCCGCGTGTGAATATCGGCTACACGTTGCCCAGGCTGTCAATATTCGGCAAACCCACCTTCATCCGTGTTTCTGGGGGCATCGGCCAGCACACCAAAATGCCCACCATGGAACAGTTGTTCCCAGACCTGCTCTATATCGACTTCATCCAGTTGAACTACTACCACGACAATCCCGATTACAGGCGCATTAACCTGATGACCTATATCGTCAATCCGCGCAACACCGCACTAGAGCCAGCACGCAACCTCAAGAAGGAGGTGTCAATTGATATCAACATTGGCGGCAACAGGTTGGCCATTACGGCGTTCCGCGAGAAGATGACGTCGGGATTCCGCATGCAGTCCTATTATCGGACATTTCAATACAAGCAATATGACGCCAGTGGCATCGATGCCGCGAGCCTCACTGGGCAACCCGATCTCGATGACCTACCATTCACGCTCATCAACGAGTTGGCCGGCTATGACAACTATACCAACGGCAGCATGACACTGAAGGAGGGTATCGAGTACACCCTCGAGACCAAGCGATTCCCCGTCATCTTGACACGCCTGACCATCAATGGTGCCTACTTCCGCACGACCTACAATAATTCCATCGTGGATTCCTACCGCCCGAGTCAGGTGATTGACAATCGCCAGATCCAGTATGTGGGACTGTATGCCAACGACGACGGTTCGGTGAGAGAGTCATTCAACACCAATTTCACACTCGACACCGACGTTCCTCGCCTCAAACTGGGCTTCTCTATCTCAGCCCAATGCATGTGGTTCACCACCTCACAGCGCAAGGAGGTGAACAACTATCCCGTCCAGTACATCGCCCCCGACGGCAGCATTCATGATTGGCAGGACAGCGATGCCGACGACATGTACCTGCGCTGGCTTGTCAGGGACTACACGCCCTCGCTGTTCGAGAAGAATCGTGTCCCGTTCGCTATGAATATCAATATGAAGGTCACCAAGAAACTATTTGACGACCGTCTCCACGTCGCCATGTTCTGCAACAAGTTGTGGGACTACACCCCCGACTATGACAGTCGCGGCACAACCATTCGCCGTCATGTAACCCCTTACTTCGGACTCGAAATGAACATCAAGCTATGAAACATAACATTATTTTCCTGTTATCTATAACATTTGTCATGCTACTCACAGCCTGTGCCCCAGTGGAAGACGACATCTTCACCACCGCTCGTATAACGGTCACAGCTGAGAGCGACGTGTCCATCTCCAGTGTCCAGGCGCAGGTGAAACTGACCAATGTTAACACGCGCCAAGTCACGACAGTTGCCGACTTTAACGGTACCAGTGCGATGGTGGAACTGTTGCGTGGCGCTTATCAGATAGACATTGAAGGCGTTGCCACTTGCCTGTCGCCCGACAATGCAACCCGCATGCGTCAGTTCCGCTGCCAGAGCGACTATGTGGAGTTTATCAGTCACGACATCAATGAGGTCACACTAAAAACCATCTTCCTCGACTGACATGACACGCCAAATTTTGCTCATACTTATCTTCATAGCCATTCAAGTGGCAGCAATGGCTTCCAATGCTGACTCGGCACTGGTCGAGCACACCTCGTTAGCTAGGCTGCCCATGCTAGAAGCCATGCGCAACCCTGCCCTTCATGGTATGGTTTATCAGACCCCGTACTCTCAGTTGGCACTGGGCATCGACTTTCTGCACCAGACCCAAGGATTTGTTCCCGAGAAGGGCAGCGGCTATACCCTGCCCTACCTCAAAGTGAACACTTTCCATCACTTAAACGGGCGTTCCACCGTGTGGGGCGAGGCCTCCTACATGACTGGCAAGGTTCACGACATCAAGTGGAACTCTACCAGCGACTATGACCTGTTGCAGCCCTACATTCTCTCTGACACCCTGGGCGGAGACATACGGCGAGAGCGTTACAGCATCTCGGGTGGATATACTACCAACATCAACAAATGGCAGTTGGGAGCCGAGATGCACGTCCGTGCTGAACAGGAATACCGCAGCCGTGACCCGCGCATGAGGGGCATCGTCACCGACTTAACCTTGCGTATGGGTGGCGGTTATGACTTGGGACACTATCGCCTAGGAGCCGCTGTTGAGGGCAATATTTACAAGCAGACCAACAGCGTCGCCTTCTATCGTGAGGAGGGCGTCATCCCCGAGTATCAGATGACAGGTCTAGGCACAGAATACAGCCGCTTCTCGGGCGACAAGCGCAGCCTCTATTATGATGGAGGAGGTGTGGCCATCATGCTGCATGCTTCCCCTATCAACCAGAGCGGCCCCTATGCCGACGTCACCCTTGACGAGCACCGTTATCACCGCAAACTCGCTGAATTTAACTCCATGCCGCTCACCGACCTCTATAACGAGCACGTGGGAGCCACAATCGGCTGGAAACAAGAAAAGAATCACCGTCTTGCCGCGTTTGGACACGCTGACTATACTAGGCGCACGGGTAATGAGCATGTGGGCGGCACGTCCGACGCCCGCTACTTCCCTGTCATCGCTTGCCTGACGATGTACAAAAGCCATATAATGGATACCTATGCTGGTGCGCTCTATGGCCGAGGCAACTGGAACGTCAACATAGCGGCGGGATATCGAGCAGTGAGTGAAGAATATGTCTATCCTCATCGGCAGATGGATGCCAGCCATGTTTATGGAAAACTGCAGGGACAGTGTTTCATCCGTCCGACAGACAAATGGTTACTGACGGTGGATGTCCATGCCTCCTACTATGCAAAAGCCAGTGACAAACTCAACATGCCGCTGGCCAACATGGATGCCGCATTTACCCGCTTGATTCAGCATAAGCACAAATTTGCTACAGCCAATTATACCGATCTTGGTGCCAAGGTGCGTGCCGATTACGCCCTGAAGCAGTCCCGCTATGGCCTCTTTGCCGAGGCAGCGGGCGGCATGACCCTGTGCTCGGCCAGCGAGCACCAGACGTCACTGCACTGTTCAATAGGAATTACATTTTAATAACAAATAATTAACAATCAACTCATTAAAACAAAAGAAAAGAATGAAAAAGTTTATCTTGAACGGCATCATCGCGATGCTCACGGCAGTTATGTGTTTAACATCTTGCAGCAGTGATGACCCCATTCCCGTCATCCCCACTTCGATGGTAACCCTGGAGATACCTGCCAACCTGGAGAATGCCGTACTCAGCAATGCGGTCGCCACACTGACTAACGTCCAGACCAATCAAGTCACCACTATCGAAGGAGCCAAGTTTGTCAAGGATGACAATGGTTACAAAATCATGTGCAATGACTTGCAGCAAGGCACCTATAACGTTGTTGTTACCGGTCATCTTGACTTCACCCTCAACGGCGTAGCCGGCCAGAAGGACTTTGAGGTAACCTCCGAGAATGTCTTGATCTCTGAGTCCTCACATGACCTGAAAATGGTTGTCTCCACATTCACTGCTCAAGGCGGATTTGTCATCAGTGAGATATTCTTTACCGGTTCATCGACAAGCGATGGAAGGTCCTACAGCGGTGACCAGTACATCATCATCACCAACAACTCTGACGTCACTTTGTATGCCGACAGCATCGCCGTGCTTGAGTCAGCCTTCCTGACGACCACCAAGGAGGACTACACCCCCGACATCATGTCTACCCATTTCTCGGTACAGGCCTGCTACATGATTCCCGGCAACGGCAAGAGCGTTCCCGTTGAACCTGGTCAGAGTCTCAAACTGGCCGTCAACGCCATCAACCACACCACCGAGCAGCCCAACTCCATCGACTTGAGTAACGCTGACTTTGAGTTCTATGACGAGACATCCAACCCCAACTTCACCGACCCCGATGGTGAGGCCCCCAACCTGGACAAATGGTATTGCTACACGGCTACTGTTTACCAGTTCCACAGCCGTGGTTTCAATTCGATGGCCATCGCTAAGATGAAGACCAGCAAGGAAGATTGGCTGGAGAACTACGTCTATGACGCCACCTATCTGTTCGTATTCGGTGACTTCTCGAAGGAAATGACCAAGAGCGGTATCTACAAGGTGCCTAACGAGTGGATTCTCGACGGCGTGAACCTGAGCGTTGAATCGGTACGCGAGTGGAACGTGCTCGATGCCTCGATTGATGCCGGTTGGTCCTACTGTGGTAAGGTAGATCGTGACGAGACCCGCTTCAACAAGTCGGTAATCCGCAAGCAGGACGCCAATGGCAAGTACATTGACACCAACAACTCGACCAACGACTTCATTCCCGAGGCTCCCGCTTCGTTGCTCAACAATTAATATCAATGAAGAAGTATTTATTATTTCTTATAGCACTGGTGCTGCTGCCCTCATGGGTGGCAGCCCAGTTGCCTCAAGACCCTGATGTGAGAAAGGGCACGCTCAAGAACGGGATGACTTATTACATCCGCCACAATGCCAAGGAGGCCGGCCTAGCAGACTTCTATATCGCGCAACGTGTAGGGTCCATCCTTGAGGAGCCCCGTCAGCGCGGTTTGGCTCATTTCCTGGAGCACATGGCCTTTAACGGCACCAAAAACTTTCCTGGCAAGAACGGCAAGCCCGGCATCGTACCCTGGTGCGAGAGCATCGGTGTGAAATTCGGTGCTAACCTCAATGCCTATACCTCGATCGACCAGACGGTCTATCACATCGGCTCAGCACCACTCACTCGCGAGGGCATCATTGACTCTTGCCTGCTGGTACTGCACGACTGGAGCCACTACCTGCTGCTCGAGGACGAAGAGATTGACAAGGAACGCGGCGTTATCCACGAGGAATGGCGCACCCGCCGAACTGGAATGGCCGTGCAACGCATGCAGGAGGATGTCCTGCCCATCATCTATCAAGGGACAAAATATGAGGACTGCATGCCCATCGGCTCGATGGACATCGTTGACCATTTCCCCTACCAGGACTTGCGCGACTATTACCAGAAATGGTACCGCCCCGACCTGCAGGCCATCGTAGTCGTGGGTGACATCGATGTGGACAAGATGGAAAAGAAAATCAAGAAAGTGTTCTCGTCCATTCCCATGCCCAAGAAACCCGCCGAGCGCGTCTATTATCCCGTGGGTGATAATGACAAGATGATTGTCGCCATCAAGAAGGACGCCGAACAGCCCATCGTGCTGTGCCACCTGTACCAAAAACGTGACGCCACGCCCGACAACGAGAAAGACAGCGAGGCCTACCTGCGCGACAGCTACATCGACGACCTCATCAGCACCATGCTCAATGACCGTTTTGCCGAATTGAGTCAGCAACCCGGCTCTCCCGTCCAAAGCGCTACGGGACGTGCCTCTACATTCTTCATCAGCCGCACCAAGGAGGCCTTTGCCTTGAGCATCAGTTGCAAGCAGGACAACATCCTAGGTGGCATCATCGCCGCTGTGGGCATTGCCGAGCAGGCTCGCCAGCATGGCTTTACCCAGGGCGAGTTGGAACGCGCCAAGAAACTCTTCCTCAATGCCGCCGAGCGTCGCTATAACATGCGCGATGACTACCGCAACTCGCACTATGTCAACGCCTGCGTGAGCCATTTCCTGACGGGAGAGCCGCTGGTGTCAGTTGAGTACGAATTGGAGAATACCCGCAAACTGGACCGCGACGTTACCCTTGATGAGGTCAATGCAGCAACACGTGACCTGATTACTGACCAGAACCAAGTCGTGGTCATGTACGCCCCCGACAAGCAGGAAGTGATTCTTCCCAGTGAGGCCCAGATTGAGCAGGTCATTCTAGCTACCCAACGCCTCAACTATGCACCTTACACCGAGCAGCAGTTGGCCGACAGGCTGATTGACCAACTGCCCCAGCCTGGAACAATTGTCAGCGAGAAGCCCTATAAGCATGGTTTTACCGAGTTTACCCTGTCTAACGGCATGAAGGTCTATACCCGCAAAACCGATTTCAACGCTGATGCCGTCTCTCTGGAAATGGAGGGCGAAGGCGGCACCTCGCTCTACGGCGACGAGGATATCCCCAACTTCAGCCTCATTTCAAGCGCTGTGAACGAGGCGGGTGTGGGGGATTTTGACATCCTCACGCTGCGCAAGATGCTCATGGGCAAGTCGGTACGCGTCAGCCCGTCAATTGGCTCCAAGAGCCAGAGCATCAATGGTTCCTCATCGGTGAAAGACATGAAGACCATGTTTGAGCTGGCTCACCTGTACTTCACCTCACCACGACGTGACACCACGGCATTTAACGAGTTCATCAGCCGCAACCGCTCATTCCTCACCAATAGGAATGCCTCGCCCAAGGTGGACTATAACGATTCCATCCGTGCCATCCTTTACGGTCATCATCCGCGTATGGAGCCTGTCGTGCAATCTACACTCGACCTTGTGAACTATGACCGCATCATGCAAATCTATCAAGAACGATTTAACGACGCATCCAATTTCAAGACGGTCATCATCGGCAACTATGACGAGCAGGAACTGCGCCAATTGCTCTGCCAATATCTGGCGACGCTGCCCTCAACAGGCAAACACGAGCAGACCAATTACAGCAATATCCCGCAAGTTGTTGGAGGTCAATCAGTACACAAGTTCACCAAGAAGATGGCGACACCGCTTGCCAACGTGAGCATCTTCTACACCGCCGACGTGCCATTTACCGCACAGAGCGACCTAGAACTGGATTTCCTGAAGCGATGCCTCTCCATCGCCTATACCGACTCGGTGCGTGAGGAGAAAGGCGGCACATATGGTGTGAGTGTGGACTTTGAGCTGGCTAAGGATGATCAGCCCAATGCATCCTTCAAGATTTCGTATAATGCCGATCCCAGCCGCTACGAGGAACTCAACCCGATTATCTACCAACAGTTGCAGCACATTGCGGACAACGGGCCTCTTGAGTCCAGCTTGGACAAGGTGAAACTCTACCTTACAAAACAGTATGCCCAAATGGCCATCACTAATGACTATTGGAGTTACATCATCTGGCATGAACTGGACGATGATGTGGACTTTGACCGTGACTATTGCAAAATGGTAGAAAACATGACCGCAGCCAATGTGCAACGCATGGCCCAGCGCCTGCTTGCCGCGGGACGCTGCATCGAGGTCACCATGCTCTCAGAATAATTCTCTATCATACAATAATTCATACGCACGTCCCCAGAAGTTAATACTAACTTTTGGGGGCAATTCTTGTCATAAATACCTAATTATGATGATTGCAAGGCATCGAAGTGAAGGCTAATTTTGCCTCAGAATAAAAACACATACAACGATGAAAGAGCAGAAAATATATGAGGCCGACGACAAGATGATATCGCTCATTGGCGATAACTATAACCTGTTGCAGGCGCTGGGAAGCTTTGGCATCAGCCTGGGTTTTGGCGACAAGACTGTTCGTGAAACCTGTGAGAGCAATGGTGTGGATACCCACACGTTCCTGACGGTGGTTAATTTTACCATCAACGGCATTGGGGTCGCCGAAGACGATGAGCGCATTTCAGCCTCTACCCTATTGCATTATCTTGAGGCCAGCCATGCCTATTTCATCGACTTCCAGTTGCCCTACATCCGCCGCGAGCTGGAGGAATCGCTCAACGAAAACAACTCTTTGGCTCAGCTCATCATGAAACTCTATGACGCTTATGCCCATGAGATACGCCGTCACATGAACTATGAACAAAAGACGCTGTTCCCTTACGTCGAAAAGCTCCTTGAGGGGCTACCCGCCAGCGACTACAACGTGGAGACCTTCTCCAAGCATCATGGAGCCACCGACCAGCAGTTGAGAGAGTTGAAAATACTCATTATCAAGTATCTGCCGCAAGACGGACTGCACAACAACCAGTTGACCGCTGCCTTGCACGACATCTATGAGAACGAGGAATGGCTATCCCAGCACGCATTGGTCGAGGACCATATCTTTGTCCCTGCCATCCGACGCCTTGAGCGGCTCGTCAAGCACGGCGACGTGACCCGAAACATCACCAACATGGTTTTCAAGGATGGCACGCTAGGGCGGGAAACACTTTCAAGCCGCGAGAAGGAAGTAATCATTGCCCTTGTCCAAGGCATGGCCAACAAGGAAATCGCGGCCCATCTCGGCATCTCGGTCAACACCGTCATCACCCACCGCCGCAACATCGCCCAGAAACTCCAGATACACAGCCCCGCAGGACTGACCATCTATGCCATCGTCAACGACCTCGTAGACATCAACGCCGTGAAACTGTAATAATCGGACAGTTAATTCTGCTTGACAACAGCGGATTATGAACTGCACCCCAAAAGTTAGACACAAAACTTTTGGGGTGCAGTTCAATTGAGCATGAGGGATATAACTGAGGTTTTGATGAAGTTTTAATTCCAAGTGCCAGATAACAAGTAGTCGATCAGGGCGGTAACGTCGGCAATGTTGACGCTGCTGTCCTGGTTGCAGTCGGCTACGGGGTTGCTGATGGTACCGCCGCCCAGCAGCAGGTCAATCAGGGCAGTCACGTCGGCAATGTTCACACTGCCGTCACCGTTCACGTCACCACGCGACGTAGCGCTGATGATAGCCACATTGTCCACCGCGAAGTAGTCGCCCGGTCTATTGACGCTGAGGTCCTTGGTGTAGCTCCATTCCAGCGTGCATTCCCCTGCGGGCAAGTAAACGGAATAGGTTTCCCAGCCAGCGTTCTGATACTCGCCGTAAGCGATTTGCTCCACGCCGTTGATGCTGAAAGAGCATCTGTCATGCAGCGTTGATGTGCCTTCGCCCCAGGCCTTGAAGTCAAACTCAAGAATATCGCCCTCGACAGCGGTTACCGTCGCCGTCATCACCGAGGAGCTGTTTGCCACGCCCGCGTTGCCTGACTGGGCATACATGCGGCTACCCTCCTGTATAACTGTCCAGGGATAATCCCCCGTGGACTCGAAGTGGATGTTGCTGCCCTCGACGTTCAATGCATCGTCAAGCAAGTCAGGAGCGGTGAAATAGCCCGGATTGCTGGAACCGCCGTCGATGTGGGCATAGGCCTTGTCCACGTGGTTGCCATCATAGACCGTGCCCAAGGCGCCCACCAATTTGGTGCAATAATAGAACATATAATCGGAACTCGTCACGGCCGCCGTGCTCCAGCCGTCGCCCACATAGATGGTATTCAGGTTAGTGCAATCAAAAAACATCCATTTCATATTGGTCACCTTGGCAGTTTTGAAACTGCTCAAGTCAAGGCTCGTCAAGGCTGAACAATTTTCGAACATCCTGTTCATTGTGGTCACGTTGGCCGTATTGAAGTTGCTTACGTCGAGGCTCGTTAAACTGTTGCAATCACTAAACATGATACCCATATTGGTCACATTAGCGGTGTTGAAACTGCTCACGTCAAGATTTGTTAAGGCACTGCACCCCCAGAACATGCTTTCCATGTTGGTCACGTTGGACGTATTGAAATTTCTTAAGTCTAGACTCGTCAAGCCACAGCAATTACTGAACATGTCACCCATGCTGGTCACGTTGTCCGTATTGAAGTTGCTCACGTTGAGGCTTGTCAAAAGTTTACAATTTCGGAACATGTATCTCATATCGGTCACATTAGCGGTGTTGAAATTGCTCACATTAAGACTTGCTAGAGATTCACAATGGTCGAACATGCCATACATATCAGTTACATTAGCCGTATTAAAGTGGCTCAAGTCAAGGCTCATCAAAGATTCACAATTATAGAACATACATCGCATATCAGTCACCTTGGCCGTGTTGAAGAAACTCAGGTCAAGATTCTTCAAAGAAGAACAACCACCGAACATCCAACCCATATTGGTCACCTCACTAGTGTTTAAGTAGGCGATTCCGGTGATGGATTGAAGATTCTCCATATCACAAAACCAGCTGTACGTGGTCGTCGGAGTGGCAATGACGAATGGGGATTTAAAGACCACTCGGGTCACACTGGTGTAGGTGCCATCCAAGTACCACCCAGGGGAGCTGTAGCCAGTGTTCAAGTCATAGGTCGTGCCAGTGCGGGTGCTACGCTGGTTATCGTAGTAGAACGTCAGCGTCGTATTCGACGGCGTGTAGTTGGCATAGGCCTCGACAGCAGCCTGCATGCCCAGGGCGCACATCATGGCCGCCACGAGGGCGAAGAGTCTAAAGAGTTGTTTCTTGCTCATAGTTATCAGGATTTATTGGTTAATATTATTGTTTGCTGTTTGGTATTACTTGCGAGGTTTGACCCACAAAGGTAATAAAGTATTTCCAATTCTCATCATCTGTTTGCCCATTTCATGCTGTTCACGTTCAATTTCGCGCCCATGATACCCCGTTATGCTGCAATCTGGATATCGACTGATTGCCGCAACTGCCGTCAGCATCACAAACGAAGGTGCTGGACGGCTTTTTTCGCTCCATGAACAGAAAATTCCCTCACGCCCTGGATGAGCATGAGGGAAAACTTTAGGTTTTGCTGAAGTTTTAATTCCAGGTACCAGACAACAGGTAGTCGATCAGGGCGGTGACGTCGCTGATGTTCACGCTGCTGTCCTGGTTGCAGTCGGCTACGGGGTTGCTGATGGTGCCGCCGCCCAGCAGCAGGTCGATAAGGGCTGTCACATCGCTGATGTCAACACTGCCGTCGCTGTTCACGTCGCCCCGGTCAGGCTTCTTGGTGAAGTAGCCAGGGTTGTCGGGGCCGCCGTCGATGTGGGCATAGGCCTTGTCGATGTGGTTGGGGTCATAGGTTGTGCCCTGGCCGCCCACAAGACTGTTGCATCTATAGAACATATTCTGTGAGTTCGACACGATACTGGTGTCCCAATTACGTCCGTAGATGGTCCTCAGATTAGTGCAGTATGCGAACATACTAGACGTCTCGGCCATCCTGGGCGGGTTGAAACCACTCAAATCAAGAGTTGTCAGGCCACTGCACCCATCGAACATGCCGTACATTTTTGTCGCCTTGGCTGTATTGAAATGGCTCAAGTCAAGACTCGTCAATTTAAGACAGTAACAGAACATTTCTTCCATATTGGTCACCTCGCTGGTATTCAGGTAGCGCAGGCCAGTGATGGATTCAAGTTCTCTCATAACATGGAACCAACCGTTGGTGGACGTCGGGCGAGCCTCGGCGAACGACGGGTCAAAGACCACCTTGGTCACAGTCTCATAGGTCTCGTCAGTTTGCCAACCAGGCCTGTTATATCCCGTGTTCAAGTCGTAGGTCGTGCCAGCGCGACTGCTGCGATCGATGTCGTAGTAGAACGTCAGCGTCGTGTTCTCGGCCGTGTACACAGCATAGGCCTCATTTCCCGTGAAGTAGCCGGGATTGTCGGGACCGCCGTCGATGTGGGCATACTCCGACCTGATGTGGGCGGGATCGAAGGTCGTACCCATACCGCCAACGAGGCTGTTGCATTCCATGAACATCTGAAAGTCGTCACTCACCGACGCGGTGCTCCAACCATCGCCGACATAGATGGTTTGCAGTGCGTGACATAGAGCGAAAAGATTTCTCATGCCTCTCACCTTGGCAGTGTTGAAACTCCTCAAGTCAAGACTCTTAATTTTATTGCAGTGAATGAACATACCTCCCATAAAGGTCACCTCTTCGGTGTTAAAGTGACTCAAGTCGAGGCTTGTCAATTCGTTGCAAGCAGAGAACATATATTCCATATTGGTCACCTCACTGGTGTTCAGGTACTCCAAGCCTGTGATAGACTCAAGTAACTCCATATCGAGAAACCAGCTGTAGGTGGTCGTCGGGCGGGCATCGGCAAACGAGGGGTCAATGACCGCATACTTCACTTGCATACAGGTTTGATCATCATACCAATCGGGGTTGTTTCTTCCCGTGTTCAGGTTGTAGATCGTGCCCGAGCGGGTGCCGCGCAGGTGGTCGTAGTAGAACGTCAGCGTCTCGTCCTCAGCCGTGAACACTACATAAGCCTTACGTGCATAGGGATCGGTCAAGTAGCCGGGGTTGTCGGCACCGCCGTCGATGTGGGCATAGGAGGCAGTCACGTGGTTGGCATCGTAGGCCGTGCCCTCACCGCCAACGAGGCTGCTGCAGTCCATGAACATCAGATAGTCTTCGCTCAAGGCAGCGGTGCTCCAACCATCACTCACATTGATGGTTTGCAGACTGGAACATCCATTGAACATCTCGAGCATGTTGGTCACATTGGAGGTGTTGAAACTGTACAGGTCCAGGCTCGTTATTTTTGTACAGGAATTGAACATTCCTGCCATATAGGCCACCTTATCGGTGTTGAAGTTGCTCACGTCAAGGCTCGTCAATTGGCTGCAGTTAGCAAACATACGAATCATCGTGGTCACCTCGCTGGTGTTCAGATAATTCATGCCCGAGATGGACTGCAGGCTATTCATGCCATCAAACCATCCGCAGGTGGTCGTCGGACGGGCATCGGCGAACGAGGGGTCAAAGACGGCCTGCGTCACCTGCTGATTAGTGTTATCATTTACCCAACCGGGAGGGATAATACCCTCGTTCAAGTCGTATATCCTGCCTGAGCGGGAATCACGCTGGTCGTCGCAGTAGAACGTCAGCGTCGTGTTCTCCTCGGTGTACACAACATAGGCCTCTTTCCATTCAGTGAAGTAACCCGGGTTGCTCGGGCCGCCGTCGATGTGGGCATAGGTATCGTCCCTCGGGTTGGATTCATTATAGGTCGTGCCCTGACCGCCCACCAGACTGGTACAGTTATAGAACATTAACATGGCGTTTGCTACAGCCGCTGTGTTCCAATCATTGCCCGCATAGATGGTGCGCAGACCGTAGCAGTTAAAGAACATCCAGTGCATATCGGTCACATTGGACGTATTGAAACTGCTCAGGTTAGTGCTCAGCAAGTTGGTGCAGAAGTAGAACATCTCGCTCATGTCGGTCACATTGCGCGTGTCGAAACTGCGCAAGTCAAGGCTCGTCAGCCCATAGCAGGCAGTGAACATATTTTGCATATTGGTCACCTTGGACGTGTTGAAATGGCTCATATCAATGCTCGCCAATGTTATACAGCCATAGAACATTTCACCCATATTGGTCACCTCGCTGGTGTTCAGGTAACTGAGTCCCGTAATGGACCTGAGATTTTCCATATCACGAAACCATGCAGATGTACTCGTCGGGCGGGCATCGGCGAACGAGGGGTCAAAGACCACGTTAGTCACTTGTTCGACGATTGGGTCATTTGAATCCGACCAAGCGGGAGTGCCATCACCCGTGTTCAGGTCATAGGTTGTGCCCTCGCGGCTATAGCGCAGGTCATCGCAGTAGAACGTCAGCGTAAAGTCGGTTGGCGTGTAGCAGGCATAGGGCATGGTTCTTGCACTGAGGTAGCCCGGGTTGTCGGTTCCGCCGTCGATGTGGGCATAGTCGGCATCCACATGGGCTGCATCATAGGCCGTGCCCTTGCCTCCCACGAGACTGGTGCAGTCCTTGAACACATTATGAGAGCCAGTGAGAGCCATCTCACTCATTTTCCAGCCATCGCTCACGTAGATGGTCCGCAGCGCACTGCAGTTCCTGAACATTTCACTCAAGTCAGTCACCTTGGACATGTTGAATTTTTCCAGGTTCAGGCTCGTCAACTTATAGCAGCGGTTGAACATGTTATCCATGCGTATCACCTCGCTGGTGTTCAGGTGCTCCAGACCAGTGAAGGCTTCAAGGTTCCTCATTCCGGAGAACCAGTAGAAGGTACTCGTCGGGCGGGCAGCCTCAAACGAGGGGTCAAAGACCACCTGCTTCACATTGAGATTGGTGAAATCGGCAACCCAACCGGGATCGGAGGGGCCAACGTTCAAGTCGTAGGTCGTGCCTGTGCGGCTACTGCGATCGTTGTCGTAGTAGAACTTCAGCGTCGTGTTGTCAGATGTGTACACAGCATAGGCCTCGGGAACCTTCTCGGTGAAGTAGCCAGGGTTGCTGGGGCCACCATCGATGTGGGCATAGGTCTTGTCCATCGGGTTGGACATGTCCCAGGTCGTGCCCTGGCCGCCCACCAAGCTGTTACAGTCTAGGAACATCCATCTAGATAATTCCACGGCAGTAGTGTTCCAGCCACTGCCCACATAGATGGTCTGCAGACTGGTACATTCTGAGAACATGTTTTCCATATCAGTCACCTTGGACGTGTTGAAACGGCTCAAGTCAAGACTCGTCAGTCCACTGCTGAATTCGAACATGTCATGCATAATGGTCACCTGGGACGTGTTAAAGTGGCTCAAGTCAAGGCTCGTCAAATTTCCACAGTCACTAAACATATAAGCCATATTGGTCACTTCGCTGGTGTTCAGGTACTCCATGCCCGTGATGGATTGAAGGCTCTTCATTTCATAAAACCAGCCGTAGGTGGTCGTCGGGCGGGCATCAGCAAACGAGGGGTCAAAGACAACTTTGGTCACATTGACATCGGTGCCGTCGGTGTCCCAACCGGTATCGGTGGCGCCCTCGTTCAAGTCGTAGGTCGTGCCGGTGCGGCTACTGCGATCATTGTCGTAGTAGAACGACAGTGTCGTGTTCTCAGACGTGTACACGGCATAGGCCTCTTGGGCACTGACGCCAAGGGCGCACATCACGGCCGTCACCAGGACAAGCATCCTAAAGAGTAATGATTCTTTTTCCATATTTATCATTAATTAAACACGTGAATAATGCAAACTGCTGCAAATTTAGCAAAATAAATCGTTTCATCCTATCGGTTTGCCCATTTCCCATATGCCATAGTCGCCTTATATATATACTGAGATTTAATTAACACTTTTATTAACAACTAATTACAATAACAACAACATTATGAGACGACTTTTGAAAATTATTGACAACCTGGCCCGGCTTATCGCTGTGATCGACATCGGTAAAGAAATCAGCGAGCACCTAGCCTCTAAAAAGGACACCACGAAAGATCAACAAGCAAAGAAATGAAATCGGAAACTTAATCGACGTGGCGCTTGAAGTGTAAAACCGGTTGGATGTTCCGTTTTTCATCCCTACGGAATCATTGCTACCTTAAGACAAAAGACATTGATTCTGTGGGGTTTTATTTGCTGTGAGGAAAAAAGGTGTTATTTTTGCAGTACTTGAAAAAAACTATACTCAAGTCAATGGATTAAAAATGAAGAGATTGGCCATTCAGTATATATGTCTGTCGGCGGTGATGTTTTTGTCGCTAAGGGCTCATGCTATCGCACTGTCGGTCAATGGTTTCACTTATTAACAATTAAATTATGAGATTGCATTTTATATTATTTACAGTACTGTTGTGCGGACAAGTTTGCCTTGCTCAGCCGACGGCCAAGCAGTGGAACAGCGAAGTGACAGCTGGATGGAACCTTGGTAACCAGTTTGAGTGTTCAGCAACCCATAAATCAATGGATATCGGTTTGTCCGACAATTCCCTAAAGGCCGAAACCGCCTGGGGTAACCCCAAGGTGACCCGCAAGACCATCAAGGCCATTAAGAAGGCCGGCTTTAATGCCATCCGCATCCCGGTGCGCTGGCAGTTCCATATCACCAACACTCAGACCATGAGTATTGATAAGGCATGGGTAAAGCGTATCAAGGAAGTGGTGGATTGGTGCCTTGAGAATGACTTAAAGGTCATGATCAACACCCATCACGACCAATGGCTTGAAGGCCGCCCGACGCATCGTTTTCAGCAGGAGAACTGCCAAAAACTGGCGCTCTTGTGGCTCAATATAGCCAACGAGTTTGCTGATTATGATTACCGCGTCGCTTTTGCCGGCACCAACGAGGTCCACCTCCCCGATAATTGGGGCAAGCCCGAGACCGAGAATCTCGAGGTGCAGAATGCCTATAACCAGACATTTATCGACGTGGTGCGCTCAACAGGAGGCAATAACACAAAGCGCCACCTGATTGTGCAGACCTATGTATGCAACCCGGAATTTGGCCTCAACGATGGCGGTTTCATCATCCCTACCGACATCGAGGGCAACGGCAACAACTACATGAGCGTTGAGTTCCATTACTACTCGCCTTGGGAATATGCCGGCCAGGAAAAGTTCTACTATTGGGGAAACGCCTACCGCCAGTATGGCGAAGTGCCCGCCAGCAACGAGCAAACCATGACCGACTTGCTGGACCGCGCAGCCCGCACATGGGCCGACAAGGGTCTGGGCGTCATCATCGGCGAGTGGGGTGTGACCGACCACTTCAAGGCTGGCGAGATTGACAAGATACATGAGAACATGACTTATTATTGCAAGTTCCTCGTCAGCGAGGCACGCAAGCGCGGTTTCTCGACCTTTGTTTGGGACAACAATGCCTTTGGTAACGGTGAAGAGAAATATGGCATATTTGACCGTAAGCATGGCATGAAGGTGAAAGCGCCCTGGATTCTGCAGGGAATTATGGAGGGTGCCAAGAATTAGTACCCTCATCGAGAAGGTTTAAAAATCCATCAAAACGAGTATACCTCTGTTCCGAAAAAGCGGGCTTCATCGCGGGCGAGAACATCTGCATCGACGGCGGCATGACCCGCCTGATGATTTACCATGGCAATCATGGTTGGAAGTTATAGCAATAAGATAAAACGAATCATATATGAAACTGAAGAGTGCATTAATCATGCTATTGTCCTGCATCGGTATAGTGCAGGCCCAAGAGGTGGAAATGATGTTTGTTGGGACGTACACCGACGGCGGCAGCAAGGGTGTCTATTCCTACCGGTTCAATCAGGAGACCGGCGAAGCCGAGGTGCTGAATTCTCTTGAAATGAGGAATCCTTCTTATCTGACCCTATCTCGTGATGACCGGCTGATATATGTGGTCAGCGAGACCCATGACGAGAAGGCCTCGCTCAACATTGTAAGAATAACCAAGAACGGCGGCATGCGCCTTATTGATACTGCGCCTACCGAGGGTGAAGACCCCTGTTATGTGGCCACCAACGGCGACCTTGCCCTCACTGCCAACTATTCAGGGGGCTCGATGAGCGTGTTCCAGCTGAAACAATGCGGAACGCTGGCAGAACTCGCCATGAAATGCCCAGGAGCAACAGGAGGTCCCGACCCTGCACGGCAGCAGGCTCCCCACGTTCACTGCGCCTGTTTCACGCCCGACGGGAAATATGTGTTGGCTACGGACTTCAGCGCAGACCGTATCCTGTCGTTCCGCATCGAGGGGCAAGATGTAATAGAGAACGGCGTGGCCGCTTATGTCAGCGCCGATTCCGGGCCTCGTCATCTGACGTTCTGCAACGATGGCCGATTTGCCTATCTGATGAGTGAACTATCGGGCAAGGTGACGGTATTCGCCTATCATGAAGGCCGGTTAGAAACGCTCCAGGAAATCGTCTCGGATAGCGTGGGAGCGCGAGGCGGAGCAGATATACATCTCAGTCCCGACGGTCGATTTCTGTATTCCAGCAATCGTCTGAAAGCCGAGGGCATCGCCATCTTTGCCGTTGATAGCCAAACGGGACTGCTCACACGCATCGGCTACCAGCCCACAGCAGCCCATCCCCGCATGTTCAACATCACGCCCAACGGCCGTTTCCTGTTGTGCTGCTGCCGCGACAGCAACAAGATTCAAGTCTTCAAGCGTGACAGCGACACAGGCCTCCTCACCGACACCCATCAAGACATCCCCCTAAGCAAGCCCGTCTGCGTCCAATTCTTCTAAGCATATAACACGCCACATAGTTATGCTGCAGCAGTAAATTCCACTTGATAGACTGCAGATTATAAGGGGATACAAGTTTGCCTCGTTGCATAATAAAAGCGGTTATCGTACTGCGAAGGTACGGTAACCGCCACTATGCGTAAAAGACAAAGGAAAAGTGTAGTTTGACGATTTACCAAACACACGATACAATGACAACAGAAAAAAAGGACAGAATGCAATATATGGCAATCAGCCAGCCATTAAGTTCTCTATACTGGTCATTTTTATATTTAGTTTCTAGCTTCTTGTAATCTTTTTTGTCCTTTGACGGAAAAAAGAAAACGCTCACTATCATCAGGGGGATATAAATTGTCTTTAAGAAAAAATCGATGGTTTCACTTGGATAAGCACCTGTAATTGCATAACGTAATACTGAAAAAATCAGCAAAACATTGAAAACAATACATGTTTCCAAAACCACTGATGTGTAGCCATGATATGTATTTCTGCCCCATGAACTGGCATTCCAGAACACACTAGCTATTCGAAAGTAAACATATTGAATGAGATTTGTCATACTGCTTTAAGCAAATATAATAATAACGGCAATGAATGAGAAAAAAGACAGAATACAATAAATAAAAACCAACCATCCTTTAATGACTCGATGCTTTTCTCCCTTATATTTCTGATCCAACAATTCATAAGTTTTATCATCGGGCCATATTCTCCATATTACAATCATACATATTATGACAATGGCAACTAAATACTTACTATAAAACAAATATGAATCATGAATAGATATATTGAATACCCATTCACAGATGAGCATTGTTATAAGAGCAATGTTGGACACAATGCATAATGACAAATAAGTCATGGCATGAACATCATAGTAGTCTTTTTCCCATTGATTGAGATTTAACAAAGCATGAGCTATACGATAATACAAGTATTGAATGATATTTTTCATTGTGATTCTCTTATGAACACGCAAAGGTACACAATATTTCTCATTTCGGGCCGACAAATCTCTCTAATCTCTAAACTCTAAACTTCGAGAATTAGAAGAAATAGCCGGAGGCTTTCTTCTTATTCTCGAATATAGCAGGCTCGAAGAGTTTGTAGGTGTTTGAATTGCGGAAATGCGGGAACGAGTTCTCGTTCTTGCGCATCAAGTCGACGATGTCACGATGTGGCAGAATGGGCACATGGTGACGGCATGTATACTGCTTGTGCCAAGGCTGGCATTTGGCTAAATTAAAGATAAATAACTTATGAAATGCGGGATTTTTTGGAATTTATTAGTAAATTTGTACGTTTATTGCGTAATTTAAGATGAAAATAGCCATACAACTGTTTTTGATGACGGCATTTGCGCTGTATGCCACTGTGGCACAGGCCGCTGTCAAGGCCGAAGGCAACTTCGTGACAATCGACATCGAGAATGCTCAGGCAGGTGCCGCCCGCGTGGTACGCCTGCAAGTTGTGAATGACAACATCGTGCGCGTGCAGGCCACCTGCGAGGCACAACTGCCGACCAAGCCGGCCAGTCTGATGATTGTGCCGCAGACGGCCAAGCCCAAGTTCACAGTCACCGACAATGGCGACAGCTATTGCATCAAGGCCAAGAACGTGACGGCTACCGTCAACAAGGCCGACGGCCGCATCAAGTTCACCGACGAGGGCGGCAAGGTCCTGGCGACTGAGGCCGTGGGCGGTAAATCGTTCAAGCCATTCAAGGTGCCCGAGCGCGAAATCGGCGTCGGCACCCTTACAGACGAACAGAGCAAGGGCTTGACCTGGACGCTCAAGTTCGAGAACCAAGATGAGGCGCTCTATGGCCTGGGACAGCACCAGTCCGGTGAACTCAACATGAAGGGCAAGAACGAGGACCTGTTCCAGTATAATACCAAGGTGAGCGTGCCCATGGTGCTGAGCACCAACGGCTACGGCATCCTGTGGGACAGCTACAGCTATTGCCGCTTTGGCAACCCCGAGGACTACCTGCAGCTCAACCGAGCCTTCAACCTCTATGACAAGCACGGCAAGAAAGGCAGCCTGACGGGCACCTATACCGACAAGAACGGCCAACGCCTGGTGCGCGGCGAAGACTCCCTCTATTTTGAGTTTGACATGCCCGCAGGATCGGAACTGGGCAAGTTGACCGAGCCCGGCGGCATCAAAAACCTGCCGAAGGGCTTTGCCCTGAACGGCGCGACGGTGGTCTATGAAGGCTTCATCGAGCCCAAGGGACGCGTGAGCGAGACGCTGCGCCAGTTCATCCTCTACTATGCCGGCTACATCAAGGTGTACATTGGCGGCGAGGAAGTGGTTCCCGAGCGCTGGCGCACGGCATGGAACCCCAACGCATGGAAATTTACCGCCCAGGTGCCTTCAGGCAAAAAGACGCAGCTGCGCATCGAGTGGCAACCCGACGGCGACGTGTCTTATTGTGGACTGCGCGTGTCGGCACCCCGCAGCGCTGCCGAACGTGAGCAACTCACCGTGTGGAGCGAGATGAGCCGCGACATGGACTACTATTTCATCGCCGGTCAGAGTTTTGACGAAATCATCTCGGGCTACCGCACCCTCACGGGCAAGGCTTCATTGTATCCCAAGTGGGTGCTGGGCTTCTGGCAGAGCCGCGAGCGCTACAAGAGTTCGCTAGACATCGAGCAGACGCTTGCCGAGTTCCGCAACCGCCGCATCCCCGTCGACAACATTGTGCAGGACTGGAATTACTGGAAACTGGAGAACTGGGGCGACCACACCTTTGAAGCCTCGCGCTTCCCCAACCCGCAGGCCATGCTCGACTCGGTGCACGCCATGGGCGGCCGATTCATGATCAGCGTCTGGCCCAAATTCTATGAGACCGTCGACAATTACAAGGCACTTGATGCCAAAGGCTGGATTTACAAGCAAGCCATCGTTGACGACATCCACGATTGGCTGGGATTCCGCGGTTCGTTCTATGATGCCTATGATGCGGGTGCCCGCAAACTGTTCTGGAAACAGATGGACGACAATCTGTACACCAAATACGGCCAAAGCATCGACGCCTGGTGGATGGACGCCAGCGAGCCCAACATACGCGACTGCACACCCATGTGGTACCGCAAAGCCCTGTCAGGCCCCACAGCCCTGGGTTCGTCGACCGAATATTTCAACGCCTACTCTATCGTCAACGCCGACGCCATCTATACCGGCCAGCGTGCCACGAGCAACAACAAGCGCGTGTTCCTGCTCACCCGCAGTGGCTTTGCAGGCGAACAGCGCTACTCGACCGCCACCTGGAGCGGTGACATCGGCACCCGTTGGGAAGACATGAGGGCACAGATGACTGCAGGCCTCAACTTCTCAATGTCGGGCATCCCCTTCTGGGGCATGGACCAGGGCGGTTTCTGCGTCGAGAACCGCTATGTGGCCGCTCAACAAGAGTTTGACCAAACGGGCCACGAGAACAGTGACCTGACCGAATGGCGCGAGCTGCAAGCCCGCTGGAACCAGTTCGGTTGCTTCATTCCCCTGTACCGTGCCCATGGCCAATGGCCCCTGCGAGAGGTGTGGAACATCGCCCCCGAGGGTCATCCCGCCCATGAGAGCATCGTCTATTACCACAAGCTGCGTTACCGCATGATGCCCTACCTCTACTCGATGGCCGGTTGGGCACACTTTAAGGACTACACGCTCATGCGTGCACTGGTGATGGACTTTGCCGACGACAAGAACGTGCTCGACATCCCCGACCAGTGGATGTTCGGCCCCGCCTTCATGGCCTGCCCTGTCGCCACCTACAAAGCCCGCAACCGCCAGGTTTACTTCCCCAAGCAGTGCGGCTGGTATGACCTGTACAGCGGCGAATTCATCAACGGTGGCCAAAAACTCATCGTCGATGCCCCCTATGGCCGCATACCCGTCTATGTGCGTGAAGGCAGCATCATCCCTTTCGGTCCCGAGATGCAGTGGAGCGACGAGAAACCCGCCGAGCTCATCAACCTGTATGTCTACACCGGTGCCGACGGCCAGTTCCAGCTCTATGAGGACGAGGGTACCAACTATAACTACGAGAAAGGCAAATATGCCACCATCGACTTCAAATACGACGAAACCACTCGCACGCTCACCATTGGCGAACGCAAGGGCAACTTCAAGGGTATGCTCAAGCAGCGCCGCTTCAACGTCGTTGCCATCACCCGCGACAATCCCCGCGAGCTCGACCTCGAGAATCCCGCAGGGCAGATGGTAGCGTACAACGGCAAGCAAGTGACCGTCAAACTGTAATGTGTGGGGTAATAACAAAAGACGAATAACTAAAACAAGAGATAATGAAAAGACTAATTTCGACCATTGCCATAGCCCTGATGCTGGCAACGACCACCGTATCGGCACAAAAAAACAAGCCGATTTACCTGGATAACAATGCCCCCCTTGAGCAACGCGTCGAGGATGCGCTGTCGCGCATGACGCTGCATGAGAAAATCCAAGTGATTCATGCCCAGAGTAAGTTCACCAGCGCCGGTGTGCCCCGCCTGGGCATCCGCCAGCTCAACATGGACGACGGCCCCCACGGCGTACGCGAGGAGCTGGAATGGAACACCTGGTCACCTGCCAAGTGGACCAACGACAGCATCGTGGCCTTCCCGTCGCTCACCTGCCTGGCAGCAACCTGGAACCGTGACTTGTCAGCACTCTACGGCAACGCCCTGAGCGAGGAGTTCGCCTTCCGCGGCAAGGACATCTTGCTGGGCCCCGGCGTGAACATGGCCCGCCTGCCATTGAACGGCCGCGCCTTTGAATATATGGGCGAAGACCCCTATCTGGCCGGCGAAATGGTAGTGCCCTACATCAAGGCAGCCCAGGCAAACGGCGTGGCCTGCTGCCTCAAACACTTCTTCTTGAACAACCAGGAGGTGGACCGCTTTGCTGCCAACGTCAACGCCAGCGAACGTGCCATCAACGAGATCTACCTGCCCGCCTTCAAGAAAGCCGTCGAGGAGGCCCACGTGTGGAGCATCATGGGCAGCTACAACATGTGGCAGGGCATCCACTGCTGCAACAACGACTCGCTGCTCAACGGCATCTTGAAGCGCCAGTGGGGATTTGACGGAGCCGTCGTCAGCGACTGGGGCGGCACGACCGATACCTGGCAGGCCGCCACTGGAGGTCTCGACATCGAAATGGGCTCTTATACCGACGGCAAGACCAAAGAATCGGAATATACCTACGACGACTACTATATGGCCCGCCCGATGGAGACACTCATCAAAGAGGGCAAACTCGACGTGTCCTATCTCGACGACAAGGTCCGCCGCGTGCTGCGCACCATGTTCCGCACCTGCATGAACCCCGACAAGGCCATCGGCAAGCAATGCAGCGAGGACCACTACGAAGCCTGCCAAGCCATCGGCGAGGAAGGCATCACCCTGCTGCGCAACGAGAAGAAAATTCTGCCCATCGTCCCCGAACGTTACAAGAAGATTCTTGTCGTGGGCGAGAACGCCACCCGCAGCCTCACTCAGGGCGGCGGCTCATCGGAGCTCAAGACCCTGCGCGACATCAGCCCGCTCGAGGCCATCAAGAAACTCTATGGCGACAAGGTGGATTATGCCCAGGGTTATCTCTCGGGCCGTGCCCTGTATGACCATGTGGACGAAGTGTCCCCCTCGGAGCGCGTGCGCCTGAGAGAAGAGGCCCTGCTCAAGGCCAAAGAGGCCGACCTCATCATCTACATCGGCGGCTTGAACAAGAATCACAAGGAAGACTGCGAGAACGGCGACCGCCTGGGCTATGACCTGTCATTTGAACAGAACGAGCTCATCGAGGGCCTGGCCAAAATCCAGAAGAATATCATTGTCATCACCTTTGGCGGCAACCCCTATGCCATGCCTTGGCTCAACAAGATCAAGGGCCTGCTGCATTGCTGGTACCTGGGCTCGATGGGTGGTGACGCGTTGGCCGGCGTGCTCAGCGGCAAGGTAAACCCCAGCGGCAAACTGCCCGTCACCTTCGCCAAGACCATCGAGGACTATCCCTACTATCAATATGGCCAGAAGGCCTATCCCGGCGAGAATAAGCAGGTTTACTACAGCGAGGGCATCTACATCGGCTATCGTCACTTCGACACCCGCAAGGTTGAGCCGCAGTTCCCCTTTGGCTACGGCCTGAGCTACACCACCTTCATGTATGGCGAACCTACCCTCACCTCGGCCCATATCACCAACGACGCTCCCATCATGGTGAGCGTTCCTGTGACCAACACGGGCAAGGTGGCAGGCAAGGAAATCGTGCAGCTCTACATCGGCGATATGGAGTGCAGCGTTGACCGCCCGCGCAAGGAGCTCAAGAACTTCGTCAAACTCGACCTTGCTCCCGGCGAGACCAAGATGGCCGAGTTTACCATTACGCTCGATGACCTGAAATACTATAGCGAAGCTATCCACGGCTGGACCGTTGAACCCGGTACCTTCCGTGCCTACCTGAGTACCAACTCCAGCGATGAGAGCTGCCATGTTGAATTCAGCTATTAATAACCAGTTGTGCACAAAATGAAGTTTCATCGATTGACATGGCTCGCTGCTAGCATCTTAATGGCGCTGCAGCTCACGGCACAGCCCGCAGGAGCCTATCTGAATCCTGTCATACCGGGTTTCAACCCCGACCCGTCGATTTGCCGTGTGGGGAATGACTACTATGTCGTCAATTCCACATTCCAATACTTCCCCGGCGTGCCCATCTATCACAGCACCGACTTGGTGAACTGGGAGCAAATCGGCAATGTGCTCACCCGCGAATCACAGCTGCCGCTCAACCAGGCCTCTTCGTGGCTGGGCATCTATGCCACCACCATCCGCTATCACGAGGGCACTTTCTACATGATCACGACCAACGTGGGCAACGGCGGCAACTTCATGGTCACCGCCACCGACCCTCGCGGCCCGTGGAGTGAGCCCATCTGGCTCAAGCAGCAAGGCATCGACCCGTCTCTCTATTGGGAAGACGGCCACTGCTACATGGTGAGTAACCCCGGCGACAAAATCTGGCTATGCGAGATAGATGACAAGACGGGCGAACAGCTCACCGAGAGCGTTGCCCTGTGGTGCGGTGACGGCGGCCGTTTTCCCGAGGCACCGCACATTTACAAGAAAGACGGCTACTACTACCTGCTCATCTCGGAGGGCGGCACCGAGCTTGCCCACTCGCTCACGATAGCCCGCAGCAAGAACATCGAGGGTCCCTACATCTCCAATCCCGCCAATCCCATCATGACCAACTGCAGCCAGAAGGGCCAAGTCCTGCAGGTGCAGGGCACGGGACACGGCGACTTCGTGCAGGCCCCCGACGGCTCGTGGTGGGTGGCCTTCCTGGCCTACCGCAACTTTGGCGGCAGCTATCACCACCTGGGCCGCGAGACCTATCTGGCTCCCGTACAATGGCCTGAGGGCGGCTGGCCCGTTATAAACGGCGGAGAACCCATCGACACGCTGATGCAAGCCAACCTGGGAGGCACCCCTGTGCGCAGGCTGCGCACCGTCACCCACGAGGACCTCATGGCCTGGCCCGAGCGCCCCATGTGGATGCACATGCAGAGCCCCATCGAGGCCAACTATGAACGCACTGACGGCCGCTTGCGCCTGCATGCCGGGCAACCCGTTGCCAAGTCCGACCATCCAACCTTCATCGGCATGCGCCAGACAAGCGAACGCATGACCGTTCAGGTCGATGTGGATGCGGCCCATATCAACGAGGGCGACGAGGCCGGAATCATTGCCTATCAGATTGATGACGGATGGCAATCGCTGTCATGCTCCCGCCAGAATAGCGAACTGATCGTGAAACTGGATTGCCGCCTCAAGACGATGAGCGACATCAAGACCTACAAACTGAACCAGTCCAAGGCGAAGCTGCGCATCTCCAGCGACGGCCTCACCTACCGATATGAATGCTCGACCGACGGCGGCAAGACCTGGCACGAGCTGGGCAGCCAAAGCTGCACGCTGTTGAGCACCGAGATGGCCGGAGGCTTCACAGGCGTTGTCCTGGCCTTGTACGCACAAGGTTCCAAGGAGTCCTATGCCGACTTCACCGACTTCGGCTACCAAGAGTATTGAAACAGGTTAAAGAACCAGAAAGGACAAGACGATGAAACCAGACACTAAAGTTCTGCACGAAATCACACCGCTGGGCGACAGGGACTTCATGTATGTCGCCGACCGCTACAAGAGCGAGTTCAACTATCCCATCCACTGTCATGACATGATGAACATGATGGAACTGAACTTTGTAGAGAATGCGGCCGGCTGCCTGCGTGTGGTGGGTGACAGCAACGAGGTGATAGGCCCCTATGACCTCGTGCTCATCACCAGTTCCGAACTGGAACATGCCTGGGAGCAGAACGGACGACCGGCAACCGACATCCACGAAATCACGATTCAGTTCCGCCTTGATTTCGACCGCGAGAACAGCGCATTCCTGACCAACCCGTTTGACTCCATCTACAAGATGCTGGTGCGGGCGCGCAAAGGTCTGGCATTCCCTATGTCATCCATCATGCGGGTATATCGCCAGCTCACCAATCTGTCGAGCATTAAAGAGGGCTTTGTAGCCGTGCTGGAACTGCTCGACATCCTGTATGAGCTCTCAAAAGGCGAGGCCACCGAGCTCTCGTCGACGGCCTTTGCCCAAGTACCCGTGAGCAGTGACTCTCGTCGAGTGCTCAAAGTGAAGAATTACATCGACGCACACTACATGGAGCCGCTACGCCTCACGCAACTGTGCGATATGGTCGGTATGACGCCGAGTGCCTTCTCGCGCTTCTTCAAACTGCGCACCGGCAAGACGCTCAACGAGTACATCATCGACGTGCGCTTGGGTTACGCCACCCGCATGCTGGTCGACACCACGAGCACTATCGCCGAAATCAGTTACAGCTGTGGTTTCAATACATTGAGCAACTTCAACCGCCAGTTCAAGAAAGGCAAGGGCTGCAGCCCGTCGGAGTTCCGCAAGAAGTACCGCAAGACCAAAATCATCATCTAGTATATAACAAGAATTCAACTAATCAACACAATGAAAAGAAACTTAAGTATACTATTGCTTGTGGCATTATGGGCAACGGCCCAAGCGGCCATCAAGCTGCCCGAAATCATTGGTAACGACATGGTGCTGCAACAACGCACCCAGGCCTGCCTGTGGGGCAAGGCCAATGCCAATGCCACCGTGAGCGCCGATGCCGACTGGCTGGGCCAGCCCGTGACAACCCAAGCCGACAAGAACGGCAACTGGTCACTGATGCTACCCACCCCCGCTGCCGCCAAACAGGAACACCGCATCACGCTCATGGAAAACGGGCTTCAACAGGTTGTGCTGGAGCGCGTGCTCATCGGCGAGGTGTGGTTCGCCTCGGGACAATCCAACATGGAGATGCCCTTGAACGGATTTTGGAACTGTCCCGTTGAGAACTCCAACGAGGTCATCGCCACCGCGCGTGAGAACCGCTGGCTGCGCGTTGCCCAAATCAAGCAAAACGGACAGACCAAGCCCGTCGAGGAGGTGTCCGGCATGTGGCTCGTGCCCACGCCCGATACCGCACCGTGGATGAGCGCTACAGGCTTCTTCTTCGGGCAGATGCTGCAACGCGTGCTCGACATCCCCGTGGGCGTGATTGCCTGCGCCTGGGGCGGCTCGAGGGTCGAAGGCTGGCTTCCCGAGGAAATCGTCAAGACCTATGACGACATCGATATCGCCAAGGAGCAAAAAGAAGGATGGAACGGCAACTGGTGGAACTACAATACCCCCGTCATCATGTATAATGGTATGCTGCACCCATTGCGCCATTACACCATCCGCGGCTTCATCTGGTATCAGGGTGAAGCCAACGTGGGCAAGGAAAAAACCTATGCCCAGCGCTTGAAGAACATGGTTGACACCTGGCGCAAGGACTTTGGCGGCACAGCCGAAGAACTGCCGTTCTATCTGGTGGAAATCGCACCTTGGGGCGGCTATGGCGAATGGCTGAGCTCACCGCTGCTGCGTGAAGCCCAGCACAATGCCGCACAACTTATCGAGAACTGCGGCATCATCTCGACCAACGACCTGGTCAAGCCCAACGAGATCAACCAGATACACCCCGCACAAAAGCGTGAGGTGGGCAACCGCCTGGCCTATATGGCCCTAAACCGCACCTACGGTTACAAGGGCATCGCTTGCGAGTCGCCCGAGTATGACCACATGCAAATCACAGGCAACGAAATAGAGGTATTCTTCAAGCATGCCGAGGATGGACTGTCGCCCTGGCAGGACATCGAGGGATTTGAGATTGCAGGGGCCGACGGCGTGTTCAAGACCGCCAAGGCCACGCTCAACGAGGGCCACAAGTCAATCATGGTATCCTCGAGCGAGGTACCCGAGCCCGTGGCAGTGCGCTACTGCTTCAAGTCATTCCAAATCGGGAATCTCAAGAGCGTGCGTGGTCTGCCCGTTGTTCCTTTCCGTACAGACAAGTAAAGTTTCTAGTCCTTAGTCCTTAGTCCCTAGTTTCTAGTTGGCATCCGCGTCCTAACGCCTAACGCCTAGAACATAAAGATCATTCCAAACAATATTATATAGCATTATGAACAAATTGAAATTTTTAGCATTCATCTTGCTGGCCGCATTGGCCCTTGGTTTCTCGGCCTGCAGCGGCAGCGACGAACCCGATGAGCCCAAACTGGCAGCTCCTGCCGTAGTCAGCACATCGCCCGAAAAGGGCTCGACGACAGTAGAGCCTGGCCCCATCAGCGTGACCATCACCTACGACAAGACGATCACCATGACGGCCAGCGACATCAGCAAGATTCAGGCTACCGGAGCCACCATCAGCAACGTGCGCACCATGAGCGCCGCCCTGATGCTCACCGCCACCTGTGCCGAAGAGGGCCAGGCCGTGACCATCACCATTCCCGCCGGAATCATCAAGAACACCGACGGCGTGGCAGCAGCGGCCTATTCACTGAACTTTACCACCAAAAAGACCGAGTTGCCCAACCCCGATGCCCCCGACGGCCACGAGTCGGCCGCCAAGGCTGTCCTCAACATGACCCCAGGCTGGAACCTGGGCAATACCCTCGACAGCTACGGTGACTGGATTGGTAACCATCAGGAGCCTTACAAATATGAGACTGCCTGGGGCCAGCCCATCACCGACGCTCACCTGATGCAGGCCTTCAAGGAGAAAGGATTCAAGGGCATCCGCGTTCCCGTGACCTGGTACCAGCACATGGATGACCAGGGCAACGTCGATGAGGCTTGGATGAACCGCGTGCAGGAGATTGTGGACTATGTCATCAACCAGGGCATGTATTGCATCCTGAATGTGCACCACGACACCGGTGCCCACAATGCCGCATGGGTTGTCGCCAGCCCGACGCTGCAACTCGACCGCTATGCCAAGCTGTGGACACAGATTGCCACCCGTTTCCAGAACTACGACCAGCACCTGCTGTTCGAGGGCTATAACGAGATGCTCAACACTGCCCAGCAGTGGAACCAGCCGAGCAACCTGTCCGATCTCGAGTACGTGAACCAGCATGCCGCCAAGTTTGTCGAGGCCGTGCGCGCCACCGGTGGCAACAACACCTACAGGAACCTGATTGTTTCGACCTATGCTGCCGCCCATGGCACCGCCGTGTTGAACGGTCTTACCATACCCACCGACCCGTGCGGCAACCAGAGCCACATCGCCGTCGAGGTTCACTCCTATGATCCTTGGGACTGGTTACACGTCTACAACATGACTTGGACCAGCGAATGCCGCGAGGTCTTGAAGAGCATGTTCAGGGATTTGGAAACCTACTTCATCTCCAAGGGATATCCCGTTATCATCGGCGAGTATGCCACTAACGGTGCCGGCGAAATCACCATTGACAAGAACAGCACCACGGCCCAGAAGGCCGAGGCCGGCAAGCAGGCTGGCGACATGAACCGCCTGTGCAAGCAGTACGGTGCCGCCTCGTTCTATTGGATGTTGCTCGTTGACGGAGCCGACCGCAGCGAGGCCACCTTCAAGTGGTCGATGGAACAAGTCGCCGACTCGATTGTCAACGTGTATAAATAATTAGGAATGAGGAGTTAGAAATTGTTATTCTGACACTTCATTACTCTACACACTGCAATCCCCACGATTACGGGCTTCACCTAATCGTGGGGATTGCCATGTGATGTGTGTGCGTTTAGGCCTAGCTGTGCCTGCACGGGATTTCACTAGAATGTCAAGCCGTTACTTGAGGTCAGGCAATTGATCACGGGTAATGACATAGGCATTGGACATGGCGTTCTTCCACCAAGCATCGCTGCAGAAGTTGCTGCCATACCACACCATGAACGAACCCCACTTGGCACCAGCGCCCCAGACGTCGGAAATGTTGGCAAAACTGGTGTTACCGTCAGCGCCACATTCGCCCAAGATCACCATCTTGCCGCTATAGGTAGCCTGAATTTCATCAAACTCCTGCTTGTTCTGCGCGGCGTTGTAGCCGTACAGGTCGCGGGCAATGATATCCACATACTCGTTGCCGGGATACCAATCGGTGTCTTGGTTATATTTAGAACTGTCGCCGTTGTAATTCTGAGTGGTCCATACCCAGATGAGGTTTCTCACGCCCTTCTGCTTGAAGTAGTCAAACATGGCAACCCACAACTTCTTGTAGGTATCGGCGCCGTCATATCCCCACCAGAACCACCCCGTGGTCCAAGAGGCCTGTTGCTTGGCACATGCATTGCCTGCACCCTCGTGGAAAGGACGCCACATGGCAGCGATGCCTGCATCCTGCAACTTGAGCAAAACGTCAATCACCTTGTCCATCTGGCCATAGAACCATGCGTTTTCCCAAGTGCCACTGATCAAGGCATTGGATGCCTTGTAAGTGGTCAGACTGGGCGTGCAGGTCACGCCCGAGCCATCGCTACCGGGAACAGTGCTCGCAGTGAGAGGCACGTTGAAATGCCACATGAGCTGGACGATACCACCGGCATCGAACCACTCCTTGACAGGCGTGATGTCATTGTAGTTGATCCAGTTGTTCTCGGGAACATAGATTTGGATGAAGTCATAGCAGTTCATGGCCGGATATTTGCCGGTCACGCCCTTCACATAGTCAGCCAAACGATGATTCCAGTTCACCTCGGCCATGACGCTCGAGATGGTCTTTTTGCCATACTGCGACCACAAGTAAGCCATCAGTTTCTTGGCGGGTTCGGTAGTAGCGACCACAGGTTCCTGTCCATCGGCAGGAGGAATCACGGTGGCCTTCTTGGTCTTGAAGTTCAAGGTAAACTCTGGAGCCGATGCCGAAGCGTCGTTTGTAGAAACGATAGCCCCCTTGGCCACCTTGATAGTATAGTTCGTGCCAGCAACGAGCGATAAGGGAATATCTACCGCCATCGTCGTCTGTGCATTGCTCTTAGCAGCAACAGCAGTGCCGTTGAGCGTGATGCCAGTCGTGGATACGACCTTGACCGTCGTGTTATAGGTCAGCGTGAGCACAGTGGTGGACACGAGGAGAAAGTGAATACCGCAGGTAAAAGCATAAGGGCGAATAACGCAAGATTAACGAGATGATTTCTTTTCATTGTCTTTACCTTGTAATGTTGTGCAAAATTGGATTTTATCCGATTGATGGCTTCGCCTTGGCCGAGTGAAAACCAGTTTTCACTTGGCACTCGGCTCGCACATCAATTGTTGTACTCGGGCAGTGATCGATGCGATGTAGCGGGCACGGCATTGCTCGGGCACCGTCTGCGCCATCTGCCGCAAGCGATCCTGATAGGATATCCACGCCCGGCGGGCATGGCCTATAGCCGACTTACGCTTTGGCGCGCTCTGACCGATGAGTTTGAAATAAGCGCTGTCGATGGGAGCCATATCGGGCCACTCGCCAATCTCGACGATATCGTCGGGCCCATAGAGTGCATCATTCAAGATGGCGTCGACACTCATGACTTGCGTCTTGGTGCCCACACGGGCTTCAGCCTCCATTTCCTTCCATTCGTCATAGGCCTTTTTAGCCTTTTTGGCAGCATGGTAGAACTCGGGATAGTGTCGCAACACATCATCAACGCGTGCCGAGCACAGCGTGTCGCCAGGCTCCACAGCGATGGTGTCGATGCCATAACCCTCAATATTGGCAATGAGGTCTTCCTCCTGATTAGTGCCATCCTTTTCTTCCTTGTAAAAATGACATGAAGTCAGCATCAAGGCTAACGACACGGCAACTGACAAAGAGAGGAGTCGCCGACAGTTATATAGCGATTTCATCATTAGTGTGTTAAAAGTATATTCCCGCCGCCATAAAATGGAGCGGCGGGAATATTTTAGAGATTGAATGTCAATTGGATTACATGGGAGCTACAGTCACCTTGGTCAAGATGAAGTTCTGACCCTGGACGATGAACGTGCCGCCCCACCATTGCTGGGTGTAAGCTGCATCGAGCATAGCCTGAGTGAGCGTCATCTTGATGCAGTTGCCGTTGCCAGCAAAGTCATAGCCACTAAACTCACCCTCGGCAGTCTCGGCAACAGCCAAATAGGTGGGACCCCAGTGGCCCTCAACAATCTTGGCCTGCCAGCCAGCACCAACCTCGCCATAGAAGCGAACCACGCTGCCCTCCTGCGGGTTGCAAGCAGCCAGCTCAGGCGACGTATCGGTACCGATGGTGATGTTGTTGCCCCAGCCGCTGGTGTCCTCACGGCCTTCCCAGATAACCTGTTCGGCGCCTGCACCGATAAACTTCACGTACTGCAGCTTGATGCCGTCACCCCAGATAACCATACCCTGGCCGCCGTCACCAAACATTTGAGCAGCTTCCTCGGCAGTGATGTCAAACACGAGGTCGGTGACATCGGCACCAGGCCGGATGTTGCCATCATCACCATACATGCCTGCCAGGCCACTGAGCGGAGTGCTCCAGTCACCCATGCGGAAGTTGAAGACAGGATTACTGTTGGTAGCAACAAAGTGAACGGTCATCTGACCAGGACCGGTGATGGCCTCATGGAACTTGGTCCACAGGTCGCCGCTCCAGTTGAATACGCCCCAGTTGCTCCAGCCACTCAGCTCCTCATTACCCTGCCAGATAACACCGGCAAGTTTGCGGATCTCGAGAGGATAGGTAGCAGTGATGTTGGAGTTCTGCTTAACCACTACATCACCATCTACCAGATAGTCGGGAACGGTAAAGGTCAACGTGTTACCGGCGATGGAGTATTCTTCGGGGCTCAAGGGAGCAGTGCCACCGGGCAACTTAACCTCGATGATGCGGTCGAAGTGCTCACCATACAGGGTGACAACGTCGCCAGCAACGAGGTCTTTGTTCTGTGATGCACCAGTGATGACAACGGTGGGAACCGAGAAGGCATCGGTCTGCAGTGCAGCGCCCGAATAGAGCAGCAGCGAGATAGCACCCGACTTACACTCGGCGGGAACAGTTGCGATAATGGTCCTGTTGTCTTCCGTAACAGTGAATTCGGAAGCGACACCACCGGCGAACAGCACTTGCTCTACCGTGTGCAGGTTTGTACCATGGATACAGATCTGCTCGCCAAAGTCGGCTGCTGCAGGCTCAAGGCTCAGATAGCTGGCCGAAACGATCTCGAGCGGAGTCTCGAAGGTGTACTCCCAGTCGGCACCGTCATTCATGGTGATGGTACCGGTCTCGGCTGCCAGAGGCACGCGAACGCGGATCTCGCGACGCGAAACATATTCAAAGTCTTCGGCGATCACCGAGGCGCTCCTGGTGAAGACAACCTCAGCAATGTTGTAGACATAGTCACCCGTGATTGAGATGATGTCGCCTGCACTCAGGCCCGTGACAGGAGTCACATTGGTCACCTCGATGGGCTCTTCAAACACGAGCGTACCGATCGAAACGACAGTATCGTTGCCGGCAACCAACCTGATGTGACCGGGAACGGTCTCGTCGGGCACGTTGCAATAGATGTTCTCATTGTCGCAGCGGTTGAAAGCCGAGCGCTCAACGATGGCATTACCCGGGAAGATGACTTTGTCCACCTTCTGCATGTTGGTACCCGTGAGGCGGATTTCAGTATTGCGAAGGATGGGCGACGGTCCATAAGCCAGCAGGTTCACACCCGACTTGCTATAGGGGTCGGTGACCAAGTCCTCATCATTACAGCTTGTGAGCGAAACCCCAACGAGGGCTACCACAAACAGGATGAAAATATTTCTGAACTTTTTCATTTTCTTCTTACATTATAATTAATTAGGAACCACACGGATATTGTCAATCTTGATGATGGGGGTGCAATCTACACCTTCAACACCACAGCTCGAGACGAAGATCCACAAGCTGGTGAAGCTCTCGGCAGTAAGCGATCCGCTAGAAACCGAGCCGTCCCAACCATAAACGAAGTTGGCTGCGATGGGCAGCGTTACGGTTACCCACTGGCCACCGGTGTCGTAGCTGCCCGTCGGGCTGGTTGACCAGGGACGGTACAGGGCACGAGGATTGGCATTGTTGGTCATGTAGGCGTTGTTAGCACCAGCCACGGTCTTGCCATAGATGTCGACACCTGCACCACCGAAGGTCACCTTGTCAACGCCAGCAAAGCAGATCTGCATGGCTGCATTGCTCCAAGGATACTCGCTGGGAATGCACATCTCAAACTTGAGGGACATGTTGCTCCAGTCGCTGAAGTCGGCCAGATCGGTCAGACGCATACCCATCTCACCATCCTCATAGTTCTCGGGTGAGTTCCAGCTGCCAGGCCAGTAAACGAACGAGAAGTGTTGCTCGTCCCAGACCTCGCCATTCAGTACCGAGCTGCCGTCACCAAGCTGGATGAACTTGCCGCTCAATGCGGTATCATCGATCGTGCTGCTGTGACCGTTCCAACCGTGGTTGTCCAGGCCGTTGGTGTCGAAGTCGAACAGCATGCCACGCGAATCCTTGTAATAGAAGCTCGTCTTGGTAGTTCCGTAAACCGAAGTCACATAGATGGGACCCTCGACAGCACCGGCGGGAACCGTGAAGGTTACCTGGGTGAAATCGGAGGAGATGTTGGTGATTTCAGCAGGAATCATAGAACCGTCGGCACCAGTGAAGTTGATGGTCAGCGGAGTGCCGGGATCGTCAATGAAGTAGTTACCAATCAGCGTCTGGGAGGTGCCTACAGGTGCATACTCGTTGCCCATGCTGATGATTTGCGGAGCAGAGATAACAACGTGGAAGTCATAGGTCACCGTATCCTGATCCTTGGTGATCATGTAAATCTTGTCGGTAACTGTTTCGGGTACCGAACGGGGGATTTGCACAATCAGGGTGTTGTCGGTGATGTAGCTCGAGTTGAGAATGGCCTTCTTGTCGTTAAAGTAGATCTCATAGACACTACGCAGGTTCTTACCCACAAGGCAAACGATGCTTTGAGGAGAGGCCTCGGTCACCAACTCACCATTGGTGTAGTGCATGTCGGGGTCGTCGTTAGAGCCTTGAATCTCGGTACTCAGACAGCGCACATAGCTTACCGAAGGCAATCCGCTTGCCACCTCATACTTGTCAGGCTCGTCGGCACATGAGAACAAACCCAATGCCATAACGGCAAGTGCCATGACGATGAAATTATATTTGAAATTTTTCATTTTCTTTAATCTTTAATTCAATAGGTGTCAAACTAAAGTATCAATAGCTATAGGTTGCTCTCACGTCAACATGGACACCGTCAACATTGCTGCCCAGGTTGGGATTGAACACAACGTCTTCCTGCGGGAAGGGCATGAAGAAGTAACGCTTGCTGCCGTCGGGGCTGGTCTTCATCATTGCCTCGGGATTGGGAGCAGACTGTGCATCGTTATAGCCAGCCGACGCAGTGATTGACCAGATACCAGTCTCGGCATAAGTCTTGTAAATGTCGCTCAGGCCATAGAACGTGCTGCGCTTTTGAGAAACGAGTTCGTTAACGCAAAATTCGGGATCGAAGTAAGATACGCGCACGTAGTCAAACCAGCGGTCACCCTCGAAGGCGAGCTCCAGGCGACGCTCTTTCCAGATGTCGTCAAAGGTGATGACACTGGGACGCTGAGCGTTCCTGATTGCGCGGTGGCGCACTGCATAGAATGCGTCGATGGCGCTAGCGTCGGAGGTCGACTTGGCAGTGCCCATCTTGGCCTCGGCATAAATCAGATAAACGTCGGCAAGACGCAGCAGGTGGGTCGACAGCGAGCTGGCCATGCGGTCATCAGAATGTCCGAACTCAGCAACGTGGTCGGCAGTGTTGCCGTACAGGTGCTTCACACAGTTGGAACCGGTACCCGAGTTGAGCTGACCACCAGCAGACTTGTTATAATCGGTGTCGAACATAAACTTCAGATAATCGAAGCCCATCTCATGGGTAGTGCTGTTCATCTCATGATCACGCCAGAAGTAGGAATAGGTGAAACCTGGCAGCATCATGGTAGCCTTCAGGCGGCTGTCAACATTGTTGAGCCACATGTCAGGGTTGTTCTCCAGCAGCTTGATGCCAAAGGCTTCCTGCAGGTCAACCGAAGGACAGGTCCAGTCGCCCCAAGTGGCACTGTAGCCCTCGAAGCCGGTCATACCCAGGTCACTCTCGAGCGAGTTCTGGGCGGTCCAAACGTTGCCGTCGGCAGTCCAACGCCAAGCGATAAGGCTCTCAGCGCAGTTGTTGTTGTGACCGCGGAAGATGTCCTCATAGTTCTCCATGAGCGTGCGGCCGCTGTTGTCAATCACTTCCTTGGCATACTGGGCAGCCATGGCCATGTCGTCACCATTGATGGTGCCGCTGATACCAGCCTTCATCCAGTAAACCTTGGCCAGCAGACCAGTTGCTGAATAATAATCTACACGGCCGTTGGTGGGCGTCTTGATACCAGCAAGGAGTTCACGGGCTTTTTCAAGCGTCATGATGATGTACTCATAGACGTCCGAACGCCAAACCTTCTCCTTGGTATTATAGGAACCTGCAAGTTCCTCGGTGTTGTTGTGTACGATGGGCACCTCACCGAATGAGCGAACCAGATAGAAATAGGCCATTGCCTTCCAAACGAGGCATTCGCCCATCGTCTGGTTCTTAACAGCCTGCGAAGGACCGCTACTGCCGTTAATGTAGTTATAGACGGTGCTTGAGTGACCGATAACGGCCCACAGAGAGTAAGCCATGTTCACCAAGTACTGGTCGGTACCGTTCAGGGTGAACTCACAGTAAGGCGAATTACCCTCATAGAGGTTGCCCGAAAGGCCCTCACCCACTTTATAGAAACCACGCTGGTAGTCATACCAGGGAGAATTGTACAGGTAGTTGACGCCTGCAATGCACTGCTCGTCGGTCTTGTAGTAGTTCCCTGCGTTATAGCTGTCCTCATTGGGTCGATCGAGGAAGTCCTCGCACGAAGTCATGGTCAGCGCAACGAATGCCAGAGCAATGATATATTTAATCTTGAATAGTTTCATATCTTTAAATCGTTTGAATATTAAAACCGTTAACCATGAATGTTAGAAAGTAACATTAACGCCAAAGCTATAGGTCGTGGGCGACGGATAGCGGCCGTTGTCAAGGCCCATCACATGGTTAGATGCCGTGCTAGCACCGATTTCGGGATCGTAGCCGTCATAACCAGTAATAGTGAGCAGGTTCTGGATGTTCACCTGCAGACGCAGTGTCTCAAGACCGAGCCTGCCTACGAGGTGCCTGGGGAAGGTGTAACCCAAAGTGATGTTCTTCAGACGGATGTAACTGCCGTCCTCGATGTAACGGTCGCTGATGCGGTCGTTGTCGTTCGGGTCCATAATCGAAGCGCGAGGCAGTTTGCCTTCCTTGTCGATGCGCACGTTGGTGATGTCATCATACCAGTTCCAAACGAGCTGGCCATCGCCACGGTCAACGCCTGCCGAGTAATCCTTATTAGGATCGATGGGAGCCAGCGTGGTGCAGTCGAGCACGTCAACCAGCTGGTTGGTCCAGGTCGAGTTCATGTGCGTGAGCTTCATCTTCATGTAGTTGAACACCTTGTTGCCATAGGAGCCGTTGATGAAGATGCTCAGGTCGAAGTTCTTGTAACGGAAGGTGTTGGTCCAACCGAAGGTGAACTTGGGCAGCGGCGAACCGATGTTGGTGCGGTCGTTCTCGTCGATGATGCCGTCACCGTTGATGTCCTTATACTTCACATCGCCAACCCAAACGGTGGTATTCTTCGAGAACACGCCGTTGCTGGGATACTTCTCGGCCTTAGGCGAGGTCTGGATATCCTCGAGCGAGGTGTAGACGCCGTCGGTCTTATAGCCGTAAAAGTTGAACAGGCTCTCGCCCACGTTGGTCACGCTGACCACGTCGGTCCACTGACCGTAGCCCACGATCTGGGCATTGTCGGTACCGTCAAGAGCGATAAGTTTATTCTTGTTGAACGAAATCTGTGCCTCGGAATCCCACTCAAACGCGCCAACGATGGGGTGAGTGGTCAAGGTGATCTCGACACCAGTGTTGCGGATGTGACCATAGTTGCCCATGGGAGCGGTCAAGGCTGAAGATGCATTACCCGAGGTGCCCATGTAAGACGGCAACTGCAGGTTCATCAGCATGTCCTTTGACTCCTTGCGATACCAGTCAACAACCAGGCCGATGCGGTCGTACAGGAAGCCCAGGTCGAGACCGACGTTGAACTGCTCCTGCTTCTCCCACTTCACACTCTCGTTGGGAAGGTTCTGGGGCTTGTAGCCCGTGCCAAGCGAAGACTTGATCATAGCGATGGTGGTGCCCCAAAGGTAACCACCGATGTTGGAGTTACCAGTCTGACCCCAACCCAGACGCAGCTTACCGTTGGTGAGCCAATTCACGTTCTCCATGAACTTCTCGTTGGTAAAGCGCCACGAACCGGCGAGCGAGTGGAAACCTGCCCAGCGGTTAGAGGGACCGAAGTTGGAGCTACCGTCATAGCGGTAGGTGTAGGTCGCATTGTAACGGTTATCGTAGCTGTAGGTCCAACGGGTGAAGAACGAAGCCATCGACGAGCTGCCAAAGCCGTAGTTGATTTGGGGCGAGCCTTGACCCAACTTGGGATTGTGAACCTCGTCAGAAGGCAGGTTGGTGTTAGCTATACTCGAGTAGTCATATTTCGACTCCCAGCACTCTTGACCAAGCATGGCGGTCAGGTTGTGACGGTCGGCGATGGTCTTGGTGTAGGTCAAGTAGTTCTTCAACTGCCAGAAGGTGCTCGAGTTCTTCTGAATCGAGCTTCTGTTGGTGGTACGGTGCCAGGTACCCAGGTTTACGGTGGGTTCCCACTGTTCACCCTTTGACGACGAGATGTCGTAACCAACCTCGGCGTGCCAAACGATGTCTTTCAAGAAATTGGGGTTAACCTCAAAGAAGATGTTACCGGTCAATTTCTTACGGTTCAGCAGGATCTCGTCCATCAATGCCAGAGCAACAGGGTTGGGGTTGGTGTAACCTTCCTGCGAGATGCTGCTGTAGCTGCCGTCAACATTATAGATAGGAATCGAGGGAATGGTGGTCAACGAGTAGTTGATGATACCCTCGTCACTGTCGGCGAGTTTCAGGTTATCGTTGGTATTAGAGAACGTGGCGTTCAATCCTAACTTCAACCAGCTGTTGAGCTGAGCGTCAAGGTTGGTACGAACCGAGAAACGGTCGAACTTAGAACCGATGATAGTACCTTCCTGGCTCATGTAAGAACCCGAAACGTAGTACTGAATCTTATCGGTACCGCCCTGAGCACTGATCTGATGGCTATGCTGGATAGCGGTACGGAAGACTGCATCTTGCCAGTTGGTACCCTTACCCAGAATCGAAGGATCGCTGTAGTAGGCGTTGGCCTGAGTCTCACCCTGCCCAACCAGGTTGTTGTAGAACGTACCAAACTCACGCAGGTTCATCATGTCAAGACGCTTGGTCTGGCGGTTCATGGCCACCATACCGTTGTAAGAGAACTTAGCCTCACCGGCCTTACCGTGCTTGGTGGTAATCAGGACAACACCGTTAGCACCCTGCGCACCATAGATGGCGGTTGCCGAGGCGTCCTTCAAGATTTCCATCGAAACGATGTCGGCGGGATCGATGGTCGACAGCGGGGAGATGGTCGAAACCGAACCGTTACCCAGAGCGTCGCCCAGACCGAAGTCGGCACCCGACGAGCCACCGCCTTGAACAATCACACCGTCGATGACGTAGAGAGGTTCAGCGTTGGCGTTGATGGTTGCGGTACCACGCACGCGGATTGATGAACTAGAACCAGGAGCACCACTGGTCTGCACAGCGGTAACACCAGCTGCACGACCTTGCAGTGATTGGTCAAGCGAGGTGATGATAGAGCCCTTCACAGCATTTTCGCCCAGTGATACACTGGAGCCGCTGATGTCGCTCTTCTTCATCATACCATAACCCACCACGACAACTTCGTCAAGAAGCTTTTGGTCTTCCTCGATGAAAATGTCGTAGTTGTTCTGCTGGCCGACCTTCACCTCCTTAGTGAGATAGCCCACATAAGTCACTACCAGTGTCTGACCCGGGCTGACGTTGAGCGAGAACCGACCGTCATTGTCGGTGCTGGTGCCGTTGGCTGTACCCTTAACGGCAACCGAAGCTCCGATAACCGGACCCATGGCATCGCTCACCACACCCGTAATCCTCTTGGTTTGCTGTGCCGACTGCTGAGGAGCGTTGTCTCCCCCGCCGCTGGCTGCAAACGCTTGCGGCGCCACGCTAAGCATAGCTAGCGAGCAAAAGGCCGCAATCATAGATTTTTTACAGTAATTAAAATACATAGGTTTTGGTTTAAATAAATAAAATTTTATATAGATTTGAGTTATAATTCTTGCAACTCAGGACTGTATTCGTTCTAACACAGTTTAAATAATAAAATCGTTGCAAAGTTAATGTGAATTATCTAACATAATAAACTATTTTTTGCTCTATATTGACACTTTCTTAACATTATAACCGAAAACCGTTGCTAAATAAGGATTAGGTCACTAAAACCAAGAAACAGAATTCCCACCCGTTACCGCCTCGCCAGAATTCCGTAACTATTCAGCGAAATGCCTTTTGGAATGCCTCACGCTAAGGCGCTAAGGCGCTAATATGTTAGCAAAACGCTATTTAGTATGATTCTTAAATAGATAGACGATATAACCAGACGCGAGATGCCACGTCTGCACATATCGGCAACCTATACATTAATTATCAATCAAAATCATTACATAATCATATTTTTCATGATAATTTACCCGCTGTTGATTAATTTCAAGGCCCCAAAATATTAAAAAAGTACAAGAGTTAGTGAAAATAGTACCACTCCAATTAGGGAAATATACTTAATTTTGCCACATTAAATAACCTAATAACATTATCTAAATGAAACGTCAACTATTGTGCTTATTGCTGCTCTTAGTGGTGCTGCCGCTTGGAGCGCAAATCAGAGGTAACAACATCGTGGTCACCGTGGAACCAGACCATCAGGACTGGAACTACAAAGTGGGCGAAGAATGCAAGTTCAATGTCGAGGTGCGCCGGTCGGGCACATTGCTCGACAACGTGGACATAGACTATGAAGCCGGTCCCGAGATGTATCCTGACGTGAAAAAATCAACCACCCTGAAAAAGGGGACTATGAGCTATACGGGCCAGATGAAGACTCCGGGCTTTTATCGCCTGAAAGTCACCGCCCACGTGGGTGGCAAGGATTACTCGGCGTGGTGCACCGCAGCCTACTCGCCCGAGAAGCTGAAGCCCACGACAGTTGACCCGAAAGATTTTGACCAGTTCTGGGCAAAAGCCATTGAGGAGGCCCGCTGGACTAAACTAGAGCCCACCAAGACGTTGCTGCCCGAGCGCTGCACGCAAGACGTGAACGTCTATCAAGTCTCGTTCCACAACGTGCGTTGGGGAAGCCGCACCTATGGCATCCTGTGCGAGCCTGTCAAGCCCGGCAAGTACCCTGCCCTGCTGCGTGTGCCCGGTGCCGGTGTGCGTCCCTATCAAGGCGACGTCTATACAGCCTCACAAGGTTTCATCACACTCGAAATCGGCATCCACGGCATCGACGTGACCATGCCGCAGAGCGTCTATGACAACCTGGCTGATGGCGCTCTCAACTGCTACTGGGAATTTGGCATGGACGACCGTGACAAGAGTTATTACAAACGCGTCATCGTGGGTTGCGTGCGTGCCATCGACTACATCGAGCAATACACCGACTGGGACGGCAAGAACCTGGGCGTGACGGGCAGCAGCCAAGGCGGTTTCCTGTCGCTGACAACGGCCGGACTCGACAAGCGAGTGAGCTGCTACGCTGCAGTGCACTCGGCCCTGTGCGACCACACGGCTTCGCTCCAGGGCGTGGCTTGCGGTTGGCCCCATTATTTTTACTGGATGTCACCCGAGCAGCGCAAAGCCAGTCAGGACAAGATTGAGACCTCGCGATATTACGATGGCGTGAACTTCGCCCGCCGCATCACCTGCCCAGGTTGGTTCTCGTTTGGCTACAACGACGACGTGGTGCCTCCCACTACCGCCTATGCGACCTACAACGTGGTAACAGCCCCCAAGAAGTTGAGTGTCTATCAGCAGACGGCCCACTTCTGGTATCAGGAACAATGGGACGAATGGCTCGAGTGGCTCATGAAGCAGTTAACAGTGAACAGTGAACAGTTGGCGGATGCCAACTAGAAACTAGGGACTAGGGACTAGAAACTACAATAATACAATGGGTGAATTCAAGAATAAAATTACCGCTTTGCGCAAGCATCACGAGGAGTTACTGAACCGCAAGAATGAACCCCTCGCTTGGGGCAACGGCATCTACGAGAAATACAAGAATCCCATCATCACCGCCGACCATACTCCACTGGAGTGGCGCTATGACTTCAACGAGCAGGACAACCCCTACTTGATGCAGCGCATCATGATGAACGCGACGCTCAATGCAGGCGCCATCAAATGGCAGGGCAAATATGTAGTTGTTGTGAGGGTTGAAGGCGCCGACCGTAAGTCGTTCTTTGCTGTGGCCGAGAGCCCAAACGGCGTGGACAACTTCCGATTCTGGCCCGAGCCCATAACGATGCCCGATGATGTAATTCCCGCCACCAACATCTATGACATGCGCCTCACGGCTCATGAAGACGGCTGGATCTACGGCGTCTTTTGCGCTGAACGCCACGATGACACTTGCCCTGACGACCTGAGCGCTGCCACGGCTACTGCCGGCATTGCCCGCACCCGTGACCTGAAGATCTGGGACCGTCTGCCCGACCTCAAGAGCAAGAGCCAGCAGCGCAACGTGGTGCTTCACCCCGAGTTTGTCGGCGGCAAGTATGCCTTCTATACCCGTCCCCAAGACGGCTTCATCGACGCAGGCAGCGGCGGCGGCATCGGCTGGGCACTGGTGGATGATATCACCCATGCCGAAATCGTTGATGAGAAAATCATCAACGCGCGCCACTACCACACCATCATGGAAGTGAAAAACGGCGAGGGCCCCCACCCCATCAAGACTCCACAAGGCTGGCTGCATCTTGCCCACGGCGTGCGCGGCTGCGCCTCGGGACTGCGCTATGTATTATATATGTACATGACAGCACTCGACGATCCCACGCGCGTCATCGCACAACCTGGCGGCTATTTCCTCGTTCCCGAGGGTGACGAATATATCGGTGACGTGATGAATGTGGCCTTCTCTAACGGCTGGATTGCCGACGAGGACGGACGCGTCTTCATCTACTACGCCTCGAGCGACACCCGCCTGCATGTGGCCACCTCGACCATCGACCGCCTGGTGGACTACTGCATGAATACGCCGCAAGACGGCATGACCACCACGGCCAGCGTGGAGACCATCAAGCGACTCATCGAGAAGAACCGATCAACCAACAAAGAATAAATAATAACCAATCATAAACGAGGAGCGGTAAACAACTCATAACTCATCACTCCTAACTCCTAACTAACAGAAATGGCAAGTTTAAAAGAAAAAATCGGCTACGCCCTCGGTGATGCGGCTGCCGGTGGCATTACCTGGAAAGTCATGTCAATCGCTTTCCCGTTGTTTTTCACCAACGTCTTTGGCCTCACGGTTGCCGACACGGCAACGCTGATGCTCATCGCCCGCATGTTTGACGTCGTCACCGACCCCTTGATGGGCAGTCTGGCCGACCGCACCCAGTCACGCTGGGGTACCTATCGTCCCTGGCTCATCTTCGGTGCCATCCCCTTGGGCCTGGTATTCGCCCTGCTGCTCTATACCCCCGACTTCGGTCCCGTGGGCAAGCGCATCTATGCCTACACGCTCTATCTGCTCATGATGGCCGTTTACACTGCCGTCAACGTGCCTTACGGCTCGCTGCTGGGCGTGATGACCGATGACGACAACGAGAAGAACCAGTTCTCGTCGTTCCGCATGGTAGGCGCCTATGCCATGGGCTTTATCACCCTGCTCTCGTTCCCCTACCTGCAGAAGATGGTAGGCGGCACCGAGGCACATCAATATGCCGTGCTAGGCGCTGGCCTTGGCTTCGTGGCCACAATCATGACGCTGGCCTGCGGTCTGCTGACCAAAGAGCGTCTGAAACCCATTCGTGCCGAGAAATTCTCCTTCAAGCCGTTTGCCGACCTGTTCAAGAACAAGCCTTGGATTTACCTGACGCTCATCGGCATCTGCACCAACTTCTTCAACGGCTTCCGCTATGCTGTGGCCGGATACCTGATGGAATACTGTCTGCACGGTGACGTGACCGTGAGCGGCCTGATCATCAACTACACGGTATTCATGACCTTTGGCGAGGTGACCTGCATGATCTTTGGCGGTCTGTCGCCCAAGTTCACCCAGTGGATGGGCTCAAAGCGCAAAGCCTTTGCCGTTGCAGCCATCATCTGCATGGTGTTCTCCATTGCCTTCTTCTTTGTACCGATGGATCCCAAGTACATTTGGGTATTGGTGGGCATCGTTATCCTCACTTCGGTTGGCGTGGGCCTCTATTCCCCGCTGCTGTGGTCGATGTATGCCGACGTGGCCGACTATGCCACCGAGAAGAACGGCACCTCGTCGACGGGCCTCATCTTCTCGTCGGGTACGATGGCACAGAAGTTTGGCACGGCCATCTCGGGTTCGCTGGTTGCCCTGCTGTTGGGCATCGCCGGCTTCATCTCGGGTACTGACCCTGCCACGGGCCAGACGGTGGTAACCATCACCGACGAGGAATCAGTCCGCAACATGGTTTGGGCGCTGTTCTCGCTCTTCCCTGCTGCCATTACTGTCATCATGCTTTACCTGCTCCATCTGTATCCCATCAAGAAGTAAGATGAACGACGATATCAAGACGCTGAAAGCCGAAGTTCAGGATGTGTTGGAAAACAACATCCTGGACTTTTGGCTATCCAATATGATAGACGACGAACACGGCGGTTTCTACGGCCAGATGACCGGTGAGGGCCAGCTTGTCAAGGACGCCGACAAGGGCGGCATCCTCTCGGCCCGCATCCTGTGGGCCTTCTCGGCTGCTTACCGCGTGCTGGGCAATCCCGAGTACCTGATGGCGGCAACACTCATCAAGGACTACATTATCGAGTATTTCTACGACAACCAATTCGGCGGCACCTACTGGTCGGTGAACTATCTGGGCAATCCCAAAGATACCAAGAAGCAATTCTACGCCATCGGGTTCATGATCTATGGCCTGAGCGAATATGCCCGAGCTACCGGCGACCAGCAGGCGCTGGATTATGCCATCAAGTTGTTTGACTGCATCGAGCAGCATTCGTTAGACAAGGTGAACAACGGCTATATCGAGGCTCAAACGCGTGAATGGAAGGAGATAGCCGACATGCGCCTGTCGGAACTCGATGCCAACTTCCCCAAGTCGCAGAACACCCATCTCCACATCATCGAGCCCTACACCAACCTGTACCGCTGCCTCATGGAATGCGAGGCCAGCCCAGTGTCTAGTGACGTTGTGGACCGTGTGGAGAAAGCCCTGCGTAACCTCATCGATATTTTCACCGATAAGATCCTGAATCCCGAGACACATCATCTGGACCTGTTCTTTGACATGGACTGGACCCGCGAGGCTGGTGCTCTCGAGAGTTACGGACACGACATCGAGTGCTCATGGCTCATGCACGAGGCTGCACTGGTGCTGGGCGACCAGGCCGTGCTTGACAAAGTGGAACCCATCGTGAAACTCGTGGCAAAAGCCAGCGAAAAAGGCCTGAATGCCGACGGGTCGATGGTACACGAGGCCAATCTTGACACCGGTTATGTCGATGACGACCGCCACTGGTGGGTACAGGCCGAAACGGTGGTAGGATTTATTAACCTGTATCAGCACTTCGGCGACGAGAGCGCGCTGCAAAAGGCGCTGCACTGCTGGCAATACATCAAGGACAACCTCATCGACCTCGAGGGCGGCGAGTGGTTCTGGAGTCGCGATGCCCAGGGCAACATCAACCGCCGCGACGACAAGGCGGGCTTCTGGAAATGCCCTTATCACAACTCGCGCATGTGTCTTGAAATCATGGAACGCAATTTCGAACAATAATTATAAGATATGGATAACAAAAGATACGGTCACTTTGACGACCAACACCGCGAATATGTCATCACCGACCCGCAGACGCCGTGGCCCTGGATCAACTACCTGGGCAACGAGGATTTCTTCTCGCTGATTTCCAACACGGCCGGCGGCTATTCCTTCTACAAGGACGCCAAGTTCCGCCGCTTGACACGCTACCGCTACAACGGCGTGCCCATGGACAACGGCGGCCGCTACTTCTACATCAACGATGGCGGCACCGTGTGGAATCCGGGATGGAAGCCCTGCAAGACGCCGCTCGACAGCTATGAGTGCCGTCATGGCATGAACTACACCCGCATCACGGGCAGCAAAAACGGTGTCGAGGCATCGGTGCTGTTCTTTGTGCCCCTGCACACATGGGCCGAGGTGCAGAAGCTCACGCTCACCAACAACAGCAATGAGGTAAAGCGCCTCAAGTTGTTCTCCTTTGCCGAATGGTGCCTGTGGAATGCAGCGACCGACATGGAGAACTTCCAGCGCAACTTCTCGACCGGAGAGGTCGAAATCGAGGGCTCGGTCATCTACCACAAGACCGAATACCGCGAGCGCCGCAATCACTACGCATTTTACGGTGTGAACGTTCCTATCCAAGGCTATGATACCGACCGTGAGACGTTCATCGGCCTCTATAATGAGTTTGCCAATCCTGATGCCGTCATCGAAGGCCGTCCGCGCAACAGCCATGCCCACGGTTGGAGCCCCGTCGCTTCGCACTACATCGAGGTGGAACTGCAGCCTGGTGAAAGCCGTGACTATATCTTCATGCTGGGCTATGTCGAGAACAGGCAAGAGGAGAAATTCATCGCTCCCCAGGTCATCAACAAGACGCAGGCTCAGGCAATGATGGCACGCTTCGACACCAGCGAAAAAGTGGATGCTGCTTTTGCCGAACTGTGCAACTATTGGGACAACCTGCTCAACATCTACACGGCAAACACCGGTAACGATAAACTCGACCGCATGGTCAATATTTGGAACCAATATCAGTGCATGGTCACCTTCTGCATGTCACGCTCGGCCTCTTTCTTCGAGAGCGGCATCGGACGCGGCATGGGATTCCGCGACAGCAACCAGGACCTCGTGGGCTTTGTACACCTCATCCCCGAGCGTGCACGTGAGCGCATCATCGACATCGCCTCGACGCAGTTCCCCGACGGCGGCTGCTATCATCAGTATCAGCCATTGACCAAGCGCGGCAACAACGACATCGGCGGCGGCTTCAATGATGACCCCTGCTGGCTCATCTTCGGCACCGTGGCCTATATCAAAGAAACGGGAGACTTCTCGATTCTTGACGAAATGGTTCCGTTTGACAACCAACCGGGCACCGAGGTCACGCTGTTTGAGCACCTGCAAGTGTCATTCAACCACGTGGTCAATAACCTGGGGCCGCACAGTCTGCCCCTCATCGGCCGCGCCGACTGGAACGACTGCCTGAATCTGAACTGCTTCTCCTGGGACCCCAACGAGAGTTTCCAGACCACCGAGAACAAGACTGAGGGCTCACAAGCCGAGTCAGTGATGATTGCCGGTCTGTTTGTCGTGACAGGCAAAGACTACGTCGAACTCTGCAAGATTCTGCCTGACCACATCAAGACAATGCAAAATCTCACAGATATCGATTTTGCCGCCGAGGCCGACCGTGCCAAGCGGCATGTCGACGAGATGGTCAATGCCGTCAAGGCTCATGGCTGGGACGGTGAATGGTATCTGCGTGCCTATGACTTCTATGGCAACAAAATCGGCAGCGACGAGTGCGAGGAAGGCAAAATCTTCATCGAGTCACAGGGCTGGTGCACCATGGCGGGCATCGGTCTGGAAGAAGGACTCGTGGAGCGTTCGCTCGACTCGGTGAAAGAACGCCTGGAATGCGAACACGGCATCGTGCTCAACAATCCTGCTTTCACCACCTATCATGTCGAGATGGGTGAAATCAGCTCCTATCCCGAGGGCTACAAGGAGAATGCAGGCATCTTCTGCCACAACAATCCTTGGGTCATCATCGGCGAGACGGTGGCTGCCCGCGGCGATGACGCTTGGAGCCACTACAAGAAGATTCTGCCCAGCTACGTCGAGGAGGACCGCCAGACGCTGCACAAGGTCGAGCCCTATGTCAACTGCCAAATGGTGGCAGGCAAGGACGCCTATCGTCCCGGTGAGGGCAAGAACTCATGGCTCACTGGCACCGCAGCGTGGATGTGGTACACCGTGTCGGAATTCATTCTTGGCATCAAGCCGCACTATGACGGTCTGCTCATCGACCCGTGTCTGCCCAAGACAGCGCACGACTACACGGTGACCAGGCGTTTCCGCGGTGGGGAATATGAAATCCATGTGAGCAACCCCAAGGGCATGAGCAAGGGCGTTGCCAAGATGACTGTTGATGGAATGCCCGTCGAGGGTGCTGTCGTGCCCGCACAGTCCGGCAAGCACATTGTCGACGTCGTCATGGGATCATCTCTTGATTGAACAGTTGAACAACATTAACAATAATATATCAAAACGATGAAAAGATTCTCTCTTATCCTTGCAGCGATGATTTTCCTGGGCTCAGGCACGATGAGTGCTTGGCAGGGTGACGTTGCTGTACAAACGCCCAACACCCAGCTGGTGCTGCACGCCTATGAGGGCGGCGACCTGCGCATGGGCTACTACGGCAACAAGAGCGCCACACTGCAGCAACTGCGTGACGGTGGTGCCGACCTTAACTTCTCGGCATTGCCCGCATTCGGCACCGTGGACGCCATCCAACTGCCTGCTATTCAGGTGCAGCATGCCGACGGCGACCTGAACCTCGAGCTCAAGGTTACCAACTATGAAACGAGCAGCGACGACCGCTCGCAGCTTCACATTTTCACAATGACTGACAAACTGCTGCCCGTCACGGTGAAAGTGTTCTATAAAGCCTACAAAAACGTGGACGTGATTGAGACTTGGACTGAGATCTCCCACAAGGAGAAACGTGCTATCACGCTCAAGCGCTTCGATTCCGGGCACTTGACACTGCGCCAAGGCGACGTGTGGATCAGCCACCTGCACGGCAACTGGGCAGCCGAGACCGAACCCACGACCGAACCGCTTACTCAAGGCCTGAAGACCATCCGCAATACCGACGGCGCCCGCAACTCGCACATGGACGCTCCCGAGCTGATGATTTCGCTCGACGGTGAACCGCAGGAGGCCACGGGTCGCGTCATTGCGGCCATCCTGTGCTGGAGCGGCAACTATGAACTCCGCATCAACACCACAGGCCACCGTCAGCACCAGTTCTATGCCGGTATCGACCCGATGTCGTCGGAATATGTACTCGAGCCCAACGAACTCTTTGAAACTCCGCATCTGGCTCTTGCCTACTCCGAGGACGGTCTGGGAGGTGCCAGCCGCACCATCCATCGCTGGGCACGCACCGAGGGCATGTTCCACCGTGGCATGAAGACGGGCGACATCCTGCTCAACTCGTGGGAAGGCGTCGTGTTTGACATCAAGGAGGAAACCATGATCAACATGATGGACGATATCGCCAAGTTCGGCGGTGAACTGTTCGTGATGGACGATGGTTGGTTTGGAGACAAGTATCCCCGCAATAATGACTCTTCGTCGTTGGGCGACTGGGTGGTTGACAAGCGCAAACTGCCCGGCGGCATCAGCACGCTCACCCAGGCGGCCCGTCAGCGTGGCATCAAGTTCGGCATCTGGATTGAGCCCGAGATGTGCAACACCGTGAGTGAACTCTACGAGAAACACCCCGACTGGATGCTCCAGACCAAGGGTCGCGAACTCAAACAAGGCCGTGGCGGCACACAGGTTGTGCTCGACCTTACCAACCCCAAGGTACAGGACTTTGTCTTCGGCATCGTAGATAACCTGATGACGCAGAATCCTGACATCGCTTATATCAAGTGGGATGCCAATGCCTCAATTCAGAACTACGGCTCGCTGTACTTGCCCAAGGACAAGCAGAACAATATTTCCATCCTGTGGCACCGCGGACTCATCAACGTGCTCAAGCGCATCCGCGCCAAGTATCCCGACCTGGTCATTCAAGACTGTGCCTCGGGTGGTGGCCGTGCCAACTATGGCCTGCTGCCCTATTTCGACGAGTTCTGGGTGAGCGACAACAACGATGCCCTGCAGCGCGTTTATATCCAGTATGGGACCTCCTACTTCTTCCCTGCCAACGCCATGGCACAGCACATCGGCGGCTCTCCTTATTGGAACACGGGCGGCCGTGTCATCCCCATCAAATTCCGCTGCGACGTGGCCATGAGCGGACGCCTGGGCATGGAGCTGCAACCGCGACACATGAGCCAGGAGGAACACGACCAGTGCACACAGGCGTTTGCCGACTACAAGTTGCTGCGCCCCGTCGTGCAGACCGGCAACCTCTATCGTCTGATTTCGCCGTACAACCGCAAGGGCGTCTCGTCCATCATGTTCAGCAACGATGCTATGGACCATGCCGTGTGGTTTGTCTACAAGGTTGACAACTACGTTGACCAGCCACTGCCGCGCATCCAGCTTGCAGGTCTCGACCCCGAGCGCAGTTACACCATCACCGAGCGCAACATCAAGGTGGGCCAAAAGCCATGCCAACTCGACGGCAAGACCTTCACCGGCCGCTTCCTGATGGACATCGGTCTTGAAGTGCCCCTGGCCAGCGACTATGCCAGCCGTATCTTCGAACTAAGATGAGGAATTAGAAATTAGGAATTAGGAGTTAGGAGTTCTAGAATATCTAGAAACTAAGGACTAGGGACTAAGGACTAGAAACTAAAAAAAACAATAAAAATGAACATGATGAAACCAAGACTGTTGCTCATCGCCCTGCTGCTTGTTTTTTGCGCATCACAGGCAGGAGCCCGTGCACCCAAAGTTGAGAAAACCCCGGCGCAAAAGTTGATTGAGCGCCTCACCAAGCTGCAGAAACGCGGCATCATGTACGGCCATCAGGACGACCCTTTCTATGGCATCACCTGGGAGTGGGAGCAGGGCCGTTCCGACACCTATGACCTTGTTGGCGACTACCCAGGTGTGATGGGCTTTGACTTGGGCGGCATCGAGATGGGCGACGACAATAACCTGGATTCGGTACCGTTCAATTGGATTCGTGAAGAAATCATCAAGCAACACGAGCGTGGCGGTATCGTAACGCTGTCATGGCATCCGCGCAATCCCATGCTGGGCACCACCGCCTGGATTGAGAGTGACATCAAGTCGTTTGAGGCAGCAAAGCCTTATCTTGAGAAAACCGGTCAGCTCGGTCTTGTCCTTGATCCCAAGAGCACGGTAAAGGAGATTTTGCCCGGTGGCAAGGGCCACAGCAAGTTCATGACGTGGCTCAAACGTGTGGAGGCATTCATCCTCTCGCTCACCGACAAGGACGGTAAGCCTGTTCCTGTTATCTTCCGTCCCTGGCATGAGTACAACGGCGGATGGTTCTGGTGGGGCAAGGGCAATTGCACCGACGAGGATTTCCTGCGCTTGTGGAATCTCACTCAAGATGAGCTCAATAAGAGCCTGTCCAAGTCCATCGTGTGGAGCTGCTCGCCCAACTTGGGTGTCGATCCGCAGGAATTCTACAACCGTTGGCCTGGTGACGAGCGTGTTGATTTGTTAGGTCTTGACGCCTATCAGTGGGGTACCGAAGAAGATTTTGTCAAGCAGTGTAATGCCGATATGGACTTCCTGGATGCCTATGCCCAGGAGCATGGCTTATTACTGGCATTCACCGAGTGCGGCTACAAGAATTCGCCCGATGCTACTTGGTGGAGCCGCGTGTTGCTGCCCATCATGGAGAAACACCATCCCTGCTATTTCCTGCCGTGGCGCAACTTCAAGCGTGAGCACTTTGGTGCAGCGCCTGGCATCGCCACAGCCGATGATTTCAAGCAAATGGCAAAGAACAAGAAAATCCTCTTTGTCAAGGACATCAAGAAGGTGAAGTAATTTAATAATAGTAATTCTATAACAAAGAAAGCCGGCAAACTGTGCACTGCCGGCTTTCTTGGTTGACTATTCCTGATACTGTTCACGTGTTCAAATGTTCACTACAGTCGCATCTGCCCCACTCACCAAAAAAGAAAACAATAAATACAACAAATACAATGGTATCCGCGCTCCATTGGCCCCACGCCAAGGCGCGAAGACGCTAAGTTTTTGGGTCGGCGAATGAAACGAATGAAACGAAAGCATCCGCGCCCCAATTTGAGCGCGGATGCCCCTCTAAACTCTAAACTTTAAACTGCGAGCAACGCGAGCATTACCAAGTACCGGAGAGCAGGTAGTCGATCAGAGCGGTGACGTCGCTGATGTTGATGCTGCTGTCCTGGTTGCAGTCGGCCTCGGGGTTGCTGATTGTACCGCCGCCCAGCAACAGGTCGATCAGAGCGGTCACGTCGCTGATGTTCACGCTGCCGTCGCCGTTCACGTCACCGCGCTGGCCGCCAGCGTTCTTCTCGGTGAAGTAGCCCGGGTTGCTGGGTCCGCCGTCGATATGGGCATAATCGGCTCCCGTATGGGCGGGATCATAGGCCGTGCCCTGGCCACCCACAAGGCTCGTACAGCCAGTAAACGTACCTGAAGGATATAACAATAACAACGATGCTATGCTCCATTCATCACTCACATAGATGGTCTGCAGATGATCGCAGTCACTGAACATGCTGGCCATATTTTCTACCTTGGC
>ONKU01000018.1 GCA_900318535.1 uncultured Prevotellaceae bacterium | reverse complement strand
GGGCAGCGGCGCCTATGGCAGCGACATCCTGCGTGCCGTCAAGTTCTTCGGCTATAACAGCGAGACGGCTGAGATCTATTACAAATACTCCTATAACAACAACACGTGGGCTGCCATGATTCAGGAGGAACTGGTCAACAACCGACCCATCGTGTATTGTGCTTATGACAGCTATGCAGGCGGTCATGCCTTCAACGTTGATGGCTATGACGCTAGTGACGACACTTACCACATCAACTGGGGCTGGAGCGGCGATTACAACTGCTACTGCCCGCTCAATGCCTTTACCGATGGTGAATATAACTTCACTGATGACCAGCAGATGGTTATCGGTATCCAGCCGCCTTATCTGGGTCCGACGATTACTGCCAGCGCCTTGAACATGGCCATTGAGTCCTATGCCGAGAAGTCGACCACCCAGGTGCTCTCGGTCTTCGGCTACTACCTCGACCATGATGTGACCGTTACCCTCAACGACCCCAATGGCGTCTTCTCGATTGACGTTAACAACATTGCCTTGAGCGAGGTCGAGAGCGGTAAGGATATCACCATCACCTATGCTCCCCAGGAGGTAGGCACCCACAATGCCACCATCACCTTGAGCAGCGAGAATGCCGAGGATGTTGTCGTCAACATCGTGGGTACCTCGGTGTTTGAGACACACGATCCCGTCATGCTTGAGGCCAACGAGGACTTCATCAAGCTCACCGAGTTCCGTGCCGACTGGACCGATGAGACTCCAGCCAAGAACGTTGAAAGTTACACACTTGAGGTGGCTACTAAGCCCATAACTGCTTTACTGGGAGAAACAGACTGGAGCGACCTCACTTACAGCAGTTACAGTGTAATTTCTCACTGGCAGGACTACTTCCCCGAGGGCTGGGAGTATCAGGGTAGCCAGCTCTTCACCGGCGATGGTTGCCTCCAGCTGGGTTCTGGCGGTGCCTGTAACCATCTCTACTAGCCTGCAATCCGTGCATGTGGACCTTGCCCCCCAGTACACCGATTATGTCTTCGTCCTGGATTGCGCTGACATCGAGCGGATCACCATCCGTGGCGACTACTATCCCAACAATTATGGCCAGATTGAGAGCATTCAGATTTATGCCGGCGATGCCAGTGAGCCCGCGAAGCTCAGGGCCGTTAATGAGGAAGGCGATGCCACCTACCGTCTCATCACCGGCATCACTCCCGACAAGTTCTACACGGTTAAGAACCTGACTGCCGGCGGCACCTTCTTCTTCCGCGTGAAGACCCACTACACCGACGACACCTGGAGCCCCTGGAGCAAGGCCAAGACCGTTGTTCTCGCTGGAGAAGGCCACGGCTACTCAATCGGTGACGTTGACCATGACGGCAATGTGACCATCTCGGATGTCACCGAACTGATCGATTATCTGCTAAAGCCTTCTGCTGATATATGCAGTATCTGTGCCGATGTCAATGTCGATGGCGACATCAACATTACAGATGTCACCGACCTGATCGACATGCTGCTCAGCGGCCACTGATTGTAGTGTGGATTTCACGACTATGTATAGGGGCTTGAAGAACGGGGTTGTTCTTCGAGCCCTGTTTTTGCAGAGCATAAAACACAATTAGTTGTGTATTTGGTGGTTTTTTGCTAATTTTGCAATCATAACGATCTATACCAACCCAAATCGATTCTTGTTTAACTAGTAATAATTGTGTTTTATGAAGAAATTAATCTTTCTTTTCGCCCTCGTGTGTGTGGCGATGCAGGTAATGGCTGCCGACGTCAGTATGTCGTCAGCTCAGTCGATGGCACGGCGTTTCCTGGTGAACCGTTCTAGCAAGGGCAGCCTCAATGCTGCCACTCCCACCGTCAAGTGGATCCATCAGGAGATGAACTCCAACCGCGCCAACAAGGCCGCTTATTATGTGGTGAACACCGACCGCGGCTTTGTCGTTGTCGCTGGTGATGACCGCGCCCAGGAGATTCTTGCCTATGGTGACGGTTCTCTGAAGGACATGAGCAGCCTGCCTGAGAACATGCAGTTTTGGCTGGACACCTACAAGCAGCAGATGGAGTACCTCCAGGCCCACCCTGGGCTGGAAGTGGAAAAGCCCTCTTTCAAGGGTAATCGCACCGAGAGCATCGAACCGATGCTCGTTGCCAAATGGGACCAGGGCTATCCCTACTACAACCAGTGCCCCATGGACGGTGACCGCCGCGGCTTGACGGGCTGCGCTACCACATCGCTGGCACAGGTGTTCTACAAGTGGCAGTATCCCACACAGCCCACCCCCGAGGTGCCTGGTTACACCACCCGTACCCGCCATTTCGAACTCTCGACATTGCCTCCCATTACCTTTGACTGGGCCAATATGCTGCCCGTATACAATTATAGCGCTACCGATGCCCAGCGCAATGCCGTGGCATGGCTCATGCGTTACATCGGTCAGGCCGAGCAGATGGATTACACCAACGAGGGCAGCGAGGCCTGGGAAGACGACATCCTCAGGGCTTGCCACTTGTTTGGCTATGTGGATGCCCGTGTCGAGTACAAGGCCACCCTTAACTTTGACACCAATGGCGAAAACATGCTCATCAATGACGCCGACTGGAGTGTGATGCTGCAGGATGAGCTCGCCGCCGGCCGCCCCGTGGTCTATTGCGCTTATAGCTACAGCAGTGCCTATAACTCGTTCTATGGCCACGCCTTCAATGTCGATGGCTATGATGCATCCAGTGGCATGTACTCCATTAACTGGGGCTGGAGCGGTACCGGTAACGGCTACTTTGCCCTGCGTGCGTTCAACAATCAGGGCTACAGTTACAGCCTAGGCGAGTTGATGGTCATGGGTATTGAGCCCCCGGCCCCCATCGAGGCTTATGATCCCGTGATGCAGCCCGTTGACAGCACTTACATCACCTTGACATCGTTCCGTGCCAACTGGACCGATGAGACCCCTGCCGAGAACGTAACCAGCTACACTATCGAAGTAAATGCCGACGATGGCAGCGAGCCTGGCGTGTATGAGAAAGTCTTTACCGAAACCTTCCCCTATGCATCAGATAATGGCTCTCGTCCTCTCTCCAATGTTAACGCGTTGTGCACAAATAAGGGTTGGACCGGCAGCAATGTCTACGAGGCCCGTGGTGGCATTCGCCTGGGTGGCGGCGGCAGTGTCGGCACGTTGACTACACCGGCTCTCGACATGACTCAGAGCGGTGGCAAAATGACTGTGATGCTTACTATGAGGCCCTACCAGTCAGCCGACTCGGATATACCCGTTACCGTTTCATGTGGCAGCAGCATGCAAAGTACCGTTGTCAATGCCGAGCAGATCTATACATTTGTCTTGAACTGTGAAGCCGACGCCGAGCAGAAGGTGACCATCACTGGTGGTGACGGCTCCAACACCAAGCGCGTGGTTGTTACTCAGGTGGACATCTACAGCGCAACAGCCGATGCTGCCAAGAAGATGTTCACCCTCCCCGTTGAGGATGGCGACTCCACTTCCCGCGTGATTACGGGTATCACCGACAAATTCTACACCGTGACCGGTTTGACCGCAGGCGGCACGTTCAACTACAGGGTGAAGGCCTACTACGTGAACGGCACCCAGAGCGCATGGAGCAACATGGAGACTGTTACCCTGTTTGATAACGGCCCCGCTCCCCATGTGTATGAGGCGGGTGATGTGAACCACGACCATGACGTCAACATTGCCGACGTAACCACGCTGATTGACTATCTGTTGGGATCGGCAACCAATGTTTGTGACATCTGCGCCAATGTCAATGGCGACAGCGAAATCAACATCGCCGATGTTACTGCTTTGATCGACCTGCTGCTCTCTGGCGGTAATTGATCGTGGCTTGAACGCTTAGCTTCAATGGGCATTCGCAAATCAACGCGGATGCCCATTGGTATGCCTATACCTTGGCCACGTTCGGGCGATGCGTGAACAAAATTCAAATATAATTTGCTTTTCGTGTTCGACTTGCACTATTTTTTGTAATTTTGTCGGCTGAAATTGACAACTTCAAATATCATTATCAAACAACAACAAGAAAATCAGAATTATGCCTAAACTTTCAGAACGCAGTGTGAAGATGCCGGCATCGCCCATCCGCAAACTTGCTCCCTTTGCCGCCGACGCTAAGAAACGCGGTATCAAAGTGTATCACCTCAACATCGGTCAGCCCGACCTGCCCACCCCCGAGGAAGGCCTCGAGGCTTTGAAGCATGTTGACCGCAAGGTGCTCGAGTACTCGCCCTCACAGGGTATTCCCAGTTATGTGGAGAAACTGGTAGGTTACTACAAGCGCTACAACATCGACCTGAGCGTTGACGATATCATCGTTACCTGCGGTGGCAGCGAGGCCGTGCAGATGGCCTTCATGGTTTGCCTGAATCCTGGTGACGAGATCATCATTCCCGAGCCTGCCTATGCCAACTACATGGGTTTTGCCTGCGAGACCGGTGCCGTAGTCCGCACCATCACCACCCACATCGAGGATGGTTTCGCATTGCCTCCTGTCGAGGAGTTTGAGAAGGTCATCAACGAGCGCACCCGCGCCATCATGATCTGTAACCCCAACAACCCCACGGGCACGCTGTACAGCCGCGAGGAGCTGATGCGCCTGCGTGACCTGGTGAAGAAATATGACCTGTTCCTGTTTGCCGACGAGGTTTACCGCGAGTTCATCTACAGCGATGCGCCCTACACCAGCGCCATGCACCTCGAGGGTATCGAGAACAACGTCATCATGATCGACAGTGTGTCGAAGCGTTACAGCGAGTGCGGTATCCGCATCGGTGCCTTCATCACCCGCAACAAGGAAGTGCGCGCTGCCGCCATGAAGCTCGCTCAGGCCCGTCTGAGTCCTCCTCTGCTGGGCCAGATCGTTGCCGAGGCATCGCTCGATGCCCCCCAGGCCTATCACAAGGGCGTTTATGACGAGTACATCGCTCGCCGCAACTGCCTCGTGGAGGGTCTGAACAAGATTCCCGGCGTCTTCTGCCCGATGCCCATGGGTGCCTTCTACACCGTAAGCCGTCTGCCGGTCGAGGACATCGACGACTTCTGCCGCTGGTGTCTGGAGGAGTTCAACTACGAGGGTGAGACCGTGATGATGGCTCCTGCCAGCGGTTTCTATGCCACCCCCGGCCTGGGCAAGAATGAGGTGCGCATGGCCTACGTGCTCAAGATCGAAGACCTCAAGCGCGCCCTGGTAGTGCTCGAGAAAGCCCTCGAAGCCTACAACGCCCGCTAAACTACAATAGCAAGAATCGACTTCCGATTCTGAAAAGGAAGACAATAAGTACAATAAAATATGCTGGATGACAGCTGTTTGTGATTATTGTATTTATTGTTTTCCTTTTTTCGTCTTTGTGGGTGGGGTTGTGTTGCATGAATGGGGAGAAAGTTGTAACTTTGCACTCCTATAATCAATGAGGAGATGGCAATGAAGAGACAACAACCCGCCAAGCGGGGACAGATGATACTTTACTTGACGCTGCTGGCAGTGGTGGTGGCATGCATGGTCGCACTGAGCATGTGCGACAAGCCCATTGACGCCAATGGCGGACGTCCCAGCGGCGGCGACACGCTTGACATAGCCATCGAGTACTCGCCGGTGACCTATTATACCTATGACGACACATTAGGCGGCTATAACTATGACCTGTTGCGCATGATTGCCGACAGCGTGAGCTGCCCCATGAAGTTCCATCCCGTGGTGACCCTGGAAAAGGCGCTTGCAGGCCTTGACGAGGGCCGTTATGACGTGGTAGTGGCGCAGTTCCCGATGACTGCAGGCGACACTTCACGGTTTGCCTTCACCCAGCCCATCTACATCGACCAGCAGGTGCTGGTGCAGCGCCGTGGCAGCCAGGCCATCCATTCGCAACTCGATTTGGCGGGTGACACGGTGTGGGTGGTCAAGGGTTCGCCCATGATCGGGCGTATCGCGAGCTTGAGCCGTGAGATAGGCGATACCATCTATGTCCACGTCGATGAACTTTATGGCCCCGAGCAGTTGATGATGATGGTATCGGCGGGCGAGATTCGCTATGCCGTCGTCAACCGTTCCATCGCACGGGCAATGGCAGCGCGACTGCCCAATCTGGACCGCTCGGTGCCCATCAGTCTGTCACAGTTCCAGTCGTGGATGGTCTCTAAAGACCGCCAGGGCCTGCGTGACACGCTGGACATGTGGCATGAGCAGGTGAAACGCGACACGGCAGCCTACCTGGGTTTGCAGCGCCGTTACTTTGGCGGCACTTTCCCCACCTTGGCAAAATAAGGCTGCACCTCAGCCATCGATGCAAGCATCATGGCATTCGGTTGGCACGAAAGTTGCAGTGTTCAAGTACATTTTACCCATTAAACACATTTACCACTATGCGCGTCAGGAAGAAAAAGGATTCAGTAACAGCCGACTTTGAACAGTTTCTCAAGAATAATAACTGCCAGTATGACATTGAACACGAGGACAATGCCACTATCTATAATTTTGAGTTCCAGGCAGCCCGCTTTGTTGCCGCCATCCGCAAGCAGGACGATTGCGTGGAGGTGACCTACCCCAACATGTCCAGTTTTCCCGTGAGTCAGCTGGATCTGGTGCGTGCCAAGTGCAACGAACGCAACAACAGCAACATCCTGTTCAAGTACAGCTACTCTATCGACCATGAGTCCAACAAGGTAGATGTGCACATGTCCTTCTTCAACAACAAGGTGGACTCCGACAATCTCGTGCACGAGTTGAAGGCCGCCTTCCATTTTCAGCGTGAGTGGAACCGCGATTTTGACGAGGCTGTCTCTATTGCCAAGGACAACGACACGCTGGACCTGGAGAGCGAACTCTACAAGCACCAGCGCGAGATGTTCTTGCTGCGTCGTCTGGAGATGAAGCACCAGCTTGACAGCAGTGCCGCCAGCATCGCGACGGGAACGGGGACACTGCCGTTGTGGCAGTTGCTCGAGACGGTCGCTCCGCTGCCTCAGGCCCAGTTGCTGTTCATGACGGTGAACACCGTGGATGCCCAGCAGCGCCTGGAGGACGAACAGGCCATCCGTGCCTATGACTTGCGCCGTGCCCTGGTCGAGGGCGACGGCAAGCAAGCAATACTCAAGCGTGATTATGCCGTACTTGACCTTCACTACAAGCAGGGCCGTGACGAGCAGCCGCGCCTGCTCACCATTGCTCTCACTGCCGAGGGCGAGGACGACCACAGCCTCTACACCCGCGTGACGGTGACCCAGGTGCCGCGCAATGCCAGCCGCATGAACTCGTTGAGCAACGAGAACCGACAGCCGCGCAGCGTGAGCATGCTCATCGCGCTCGACCGCACCTCCGACAAGCAGCGCCAGCAGGAGTTTGACTACATGTGGAGCGACGCACAGCTTAAGGCACACAACGGCGAGAAAGACAGCCTGACCGAAGACCAGCTGCTGCTGGGCCAAGTCAGGGTAGCCGACGTGGCCTACAACCTGTATTGGGGGCAGCGCATGTTCGATGCCGAGCGTTTCTACGAGGCAATCCTGTATCTGGAGAATGTGTACAACAGCTATCGTGAGGACTTCTTCGAGATGAAGAACGAGCCTAGGCGGGTCTTTATGGAGGCGGTCTATAAACTGGGATTCTGCTACAACGAGTTGGGACTCTACAAGCAGGCATTCTATTACCTCGACCTCATCGCCAGTGACGGTAATATCCGCCACACGATGGAATTGGTCAACACGATGGCTAACAGTAAGGACCTGAGGCTATTCAACTATACCGAGGGTGTGATGGAAGAGGTGAAGCGCAACTTCAGGGAAGATGACGAGTTGCCCGAGAACATCAAGGACCTCATCAATTTCCTGCGCCGCCGTCGCGGCTATGCCTACATCGACTTCAACCAGCTCGACCAGGCCGAGAAAATTTTCACGCAAATGCTCGACGAGGAAGAAAATGCCGACTACGCCATCAATGAATTGGCTTACATCAAGAAACTGCGCAAAATGCGCGGCGAGAGTATTGAGACCAACGAAGATCCGTTGACCGACAAGGGGAATACCACTGGTTCAAGGGATTTGCCGTTCTAATGCGGCGGACACCTGTTAAGGCTTGGCGTGAAGCGCCGTGCCGAAGTAATAAGGAATGGGGGTTTCGAAATATAGAGGTTCGCCCGTCACCGGGTGATGGAACGCCAGACGGAAGGCGTGCAGACACATGCGGCTGCCAGGATCATCCTGGCGGCCGTATTTGCCATCGCCCACCACGGGGTGGCCGATATCGGCCATGTGGACGCGGATCTGGTTCTTGCGGCCCGTGAGCAGGTGCAGGAACAACAGTGCGCGGTCAGGAGCCTGCTCCACGAGTTCCCACTCGGTTGCGGCCCATTTGCCGCCATCGTCAACGGGACTGCTCACGACTACCATGCGGTCGGTATCATGCAGCCAACTCTCGACTTTGCCGGCCGGATCTTCCATCACGCCCTCGACCACGGCAACATAGCGCCGGTCGATGATGGTGCTGTGCCAGTCGGCGGTCATCTGCTGCTGCACGTCAACGCTTTTGGCATAAACGATAAGTCCCGATGTGCGGGCATCAAGGCGGTGCACCACATGGGCGGTGCAACGCTGGCGTGTCTCGGCAAAATGGCGGTCGAGCAGCGTCTTCATGTTCAGGCTGCCGGCGCCCACAGGCATCGACAGCACTCCTTGCTGTTTGTCCACCACCACAATCCACTGGTCCTCATAGACGATGCGGTAATGGGAGTTGGTGGCCGAAGATGGACGTGCATGGCGCCTGATCTGCACCACGCAGCCCTCATCCAACGGATAATCGACATGGGATTGTACCCGCCCATCGACGGTGACACCACCGTGAGCCAGAATGGATTTTGCCTTGTTGCGGCTGATGCCGTCCAGGGTTTGCATCACAAAGTCAAGCAGCTTGCAGGACTGCTTCACCTCGCGCACGATGGTCTTGTCGTCGTTGCGCGGCACGCGGTGGTCATGTTGTCGATTAGCCATTGTCTTTTAGTCAAATATGTGTCGCAGGCGGGAGAAGATGCGGCTCTTGTCGCTGTCGCTGGGCTTGACGTGCTCGCCGTTGTTCTGCAGCATCGCAATGGCCTCTTTCTCCTTGTCGTTGAGTTTCTCGGGCATATATACCATGACATTGATGAGCAGGTCGCCAGTGCCATAGCGTTCGGGTGAGGGCAGTCCCTTGCCGCGCAGGCGCAGGATGCTGCCGGGCTGGGTACCGGGCTTGATGGTCACACGGGCCTTGCCATCGACGGTAGGCACCTCGACTTTGCCGCCCAAGACTGCCGTGGGTATGTCAAGCATCAGGTTGTAAATCAAGTCGTTGCCATCGCGGGTGAGTTGTGCGTCGCGCACTTCCTCGATCACGACGAGCAAATCGCCGGGCACACCACCACCGGGTGCGTCATTGCCTTGACGTCCCATGCGCAGGGTCATGCCGTCGGCTACACCAGCGGGAATGTTGATGCTCACGACATCTTCCTTGCGCACCAGACCCTTGCCGCTGCAGTGCGGGCAGGTTTCCTTGATGCGCTTGCCGCTGCCGCCGCAGGTGTGGCACACGCTCTGTGACTGCATGGTGCCGAACATCGTACGCTGCATACGGGTCTCGACGCCAGTGCCGCCACAGGTGGGGCAGGTCTCAAGAGCCGTTCCGTTCTTTGCACCCGTGCCGTGGCAGTGGTCGCAGGATTTCATGCGCGGGATGCGCAGTTTCTTCTCGGTGCCCTTGGCAATCTCGCTGAGGTTCATCTTGACGCGTACGCGCAGGTCACTGCCGCGTTTCACACGCTGCTGGGCCTGACCTCCTCCGCCAAAGAAGTCGCCGAAACCGCCAAATCCACCGAAGCCGCCAAACAGGTCGCCGAACTGACGCAGGATGTCGTCCATCGACATACCGCCGCCATAGCCGCCTCCGCCCATCTGCTCGCCGGCAAAACCGAACTGGTCATAGCGGGCGCGCTTGTCGGGGTCGCTGAGCACATTATAAGCCTCGGCCGCCTCTTTGAATTTCTCCTCGGCCGCCTTTTTCTCGGCATCGCTCTTGCCTTGCTGTTTGTCGGGGTGATATTGGATGGCCAGTTTGCGGTAAGCCTTCTTCAAGTCGTCGGCCGTGGCATTCTTGTCCACTCCAAGCACCTCGTAGTAATCTCTCTTTTGAGCCATATATCGTTAGTTTCTAGTCCTTAGTTTTCAGTTGCTGGTTTTTTCGTTAAAGTTTCTCTAAACTCTAAACCCTAAACTCTAAACATCAATAACTAAGGTCGAGCCTTAGTTATTGAATCGATCAGTTGCCGACAACCACCTTGGCGTGGCGCAGCACCTTGTCGTTGATCATGTAACCCTTGATGGTCGTGTCGATGACCTTGCCCTTCATGGCAGGATCGGGAGCGGGGAACATCGTCACAGCCTCGTGCAGGTCGGTGTCAAATTCCTTGCCTGTCGAGTCGATAGCGGTAACGTGCTGGCTCTCGAGGTATTTCACAAACTTGTTGTAGATGAGGTCCACGCCCTCCTTGAGGCTGTCGAGGTCGCCACCCTTGTTGATGGCATCCATGGCGCGTTCCAGGTCATCAACCACCGGCAACAGGTCGCGCATCGCGCTCTCGGCGCCGTTCTTGAGCAGGTCGGCCTTTTCCTTGAGCGTGCGCTTGCGGAAGTTTTCCAAATCTGCCATCAGGAACAGGTATTTACTCTTCTCGTGTTCGAGTTGTTCTTCGAGTTCGGCAATCCTTTTTTCGGGGTCGTTGTCAGCGGTTTCCTTGTTTTCGTTGGCCTGCTGCTCGGCATTCAGGGTTTCTTTTTCCTGAATCTCTTCTTGAGCGGCCTTGGCCTCGTTGTTTTGATTCTTTTTGTTCTTTTTCGACATATCGTAGTTGTGTTTAAATTCAGTTTACCTACTGGAAGGTGCAAAAACCACTCCAAGGCGCCTATCTCACAGCGGGAGGACAAACGTGGCGCAATCGGTAAAAGTGTCAGCCGCCGTCTCTGCCAGTTTGTCACTATCGAAAACACCAAAAATGGTCGAGCCTGAGCCCGACATGGCCGCATACTGCGCTCCCAGGTCGAGAATCTGTGCCTTGATGAGCCACAACTGGGGCAGGGCAGCAAACACGCTGGGTTCAAAGTCATTGTTCAAGCAGCCGTCCCACATTTCTACAGGGAGGGCAATGGTAGTTGCCACACTCGTGGCAGCAGGGGCAGGGGTGACGCGGCTGTATGCGGTGCGGGTGTCAACCCCCACAGGCGGCTTGACCAGCAGCAGCGTCTTGCCCTTGAGCGACACGTCAACTGGCGACAACACGTCGCCGATGCCTGTCGCCAGCATGGGGCGGTTATAGATGAAGAATGCGCAGTCGGCTCCCAACGTCGAGGCAAGGGTGGCCAGTTCGCTGTCGGCCAGTCCCAGGTTAAACATCCCGTTAAGCATCATCAGCGCATGGGCAGCATCGCTCGAGCCGCCGCCCAGTCCGGCGCCGTCGGGGATGTGTTTGTAGAGGTGCATCGACACGGCAGGCAGGTCATATCGTTCTTGCAGCAGGCGATAGGCCTTCATCACCAGATTTTTCTCGGGCGGGCAATCCACTTTGTTGCCGTAACAGGTAAGCGTCGTCTCGTTGCCGTCAGGTGATGGCACGATTTCCAGCACGTCGGTCAAGGGAATGGGGTAAAAAACGGTCTCGAGATTGTGGTAGCCGTCGGGGCGGCGTTCCACAATGTTCAGACCCAGATTGATTTTTGCGTTGGGGAAAGTAATCATGTTATCGGGGTTACAGGATGGGACTGAAGAGGCGGATAACCGACTCGAGCGCCTTTTGCACGAGGGGGCGTTTTTTCCATTTGCCCATGCTCACGCGTGAGCACTTGTTCATATCGGCCTCAAAGGTGGCACACATCTTCTGGTTGAATTCCTTGCTGTATATCAGCGCGTTGAACTCAAAATTGTGTTCAAAGCTGCGGAAGTCGAAGTTGGTCGAGCCGGTGGTGACGAACTCGTCGTCGGTGATGACCACCTTGGCGTGCATCACCGTGGGCTCATAGTAGTAAATCTTCATGCCCGACAACAGACATTGCTTGATGTAGGAACCGGTGGCCAAACGCAGCATCCACGAGTCGGGTCGTCGCGGTATCATCAGCCTGACATCAACGCCCGACAGTGCAGCGCTCTGCAATGTCTTGAGCAAAGCCTCGCTGGGCAGGAAATAGGGGGTCTGGATGTATACACGCTTGGTGGCCAGCGAGATGGCGCGCTGGAATACAAACGAGATGTTGTTCCAGCGGCTGGTGGGGCCGCTGCCCAGCATTTGCACCATGTATTCGGGATTGGCAGGTGGCGTGTCATAGTGCATCGTGGGCAATGTGATCAATTTGCGCGTGGTGTAGTTCCAGTCGATGGCAAACGAGTATTCCATAGCGGCCACCGCTTCGCCGGCGATGCGCAGATGGGTGTCGCGCCAGGCCTTCCACTTCTTGTCGCCTGTCACATAACGCTTGGCGATGTTCATGCCGCCCACATAGCCCACCTTGCCATCGATAACGACAATCTTGCGGTGGTTGCGCCAGTTGATGCGGAAGGCCACATTGGCGGGAGTCACTTCCAAGAAGGGGTGCACCTCGATGCCGGCATGGCGCATTTCCTTGAGCACACGGGGACGCATGTAGAATGAGCCCACGTAGTCATAGAGCACCCTCACCTGAACGCCCTCTTGCGCCTTGCGCTTGAGCACGTCGGTGAGTTGCGCGCCCACGTCGTCGTTCTCGATGATGAAGTACTGCACGTGCACGTAGTCCTGTGCTGCCTCGATGTCTCGCAGCAAGGAGGCGAATTTGTCTTGTCCTGTGGTGAAAATCTCTATCCCGTTACTCGTGAACAGGTGCGGCCCGGCCATCTTGTTGACCAGCGAGATGATCTGCTTGGAACTGTCACTCAGCCCCTGTTCCAGCTCGCTGTCGTAGCTGTAGTCGTTCAGCCGTCGCAGCTCGCGCAGGTCGGAGCGGGAAATCAGCCTCATGCCCTTGAGGCTGCGTCCGAATGTCAGGTATATGGCCAGTCCCACGACGGGCAACAGGAGCAGCACCAGCACCCATGCCATCGACTTGACCGGGTTGCGGTTCTCGCTCAACACCACCACAACGGTAGCCAGCACAGACAGGATGTACAGCACCGTGAGGATGTTGTAGACTACGTTGGCATATGGGAACAGCTCGGCGAGAATCATCTCTTTGGCGATTTTCCGGTTTATGTTAAACAATAACGGACGTGACACAGTCACGCCCATTTATCTCTATCTTTTCATGGTCTTCCGGCCGACAATATGTCAGCAGTGATTAACGTACCACCACCTTGCGCGACCACTGGTTGCTGCACTTCACGATATAGAACCCCTTGGGGAAATCCACCGTAACGCGCTGGTCGGCAGCCACGCGCACCACCTTGACCAGTTGACCCGTAATTGAATAGACATTGAAAGTGGCGTCACTATTACCTGCAGTGAAGACAATCCGTCCCTCAGCACCTTGCGCGGTAGGACCCGTCGCAACGTTCTCCAGGCGCTGGGGCGTATAATTGTCAGGCATGGGAATGGCATTCATGCCACCCATGGCCAACAGGCATACTGCTATGTAGAGTGCGCGCTTCATCTTAATCTCTTGGTTTCAATCGGCAAAGATACTACATTTTGATGAGTCATCAAGCATTTTTGCCCTATTTTTTATCCTTTAGACGCTGAAAACGGCCAAAAGTTACATCCGTATCCCCATTTTATGAAAAAATTGTACCTTTGCAGCCATGAAAAGAGAAATCAAAGGCAACGTATGCGTCTTTTGCGCTTCAAGCGCCAATATCGACGAGCGCTATCTGGCCGATGCGCGTGAACTGGGCAACCTGTTGGCACAGGGTGGCTGGCGATGTGTGAACGGCGGTGGCGCTGTGGGGCTGATGGGCGCCGTGACCGACGGCACGCTCGACGCCGGCGGTGAGGTCACGGGAGTCATTCCCAAGTTCATGGTGGATAACGGGTGGTGCTACGACCGCCTGATGGATGTCGTTGTCACGGCCGACATGCACCAGCGCAAGCAGATGATGAGTAACATGGCTGATGCGGTCATTGCCCTGCCTGGTGGCGTGGGCACGCTCGAAGAACTGCTCGAGACGCTCACCTGGCGACAGTTGGGCCTGGTCAAGGTCCCCATCATCATACTGAACACGCGGGGCTACTACGACCCGTTGCTGGCGATGCTGCGCCACGCCATCGACGAGGGCTTCATGAAGCCGTCTCACGGCCAGCTGTGGCAGGTGGCTGCAACTCCGGCCGATGCCGTTGCCCTGCTCGATGACAACAGCCCTGTAGCATTTGAGTCCAAATATTGATTTATCATGCCCCAGCCTGTCCATCCTGCCGATACGGTCCATGCCGTCGATACTGTGGAGTCCTATTATGCCCCGCAGTACCTGGACGGTTTTCCTGCCGCGGCCGAATGTGACACGTCGCTGGGCAGCATCAGCGGACTGCCTGTGATGGAAGTCCCTGCAGGCGGAGAGGCCCTGCATTTTGCCCGCTCACCGCTTCACGACACCCCGTCGATGGCCTTGCTGCTGGTGGGACTGCTGGCAGTAGCGCTGTGCTATCACACGGGTCACAAGTATATCGAAAACTTTTTCCATTACATGTTCTCGACGCGCCGTCGTGAGAATCTGTTCGAGGACCACACGGTCCATGAGACCAGTATCCAGGCGGCTCTTGTCGCCAACACGTGCATTGTCGAGGGTTTCATCATCTATTTTGCCGTGCAGCTGCTGTGGCCAGTGTTTGCACCCTCGCTGCAACAGGGCATTTTCCTGCATGTGGTGGCCTACACGGGGCTGGCGCTCGTCTTCTATGCGGCGCAGTGGGTCGTTTACAAGGTGCTGGGTTATACGTTCCTTGATTCTGTGGGTTCACGGCTGTGGATCGATGGTTTTAAAGCGTCCCAGGCTTTCCTGGGATTGGCGTTGCTGCCCGTGCTGGTGCTGCTGATGCTGTATCCTGCCAATGGCAAATTGCTATTATCGGTAGCGGCATTACTGTATTTGGTAGGGAGGTTGGTCTTTGTAATCAAAGGCTTTAGAATTTTTTATGGCAATTTGACATCGATTATCTATTTTTTGTTGTACCTTTGCGCCGTCGAAATCGTACCCTTAGTCCTCGTGACGGGGCTAACGTATTGGATTAGTGGTATATTACAGTCTATAGATATCTAAATGAGCATTAAGAAGATTCTGGTTTCTCAACCAAAACCGACATCTGAAAAGTCTCCTTACTTTGACCTGGAGAAAAAATATGGTGTAGAAGTGGTTTTCAGACCATTCATCAAAGTGGAGGGACTTACTTCCCGGGAATTTAGACAGTCCAAAATCAATGTGCCCGACTATACGGCCATCATTCTGACGGCACGCACTGCTATCGATCATTTCTTCCGCCTGTGCAAGGAACTGCGTTACAATGTGCCCGACACGCTGAAGTACTTCTGCGTGAGCGAGACCATCGCGCATTATCTGCAGAAATACGTCATCTACCGCAAGCGCAAGATTTTCTACAGCGAGACCGGACGCATGGAGGACCTCATTCCCATCATCGCCAAGCATCACAAGGAGACCTACCTCATGCCCGTGAGCGATGTCCACAACGACAAGGCCGTGGTGCTCGACAATAACAAAGTGAAGTATGTCAAGGCTGTGATGTACCGCACCGTGAGCAACGACTTCAAGCCGGGCGAGACGCTGGATTATGACATGCTGGTGTTCTTCACTCCTGCAGGTATCAAGTCCTATACCACTAACTTCCCCGACTACAAGGAGCGCAACGTCGTGATTGCCGCCATGGGACAGACCACCCTCGAGGCTGCCGAGAAGGCCGGCATCAAGGTGGATGTCACCATCACTCCCGAGGCTCCCTCGATGGCCGGTGCCATCGACCAGTACCTGAAGAAGGTGCGCGCTGAGGAGGAAAAGCAGGAGCGCAAGGCTGCCCGCGAGGCCGCCAAGAAGGGCAAGGCTGGCCAGGATACTGCCGCCAAGCGTTCGGCTGCCGCCAAGAAGGCTGTCGCCACCCGCAAGGCCAAAACCGCCACCCCAGCTACGCCTAAGGCTGCTTCGGGGGGCGCTGCTGGCCAAGTCGATGCCACGCCTCCTGTCAAGAAGCCCTCTGTTAAGTCCGATATAAAGAAATAAACGGCGTCAACGAGGGTTTGGAAATTAAAAAATTGGGCAACGCTCATGTGGCGTGCCCATTTTTTTTATAATTTCGCATCTTGAATGGACTATAAGCTGAAAAAAGACGAGAAACTGTGTAGCCGCACGGCCGTGAACCTGCTCTTTGACGAGGGCAAGTCGCTCATGGCGTTCCCCTTGCGCGCGGCCTACAGGCTGCGCCCCCGTGGTGAGCATCCGGTGCAGTTCCTCATTTCCATCCCCAAGAAGCGCATCCGCCATGCCGTGGGGCGCGTCACGCTGCGCCGCCGTGTGCGTGAGGCCTACCGCCTCAACCGCCGCGAACTGCTGCAAGCGCCGCTCAACGATGCGGGCTGTGGGGTGGACATCGCTTTTGTCTATCTGGACAACAATCCGGCGCCCTATAGCGTCATCAACGAGAGGATGGTGTCGTTGCTCCAGCGCATCGCCCATGCTGCCAGTGAAGCACAACCACCCGTCAACGAGGAGGCAGGAAGATGAAAATTGTCGATGAAATCGGGCGTCTTTGCCGTGCGGTGATGCACGGCTTGGGCTGGCTGCTCATCCAGCCCATCCGTTTTTATCAACGCTATATCTCACCGCTCACGCCGCCCACATGCCGTTTCACGCCGTCGTGCAGCAATTATGCCATCCAGGCGATACGCAAGCACGGCCCCTTCAAGGGGCTGGCGCTGGCCGTGTGGCGCATTCTGCGCTGCAACCCGTGGGGCGGCAGCGGCTATGATCCCGTGCCATGATGGACATCCTCGACTTCCATACCCATCGGCTTGACGCCACCGGCGCTCTCATCGCCGTGGATCCGCGCCGTTTCGACCCGCAGCCAGGCTTGTGGTACTCGGTGGGCTTTCATCCGTGGGACAATGTGGAGAATCTCACCGATAGCGATTTTGACCTGTTGCGGCAGTGCGCTGGTCACCCCCAGGTGCTCGCCGTCGGCGAGACGGGCATCGATCGCCTGCGTGGCGGCCATCTGGTGGAGCAGGGGGAGGCCTTCGTCCGTCATCTGCAATTGGCGCACGCGTTGGACAAACCCGTGGTGGTCCATAACGTCAGGGCGACTCAAGACATCCTGGATGCTCGCCGCAATGCCCGTCTTGATGATGTCACTCTCGTCATCCACGGCATGCGGGGCAACGCCAACGTGGCACGCACCCTGCTGGACGCAGGCTGCTATCTCTCCTATGGCCCCCGTTTCAATGCCGAGGCCTTGAAAATCACCCCGCCGCACCGCCTGCTCATCGAGACCGACGACAGCGACACCCCCATCACCGCAGTGGCATCGCTCGCAGCCCAAACCCTTCACCTCACCATTGACGAAATCACCACAACAGCCACAGCCAATGCCCAGCAACTGCTAATGAGTCGTCAATCTCATTAAAAAAATCGTGAGCCCCGGGTGTTTCAACCTCGGGGCTCACTGTCAACTATCTATTATGTTACTCTAGCTCTTTATTCGGTGTCACGGACGATGATGCCGCGGGACAGCGATTTGAGTTTGGCATTGGCTTCACGCTTGGTCACCAGGTCGGAGGACTGCTTGGCAGGAGCCTTCTGCATCGTCTTGGCGGGTTCGTAGTACCAACCTGAGCCGCTGGGGCTGTAAGCCGTGTACTGATAGAAGTACCTGTCAAGCGAGAGGATCAGGTAGCCGTAGCGGTCGAAACCGTAGTACAGGTTCTCGTAGTCGCCATCGTAGTAGCGGATGTAGAGTCGATCGCCGCGGGTCTCCCAGTTGAAGTCCACATAATCCAGTCCGAAGGCTGAATAGTAGGTATATCGTCCCGTATAGTTGCTGTAGAAGTCGTAACGGACAACGTCATATCCCCAGATGTCGTATTCGCCGTAACCATCGCTGCCGTATTCCGAGACCCAGCTGCCAACGATGTCATCGATGTAGTAGGGCGAATCCCAGTTGCTGCAGGAGGCCATCGTAATGGCCATCAGAGCAGTCATCATGTAGAAGTAAATCTTTTTCATAGCGCAATGAGTTTAGTTGGTTGTTAATATCTGTGGCAAATGTAATCATTTTTTGTTAATGTGACGATATTTCTTGGATAAAATGCGCGTGCCCCCCGGTGTGATGAGGTGGCACGCGCCACCCAGAAATCACGTTACAGTTTCAGAAATTCACACCTAAATTTATTGTAAAACATCCATTGTGTGTATCATCGAAGTTGTCTTGTCCGATGTTGGCCAGTCCGATGTCGTAGCTGGCGTCGAGATAGAGCATGTTGTAACCCACTCCGCAACCGATCTTGAGGCCTCCGTCAAAGCGGTTGAAGTATCCGTCCTCGAAGGAGCTGAAGGCTGTCCTGGTGCCGTAATTCTTGATTTGGCCGTCGGTGGCCACGGCCAGATAGCCGCCGGCATAGGGCTGAATGCTCGTTTGGTTGCCTACGAAGTGCTTGTACTTGATCAACAGGGGCACTTCCAGATAATTGAGGTCGTAGGTGAACTTACCGTTGCCCGAATCACTCTTGCCGCCCTTTTGGTTGTAATAGAGTCCGCTCTCGATGAACAGAGGGGCGCGGTAGGTGAGCTGTGTGCCGGCGGCAATGCCTATATTCAGGCCGCTTTTCATGCTGCTGCCGTCGAGCAGGGAGCTCTCGCTGCTGACGTGTGAGGCGTTAAGGCCTACGCGCAATCCAACGTAATAGCTGTGCCATGCAATGTATTCGTTGCCGTGACGTCCCACCGTCTGGATGCGGGGATTGTAACCTCTGCCGTATCGGTAACCCGGTTGTGCCATGGCGGGCATGGCGAGTATCATGCAGAGCAGGCTGAGTAGTAAAGTCTTTTTCATTGTCGTCAAGTTTTAATGAGTTCGTATTTCTTGACTCTTAGACGTAAAGCCGAAATCAGGGTTTAACTGCCATAAACAGTAAACCGATAATCGCCCCAAAGCAACCGACCAAGGGGCAAAAATAAACGACAAATGGTGATGCTCGCCAGCGCTCGTTAGCGTTTAGAGAGGGTATAAGCCGGACTAGAGATACTGATAAAGCAGGTTTTTCAAGTAGTGGAGGAGCGGTTGGGTGTGCAGCATCCTGGAGATGACGCCCTGCTGGAGCTCAAGGCACAACAAGAGCGTGATGGCCATCAGCACAACAAAGCCGATGCCCCAGATTCTGAAGGCCCTGCGGAAACGGCCCTCGCGCAGGCGGCACAGCACAAACACCGCCACTGGAACAAACAACGGCTCAAAAGGAGCGATATAACGCGTCATTGAGCCCGCGAGGGAATAGGTGATGGCCACATAGGAAACCGCTGGCCACCATGGCCAACTTCCCATACTGCCATGCTTGTGCCACCAAGTATAGATATAGTAGAATAATGAGATGCCTCCAACCAGATACCAACCATAAGAAATGCGGCAAATATAGTTGGCGAATGTGGGATCGTCATGAGTTAGCCAGGGGAAGGGTATGATGAATTGAACTGAAAAAGTGAATGGCAACAATGCCAGCCTGTGAATAGGTGAATAGAGGTAATAATAACCAATGACACCATTATACAAGGTGCGGTAAGAATCCTCTTCGGCAAATGTCCACTGCATGTGCCAACCGCCATTGACAAGTCGGGAATGGCGATTGAAGGTATCATTGCTATAGTACTCGCCAATCGCAAAGAAGATAAGGACGATTGCTAACATCATCAGGGCAATCCTCCAATTGCGCCTCCAGTTGGGGAACGTCATGATAACGACACCCAGGGCAATGAAATACAGGGTCGTAGTGCGTATTAGTGCCAATAATGCGCACGCTAGAACAAACAGTATGAAATTACGCGTCCGGTTGTGTCTCTCGTTATCGGCTTCTGCCCTCGAAGATAAGACGTAGCCGACCAATGATATCGCAAGATAGGTTGAGGCTTCTTTTAAGATGTGAATGCCATTGATCAGGAAGAATGCAAGTAAGCATGATAATAAAACTCCTGCACCGAGTAATGCCTTTTGAGAGACAGAAACACGATGATGCAACAGGTGCTCGGTTGTCATGCCGGTCAACACCACCGAAGTCAGCGTGAACATCAGATTCATGGCTTGGGGCCAGATTACGCTTAATCCGAACACTTTCCATAGTGCAACCATCAATAATGGAAACCCTGGAAAGACGACTTTAGGTGCCGTGACCCTGTTGTCATAGTGGGCAAGCGCCCACTTATAATAGTTTCGGGCATCGCCTTTTAGATTGGGTAATTCCAGTGAATAACCCTCATAACTGGTCCATTCCAGCAGATTCGTATAGTTGGCAGCAATCAGTAATGATGATATTAAAAAGAGGATAATGATTGCATTAATTGATGTGCCTCGGGCGCAGGATAAGATGATGCGTGGGACAAGATATGCCACCAGATAGGCAGCGGTGATGCGAATGCCATCAGCACAGCCAAAATGATTGGATGCCACGACCGAGAGAACCGCAAACACGATAATCTCGGTCAGTAGAAGCAGCCGCTTGTTCAGTGGAAATCCTTCTTTCATGATGGCTGATTGTCTTGACAAATCAATCTTTTTTAACAAATTTGGCGCTGGCAAAAGTATAACTTTTTCATGTGTTGGACAAATTTTTGTCCTTTTGACTTTTCATTTCCAGTCAAAATGCCTAACTTTGTATTCTTTATTAAGAATAATAGGTTGTATTATGAGTAGCGAGGCAATGAGAATAGATGTCGATAAGGTGCTGCGGGAGAGGCTCCCGAAGCATTATCGCTATATCCCTCGTTTCGCCGTGCGGTGGCTGGAACGCACTATCTGCCAGGACCAACTGAATGCCATCCTCTTGAAAATGGCGGGCAAGAATAGTGTGGATGCCGCAACTGCAGCACTCGACGAGATGGACATTACGGTGCGCGCTACGGGCCTTGAACAGCTGCCCGAAGGCCGTTATATGTTTGTGTCCAACCATCCGCTGGGCGGTCTTGACGGCCTGGCGCTTATCTCGTTGTTGGGCAACCGCTATGACAAGAACATCAAGTTTCTGGTCAACGACCTGCTCATGGCCGTGGAACCCCTGCGCGGCGTGTTCCTGCCCGTAAACAAGTATGGAAGCCAGTCTCGAGCCGCAGCCACTCAAATCGAGGAAGCCCTCAAGAGTGACGCCCAGTTCATTACCTTCCCCGCTGGCCTGTGCTCGCGCATGCAGCCTGACGGAACCATCGCCGATCTGCCCTGGCAAAAGGCTGCGGTGGCCCATGCCGTGAATTATCAGCGCGACATCGTACCCATCTTTTTTGACGCCCACAACTCGCGCTTTTTCTACCGATTTGCCAAATGGCGCAAGAAACTGGGCATCAAGTTTAATATAGAACTCATTTTCTTGCCCAAGGAGATGATCAAACAGTGTGGAGCAACTTTGCGGGTCTTCATCGGTGAGCCCATTCCATGGGATTCGCTCGATGCCCGTGCACCCAAGCGTGAAGCTGCCCGCCTGCGAGAATTAGTTATCAATATGGCACCAACGCCTTCAAACCGATAAATGCCCTATGGAACCGATTATTGATCCAATTCCCGTCCAACTGATAGAGCAGGAGCTCACCCCCGAGCGCCTGTTGCGGCATACCAACAAGGCCGACAACGACATCTACGTCGTCACCGCCCACAACGCACCCAACACGATGCGCGAAATCGGGCGACTGCGCGAAGTCACCTTCCGCGCTGCTGGTGGTGGCACCGGCAAGGCCTGTGACATCGACGAGTTTGACCTCATGGACCCGCCGTGCCAGCAGTTGCTGGTGTGGAATCCTGACAAGCGGGAAATCATTGGGGCATACCGCTTTATCGGTGGTTGGGACGTGAAAGTGGAGAATGACGTGCCGCAAATCGCTACAGGGCATCTGTTCCGCTTCAACAGGCGTTTCCTGGACGAGATACTGCCTGTGACCATCGAGTTGGGCCGTTCGTTTGTGCGTCCCGAGTACCAATCCACGCGCGAGGGCGTGCGTGCGCTGTTTGCCCTCGACAATTTGTGGGACGGCTTGGGCGCCTTGACAATCGTCTATCCGCAGGTCAAGTACATGTTCGGCAAGATGACGATGTACCCCAGCTACGTGCGCGACTGCCGCGACATGCTGCTGTGCTTCCTCAATCTCTACTTCGAGGACAAGGAGGGACTTGTGGTGCCCATCGACCCGCTGCCCGATACCCGAAACGATGACCCCGAGCTGGTGGCGCACTTTGTGGGCAACGACTTCCGTGAGGACTACAAGCGCCTGAACACCTTCATCCGCAATCACGGCATCAACATCCCGCCGCTGGTCAATGCCTACATGGGTCTTTCACCCAAGATGCTCCTGCTGGGTACTGCCATCAACCGTGAGTTCGGTAATGTGGAGGAAACGGGTATCCTCATCAACATTGACGAGATTGCCGACGAGAAAAAGCGCCGCCACATCGACTCCTATCTCGCAAATATCGAGAGATAAGTTAATACCTCAATACAATGGTGAAGAACACCATATTATCACTTCTGCTGGCTTTGTGCTGCGCCTCTGTGGCGTTGGCACAGGAGCCGACCGACACCACACTGGCCTCGCTTGACCTATCGACCGACACGGTTCACATGAACGGATCCTTTTGCCCTGTCCGTATCTATGAGCCCGTCTTTTCGGTCGGTATCGTGGCCAATGCAGGCAACAGCGAATTGGCGCCCTACTACATCAGTTCAAACTGTGGTGGCACCATCACCCAGCAGTACTCAGCCCTTGTTTATGCCGCTGCCAAGCTATGGAACGGCTCCATGCACAAGCGCTTCTCGTGGGGCGCGGGGTTTGAAGCCTGGGGCGGTTATGCGTCCAGTGCCGGCTATCAGCGCTATGCGGGCAATGGGCAGTTTGAGGTGCAAAAGCAACATCCCGCACGGGTATGGATTCAAGAAGCCTATCTCACTGCCAATTACCGCAGCATCTTTGCCGTGGCTGGACAGGCCCGCAAGGCTTCACCCATCGTCGATGGCTCGCTGAGCAGCGGTGACCTCGTGTGGAGCAACAATGCCCGCCCGCCAGTGGGACTGCGTGCCGGTTTCATCGACTTCCAGAACATCCCGTTCACCAAGGGATGGCTGCAGATTCAAGGTGAATTTGGCTACTTTCGCCAGCTGGACGACAAGTGGCTCGAGAACCACTACAACTACTATAACCACTTCATCTCCACCGATTTTTGGCTGCATTACAAGAGCCTGCACTTGCGCACCAACCCTGGCCAACCCGTCGTGTTCACTATCGGTGCCCAGGCGGCATGCCAGTTTGGCGGTACGGCCAAATACTACGAGGACGGCCAGGTGACCCGCACGGTCAAGATGGATGCCGATGCCAAGGCCTTTTTCCGCACTTTTATCGCAGGCAGTGGCGGCAACAGTTCGGGCGACTCCTTTGTCGAGGGCAACCACCTGGGCACATGGGATATTGCTCTGCGGTACAGCATGAGCGAAAATCAACACTTGCGTGCTTACACCCAGTGGCTGTGGGAAGACGGGTCGGGTATCGGCAAGATGAACGGCTTTGATGGCCTGTGGGGCATTGAGTTCCGCCAGTATGGCCATCATCTGGTTTCGGGTGCGGCTATCGAGTATATCGACTTTACCAACCAGAGTGGCCCCATCCACTGGACGCCCAACGACCACGACGGCACGCCCATCATCAGCCACTCCTCGGGTGCCGACGATTACTACAACAATTACATCTACAACGGCTACCAGAGTCGCGGCATGTCCATCGGGTCGCCCTTCGTCAAGTCGCCGCTTTACAACAGGGACGGCTACATGCGCTACCGTGACAACGTGCTGCGCGGTTTCCATGCAGCCGTCGAGGGCTGGTTCACCAATCAATGGTACTACCGCCTGCAGGGTTCCTACCGCAAGGCGTGGGGCACACCCATCATCCCCCGCGTGGGCAGTGTCGATGACTTCTCGATGGCTGTGAGCGTCAATTACCATCCCCGGGGCGAGATCATACAGAATCTGACGGTGCGCGCCACTGTGGCCATCGACCGAGGCTCGCTCTACGGCAACAACTGGGGTGTCCTGCTGGGCATCTCCTATCGAGGCAGCAAGTTTTATATCAAGTGACGATGAAAAGGACGACGTTATATATTGTATCGCTGATTGCAGTACTGCTGATGGCCTCCTGCACCCGAAACCACGGCGACATCGGCATCTGGTTCGGCACCTGGCACGTCGAGCAGATTACTGCCGACGGCACAAGGGTCAATGTCGAGGGCGACTACTTTTTCCAGTTCCAGAACAAAGTCTTCAGGGTGTCGCAGGTCTATGGCCACGAGCAGCTGGTCGAGAGTTTCGGCACGTGGGAGGAACAGGACGGCGGTAAGATGACCGTTAGCTTCCCCGACCCGACGGTTTATTACATCGTCATGCCGGGCCTGGAGGCACACAACCAATTCACCGTCACCACCACCTCGTCAAGTGATGTTACCTTTACCAAAACAAGCGATGACGGCATCGCCTATTCTTATCACTTGAAAAAACAACCATAGAAAAGGAAAACAATAAGCACAATAAGTACAAATTATTGATTTGCAATAGATTGTATTTATTGTGCTTATTGTTTTCCTATTTTAATTTTAGTTGTTTTTTAGGGCGCTGTCGAGGGATTCGCGGTATTTCTCACGCAGCTGGCGGCAGTGGGTCAGGATGTCTTGTTCGGAGGTCCCTTTGATGACTTCCTCGGTGCTGGTGACCCATTTCTCCTGGAACTTGTCGGTGATGGCGCGGAAGTGGCCCTCGTCGAAGTCCTTGCCTGAAAAAACGGCGACCGAGAGTTCGCGCAGGTAGTTTTCCCAACGTTTGGCGTAGTAATCCCACATCAGGCCGTTCCAGTTGCGGCAGGCGTAGTCGTTGAGGCTGCCGCCCCAGGTGGTGATCAAGCGTCGCGCATTCATTTCGTAGTAATCCTTGACCTGTGGTGACTTGCCCAGGTCGCGGGCCTGCTGCAGCCAGTTGTCGAGCGTGGCGTGGGGGTGATGGCTGTTGAGGTTATCCAGGTCGGACAAGATTTCGTAAAGCACATCGCTGTGGGCGAAAAAGGCATTTTTGTCTTTTTGTTGGTAGGCCTTGTCCACCGCTTGTTTCTCGGTCAGGAAGAGGTCGCCTAGCAGTTGGCGTCCCACCCAGATGAGGTCGATGGCCATGGCGTCGGTGGTGACCTTGTCCTGCGCTAGCAGGTGGTCCCACACGGCCAGCAGGTCTTGCGGGTTGTACTTGACGGCTCGGCTCTCCTTGCCCAGGGCAGGGTAGGAGCAAGGCAGCGGAGCGGCGAAGTTGCCGGGCGTTATGTCGAGTACGCTGTCGTAGAGCAGCTTCCACGCCTCGCGCGCGGGCTGGCTCACGGTGCCCGCATGGCGGTCGGCAATTTCGTTGATGACCTGTTCGTCGGTTTTGGCAAAATTCCACGCTTTCTCCAGGATGTACTCATAGGGGAACTGCTGCACGTCCAGGCCCTCTAGCGTGGAGCCGATGCCCACGAGGTTGTCGCCGCACTCGGCCAGCGCCCGCTCGATGCGCTGTCCCGCCTCCTTCACGCGCCCCTGCACGTTGGTGTTGCCGCCAAAGTTGCCCAGGTAGCACCAGATGAACGGCTGGCCGTAGAAGCCCTCATGCTCGCGCCACATCTCCTTGTACTCGCAGTAGTAGTCCAGCATGGTCATCTTGCCCTGGGGTACACCCGTGAGCATGGCGCGGGTGCGCTCCTTGGTGTAGTCCTTGCGCTGGTAATAGAGGAACCACGCCATCTGCAGCCACTCGGCCTCGGGGTCCACGGCGGTGAGGCTCTCGTAGATGTGTTTCGAGACCTTGTTCAGGTACTCGGGCTCGAAGCTGGGCGGATCCACCTCGTTAAACGGGTCGATGCCGTAGATGTGGTCGGTGCCGAACAGTCGCGTCTGCTCCTCGAGGAACAGGCGCTGGATGCGGCTGTACAGCGGGTCCTCGCTGTTGAGAAAGTACGTGCGGTATTGATCGTCAAAGCCCGCCCAACTTCCCAGGGCCTGGATGTCGGCATCGGGGAACAGGTCCCGCAATGCACCGGGAACGTGCCCCGCGAAGGCCGGCAGCACGGGACGCATATTCAGCGCGCGCTCCCGCTCCACGATGCGTTGCTGCAACGCCGTTTGGCCCTCAAGCCACTCCTTGGGCAACGGGCCGCACCAGCCGTCGATGTTGGCCATGCGGTGCCATGGCAGGTAGGCCGGCCCGGTGAAATAGTCCCGCACCTGCTTGTCGGTCATGCCCAGCCGGGTCCACACGTTGTACCACACCGCTTCCTGCCCCGTGATGGCCAGCGGTAGGTTCACGCCGTTCAACGCCATCCAGTCGATGAAGCGTTCCCAGTCCCGCCATTGCCAAAAGGGCATCGTGTAACCCCAGGTGCAGTAGTTGAGGAAGAAACGCTGTGGCACGCGTGCCGTCACCCGCTCGGTGGCGGGCACGTCGGGCAAGGTCTTGGGCAACTCAACGGCCACGTCGGCATACCACGACACCGTCACCTTACAATAGCGGTTCAGGTAGCGGTTCAGTCCCACGGCCATCGAGCCAGCGTTATTGCCACCGATGGCGACCTTGCCGCCCCGACTCTCGAGCGTGAACACGTCACGACCCTGTTCGGCATCGATTTGATGGAACTCCACCTTTGCCGCCAGCGCTGGCGACAAACGGCTTGCCAGGGCCATAGCCTGCCCCACGTCGTCACCCAGCCGTGAATCGGGCGCACCGATGGCAGCGGCACTCATGGTCACCACCATCATAGCAAAACGGAGAAGTATATTCTTCATTTTCATGACGATTATTCTTTAATGGTTAATTATTGCCGCAAATATAGCAAAAAGTTTTTAGTTTCTAGTTTCTAGTTGGCATCCGCGCCCTTATCGCCCCACGCTAAGACGCAAAGCCGCGAAGTTTTTTAAAGTCCACGAACCTTTATAATCTTAGCGTCTTAGCGCCTTAGCGAGAGGCCAAAGTTGCCCACTGAGAGAAAAAGGTGTACTTTTGTGCGGATTAAAGAGTAATTGAAAGGACGATGATTGGAACGATTGTCAATACGTGTACCATTGTCGCGGGGACGCTCATCGGGGTGGCTCTGCACAAGGGCATCAAGGATAAATACAAGAATGTGCTGTATGACGCGCTGGGGCTGGCGTGCTTTGCCATCGGGCTGAATGCCGTGGTCACAAATCTGCCCAAGAGCCAGTATCCCGTGCTGTTCATCGCGGCGATGGCCATTGGCAGCGTCGTGGGTGTGGCCCTCGACATCGACGGGCGGTTCCACTGCCTGGTGGACCGCAAGAGCAAGCGGGGTGGGGAAGGCTCGTCGGGCACACGTCTGGCCGACGGCCTGGCGACCGCCACGCTGGTCTATTGCATCGGCCCGCTGTCGATGCTGGGGCCCGTCATCAGCGCGCTGGAGGGGGACCACACCTTCCTGTTCACCAATGCGACGCTCGACCTGGTCACGGCGACGATTTTCGGCTCGACCTACGGCATCGGCATGCTGCTGGCAGCGCCCGCCTTGTTCCTGTGGCAGGGCATGTTCTATAGTGTGGCGCTCATGTCGAGCACGGCCGTGAGCGAGGCGCTGATGGCCGAGCTGCTCATCGTGGGCGGCCTGATGATCACGGGCTCGGGCCTGTCGCTGCTGCGCATCAAGGACTGCCATGTGCTCAACATGCTGCCCGCGCTGCTGGTGCCGCCGTTGTGGTTCCTGGCCATGTGGCTGATCCACTGATATGATGTGAGCCTGATTTTCATCAAGTTAGACGTTATAGACTCTGTAGAGACGCAAAATCTTGCGTCTCCATTCGTGAGGCTTTACAATTATGCCTGCCTGGAGACGCAAGATTTTGCGTCTCTACTTTATTGTGTAGGTCCGTTCTTCTAATATATCATCAATATTGATGTCATTATTCGGCTTTTTTGAGTACTTTTGTGGCCCAAACCATTACTATAGTCTAGACAAAGATGAACATTAAGCGCTTTTTATTGATAGCCATAGCTATGCTTGCTGGGCTGTATGTCCCTGTGTATGGGCAGATTGTAAACGCCGAGAAATCCAGCAAGCAAATTGCCGACAGCATCCGTGAGGAAATGGACAACCGTCCTTACTTCAGCCTGTTCAAGGACATCTATTTCGTGGGCGGAACAGTGCTGGGCGGCAAACCTACCGAGTATAACAGCGATGTTAAGTTCCAGATCAGTTTCCAGCAGCGCCTCACCAAGAGTGTACTGCCATGGAACACCTATCTGTACCTGTTCTACACGCAGAAGGCGATGTGGAACGTGTTTGAGCGTTCTCTGCCATTCCATGACCTGAATTTCAATCCCGGTATCGGCCTCTCGCGATATATCATCCTCAAGAATCAGCTGGTGGGCAAGGTCACCATGATGATTGAACACGAGTCTAACGGCCGCGATGGCACCGCCTCGCGCAGCTGGAACAAAATCTCGTGGGCTGGTGAGGCCTATATCTCACCTATCCTGATGGCACACGCCAAATTCTGGATACCGATTATCGACGGCCAGTACAATAAGGATATCTTGAAATATATGGGTGTTTCCCAAGCCGGTTTCCAGGCCAAGAGCACTGACGACAAGTGGGTGCTCGACATGACGCTGGTTAAGCGCCAGGGCTGGAACCTGAACTTCAATACCATCGTGCAACTGGGCTACCGCATCAATCACAACTCCAACCAGTTCATCATGCTGCAGTACTACAACGGCTATGGCGAGAGCATGCTGGACTATAACCAGTATCACTCACGCATCCGTTTCGGCCTGCTCATCAGGCCCCGCTTCTTCAGCGATTTCTAGAATGAATTGGCCTTTTGAGGTCCAGCACATGAGTCGGCATGGGGCTCAATTAGGGTGAGTAACGGGAGGGTGCAGCAAAAAAATAGCATTTTGTTTGGCGCTCCGCCCGACTTGCACTATCTTTGCGACAAAGTGATATATACGGTAAATACTATGCAGTACTGGATTAACCATAACGGAGTGCAGTCGGGACCCGTTGACGTCGATGGCATCAAGGAAATGGGCCTGACGTCGGCAGCCTATGTGTGGCACGAGGGTCTGACAGACTGGGTGAAGATCACCCAACTGCCCGAATTGCAGGGCATGTATGAAATGCTGGAACCGGTCGCTGAACCGGCCGTGACGGGACAACCCCTTGAGACACAGCCTGCCGCAACTCAGCCCGCTCCTGCCCAGCAGCCACAGATCAATTATGAGCAGCTGGCAACGACCGAGCCGTGCCCGCCCACCAATCTCGTTTGGGCGATTATCACGACCGTGCTGTGCTGCATCCCGTCGGGTATTGTGGCCATCTTCTACGCGCTCAAGGTCAGCAACAAATACCGCGAGGGTGATATCGAGGGCGCCAAGCGTGCCAGCGAGACGGGTGCCTGGTGGTGCATCGCCTCGATCATCCTAGGTATCATTGCCATGCCGTTGAGTTACCTCATGATGATGGCTGGAGCCTCTTAAAGGGGCCACATCGCTATGCGCCGCACGCTCGTTGTCCTGCTGGTGTTGGCCGCGCTGCTGGTGATTGGCGCGGTCTATTATGCGCTGGACCCGTCGGCATCGGGGTTGTTCCCCCGGTGCGTGTTCCTGTCGATGACAGGCTACAAGTGTCCGGGATGCGGCAGCCAGCGGGCGATTCATGCTTTGCTGCACGGCGATGTGCTGGGAGCCTTCAAGTACAACGCGCTGCTGCTGGTGGCCGTTCCTTGGATTATCCTGTGCCTGTATGCCGAATCACGGCGGGTGCGCAATCCCCGCCTGTATGCTCGCCTCAACGCCCCGCTGCTCATCTGGCTCTTCCTGGCCATGGTGCTGATATGGTGGCTGCTGCGCAATATCTTCAACTGGTAATACAACTAGAAACTAGGGACTAGAAACTAAAAACTAGAAATGAAACAATATCTTGATCTGGTGCGCCATGTGATGGAGCATGGCGTGGACAAGGAAGACCGCACGGGAACCGGCGCGCGTAGCATATTCGGCTACCAGTTGCGCTGCAACCTGGCTGACGGTTTCCCGCTGTTGACGACCAAAAAGGTGCACCTCAAGTCCATCATCTATGAACTGCTGTGGTTCCTGCGTGGTGATACCAACGTGCGCTGGCTGCAGGAGCATGGCGTGCGCATTTGGAACGAGTGGGCCGACGAAAACGGCGACCTGGGGCCCGTCTATGGCAGCCAGTGGCGTGCCTGGCCCGACGGCAACGGTGGCACCATCGACCAGATTGCACAAGTCATCGACCAGATCAAGAATTCGCCCGACAGCCGCCGCATCATGGTCAGCGCATGGAACGTAGCCGAGGTGCCAACGATGAAGTTGCCGCCCTGCCACTCGCTGTTCCAGTTCTATGTGGCTGAGGGCAAGCTGAGCCTGCAGCTCTATCAGCGCAGTGCCGACCTGTTCCTGGGCGTTCCGTTCAACATCGCGTCCTATGCCTTGTTGCTGATGATGGTGGCACACGTCACTGGCTTGGAGCCTGGCGAGTTTGTCCACACCTTTGGCGACGCCCACATCTACCGCAACCATTTTGATCAGATACGTGAGCAACTCTCGCGCGAGCCGCGTCCGTTGCCCCGCATGGTGCTCAATCCCGAGGTGAAGAGCATCGACGACTACAAGTATGAGGACTTTACCCTGGAGGGCTACGATCCCTGGCCAGCCATCAAGGGAGTGGTTTCGGTTTAGTTAGAAGTTAGGAGTTAGGAGTTAGGAATGAAGACGGTAAAGGCTATAGTAGCGGTTGACGAGAATTGGGCCATCGGGCGCCAGGGCAATCTCCTGTGCTATCTGCCGGCCGATATGCGTCATTTCAAGCAGGTGACCATGGGCAGCAGCATCGTGATGGGCCGCAAGACGTTCGAGTCGTTCCCGCGCCGTCCGTTGCCCGGGCGCCAGAATATCGTCATCACCCGCAATGCCGACTGGCACTATCCTGGCGCGACGGTCGTGCACAGCTTGGAGGATGCCATCCAGGCAGCTGAGACCGATACCGTTTTCATCATTGGCGGGGCACAGGTCTATGAACTGGCACTGCCATGTGTGGATGTGCTGCATCTTACCGTCATCCATGCCCGCTGGGCAACTGCCGATGCGTTTTTCCCCGCTCTTGACATGAGCGAGTGGGAAGAAGTCAGCCGCGAGCACCATGCGAGTGACCACCGTAATGCCTATGAGTTTGATTTTGTCACCTTAAAACGCCGTCAATCATGAAGTATTTCCTCATCGCAGGCGAGGCCTCAGGCGACCTGCATGCCTCCCACCTGATAGAATCGCTCAAGCAGTTGGACCCGGAGGCTCAATTCCGTTTCCTGGGCGGCGACATGATGTCGGCACAGGCGGGAACGCAGCCCATTATCCATTACCGCGATATGGCTTACATGGGTTTTGCCGACGTGGTGCGCCATTTGGGCAAGATTCTCGGTTTCCTGGGTACTGCGCGCCGCTCCATCGATGAGTGGCAGCCAGCGGCGGTGATTCTGGTGGATTATCCCTCGTTTAATCTCAAGGTCGCCAAATATGCCCACAATTTGGGCATTCCCGTGCATTATTTCATTTCGCCCAAGGTGTGGGTATGGAAAGAGTGGCGCGTCAAGGACATCCGCCGCTATGTAAACCACATGTACTGCATCCTGCCTTTTGAGCCCGACTGGTATCGGGAACGGGACTACAAGGCCACCTATGTGGGTAATCCCACCGTCCAGGAAGTGGCGCAAGCCAGCAAGAATTTTCCTGATTTTGCCCAATTCATCGAGGAATTTGGCCTTGCCGACAAGCCGATCATCGCTCTTGTGCCGGGTAGCCGCGTGAGGGAAATACGCGACAATCTGCCCCTCATGCTCGAGGCAGCAGCCCGTCATACCGAGTATCAGGCCGTTATCGCTGGCGCTCCAAGCATCGACGACAGCCTCTACCGCGATGTCATGGGCAATCAGGCCGTGCCTGTGCTGCGCGATGCCACCTATCCGCTTGTGCACCATGCCCGTGCCGCAATCGTCACCTCGGGCACCGCAACCCTCGAAACGGCATTGCTGGGCACGCCGCAAGTGGCCTGTTACCGTTTCAACGGCAGCAAGTTGTCCTACAATTTCTATCGCCGGTTATTGACGGGAAAATATGTTACCTTACCCAACCTCATCGTTGACGAACCCGTCATTCCCGAACTGCTGATGCACCTCTGCACCGTCGATAGCATCGACAGCCATCTGTCGCAGTTGCTTGCCGACAGCGCCGAGCGCACAGCCATGCTAGGGGGCTATCAACGTTTGGCCGAACGGTTGGGAACTGACGTTTGTACCGAGACCGCTGCCCGCTTGATCAAGGACAGCATGCACACTATATCTTAGGGACCATCCACTGGGGATTAGCTTGGAATTTTTTCCATGCCTCGAGCAGTTGCGGCTTGCAGGCCTTGATGAGGTCGTGGGCCTCAGTCAGATTGGACGGGTCTTTCTCGATTTTTTCGATGTAGTCCAGCACGTTGAAGCACAGGGTGTATTGTCCGCAGGCGAGGATGGCCTGGGGCATGCCGGCAGCTTTGTCTTCGGGTGTGAACCACAAGGTGGTACCCATGCTGGCAGCTAGCTTGCTGTTGTGCTGCATGGCCTCGCTGGGAACGAGGTAATCGGGCAACGTGTCGTTCTTGTCCATCGATTGCCAGCGCTCTTCGGGCCGCAGTTCATAGATGGTGCTGGTCACCACGCGGTTATTCCATTTGCTGTCGTTGTAGATGGAGCCATAGCTCAGCTGGCGCAGGCGTTTCAGGAACACCACGCTGCTCATTTCCACCACCGACTTGGCACGGTTCATCAGCATGCTCTCGAGGGTAGCAAACTTCAAGTGGCTGATGAAGGTCGCATTGTTTCTGATAAATGTCTTGCCGATGGCGCTGAACATCTTGTTTTTCAACAGAGCTCCCGCGATGTTGGCCAGCGTGACGATGGCCAGAAACACGGATATCACGCCCAGCCAAAACTTGCTGCCCAGCACCAGGGCGACAATGAACAGCGTCATCATCACGGCTTCGCTAATCAGGCCATAGTTGCGCAAGCGGCCGATAGTCAACTTGCCCACGCCCTTGGGCAGCAGATGCTCGCTGGGGGTGTAGCCTTTCATATACGGGCTGGCTACATCGCTGATGATGACCAGGTCCAGCGCCTTGTCAGTGCGCTTCTTGTCAGCGCGGTGTTTGCGCCTGCGCTCCTCGGCCAGCAGGACCGATTCGATGCCCTGATTGTCTGCCACGCCGCCGTCCATGAGCCCGAAGCGTTTTTTGATGTTCGGGGCGATGTCGGCACGTTGTGAGACCTTGAAATCGTCGGGGTACATCATCGGCTCAAATCCGCTGGGGAAACACGATGAACATGCCAGTGCCTCGCCGGGTGTGATGTGGTCCACCACGCTGCGCCCGATGCTGTGCTCCTTGTTGCCGAACACGCCATAGGTCAACCGCTGTCCGTCAGTCTGATGGCCCTCGGTGATGCGGAACCGGAACGGTAGCGAGTTGTCAAAATCGGTGGCCAGGGCCGTATAGTCCTTGACGTGGATGCGGTCAAGGTTATTGATGATGTCGCTCATCTCGGCGTTGTCAAACAGGCAGGAGTCATAGATGCGGGCCATGATTTTGATGAGCGACGCGTCGGGGTTGGCCTTCTGTGCACTCATCTCGCGCAATGCGCGCACGACCAGGTCTTCGTTGCACAAGAAACCGTATAACTCCTCAACCATGTCGTCCACAGCCTGCCCGCGTGCCTGGGCGAGCATATACTTCATTGCCGGGATGGTGCCGCCCGAGACCGATGCGAGAATCGTAACGCAGTCCAGCAGCGTGCTGCCGTCCTCGAGACGAATGCTGTTCAAGAACGAGAGCGCCCCCAGGTCAAAGGTCGCAGCCCGGTATCCGCCGCCCGAGAATGACAAGCCGATGTTGAGTTTATTTTCCATAATCAATCATTATAATGGGTTGTGGGGTGTTACTAAACTTCGTCCTCGGTCAGACAGGCGGTAAAGCCCATCTCGCGGGAACGTTCCTTGTCAAACATGCAGTAGGTCACGTTGCCCTCATCGCACAGGCGACCCTGGCTGTCGTGGAGCGTGACATGGACGGTGTAGTAGTTGCGCACGTTGCCCGTCAGTCGTCCGCGCAGGGTGATTTGGGTGTCGCGGGTGGAAACGGGACGGCGGTATTTGACTTCAAGTTTGGTGGTTACACCAGCGCATTGCAAGCGGCGTGAGAGCACCCAGTTGGCCAGCTCGTCGATGAGTGTGCTGATGATGCCGCCATGCAGGGTCTCGACCCAGCCGTCGTAGTTGACACAGGGAGACCAGATGGTGACAACCTCCTCGCCGTCTTCCCAAAATTCCAAATGCAGGCCTATGGGATTCGTCGGGCTGCAGCCAAAGCAGTTGTAACCTTCCTTTTCCAAATATGGATTGATCAACTTCTTCATATTCAAAAACTTGTGAGGGCGGATGCCGTTGTATTGATTGTATTTACTGTTGTCCTTTTGATTGTTGTCGTTCTTGTTGCTTGCGGTGGTGCCATATCTCCAGACTGTTGATGGCATTCTGCCACAGGATGTAGCAGCCAGGGCCGGCAACCGAGAGGGGGCTCAGGTAAGTATAGGCGATCCACACGGCAAAGGCAGTATTCTTTTGTCCCAGACCTTGTCCGCTCTCGATGACGGTGCCGAAGAAGTGGCCGATGTAGCGTCCCACTGCAAACTGCGCCAGGCAGATGAGCAGCGACACCAGGGCGATGGTGATCAGGAACACAATGGGAGCCCCGCTGTTGATGATGTTCTTAACGGTGCAACCTGTGACGATGGTCAGCGAGATGCCCCACATGTAGAATGACAGGTCTTGAATGGCCACCAGGCGCTGTTGCACGCGCGGCAGGTAATGCTTCACAAGATAGGCGCCGATGAGCGGCAGCACCAGCACGAGGAACACCTTGTACATGATCATCCAGAAAGCGGTCCAGAAGTCGATGTCCACGCCCTTGTCGATGAGCGGGAACACCACGGGAACGGCCACCACGGTGACGAGGTTGGAGAGGAACACATAACTGGTCATCGTCTCCAGGTTGCCACCCAGCTTGCCGGTTACCACGGGCGCCGCGCTGGCACCTGGGCAGATGACGCACGTCAGGATGCCCTCCATCAGAATCAGGTCCTTGCCTTTCATGTCGAAGCCCAAAATCAGCGCTACCAGCAACGCCACCAGCGCCACCTGGAACACCGACACCCACAAGTGCCACATCGCTGGCCGCATCTTGTGGAAATCCACACGCAGGAATGTCGTGAACAAGATCAGGCTCATGAACAGCGGCAGGATGGTATCGAAAATCGGTTCCATCACCTCGCTCACGGGATCCAGGGCTCGCACCCAATAGAATATCAAATAGATGACCGTGCCCGACACAATCGCGCTGGGCAACGTCCAATTTTTCAGGAAAGTGATTATGGTTTTCATAGCGCTTGCAAAATTACGCTTTTTTAGTTTTTGGTTATTCATCGGATGTTAGAAAAATGTTGTAACTTCGCAGTCGTTTATGAAAAAGGCTCTTGACAATATCGGGTTTTGGGTGATTTACGGCGCGTGGTACGGGTTGTCGCTACTGCCCCTGTGGCTGCATTACCTGTTCAGTGACGTGCTTTTTGTGATTGTGGCCTATGTGCTGCGTTACCGTCACCGCGTCATCACGAAAAACCTGCGCAACGCCTATCCCGACAAGAGCGTAAAAGAACTCATGACGCTACAGCGGCAGTTTTACCGCCACTTTTGCGACATCTTGGTCGAAACGGTGAAGTACACCTCGATCAGCGACAAGAACATCATGCGCCGCATGACCTTCACGGGCAGTGAGCAAGTAGCCGAGATTCTCAACAGCGGGCAATCGGTGGCGCTGCTGTTGGGACACTACGGCAACTGGGAGTGGGTTTCCTCTCTCGTGCTGTGGCTGCGGCCTCTGGTCAACGACGCGGCCATGGGGCAGATCTATCACCCACTGGAGAACGAGGTCATCAATCGAGTGGTGCTCAAGACCCGCAGCCGCATGGGCTCGGACTGCGTTTCGATGAAGGAGACCCTGCGCTGGATCTTGGGCCACAAGCAGGCCGGGCGCCCCTCAATTTTGGGTTACATCAACGACCAGGTGCCCACATGGCACAACATCCACCACTGGCTCACCTTCCTCAAACAGGAGACGCCTGTATTCACCGGCATTGAGCGCATCGTCCATTCTCAGAACCAGGCTGCCGTCTATGTTGACGTCAAGCGTGTGGGGCGCGGGCGCTATCAGTGCGTATACAAGGTCATTACGCGTGACCCCTCGACGATGGGCGAGTTTGAACTGACCGACACCTACTTCAAGATGATGGAGCATACCATCAACCGCGCGCCCCAGTACTGGCTGTGGAGCCATAACCGCTGGAAACGCACCCGCGAAGAGTTTGACCGCCGCTTCCAGGTCGTGAACGGCAGGGTAGTGGAGAGGTGAGATTAGGCTTTAGGTTTTAGGAGTTGGCATCCGCACATTTCAACTAGGGACTAGAAACTAAGGACTAGAAACTAGATAATTATTTGCCCATTCGGGGAAAAATGGCTACCTTTGCGGTAACAAAAGACTAATTAACTAAGAACTAAAAACTTACAACTTAAAACTGGTAATTCAATGAACCGACTTTCGGACCGTATCAACGCACTGGCACCGAGTGCCACCCTGGCCATGTCACAAAAGAGCAGCGAGCTGCGCGCTCAGGGCGTGGACGTGATTAACCTCTCGGTGGGAGAACCCGACTTCTTTACCCCCGACCACATCAAGGCAGCCGCCAAGCAGGCTGTGGACGATAACTTCTCGTTCTATTCACCCGTTCCCGGCTATCTGTCGCTGCGCCAGGCCGTATGTGAGAAGCTGCGCCGCGAGAACGGCTTGGAATACACCTCCGACCAGATTATCATCGGTAACGGTGCCAAGCATGAGCTGTGCAACACCATCATGGCGCTGGTTAACCCCGGTGACGAGGTGATCATTCCCACTCCCGCATGGGTAAGCTATGTGCAGATGGTCAATCTTGCCGGTGGCAAGAGCGTGCTGCTGCCCTCGAGCATGGAGAAGAACTTCAAGGTGACAGCCGATGAGCTTGAGGCCGTCATGACCGACAAGACCCGCGTTATCGTCATCTGCTCGCCCAGCAACCCCAGCGGTGCCATCTACACCCGCGACGAGCTGAAGGCTATCGCCGACATGCTGACCCGCCACCCCGAGGTGATGGTCATTGCCGACGAGATCTATGAGCACATCAACTATGTGGGCCACCACGAGTCGCTCGCCCAGTTTGATGCCATCAAGGAACAGGTGGTCATCATCAACGGTGTTTCCAAGGCCTATGCCATGACGGGTTACCGCATCGGTTACATTGCTGCTCCCCTGTGGGTAGCCAAGGCCGTCAACAAGATGCAGGGCCAGTATACCAGCGGCGTTTCGTCGATTGCCCAGAAGGCTGCCGAGGCCGCTTATAACGGTCCCCAGGATTGCGTTGAGGAGATGCGCGTAGCCTTTGAGCGTCGCCGCAACCTCATCGTGGGCCTGCTGCAGGAGATTCCCGGTCTAGAACTGAATATGCCCGACGGCGCATTCTATGCCTTCCCCAGGGTAGAGCACTACTACGGCAAGCGCTGCGGCGACATCGTCATCAACGATGACAACGACCTCGCTCTGTATCTGCTCAACGAGGCCCATGTCGCTACCGTGGCCGGTACCGCCTTCTGCTGCCCGGGTTACATCCGCCTGAGCTACGCCACCAGCGACGAGAACCTGCGCGAGGCCGCCAAGCGCATTGCAGCCGCCCTCGCCAAGCTCGCTTGATAAAAGCACAACAAAAAATACTAAGCTATTCAGCTTGTAGCGAGTAAAAAACAACTATAACAACTTGAACAACAGATAAAAATGGTTGTTTGAGTTGTTATAGTTGTCTTTAGGTCCGAGAGCGCGGATGCCTTAGTATTTATTGTACTTATTGTTTTCCTAATATCTCATAGTTGTTTTACGGCGTCGGCCAGTTGTTGCATGGCCTGGGCGAGGATGCTGCGCGGGACGGCGACGTTGAGGCGCATGAAGCCGCTGCCGGCCTTGCCGAACATCGCTCCGTCGTTCAGGCCCAGGCGGGCCTTGTTGACAAACAGGTCTATCAGCGCGTCGTGCTCCAGTGACAACCCTGTGCAGTCGAGCCACACGAGGAACGAGGCCTGAGGCTTGATGGCCCTGATGCCGGGGATGTGGTCACGGCAGTAGTCCACCACCATGTCGATGTTGCCCTCGATGTACTCCAGGCACTGGCGCAGCCATTCACCGCCGTGGCGGTAAGCCGCACGGGTAGCCGTCATCGACAGGAAGTTGGGTGAGCACTGCTCGTTGGCCTCCAGATGGTGGAAGAATGGCTTGCGCAAGTCGGGGTTCTTGATGACGCACCACGAGCTCACAATGCCTGCAATATTAAACGTCTTGCTGGGCGCTCCCATCACCACGCCCACGGCGCGGGCATCGTCGCTCACGGTGAGGAACGACGTGTGGCGATGACCCTTCAGGATGAGGTCGCCGTGTATCTCGTCGCTGAAGACCACCACGCCATATTTCCTTGCCAACGCTGCCACCTGGCGTTGAACGTCGGCGTCCCAAGCGATGCCGATGGGGTTGTGCGGGTTGCACAGCACCATCATGGGCGGGCGCTCCTGTTCGAAGATGCGCTCCAGTCCGTCAAGGTCCATGCGGTAGAAGCCGTCGTCGGTGCGCACCAGCGCGTTGTTCACCACCATGCGGTTGTTGCCCTGGATGAGCATCCTGAATGGGTGATATACCGGCTCCTGGATGACCACCTTGTCGCCAGGACGGGTAAAGTGGTTGAGCGCCAGGCCAAAGCCGTTGACGATGCCGCCGATGAAGCAGGCCTCGTCAGTCGTGAATTCCAGGCCGTTGCGCTCGCGTTGCCAGTCGATGATCGACTGCCAGTAGTCCTCGAGCGGCACGCTGTAGCCGTAGATGGGGTGCCCCGTGATGCGGTCGGCAAGGGCCTGGGTGATGTCGGGACAGGCGGCAAAGCCCATGTCGGCCACCCACAGGGGCAGCACGTCCTCACGTCCGAACATCTCTTTACAGCGGTCAACCATCACGCAGCCGGTGCCACGGCGGTCTATCACTCGGTCAAAATCATATTGTTTTTCCATTTCCTTGGAGTTTTTAGATGAGTTTTACATCACAAAGTTAGCACAATTCCCGAAATTACCCAAAAAATAATGAATTCTTCAGTAAAACACGAAGTAATTGAAAATCAACAAGATGTATAATTTCCCCGAATTCGACGAAATGAGAAAATGCACTTTTTTTCAAAAAAAATCGTCAAAATTGTTGGTAGTTTAGAAAAAAGCAGTACCTTTGCAGTCGCAATTGAACAAACGCTGACTCCGTAGCTCAGTTGGTAGAGCAATTGACTCTTAATCAATGGGTCGTGGGTTCGAGTCCCACCGGGGTCACCTTGAGGAAAGCCAAATGACTTGTAATGAGCCGTTTGGCTTTTTTGTTGTACCTGGCCGTAGGCTTTTTCCCTGCGGGGCTAATGCTAATTACGCGAATTATACTAATTGATAAAATAATAATCCAAGGCATTGCCGCTGCGGGCCGATGGCCGTTTCTTCGAGGTGGGATTGTCACAGTCCTTCCTCGAATATGGCTTGTGGCAAGACTACGGCACGGGCCGCGAGACGCCCCGTGGCAACAGTGGCGATCTTGGCAGAGCCAAGAAACGCCAACGCCGCAGATGGTTTTCCCGCAAGTATTACGCCTCGGTCATGAACTTGAAGGAGTTCCTTGAAGAAAACATCGGTAAAGAATTCTGTGGCATAATTAGCTCAGCGCTGTCGAAGAATTTTAGACAAAATCATTGAAGAGTATTATTTATATCTTCTATTAATATGTGTACCTGGGCAGGCCACGCGTGAGCGCCGCCTGTTTTTTTTCAATGGTATTCTATTTTTTTCAAGAATTATTGTAACTTTGCCGCATAACAAAAACTTATGACTGTTATGAGAAGCAAACTATTTATTTTTTTTGCAATTGCTATATTGGCTCAAATCAAAACTTTGGCAGCTGATGCTATGTCTCCTCAAGTGTTTAGAGATACCGTTATAGTCCAGGTTCCATCGGACTCCAGCCGCCACAGGGGTACGATCTGTGCTCGAACTATTCCCCCTGAAGAAATGCCCAAAATTTTGTGGGTCGTGGATGGAGAGATATATGATAATATCTGGGCGATAGACGCTGACGATGTTTCAGAGCCAGCTCAAGTATTAATAGAGAAGACCCTTAAGAAAAAGGGTATAAACTGTGGCAAAGTAGAAAAGTTTAATATCCTGCCTGGAAACATTGCTACTGCTGTTTATCCTAATTATGGAAAATTGGACGGGGCCATTATTATAACAACAGAGAATAGTAAATTAAAAAAGAAGAAAGAAGAATAATCTGATGAAGGCATAACAAACGATTATGGTAAAATTCATGGGCTCACCGATGACCTCGGTGAGCTATTTTTTTGACCAAAAGTCTTGTCTTTTGCTGGATGAAGGTGTCATTCTTCTTTTGCTGAAAATTTAAATCAACAAATAGGATGATTGACATCTAACAACTCACATCGTTGATCTTCGCATTCCGCGTCGAGACCGAGAAATCTGTGATTAAGTGAGTGCAATGCCATGCTTGCATGAGCATTGTCGAGGGAGAACGATTTATCCAAACCACCGAAAAAGTGGAGAAAATGAAGCGTTTGGCAATAATTATTTCTACCTTTGCAACGCTCAATGATATATAAGCAAGAAATCACTTAATTAGAATTCACAATTTAATATTTTATGATTCACACAATGAAAACAATTAAGCTATTGATTCTATTATTGTCGTTTGCTGTAGGGCTGTCATCTCTTACATCATGTAGTGATGATGGGCCAGAGCCAACGCCCATAGCTGAGGCTCCCGTTTTTGCAATGAACGAGAACTTTGAAATCACAGCAAAATGCGCCAATCCCTATAAAGCATACGTTAATGGTATTGAAACAATTCTACCTTACACGATTACTCAAACCTACAAGCAACAGACCATTGTAGTGTCGGGTTACGGCTATGGCGTCAATTTGCAGAATAGTGATACGGTTGAGCAGACCTTCGTGGTACCTGCCTTAGTGGATAATCATGAATATGTTGACTTAGGCTTGCCCAGTGGCACGCTCTGGGCGACATGCAACGTCGGTGCCAGCAGCCCTGAGGAATATGGCGACTACTTCGCCTGGGGCGAGACCGAACCCAAAGACAACTACGACTGGAACACTTACAAGTGGTATAACCACGACATCCGTGATTATACGAAATACCATCTGGATTACGCGTATTACGATGAGTCGGGCAATTACCATTCAGTACCAGCAGATGGCAATACGGTGTTGGATCCTGAGGACGATGCGGCCTACGTCAACTGGAGCCCGTTATGGCGAATGCCGACTGGTGAGCAGCAGCGGGAGTTGGTTGAAAAGTGCACCTGGACATGGACGACCAGTAACGGCGTGATCGGTCAGTTGGTAACCGGGCCGAATGGCAACACCATCTTCTTGCCCGCTGCCGGCCACCGCACGGTCGATTCGCTCGACGACGCGGGTTCTAGCGGCTTCTATTGGTCGCGCACGATAGTCGAGGACTGGTATCACCGCGCCTACACCCTGTACTTAAATTCGGGTGGCGTGTCCTGTAGCAGTGGGATCCTCCGCATCGACGGGGGCTCCGTCCGTGCTGTGCGCATGCCTGAAGAGAATCATGACTACGTTGACCTGGGCCTGCCCAGCGGCACGCTGTGGGCGACATGCAACATCGGCGCTGATGCTCCCGAGGAGTACGGCCACTACTTCGCTTGGGGCGAGACCGAACGCAAAGAGACCTTTACGTGGGAAAACTACAAATGGTGCGAGGGCAGTTTCGACACTATGACGAAGTACTGCACAGATAGCGGTTATGGTTCCAACGGCTTTACCGATGGCAAGATGGAGTTGGACCCTGAGGATGATGCCGCTTATGTCAATTGGGGGCCGTCGTGGCGCATGCCGACCCATGAGCAGCAGCGGGAGTTGGTAGAACAGTGCACCTGGATAGGGGAGACCCGTAACGGCTTAAAAGGTCAGTTGATAACCGGGCCGAATGGCAATACCATCTTCTTGCCCGCTTCCCGCAGCAGCGTTCCAGAGTCGCCCTACAACACGGGCACCTGGGGCACCTGGGCCTTCTATTGGTCGCGCACGCTCCGCACGAACCAATCCGACAATGCCTCCGACCTGTTGTATCCGGCTTATCCGGCTAACGCGACCTGGGACCACTACAACGATCGCTACATCGGTGAAGCCGTCCGTCCTGTGCGCCTGCCGTAGAAGAAAATGGGGACGGTTTTTTTGATGTATTGATAACGATTAAGTAATGATGGAAAAGAACGAAAAAAGCATACGTCGCATTGGAACTTATTTCCTGGTATTGGGATTTATTTGTGCCTTTTTGGTTCAGAAAAATTTTTCACCACCATATGGTAATATAGTGTGCTCAATTTGCGTCGTTCTGATGTGCTCACCGCGATTGATATACCCAAAAAAGAAGTGGTCGAGTGTGCTGCTCATGATTAGTGCCATCCTGACGACATTGGCACTGCTGTTTTTTGACGGGCTGTTAATCATGTTATCTGGTGCGTTCTGTCCAATGGATGTTTCAGGCGCCATAATCTTAGTCGTTATCACAGTCATAATGCTCTTGAGTTGCTACCTGTGCAACCGCCTAATCAAGTTACTTTTCGAGTCAAAAGAAGCGGCTTAAAAGCCATATCCAAGATTAAAGGCTCACCGATGACTTCGGTGAGCTGTTTTTTGCCCAAATACCATGCGTTTTGCAGGATGAGTGGGTTATTCTTCTTCTTTTGGCTCCAGCTTATTCAGCGAAATGTGAAGATTGATTGCGGCACATGAAAGTGCGGTCAAAGCGAGCCATAGAACGAAGAGGTCTACGATAACACCCTTATTCTTCAAGCGTGGTTGCACTTGGTTGTCTTGTTTTTTGCTTGCCATAGATACTATTCAAAATGGTTATATGGTGAATACTTGATGCAAAAGTAAGGATTTTTCCCGAAAAATCGTGTCTTTTGAAGGGTGAATGTGCCATTCGTCAATCGCATTAATGGCTTGATTTGATGTAGCCTTTGCCGTTGCACTCGTGGCATGTGGCAAGGTCTATGTCCTTAGTTGCTATGTTTTCTTGTTTTGTGCCTCCGCACGTGGGGCATATCGTGACTGGGCGCAGATATTGTTGTGAAACCCAACCGTCTCGTTCGTCGCCGCCCCATTGTAATGGCCCATTGACGAGGCAAAAGCCATTCTTCTGTTGTCCACGATCTAACACAACGTCGCCTTTTGCCAACTGGCGCTTGTGGCCGAATTCCTCATCCATGACGGGGTATTTGACTCCCGCTCCAGTGCGAATGTTCACATGATCGCCGGTGCACACGTAGCCTTTTTGCTGCGCATTGACAGCCAAGACGCTCAAAAACGCTATCAGTAAGAATGTCAGTTTTTTCATTTTCAATGCTATGAATGTGGATATAATATGTTCTATCTGTCTCAATGTGATGGCAAATATAAGCTTTTTTTGCTTTCGGCGTATCCGCGGGATATTAAGTTCAGCGACGTTGAACGATTTTAAACAGAAACACTGATTATAATGTCCTTTAAGTTAACAGGTCACGTTTGAGCGTCGCCCGCTTGTCGCTGGCTCCGCTGTTGGCGATGGGTTTTGGCACGAGCGACATAGTGTTCAAAATACCATGCTTTAAAACTTTGGGCGTATTCATCTTTCGAGCCGCCCATAAAGCCGTTCCAGTAGTCATAGCGGGCGAACAGCAATGCTTTTAGTCCTAGAGGCGTGCCGTCATCATCAGGAAGGAGATTCGGCAGGTCGTATTCTTTGGTGTAATAATCGATGTTTTTTTGAAGTCTATCACATCCATCAAGGACCCATCCTGTCCACACTCGTTCATAGTCCCAAAAGATGGCCATGTCTTCGGGCAACGAGTCTGGCACTTCGTCTTCTCCATTGTAGTAACGGCAGTCCAATATCAATTCTTCCTTTGTCATAATGGGTGCAAATATAATGCTTTTTTGTCACTTTTATCACACCGCCTATTCAATCGAGTTTGCCTTGAAATGACGGCAGTATTTTGGTCTATCACATAATCAGATAACTAATTTTATACAACATAAACAACCAATAACAGAAAACAAATAGTAACGAAACATCAAGCTGCCCTTGATTACTCTATACTTTTCTCCTTTAGATTTGAGGTTTAGCTCATCGTAGAACTTGTCGTCATCTCTTTGGCATAATATCCAATTTTATTCCCATAACAAAATCATGGTTAGAATCGGCAAAAGAATTGATAGAATGATATAGACCAAAATTAGCCATCCTTTTAATTTCCGATGCTTTTCATTTTTATATTTCTGGTCCAATTGCATATATAACTCATCATTAGGCCATATGAAGAAACAAATAATTGCAAGTGGAATCAACACGTAAAGAATACAGTACTTTATTGTATCTTTATTGCTGGCAGGAATATCAAACATCCAATATCGAACAAGCATCGAAATCACCAAAATATTTGAATATACGCATAGTACCAAATATGACATTGCGTATGAATCATGATGAAATCTTGTCCAAGAATCCTTGGCATGACTAAGAGCATGTGCAATTCGATAGTAGATGTATCTGAAGAGTTCCAGTATCATGTCATTAAGATGATAAATGTTTCATCCACAAAGGTAGCGATTTTTTCGCCTATACACTTCATTTTCTCTTATTTTTTCGGTGATTTGGATAAATCGTTCTCGCTCGGCATTGCTCATGCAAGCATGGCATTGCGCTCACTTAATCACGATTTTATTGTTCATGAGGCGCTGGTACTCGTCCTGACTTTTATAATTTTGGAAAAGTTGTTCAATCGAGTTTGCCTTGAAAATGCGTCATTATTTCTTCTCGACAAGATCTTCCAGTCGGTCAAAAATCTTCTCATCGCGGCGAGTCATATATCCCCACATAATATCGTTATTAAAATAGGAGTATATCAACAATGCAATCACTGCGACCACAATCATCAATCTCGTCAATATCCAAATCAGGTCAAGATGGGTAATATCGAACCATAATGATGGATCACCAATAAACAGTGCCAACACGACAAGGTAGAAAACATTGCGGTCATTTTTAAACCTCTGTTCATACCAGTGCAACAGCTGTTCTGGCGTGTCGAGACTGCCCTGCCTGTAAAGAAACCAAAGATTGTTCACAGCCATCCAGCCAGAAAGGACGCAACCGACGGTTAATAGGCAGAAAAGGACGGTATTGAGTTCCAGATCCCGCCATGTATACGTGATACCTGTGAAAGCGAGCAGGATCAACACTGCGATGCACAGTCCGATTATTGCCTGTGACCGGCACAGGGCCTTGATTCTCTCAAACCGTTCGCCTCTGCTCAGATTATCTAATTCTTCGTACTTCATGATGCCCCGGATTTATTTGGTGATACAGTTCATTATTTAGACACCGGTGGGTGCAAAAAGTTACAAGAATGACGGATAAATATCAGAGATTTTTTGGGTCACCAGCAAAACCATGTGTTTTATGCAACACGAGACGAATATGAGGATCCATTTCTTGACCCTGAATGGACTTGGCGGGCGATAAGAAAGTGTATCAAAAGGTTCGGGAAATTACACAAATTAAATATAAAATTCTTATAAATAATTATTTAATTTTAATTTAAAAAATTTGATAAATTTCCCGCCCGCAGGGCGGTTATTATTGCAGCATTTGAATTATGACACACTCTCATGGTGTTTCTCCATTAAAGCCGGGCCTACGACCCGTCGGCTTCTTCAAAGCCAGTAACTCATGACTCTCTTGAACAATACGCCTTATTAGCGAAATTCGCATTAAAGAAATCTGACAGGGTCAACTGCTATATCGTTCCCAATATTTTTTTAAAATTTGTGCATATTATGTTATTTGTCACAACTTTTGACTAACTTTGTAGCGTGATTGTGCAATTCTTACTTGTTGATGACCAAGTATTGGTCAAGTGTTTATGAAATAGGTCTTATCAATAGCGGTGTACTAAGGTCATTAGGTTGCTGAATATCAAAAAACTGCAATGAATGTTTATTGGTCACCCGGTTTTGAAGCAACGAGTTGATTTACAGAGGATCCAATTAATTATTAACTTAAATATTTTAGTGTCAATAAAAATGAAGAAAATTTTTACTTTAATGGCTGTGGCCGCTATAGCATTAGCTGCCCAGGCCGCTCAATTGACTGTTGCCGATGGCACTGACACCAATCAGTACATTCCGTTCCGTGCCGCCTACTTCAACTACCCGCCCTACTTTGGCCAGGTGATTTATCCTGCCGGCCAACTCACTCAGCTGGAGGGCAAAAACATTACCGGACTGACGTTCTATATCGCTAACGAGGGCGGCAGTGTGATGAATGGCGGTGAACTCTCTTTTTTCCTGGGTGTGGTCGATGTGTCGGAGTATTCCATCGTCTCGCCCTTCCGCATCCCTGAGAGCAACCTCACGCTAGTGGGCACGCTCCCGATGACTCAGGGTGAATCTCAGATCGCTCTCAACTTCGATACCCCCTTTGCCTATGCTGGCGGCAACCTTGCGCTCATGGTTAAGGTGACTCAAGCCGGGACGGTTTCAGGCACGGGTTATTTCTATGGCATGAAGACCAGTGTGCCCAGTGCTGTCTATGGAGGAAACCAATACTTTACCGAGCTATTCTATCCCAAGACAACCTTCACCTATGATGATGCCAGTGCTCCGGCTGCTGTGACCCTCATCTCCGAGGCCAATGCGCTAGAGGACAATGCCAAGTTCATACTCAATGGCGACGCTGTTGTTACTATCTGCTGGAAGGGCAGCGTGTACGTGCGCGACGAGAGTGGCTATGGCCAGATTGCCAACTATGACGGCACCTTCGAGAACGGTCAGGTGCTGAGCCAGGGCTGGAATGCCACTAAGACCAGCGTCGACGGTTGGGTTAAGTTCATTGATGCTGCAGACCTTAGCGCTAGTGGAGAGACCAATGCCGAGCTGGCTGCGGCCCAGAAGCTCACTTCTGTAGATGAGAGCATGCTCAACGCCTATGTTTACGTCGAGAAAGTGTACAAGAGCTTTCTCCCGATCCGCGCAATTACGCTGGCTGACGGCACGACAATTTCGCTGACCGGTACAGGGAATCAGCCCGCCACTGGCAATTACAACATCTATGGTATTATTTGGAAGAGTGGTGACGCATTGGTATTCGAACCCGTTGCTTGGGAGACATATGTTGAGCCTCCTACGTTCCTGCGCGGTGACGTGAACAAGGATACTGAGGTGAACATTGCCGACGTGACAGCGCTCATCGACAAGCTCCTGAATAATGCCGAGATGATTCCCGAGGCTGATTGTAACCAGGACACCGAGATGAACATCGCCGACGTTACCGCCCTCATCGACTACCTGTTGAATGGCGCTTGGCCCAACTAAATCTCCAACATGGTCATGATTTATCCCTCATGCTCTTCCCGGGCTGAACTGCACCCCAAAAGTTAGACACAAAACTTTTGGAGTGCAGTTTGTTTATGAAGTATGGTTTTGAAGAAAAGCTGAGTGTTATAAGCGAAATCATG
>ONKU01000016.1 GCA_900318535.1 uncultured Prevotellaceae bacterium | reverse complement strand
AGGGTCGTTGGAGACGACGACGTTGATAGGCGGCAGGTGCACGGGCGGCAACGTCCTCAGCCGAGCCGTACTAATCACCCGAAAGCTTTCTTGGCGCGAACCGCGCGCTGTGTTGCTGCGTTGCATGCGTGTTCCCCTTGGGGGGTATGCGTGATAGCGGCGGCCGTGTGCGGGGAGCAAAAAAGATACAGGCATGCAAGACGTGAAGCCCGACGAGTACGGTTGGGCTCGGTCAATAGAAGTCGCGGAAGGTTTTGTCGCGCGTAGCGTTCCCCCGATGGTCTTTTTAAGATACGACAGCCGGCACGCAAGCCAATGCGCGCTGTGGGCTGAGTGAGGGTCCCACCTCTTCCCATTCCGAACAGAGAAGTTAAGCCTCACCACGCCGATGGTACTGCGAAAGTGGGAGAGTAGGTAACCGCCCCTTAAGAGAGGTGATGTCCCGAACGGGATGTCGCCTCTCCTTTTTTTGTTGGACGGAGAAAACGGATGTAACGGAGAAAACGGATATAACGGATTAGTAAAAAAGTTAACGCCTGGCTTGGTGGCCAGGCGTTGACTTTTTGGGGACTCTTGTGTTGTTACATTACTTCCATGCCCTGGAGGAAGGTCCTCGCAATGATGGGCGTGGTGTAAGAGTAGGGGATGAAGTCGATAGACGGGATGGGATCGGTGATGAAGAAGTTAGCGACCTTGCCCTTGGCGATGCTGCCGTAGTCCTTGCTCAGGTCCATGGCGGCGGCTGTGTTGATGGTCGCTGCGTTGATGGCCTCAGCTGGGAGCAAGCGCATCTTGATGCAGGCAAGTGATACGACAAATTTCATGTCACCACTGGGCGTTGAGCCGGGATTGTAGTCACTGGCGGTGGCTACGGGCAAGCCGGCCTCAATCATCTTGCGGGCAGGCGCAAACGGCATGTTCAGGAAGAACGACGTGCCGGGCAGGCCCGTGGGGATGGTATTGGTGCCCTTGAGCATCTCAATATCCTCATCAATCATGCTCTCGAGGTGGTCAACTGAAACGGCATTGCGCTTCACGCCTACCTCGACACCGCCTGACGGAGCCAACTCCTGAACGTGGATCTTGGGCCTCATGCCCCACTTGGCGCCAGCCTCAAGGATGCGCGATGTCTCGTCGGGGGTAAAGAAACCCTCGTCGCAGAAGACGTCGATGAAGTCGGCTAACTGCTGCTTGCCTACCTCAGGAATCATCTCGCGAATGAGCATATCCACATATTCTCCCTGACGTCCGGTGTATTCACGTCCCACGGCATGGGCACCCATGAAGGTGGAAACTACCTTGATGGGCGAGGTCTCGCTGATGCGGCGGATAACGCGCAACATCTTGAGCTCGTCCTCGGTATTCAGACCATAACCGCTCTTGATCTCGACGGCACCGGTACCTTTTGCGATGATTTCCCGCACTCGGCGCATGGCCTGGTTGTAGAGTTCATCCTCGCTCAAGAGGTGCAGTCGGTCAGCCGAATTCAAGATGCCGCCACCACGACGGGCAATTTCGGCATAGGACAGGCCACGGATTTTGTCCACGAACTCGCCCTCACGGCTACCAGCATACACGATGTGGGTGTGGCTGTCACACCACGAGGGCAGCACAGTACCACCCTGGGCGTCAATGACTTCCCAATCATCTTCGGGAGTGGGCATGTTCGCCATTTCGCCCCACGAGTCGAAGCGGTCGCCGTCAACCAGCAACCAAGCGTTGCTGATGCAGTTGAGCATTGCCATCTCGCTGCCTCGCAGGCAATGTTTCCTGTCGGAATCAATGCCTGCCAGACAAGCGATGTTCTTAATCAATCGTTTCATTCTGCAAGAATTCTACCGACTTGGCAATGTGCGGATACATGGGCTGGTCCTCGTTGATGAAGGGGACACACTTGCGGTATTCGGCAATAACGCGCTCGAGGATAGCCGACGACTTGAGCGGGCGGCGGAATTCCAGTGCCTGAGCGGCATTGAAGAGCTCGATGGCCAGCACGCGCTCGGTATTCTCAACCACCTTGCAGAGCTTCACACCAGCGTTGGCACCCATGCTCACGTGGTCTTCCTGACCCTGCGAGGTGGGGATGGTGTCGGCCGATGAAGGCATACACAGCGTTTTGCTCTGGCTGGCGATAGCGGCAGCAGTATATTGCGGAATCATGAAACCGCTGTTCACACCGGGATGAGCCACGAGGAAACTGGGCAGGTCACGGGTGCCCGAAACCAGCTTGTAGGTGCGGCGCTCCGAGATATTGCTCAATTCTGCCATGGCGATGCACAGGAAGTCCATGGGCATGGCGATGGGCTCACCGTGGAAGTTGCCGGCCGAAATGATGAGGTCCTCGTCGGGGCAAACGGTGGGATTGTCGGTTGCCGAGTTGATCTCGGTGTCAATGACAGAGCCCACATAGCGGATGGTGTCCTTCACTGAACCGTGTACCTGCGGGATGCAGCGGAACGAGTAGGGATCCTGCACGTTGACCTTGGGCTGCTTGATGAGCTCACTGCCGTCGAGCAGCTCGCGCATGCGTGCAGCGGTGTCGATCTGACCCTGGTGGGGACGCACGGCATGAACAGCGTGGGTGAACGGCTCAATGCGGCCGTCATAGGCCTCCAGCGAGATGGCGGCAATGACGTCGGCCCAACGGCTCAGGCGCTCAGCCTTAATGAGAGCCCACACAGCGTGAGCGCTCATGTTCTGGGTGCCGTTCAGCAGGGCCAAACCCTCCTTGGAACCCAACTTGATGGGCTCCCAGCCCATCTTTTTGCACAGGTCGGCACCACTCATGCGCTCGCCCTTGAACTCAACTTCTCCCAGGCCCACGATGGGCAGGCACAGGTGAGCCAGTGGTACGAGGTCGCCCGATGCGCCCACCGAACCCTGCTTGTACACTACAGGATAAACGTCGTTGTTGAACAGGTCGATGAGCCTCTCAACAGTATCGAGTTTCACGCCCGAGTAGCCGTAGGAGAGGGACTGGACCTTCAACAGGATCATGATCTTGACGATGTCGTTGGGCACGCGTTCGCCCACGCCGCAGGCGTGCGACATCATCAGGTTGATCTGCAGCTGTGAAAGCTGGTCGTTGCTGATGGAAATCTTGCACAGCGAGCCAAAGCCCGTGGTCACGCCATAGATGGGCTTGTCGCTCTCGGCAATCTTCTTATCCAGGTACTCACGGCAGTGGCTGATGCGCTTGATGGCATCTTCACTGAGCTCAAGCGTATAATGGCCTTTGATGATCTCGGCGATTTTTTGAATCGTCAGATGCTCGGCACTGATTTGATGTGTCATGTTATATAGAGTGTTATCTAGTTTTACGAATGTTAGAAGATGGTTACAGCGTTATCGATGACATCGTCGTCCACCAGGTTGGGCATGGTGACGGTCAACTCGGGCGTGCGCTCCATCTCGCGGCGGATGGCGTCCATCGAACCCTTGTTGCGGGCCCAGCTGCGGCGTGCAATGCCGTTGTTGACGTCCCAGAAGAGCATTTCGCGGATGTGACGGGCCGAATCCTCGCTACCGTCAATGGCCATACCGAAACCGCCGTTGATGACCTCGCCCCAGCCTACACCGCCGCCGTTGTGGATGCTTACCCATGTGGCACCGCGGAAGGAGTCGCCAATCACGTTCTGAACTGCCATGTCGGCGCAGAACTGCGAGCCGTCATAGATGTTGCTTGTCTCGCGGAAGGGCGAGTCGGTACCCGATACGTCATGGTGGTCACGGCCCAGCACAACGGGAGCGCTCAGCTCACCGCTGCGGATGGCGTCGTTGAATGCCAAGGCAATCTTGGCGCGACCCTCGGCGTCGGCATACAGGATGCGGGCCTGTGAACCCACAACCAGATGGTTGGGACCGGCTTCCTTGATCCAGTGGATGTTGTCATCCATCTGGCCCTGGATATCCTCGGGAGCGTCTTTGCGGATTTCCTCGAGCACCTGGGCGGCCAGGCGGTCGGTGGTCTCCAGATCCTTGGGGTCACCCGAGGTGCATACCCAGCGGAAGGGACCGAAGCCGTAGTCAAAGAACATCGGGCCCATGATATCCTGAACGTAGGAGGGATAGCGGAACTTGCCGTCGGCCGTCATGATGTCGGCACCGGCACGGCTCGACTCGAGCAGGAAGGCGTTGCCATAGTCAAAGAAGTACATGCCCTTGTCGGCCAGCTTGTTGATGGCGGCGCACTGGCGGCGCAGCGACTCGCGAACGCGCTCCTTAAACTGTTCAGGCTGCTCGGCCATCATCTGCTTGCTCTCCTCAAGGGTCAGGCCAACGGGGTAGTAACCGCCTGCCCAGGGGTTGTGCAGCGACGTCTGGTCGCTACCCAGGTCAACGTGCATGTCCTCGGCAGCCAAGCGCTCCCACAGGTCAACAACGTTGCCCACATAGGCCATCGAAACGGTCCTCTTGTCGGCCACCGCCTTGCGGATGGCAGGAATCAACTCGTCGAGGTTGTTGTGCAACTCATCCACCCAACCCTGCTCGTAGCGCTTCTCGGCAGCCAGGGGGTTGATCTCGGCGGTAACGCTCACCACGCCGGCGATGTTACCGGCCTTGGGCTGAGCGCCCGACATGCCGCCCAAACCGGCGGTCACGAAGAGCATGCCGTGGATGTCGCCGCCCTTCTGTCCGCGCTTCACAAGCTGCTTGCGGGCAGCGTTGAGCACCGTGATGGTCGTGCCGTGCACGATACCCTGCGGGCCGATGTACATATAGGAGCCTGCGGTCATCTGACCATACTGGCTCACGCCCAGGGCGTTGTCACGCTCCCAGTCGTCGGGCTTGCTGTAGTTGGGGATGACCATACCGTTGGTTACCACTACGCGGGGCGCATTCTTGTGCGAGGGGAACAGGCCCAGGGGGTGTCCCGAGTACATCACGAGCGTCTGCTCGTCGGTCATCTCGCTCAAGTACTTCATCACCAGGCGATATTGTGCCCAGTTCTGGAAAATGGCACCGTTGCCGCCGTAGATGATGAGCTCGTGGGGATGCTGAGCTACACGCGGATCCAGGTTGTTTTGGATCATCAGCATGATGGCAGCAGCCTGACGCGAACGTGCGGGATACTCATCGATGGGACGGGCATACATCTCATATTTGGGACGATAGCGGTACATGTAGATGCGGCCATATTTCTTCAACTCCTCGGCAAACTCGGGCGCCAGAGCGGCGTGGAGGTGCTTGGGGAAGTAGCGCAGGGCGTTCCTCAAGGCGAGCTTCTTCTGCTCGGGGGTGAGGATGTCCTTGCGTTTGGGCGCATGGTTAATCTCGGTGTCGTAGGCCTGCATTTCGGGCAGTTCCTCGGGGATACCACCGCGAATGTCGGCAATGAATTCTTCTTTGGTCATGTTATTGTAGTTTTTAGTTGTTCTCTAATCACTAATCTCTAATCGCAAATCTTATTTGATCTTCTCCTCGACCATTGCGGTGATTTCGGCCTCCTCGGCATTAGCTTTGGCTACCAGTTCGTTGGCCTCGGCAATCAGCTTCTCGGCAACCGAGCGGTCGGTGAGGCTCGAAGCGTTGATCTTCACATTCATGCCGGCACCGATGACGGCGGCACGAGCTGCCAGAGCGCCCACACCAGCGTCGGTCACGCTGTTGGGGTTACCGGTCTCGACCATTGCGCGGCAAATCTCGAAGGTCTTGAACGAAGCCTTCATCGTGCGCAGGGGCACTTGGGTGGCATACAGGGTAGCATCCTGGATGGCTGCAGTGCGGGCTGCCTTGTCCTCGTCGGTCTTCTTGGGCATGCCGAAGGCGGCCATGATGCGGTTAAAGGCATCGGTGTCCTCGTCAACAAGGTGCAGCAACTCGACCTTGAGTGCCTGGCCCTTGTCGGCCCACACGCTGAACTCGTTCCAGCGGTCATCCCAGCCGGGCTTGTGGCTCGACAGGTTGGCGACCATCGTACCCAACGAAGCTGCCAAAGCTCCCATGTAGGCGCTGATGGAGCCGCCGCCGGGAGCGGGCGATTCACGCGAAGTCTCATCGGCAGCGGTTGCCGGTCTTATTGTCGGCCTCGAGCATGAACTCGATCACCTTCTCGTTGGGGTCAAAGGGCTTCAAGTCGTCCAGACCCATCGAGTGGATGGCGATGTTGATGATGTCCTCCTCGGGGATTCCCGTCGAACGCTGCTGTTTCTCGAGGAAGTACTTGCCGGCCTCGATCAGGCAGCGCTTGGGCATCAGACCCACGATCTCGGTACCCGTCACGCGGATGCCGCGGTTCTGGGCGCAGCGGCACACTTCGTCAAAGGCGACGTGCAGCGGTGTCACGTTGATGTTGGTGATGTTCATCGACACCTGGGCAATCTTGTACTCGTCGATGTACCAGCCGATGGCCTTGGTGCCCTTGAGGGTACCGGGCTTCATCACGTTGTTGCCGTTCTCGTCCTTGACTATCTTGCCGGTGATGGGGTTGCCCTCACGCACGGGGCGTCCCTTCTCGCGCACGTCAAAGGCGATGGCGTTGGCCCTGCGGGTCGAGGTGGTGTTCAGGTTGTAGTTCACTGCGATGAGGAAGTCGCGGGCACCCACGGCTGTGCAGCCCGTGCGTGCAACGCCCTCGTCGAAGGGACGGTCGCCAAAGTCGGGACCCTTCTCGGGGTTACCCATCTTTTCGGGCAGTGCCTCGTATTCGCCGGCACGGCACACGGCCAGGTTCTGGCGGCCGGGCTTCATGGCAGCAGCCTCATAGCAGTAGCAGGGGATATTGTGTTCGCGGGCAATGCGCTCGGCCAGTTTGTGGGCCAGTTCGGCACACTCTTCCAGAGTGATGCCGGCCACGGGGATGAGGGGGCACACGTCGGTGGCACCCATGCGGGGGTGTGCACCATGGTGACCACGCATGTCAATGAGTTGACCTGCCTTGCCAACTGCCTGGAAAGCAGCTTCGAGCACTGCATCAGGTTCGCCCACGAAAGTCACAACCGTACGGTTGGTAGCCTCGCCCGGGTCCACGTCGAGCAGCTTCACGCCCTTGACACGTTCAATCTCATCGGTGATTTGTTTGATAATGGCCATATTGCGTCCCTCACTGAAGTTAGGCACGCATTCCACGATTTTCTTCTCCATACTCATTTGATAATCAGTAGTTTAAGTTGTTGTTTTATGTTAGCAGGTTAATTTTGCAACAAAAGTACTACATTATATATTATTGAACAAATTTTTCCCCTCCGAACTTGTGTATTTTAATGTAAATATACCATTAAAGGCGCTCCTGTCTCAGCGATGGATAACGCGGGATTATTTCTCGTGGAGCCAGAGGGAGCTGATTTTGCGGCGGATGGCGCGGATGTTGCCGGCCGTGATGGCGCCCATGATGATCAGTCCAACGAGGATGGCGACCCAAACGCTGGCACCGCTGACGCCGAAAGCGTGAATCATGTCCATATAGGCCAGCCGCCCGAGTAACATCAGCACAATGGCGAGCACGAGCACGGCAGCGTTAAGGCCTACAACGAGCAGGATATAGTGCTTGGAGACCTGGTCGGGCGAATAGCCCAACAGCAGCAGGTCTTGGATCTTTTGGGTATTCTTCTGCAAGAGCAGGTAGATGCTCAGCATCAGCACAAAGAACGACAGCAGGCTGATGAGGATGCCCACGGCAATGACGATGCCGCTGATGACGGTGAGGAAGTAGTTGGCCTTACTCGACGACATCTTGTCGCCAGCCACCTCGTAGTGGTGCTCGTCCATGTACTGCTCGATTTTGACGTCACCGGGGCTGCTCACTTCCAGAATGAGACGTTGGGGATGCTGTACCTCGCCGGAGCCAAAATACTGGTTGGCCCACTCCATGAATTCCTCGGGCACGATGACGGTGTTCAGGCGGTTGGAGAAGCCCACGATGCGGCCTGGCATCACCTGACGCTTGCCGTTGCCGCTCAAGGTGAACTCCAGCGGCAGCATCTCGGCCTGTCCCTCGCTGATTTTGGGCATGCCGTGGGTGGCAGCAAAGCCGAAGTTGTAGAGCGACAGATAATCGCGTGATATGACCACAGGCACCTCGGGTTTGTCGGGTGAAAAGCCCCACTGGGCAGGGTCGATGTCGATGAACTCGTCAGGGATGGCCTCAAAGAAGAACTGCGTGTGCATGGCGTGTCCGCTGCCCACTCCCAACTGTGCATCGATGGCAAAATCGCTGTTCAGGAAACGGCCCACTTGGCGGCACCATGGCTGCCCCTCCAGGTCGGCGATGTCGGCTTCGCTGAATTCGCCGTTGCTGCCCATCATGGCTCCCGCCCCGGTCACGGCACGGGTGATGATCAGGTAATCCTTGCTGATGAAGCTTTCTTCGTCGCTAAATACGGGTCTCACGTCGCGGTAGAACTGAACGGCGAGCAGGACAATCGTCAGTCCAATGAGGTTGGCGATGGCGAAGCCGATGAGCTGTCCCTTGCTGATGTGCTGCCGCAGCAGTTTCCAGATAATATTGTTCATTATTAAGTTTAGAGTTTAGTGTTTAGAGTTTAGAGAAGGGCTTCAATAGCCTAGAGGCTAATGGTTTTGGCGCCTTCCATCTTCAGGTGATAGCCCACCGAGGTGGCAATGACGCCCGCCCCTTGCCGCTGGGCCTCGTCGGTGATGAGTCGGGCGACGAGGCGGTTGTTCTCCTCGTCGAGGTGGCTCACCGGCTCGTCCAGCAGGATGAAGTCGCAAGGCTGGCACAGCGTGCGGATGATGGCCACGCGCTGCTGCTGGCCGATGGATAATTTGCTGGCCAGGCTATCCATTTTGTCGGCAATGCCCAGGGCCTCAAACAGTTGGCGGATTTCCTCGGGACTCTTGTGGTTTGTCAGCCGGTTCTTCAGCTCGACGTTCTCTAGTGCGGTGATTTCTCCAAACAGACGCATGTCCTGCGGGAGATAGGCAATGTGCCGTTGACGTATTTCGCACCACTGCGCGACCGTCAGTGAACGGATATTCTGCCCGTCAAAGGCGATATCACCGCTGTAGTCCTGGCGGTAGCCGTAGATGTAACTGCACATCGACGACTTGCCCGTGCCACTCTCGGCACTGATGAGATAGCGTTGCCCGCGCTCCAGGGTCACGTTCTGCAGCCACACTTCGCTGTGGATGCCGTCATGACCAGCAAACACGCGGGGTAAAGTATAGATGAGTTTAATTGTTTCCATTCTTTTCACAGATATTGTGGCCGTGGTAAGGCTCAACATGGATATTGGTCATCACCTCGCCCAGTTCCTCGCTCAATCGCTTTTCGATCAGCTTGGTGATTTCGTGGGACTGAGAAACGCTCATGTCGCCGTCAACCTTGACATGCAAATCCACCACGCGCAGGCTGCCGTTGCGGCGTGTACGCAGGTTGTGGAATGCTTTTACACCCGGTGTGTTGTTGACGACGTCAGCGATTTTGTCCTGCTCGTCGCGCGGCAGCGAGACTTCGAGCAGCTCTTCGACGGCAGGGCGCCCCATGCGGTAGGCCAGCACAAGAATGAGCACGCTCACGGCGATAGCGGCTAACGGATCGAGCAGCCGCCAGCGTTCGCCCAGGAACATCGCTCCAGCGACACCCAGCAGGGTGGCGGCCGTCGACAGGGCATCGGCACGGTGATGCCAGGCATAGGCCTTGAGGGCATTGCTTCCCGTCTTGCGGCCTTTCAGGCGGGTATAGTGGTAAAGGCTTTCCTTGACAAGAACGGCAACGATGCCCACGACAAGCGCGATGTTGTGTGGACGTTCCAGTGTGCCGCCGTTCAGGGCTGTCCAAACATCGTTGACGCCCTCAATCATCAGGCCGAGGGCAACGATTACCAGCAGGATGCTGATCAGGAAGGCCGCCAGCGTTTCATATTTGCCCCGGCCGTAGCGGTAACGATCATCGGGGCCCTTGCCCGAGAGCCGCACCATCGCATAGACCATTACGTCGGTCACCGTGTCGCTGATGCTGTGGATGCCGTCGGCCAGGATGGCGCTGGAGTGCCCCACCGCACCCGTGACGATTTTCAACGCCGACAGGCACACGTCGCACGTCATGCCCACCAGCGTGCACCGCTTTTCTTCACTATTGCGGTTCACTGTCAGTTGATGATTGTTTTCCTTCCCGAAATCCATTGTCATGGCTGCAAATTTACGCAATTCCGTCCATTGCTCAGCAGTAATTAACTAAATTTTATAATGTGGCGCTTTAATCGGGCGAAACGGGCGTTTTTTTCAGCAAATGGCACCCGGTTGGTCTTCTGGTTTAAAAGCAAAGTTGGTTTTTGCATGATAATTTCCTAGAAAAATTTGGAATATTACTTTTAGTTTGTGTATCTTTGCGTGTCAAATCCAGCAATTCAACAATTGACCGAAAACCGAAACTTTAAAACATTATAACTACCAATTTAATTTTTCGCTTATGAAAAGAATCTTATTTTTTATTGCAGTCGCTCTTGCGACTCTACAAATGTCGGCTGCTGATGTGACCGTTTCGCAGGCACAGGCCGCAGCCAACGCGTTTCTTACAAAACAGGTAAAGGCTGGACGCCTTAAAGCTTCCGCTGCATCCAACCTCCGCTTAGTCAAGGCCGAAGCTTCGGTAGCCAGGCCCACAGCTGTGGACTACTACATTTTCAACTCTACAAAATCTTATGTGGTTGTTTCTGGTGACGACCTGGCACCGCAGATCCTGATGTACGGTGAGGAAGGATCCCTCGACATGGACAACGTTCCTCCCGCCATGCAGTGGCTGCTCAACAAGTACAAGTACCAGATCGACGGCCTCAAGGCTGGTACCATGGTGCCGGTGAAGATGCCCAAGTTTGCCACTACAGCCGTTGCACCGCTGGTAAAAGCTAACTGGGATCAGAGTGCACCTTACTACAACCAGTGCCCCACCAGTGGCAGCAGGCGCACCCTGACGGGTTGTCCGGCCACCTCGCTGAGCATGTGCTACTACAAGTGGAAATGGCCCGAGACCTTCCCTGCAGTAGCTGCCATCAATGGTTCGAGCTCGGGCGGTGTGAGCGCTGCAGCACTTCCCGAACGTGCTGCCGACTGGGACAATATCATCGATGAGTACACCGGTCCCACTAATACTTCCTATACCACTGCTCAAGCCAATGCTGTGGCATGGCTGATGCGCTATACGGGACAGGCTATCCCCGATTATATGTATGGTACCAGTGCCAGCGGTGCCAATGACCCTGAAATTCTGGAAGGCTGCCACAACATGGGCTATACCGATGCCCAGTTGCTTACCCTCACCACGGTCCAGTCTTCTGGATGGGGTTACTCCAACAGCACACAGAATTACACCGATGCTCAGTGGAACTCATGGATGATGAACGAATTGCAGAACGGTCGTCCTATTGAGTATCTGGCTTATGACTACTCTAGTTATCAGCTTTCAGGCCACGCCTTCAACGTGTTTGGCTGCAATGCCAGCGGACAGTATTACGTGAACTGGGGTTGGAGTGGCGACAGCAATGGCTATTGCACGCTGCACAACTTCACCACCGCTACCGGTGCAACAGGCCAGTCTGGCTCTTACGTCTTCAACTATGGCGAGGCCATGATTATCGGCATAGAGCCTCCCGCTGGTGCCCAGAATAATCCCAGGATTACGGTTAATCCCACCACGCTCGCGATGAACACTACTGTGGGCACCCCTGTGACCGCAACATTCCAAGTTACCGGTGCCAACCTCACCAGCAACGTGGCCTTGAGCATCAGCGGCAGTAATGCCTTCGCACTGAGCACCACGAGCATCAGTGCAAGCCAGGCCCAGAATGGTGTGAATGTTACTGTTACCTATAATCCTTCGGTTGTGGGCACACATGAGGCTACTGTCACACTCACCAGCACCGATGCCGAGAATGTGACCGTCAAGCTCAACGGTAGCGCCGAAGCAGCTCCGTTGGAGACCTATCCTCCTGTGATGCTCGAAGCCAGTGATATCAATACCACCTCGTTCACTGCAACTTGGACCGACCAGACCCCTGCCGAGAATGTGGAGAGCTATACCCTCTATGTATCAGCTAAGGCTCCGGTTGAACAACTCGAGACCGTTGACTGGACCTCGTCTGCCACAGTGCCTACTGGTTGGACTTCATCTGGTCTGAAATATTGGAGTTCTACCAGCTCATGCTACCTGAGCGATGGCGGCTATGTAAAGAGCAAGACCTATGACCTCACTGGCTATGACAAGGTGACCGTGAGAGTTTACTCTGAGTATTATAATAACAATAATGCTGCTAACAGCATTACCGTTGCCACCAGCAAGGATAGCAAAACCCTCAGTGTGACCAGTACTTCCTACACTTGGCACACCTTTGTCCTGGATTGCGCAAGCAGTGATTATATAAACTTGACGTCCAGCGGCATGCCTGACCTGCAGTACGTAGAGGTTTACGCTGGCGATTTTACCAACAACAACCGCAAGGCCTCTGAGACTGGCGATGAAACTTATCGTATCATTACCGGTATCACCGACAAGAGCTACACCGTTACCGGCCTCACTCAGGGCGGCACTTTCAACTTCTATGTTGTGGCCAACTACACTAATGGAGATCTCGCCAAGAGTAATGTTGAGAAAGTAACCCTCCTGGAAAGCCTCTATCCTAACCCCGTGATGCTGCCCGCTATCGAGGAGTACATCAACATCAATAAGTTCCGTGCCGACTGGACCCATGACACTGACGTGGCCAATGTGCTGAGCTATACCCTTGAGGTAATGCCCAAGCCTGTTGAGCCCGAGGTTCCCGAGGTACAGGAGATTGCCAATATTGACTTTAGCGGTGTGACCGCTGTGACCGAAAATAACCAGCTGCCTAACCAGATTGCTAACTATGCCCAGTATGTTCCTGAGGGCTGGACGGTTAACAACTATCTGTGGGTGAACAACGGCTATGTCATCTCTGGACAGAACGGCTCGTTTGTTTCGCCCACATATGACCTCACGGGTTATGACAAGGTGACCGTTGTCATCGATGCATACTCCTACTATGCAAGCAACTATGGCACAGCCCAGCTGAGCATTTCTACTGGCAGCGCTTCACAGAATCTTACCCTGGCCACCGACGACTTTACGACTTACACTGTCGTGCTCGACTGCGCCGCTAGTGATCAAGTGACCATCGCTGGTGCAGCCAACTATTTTGCTGTGAGAGGCATCAAGGTATATGCTGGCGATCTCAATGCAGCCAACACCATGCTTATGATACAAGAGACCGGCGACGAGACCAACCGACTGATCACGGGCATCACTGACAGGTTCTATACCGTTGAGAACCTGACTGAGGAGGGCACCTTCCTCTATAGGGTTAAGGCTCTGTATGCCGATGGTACCGAGAGCGCTTGGAGCAACGTCGAGGAGGTGACCCTGTTCGAGAACACTCCTGCCTACCAGTTGGGTGATGTGAACCACGACGGAGACGTGAACATCGCTGACGTGACACGTCTGATTGATTATCTGTTAGGCTCCACGACAGATATTTACCTTGATTGTGCCGATGTCAAGGCCGACGGTGATATCAACATTGCCGATGTGACTGCTCTCATCGACTTGCTGCTCAATAATGATACTACTTCAAATACCAGGATGGTGGCTAATAGGTTTCTACTCTTGAAATTCTGATCATCGACTGGTATTCTGAATAGATCCTAAACCCACTGCGGGGCGCCTTCTTTCATCGGGAAGGTGTCCCGCATGGTTTTTGCTTCAGCTAGTGCTGAGTTTGATAACATGCCAAATTCGCTGTTTCTAATTGAATGGCGATTTTTTTTTGTAATAATTGTTGGGAAATTGTTTGCTGTTTCTGATAGTTTCCTTAATTTTACGAGTCGAAATCAGAAAACTGCCATTTGGGCTTGGCATAAACTGATTATTTTTTTTATTAAAAACTTATACCGTTTTCAATTATGAAAAGAATCTTATTTTTTATTGCAGTCGCTCTTGCGACTTTACAAATGTCGGCTGCCGATGTGACCGCCTCGCAGGCGCAGGCCGCAGCCAACTACGCTAATGGCGATCTCGCCAAGGGTAACGTCGAGAAAGTAACCCTCCTGGAAAGCCTCTATCCTAACCCCGTGATGCTGCCCGCTATCGAGGAGTACATCAACATCAACAAGTTCCGCGCCGACTGGACCCATGACACAGACATGGCCAATGTACTGAGCTATACCCTTGAGGTAATGCCCAAGCCCGAGGTTCCCGAGGTACAGGAGATTGCCAATATCGACTTTAGCGGTGTGACCGCAGTGACCGAGTACGACCACATGCCGAACCAGGTTGATAACTATGCACAATATGTTCCTGAGGGATGGGTAGTTAACACTTATCTGTTTGTGAACGACGGCTTCGTTATTTCTGGATCAGGCGGCTCGTTCGTTTCGCCGACCTATGACCTCACGGGTTATGACAAGGTGACCGTCGTCATCGATGCATACACCTTCTTTGCTAGCTACTATGGCACAGCCCAGCTGAACATTTCTACTGGCAGCGCTTCACAGAATCTCACTCTGGCCACCGACGACTTCCAGACTTACACTGTCGTGCTCGACTGCGCCGCTAGTGATCAAGTGACCATCGCTGGTACAGCCAACTATTTTGCTGTGAGAGGCATCAAGGTATATGCTGGCGACCTCAATGCAGCCAACAATATGCTTATGATACAAGAGACCGGTGACGAAACCTACCGACTGATCACGGGAATTACCGAAAAGTTCTACACCGTTGAGAATCTGACCGAGGAGGGCACCTTCCTCTATAGGGTTAAGGCTCTGTATGCCGATGGTACCGAAAGTGATTGGAGCAATATCGAGGAAGTAACCCTGTTCGAGAACACTCCTGCCTTCCAGCTGGGTGATGTGAACCACGATGGAGACGTGAACATCGCCGACGTGACGGCCCTGATCGATCTGTTGTTGGGCGGGGGCGCTATCAGCAATCCCGCTACCGACTGCAACCAGGATGGCGACGTGGACATCGCCGATGTGACAACCATGATTGACTACTTGTTGAACGGCTCCTGGCCCGAACCGGTTTACACGGTTGTCGGCACCCCCAACCTGTTTGAAAGCGAGTGGGACCTCAACGACGAGCGCAACAACATGATTAAGGGCGCTGACGGCATCTACCGCTTAAACAAGGCCGGTTGGTTCCCGGAAGGTACCGAAATCTATTTCAAGATTGTTACTAATCACTCTTATGCCTACTCATGGCCCGCCGAAGAAAGACTCATTTACATTTACGAGACTGGTGCCTTCAGCATTGACATCATTTTCAATCCCAATGCTCCCGACGATCAGAAGATTAACATCGATATGAACAAGGTGTTCTGAGGAAAAATAGGGACGGTACCACCTTTGATAACATGCCAAATTCGCTGTTTCTAATTGAATGGCGAATTTTTGTAATAATTGTTGGGAAATTGTTTGCTGTTTCTGATAGTTTCCTTAATTTTGCGGGTCGAAATCGGAAAACTGCCATTTGGGCTTGACATGAACTGATTATTTTTTTATTAAAAACTTATACCGTTTTCAATTATGAAAAGAATCTTATTTTTTCTTGCAGTCGCTCTTGCGACTTTACAAATGTTTGCCGCCGATGTAACCGCCTCGCAGGCGCAGGCCGCAGCCAACGCGTTTCTTAGAAAACAAGTAGCCGCAGGGCATCTTAAAGCAGCTGCCGCTTCTAATCTCCAGCTTGTCAAGGCTGAAGCCTCGGTAGCCAAGCCCACCGCTGTGGACTACTACATCTTTAACTCAACAAAATCCTACGTAGTCGTTGCCGGTGATGATCAGGCACCGCAGATTCTGATGTACGGTGAGGAGGGCGCTCTCGACATAAACAACATCCCCCCCGCCATGCAATGGCTGCTCAACAAGTATAAATATCAGATCGACGGAATCAAGGCCGGTACCCGGGCAACGTTGAAACTCCCCAAGTTTGCTACCTCACCCGTTGCACCGCTGGTAACCGCTAACTGGGACCAGAGTGCACCTTATAATAACCAGTGCCCCTCCAGTGGCGGTCGTCATGCCGTCACCGGCTGTCCTGCTACGTCGTTGGCCATGTGCTACTACAAGTGGAAATGGCCAACGACCTATCCTGCAGTAGCTGCCCTTTCTAATACTGGCGGTCTCAGCGCTGCTGCACTTCCTGAACGCGAAGCCGACTGGGCTAACATCATCGACGAATACACCGGCCCGACCAACTACAGCTCCACTGCTGAGCAGAAGGATGCCGTGGCATGGCTGATGCGCTATGCAGGCCAGGCTATTCCCGATTATCAGTATAGCACCAGCGCCAGTGGTGCCAACGACCCCGAAATCTATCAGGGTTGCCTCAACATGGGTTACACCGATGCCCAGTACCTCCTGCTCACCGAGCTTCAGGGTGGTGGCTGGAGCGGCTACTCCAATGGCCCTCAGCAGTATACCGATGCCGAGTGGAACGAATATATGATGAACGAGCTTCACAACGGACGTCCCATCGAGTACCTGGCCTATGACTACAGTGGCTACCAGCTTTCGGGTCATGCCTTCAACGTGTTTGGCTGTGATGCCGATGGCAAGTACTATGTGAACTGGGGTTGGAGCGGCGACAGCAACGGCTATTGCACGCTGCACAACTTCACCACGGCTACCGGTGCCACGGGTCAGGCTGGCTCCTACGTTTTCAACTATGGTGAGGCCATGATTATCGGTATCGAGCCTCCTGCAGGAGCCCTTACCGATCCCAGAATTAAGGTAAATCCTGCCACGATCACAATGAACACAATCGTGGGCACTCCTGCCACAGCTACCTTCAAAGTAACCGGTTACAACCTCACCAGCGATGTGCTTTTGGATATGAACGGTGATGATGCCTTCTCACTGAGCGCCACTAGCATTGGTGTAGAAGAGGTCGGGAATGGTGTGGACGTTACTGTAACCTATAATCCCGCTGCTGTCGGTGATAACGAGGCAACTATCACCTTGACTAGCACCGATGCTGAAACTGTGACGGTCAAGATTAACGGTACAGCCGATCTGGAGACCTACGAACCTGTGATGCTCGAAGCCAGCAATATCACTGCCACCTCGTTCACCGCTACCTGGACCGACGAGACCCCGGCCGAGAATGTGGAGAGCTACACCCTCTATGTGAGCGACCAGCCCTTTAGGCCTGCTTTTGCCCTGCTCGACTCTATCGACTGGACCCATTCGAATGCTATTCCTGCCAGCTGGTCTCAATACGGTCTGAACTACTATAGTTCCAATAGCGCATCCTACTTGAGCTCAGGCGGTTATGTTCAGAGTGGTACTTACGACCTCACGGGTTATGACAAGGTGACCGTCATGATTTATTCTGAGCCTTATAACAGCAGCAATACCCTCACCGTTACCACCAGTGTCGACAACAAGAACGTGTCTCTCCCGAACGGTGCTTCGTTCGCCTGGTACACCTTCGTTGTGAACTGCGCCAGCAGCGACTATATTAAAATCACCTCCAGCGGTATGCCCGACATGAGGTACGTGAAGGTTTATGCCGGTGAGATGCCAACTACATCAATGGCGGTATCGCCCCCAGTATTGTTAAGGAAGTTACCCTGTTCGAGAGTGAGCATACCTTCCAGTTGGGTGATGTGGACCACAACGGAGACGTGAACATTGCCGACGTGACGGAATTGATCGACTTCTTGTTGGGCAGTGATAATGGCGCTTGTATCGACTGTGGCGATGTTGAAACCGATGGAACAATTAACATTGCCGATGTGACTGCCCTCATCGACTTGCTGCTCAATAATGGGACTACTTCAAATGCCAGGATGGTGGCTAATTGATTCTCCATCGACTGGTATTATAAATAGATCCTAAATCCATTGCGGGGTGTCACTCACGTGGTGTCACCCCGCAATGGGTGTATTTATGGCGGACAACTATGGTAAAAACGAGGACTTGTTCAACCGATTTCGTCTTTACCAAAAATGGTGATTTTTTAGAATCATGCACTGAATTTTTTCGGTTTATTATTGAAAAGATGAATAAATAAAACAATATTGTTGTATATTTGTGGACTCATTTTTATGAAATAGATCTATTAATCATATTAATTATTATCTATGAAAAGAATCATTATCTCATTGATTGCCATTGTTATCGCAATGTCAGTGTCTGCTGCCCCAGTGGACTATGCAACAGCACTGAAAAAAGTTAAAGATCATTTAGCGAACAAAATGTATCCGGGTATGATGATGTCTCCATCAGCGCTCAATCCTGTCTTGCTCAAGGCCGAGATGGGCAATTCGAAACTCAATCAGCCTGTTTATTACATTTTCAACACATCGACTACCTACCTTGTTGTGGCCGGTGATGACCGCGCCGAAGAAATATTGATGGAGGGTGATGCTCCGTTGCAGGACATCAACAACCTGCCTCCTGGCATGATCGACATGCTGAGTATTTACAAGGACGAGATTGATTATCTGCATGAGCATCCGGGATTGGAGGTGAAACCTTTGCCCTCACCCAAGAACACACCTTCGCTCAAGGCTGTTACCATCAGCCCGATGTTGACCGCGCTTTGGGATCAGGATGCTCCTTATTGGAACCAGTGTAGGTTCTCTTACAACGGCTATACCTATCAATGCTATACTGGCTGTCCTGCTACCTCGGCATCGATGGTAATGTATTACTGGAAGTATCCCTTACAGGTTGAAGCCCTTCCTTCTTACACAGCTTTATTAGATCTTTCCTTCCATAATAGCGTTAGCTATACCTATCCTGCTCTGTCCGCAACCTCATTTGACTGGAACAACATGAAGGATAGTTACACTGGTGATTATACCCCCGCTCAGGGAAATGCCGTGGCTACGCTGATGCGCTATGTCGGTCAGGCTGAAGGTATGAAGTACGGTACTGCCGCATCTGGCGGTAGTAGCATCAATGTTTCTGAAAACCACAGGATTGCCGATATGTTCAAGCTCTTTGGCTACAAGTCAACAGCAACGAACGTCCAGAAGTCTTCTTATGATGATGCCGACTGGGCTGCCTTGATTCAGTCAGAACTTATCGCTGGCCGTCCTCTTGTTTACTGCGCCGTAGCATCCACCGCTGGCGGTCACGCGTTCAATGTGGATGGCTATCGAGACAGTGACAATAAGTATCACGTTAATTGGGGTTGGAGTGGAGAAGGTAACAACTGGTTTGTAATGAATGCCTTCATGGACGGTTCTGATACTTTCGATCAGTCTCAACAGGCTATTATCGGTGTAGAACCCCCGGATGGTGTGGTGACTACTCCCGTGTTGACCGTCTATCCCACATCACTGTCTTTTACTGGCTGCTCGACGGGTGAGACCTATACCAAAACCTTTACCGTTAGCGGCCGCAACTTGGCCGGCAATGTGACATTGTCGTCTTCTAACCCCGTGTTTACCATTTCACCTTCCACCTTGACTGTTGATCAGGCTTCAGCAGGTGCAACCATCACTGTTACCTATAAACCCACAGCTGCTGGTACACAGAATGACACGATTACAGTGAGCAGCAGTGGCGCCGAGAGCAAGACCGTGTATGTATCGGGTACAGCCGATCTGGAGACCTACGATCCTGTGATGCTCGAAGCCAGCAATATCACCACCACCTCGTTCACCGCCACCTGGACCGACGAGACCCCAGCCGAGAATGTGGAGAGCTACACCCTCTACGTGAGCAACCAGCCGTTCAAGCCCGCCGTTGCCCTGCTTGACTCTATCGACTGGACTCAGTCTAATGCTATCCCTGCCGGCTGGTCACAATACGGTCTGAACTACTTTAGTTCCAATCGTGCAGCCTACTTGAGCCCAAATGGTTATGTTCAGAGCGGTACTTACGACCTCACGGGCTATGACAAGGTGACTGTCATGATTTATTCTGAACCCTTTAACAGCGACAATACCCTCACGGTTACTACCAGTGTCGACAATATGACCGTGTCTCTCCCGACCAACGCTTCGTTCGCCTGGTACACCTTCGTTGTGAATTGCGCCAGCAGCGACTATATTAAAATCACCTCCAGCGGCGTGCCCGACATGAGATATGTAAAGGTTTATGCCGGTGAATTCACCGCACCGCAGCTCAAGGCCTCTGAGAGCGGCGATGATGCCAACTACATCAATGGCGGTATCGCCCCCAGTATTGTTAAGGAAGTTACCCTGTTCGAGAGTGAGCATACCTTCCAGTTGGGTGATGTGGACCACGACGGAAAGGTGAGCATTGCCGACGTGACGGAATTGATCGACTTCTTGCTGGACAACAATAATGGTGTTTGTACCATCTGTGGCGATGTTGAAACCGATGGAATAATCAGCATTGCCGATGTGACAGCTCTCATCGACCTGCTGTTGAATAGCGGCAATTGATAGAACGCGTTGTTGCTTCAGCATGAAGTGACTAGTCGCTGAAAATTTGATTATTAGGTAAGTTTTTCAATTACTGAAAACTGCTAGATGAAACTATTGTGGGACACCGCCAATTTCGGTAGGGGGTGTCCCGCTTTGTTTAGTTTTGTTGGATGTATTGCTTTGGGTCGGGAATTTAGGCCGATTATTGTTGTTTTGAGAAAATAATGAGCGCTTTTTGAGGAAAGTGCGGGAAAAAATTTGGAAAATAGAGCGTGGCTATGTAAATTTGCACGCATTTTTGAGATAATCATTTAATCTTTTATAAGTAAAATATATATGAAGAAAATTTTAGTTTTGATGGTCGCCACTCTTGCGGCGATGCAACTTGCTGCCGCCCCTGTTGACCCAACCACGGCGATGCATACGGCAAAAAAGTACTTATCTGATCAACTTTATGCAGGCCAGATCATGTCGCCTGCTGCCCTTAACCCTGTGCTCGTTAAAGCCGAGATGGGTGACAACAAGATCAGCCAGCCTGTTTATTACATCTTCAACACGGCTACTACCTATCTGGTTGTTGCTGGAGATGACCGTGCAACCGAAATCCTCATGGTGGGTGACCAACCTATGGATTTGAATCGCGTCCCCGACGGCCTGCAGTATCTGCTTGACTGCTACAAGGAGCAGATCGAGTATCTGCAGCTCCATCCAGGATTGGTCGTTGAGAAGCCCCAGCAGGCAGCTCCTTCGCTTAATGCCAACACTTATGGCCCGTTGCTCTCCTGCAACTGGGACCAGCAAGCTCCTTACTATAACCAGTGTGTGTTCACCTATGGTGGCCGCACCTATCAGTGTGTGACCGGTTGTCCTGCCACCTCGGCATCGATGGTGATGTACTACTGGAAGTACCCGACCGAACCGACTCCCACTGTTCCGTCCTATTCATTCTATCTGAATGACAATTATAGCATGAGGATTACTGTTCCCGAGTTGCCATCCACCACCTTTGACTGGGCCAACATGAGGAACAGTTACGGCTACAACTACACTAACGCCCAGGCTAATGCAGTTGCAACGCTGATGCGTTATGTGGGCCAGGCCGAGAAGATGGATTATGGCACCGAGGGCAGCGGTATCCTCTCAACTGAGGCTTACAAGATTGTGAACATGTTCAAGCTTTTCGGCTATGATGCCAGCACCACCCGCCTTGTCAAGAAGGCTACTTACAGCAATAATAACTGGGCCCTCGTCATTCAAAACGAGATGTCTAACGGACGTCCTGTTGTATATCTTGGCATCTCGCAGACTGGCGGCCATGCTTTCAACGTTGATGGCTATCGTGACAGCGACCAGAAGTACCATGTGAACTTCGGCTGGAGCGGTTATGGCAACAGCTGGTTTGTAATGAATTCCTTTACCGATCCCATGGATGGTTATGCTTATACTTCCAGCCAGCAGGCTGTAATCGGTATTCAGCCTCCTGGCGGTGAGTCAACTATTCCGGTCGTTCACGTCGATCCTGAAACTCTCGACTTCGGCTCTGTCAACGTGGGCCGCAGTGTGACTCAGGTCTTCCACGTGTGGGGACAGAATCTGCTGGACGGTACCGAGGTTTCCTTTACCCGTAGCGGCAATGCTTCTTACAGTGTTAGCCCTGCTACCCTCACTGCCGATGAGGTGATGGAAGGTGCCGACATTACCGTGACCTACAAACCCACTAACGCTACCACCCACACGGCCACCATCTATGTCCGTAACCCGGGCGCTCCCGACGCTATGGTCGCTTTGACGGGTCAAGGCATCACTGTGCCGGTTCTCTCGACCGATCCCACCGAATTTGACTTCAACACCACAGTTGGTACCCCCGTTACGGGCGAGTTCACCCTCACGGGTTACAACTTGGGTGGAGCGGTTACGCTGAGCGTTGTCAATTCGACGGGTGGCTTCAGCATCAACAAGACCAATGTGACCAAGTCTGCTGCCGCTACCGGTGTACCAGTCACTGTGACTTACAATCCCACGGCTCCTGGAACCCACAGCGCTCAAGTGATGATACGCAGCAAGAATGCCGATACGATCTATGTGGATCTTACCGGTAAGGCTACCGTAACGACCCATACTCCCGTCATGCTGCCTGTCAACATGGATTATGTCACCAGCTCCTCGTTCCGTGCTGACTGGACCGACGACACCTATGCTGGAGTAGTTTCGAGCTACACTCTTGAGTGTACTGGCGAAGGAAACACGATTAGTGTTCCTGGTATTACCAATAAGAACTACATTCTTGAGAACCTCACCGCTGGCGCCATGTATTCTTATAAAGTGAAGGCCTTGTACACTGACGGCACCGAGAGCTTGTGGAGCAATATTCAGCAGGTAACGCTGCTGGCAGGCGCTGCCTATGAGTTGGGTGATGTGAACACCGATGGATCTGTGAATATTGCTGATGTGACCGCTCTGATTGACTATCTGCTCAGTGGTAGTGGTATCAATACTGATTATGCTGACGTGAATGAGGATTCAGAAATCAACATTGCTGATGTCACCTCATTGATCGACAAACTCTTGGCAGGCAATTGATACCTGTTTGTCACAGTAGAATCGTGAAATAACAGAGAGGGCTCTTCATGACGAAGGGCCCTCTTATTGTAGTCTGTAGCATGAGTTTAACGAGAATCAGCGCGAATAATCAACAACCGCGTATGCCTTGAAAAGACAGGACCTGCGTTAGTTCTGAGAATGATACCAAATGCAAAAAATAAGGCATATTTGATACTTTTTCATCGGCTCATGCGTTTATATTTTAGAGACAAACAAATAACTGAAAAATTGATTATGAGGCGCCATTTAAGTTTCGTTGTGATTCTCCTGATGTGCATAACAGCGGTGGCACAGGACTATTCTTTCGCATCGGAAGGAAGTATAGTAGCTGAACCTGACACTATTCCTGTTGCATCGACCACCGATAGCGATGACTGGGTCAACGACTCGCTACTGAATGTGTTTGATAACATCCAGCTCAAGGATGTGGAGGTTACTGCTCAGAAGCAGCTCATTAAGCAGGAGGTGGACCGCATTGGCTACAATATCGAGGCCGACCCCGACAGCAAGACCAATACCGTCATGAAAATGTTGCGCAAGGTGCCCCTGGTTACCGTAGATGCCAACGATGAGATTCGCGTCAACGGGCAGACCAGTTTCAAGATTTTCCGCAACGGGCATCCAGACCCGTCGCTCTCCAACAATCCCAAGGATATTCTCAAGGCAATGCCAGCCAGCAGCGTGAAGCGTATCGAGGTCATCACCGAGCCGGGTGCCAAATATGATGCAGAGGGGACAACCGTCATCTTGAACATTGTCATGGCCGATAACTCGACCCTGAAGGGAGTCTCGGGCATGGCAAGTGCCAATGCAGACAATATGGGTTATCTGGGAGGTTCGATAGACCTGACTACGCAGCTCGACAAGGTGGTGATATCAGTGGATTATGGCATTAATCACGGTGTTGGACACGACGATGAGAGCACCAGCTCGTCCTTGAACCATTACAAGGAGAGTGGGGCTGAGCTGGTGAGTGATGGCACCGATAAAACGGACAAGATGACGTCTCAATACGGCTACTTGAGCGCCAGCTGGGAGCCCGACACGCTGAACCTCGTATCCATGTCGTTGGGCGGACATATCTATGACTTCAGTGATAAAGCCTTTTCCACGAATTTGATGCGTGACGCCGCTGGGCAGACCATCTATAGCTATGGCATTGACAATCACGACCATTATGAGGGTTATAGCATGAGCACCCGCTTGGATTATCAGCGCAGCACGCGCCTCAAGGGCGAGACTATCACGCTGAGTTACATGCTCAGTGCTCAACACAGCGAGAACAAGGACAAATCGTTGTACACCGAGCCTTTCAATTTGCCAGTGCCTTATAATGGTGTGGATCAGAAGGACAAGCAGGACTTTGACGAGCACACTGTCCAGCTCGACTGGATGCGTCCTTTTGCCGAGAAGAAACATACCATCGAAACCGGAGTCAAGTACATCTACCGCATGAGCCGCAGCCACAGCATGATTGACTATCTGGACATCGAGGATGACATGGACATGCGTTTCAAGCATGTGACTCAGGTGGGCGCTGCTTATGTAAGATATACCTTTACCAGTGGCCCGTGGTCGGTGCGTGCCGGTCTGCGTTATGAGCACAGTTACATGCGTGCGTCCTATCCCGACGGTACTCAGGAGGCTTTTGATGCGCAGTTCGATGACGTAGTGCCTAGTGCCAACCTGCGTTATAAGATCAATGATGCCAACAGCCTCAAGTTCTCCTATGCTACCAGCATCAACCGCCCGAGCATCTACTACTTGAATCCCGCCATTGTCGAGAGTCCGACAAGCCGCTCCTATGGCAATACCGACCTGGGTAGCGTGCATTATCACTCGATGAGCATGACTTTCATGCATGTGGGATCGAAGTTCACTTTCAATGTCACGCCGCAATTCTCTTTAAGCAATAACGGAATCGGCTCAGTAAAGTGGGCCGATGGTCTGGTTCAGGTATCCACCTATGCCAACACATTAAAGAGGCGATCAGGCTATCTGTCGACCTACGTGCAGTGGATGGCGCACGAGAAGACCAATATCATGCTCAATGGCTCGGTCGGCTATAACTACTTCAAGAGCAAAGAGTTGAATCTGAAGAATGATGGTTTTAGCCATAACCTTTATGTTAACGTGACCCAGTATCTGCCATGGAGCCTGGAACTCACAGGCTATGCAGGCATGTGGGGCGGAGGCACCTATGACGTGTATGGGCACCGCTCGAGTACGTCGTTCTCCCATGGATTTGGCTTGCAGCGCTCGTTCTTGAGCGAAGAGCGCCTAACGGTTCAGCTCTCGGCAAGTAACCCGTTCAAAAAGTACACCAAGTATTCGCAAAGCATAGACCAGGGCGATGTGACTGGATGGTCGAGAGGTAGATATCTACAGCGCAGCTTCGACATCTCGGTCAGCTTCCGCTTCGGTTCGCTCAAGGCATCGGTGAAGAGAGCAAAAAACTCCATTCAGAACGACGACCTCATGGGCGGCGACAACTCCGGCGGCTCATCAAGCGGTGGCGGTAAAGGCGGCCATTAACACACTCGCTGTGCGCTCGCAGTTTAGAGTACTTCCTGTTGAGGGGAGTGAAGTGCACCCCAAAAGTTAGACACAAAACTTTTGGGGTGCACTTCATTTATCTTTCAGTAAAACAGGCAAGGATTGCGAAATTTCGCTAAACACTCATTTTCTTTTAGATTTCGGTGATTTTGATAAATCGTTCTCGCTCGGCAATGCTCATGCAAGCCTGGCATTACGCTCACTCAATCACGTTTTTATTGTTCATGAGACGCTGGTATTCGCCCTGAGTTTTATAATTTTGGTATAAGTTGCTCAATCAAATTTTGCGTTTCTAATCGTGAGGCGTTGCTGACATGCTTGCCTTGAGACGCAAGATTTTGCGTCTCTACATGTCTTGTGGCGACTTGCTAGTTGAGAAATAGCTCAAATTCTCGTCATGCTTGACGATTACTTGCAGTGGGTGTCTGGCGGGAGTATGTAGCCGCGCAGGAAGGCATCGGTATCCATCCTCTTCTTGCCAGACTGCTGCAATGACAGTAATTCTAGCCAGCCGTCACCGCAGGCTACGCGCAACGTCTTGCGGTCGGCTGCTACGGTGCCTGGCATGGGCTTATCGCCCGAAGTGAAGGGCACAGGTTCGCCCGTGGCATATACCTTGAGGGTTGTCAACTCGTTGCCGTCGGCGTCTTGAAGCGTCGTCCAGGCGGCAGGGTAGGGAGAGAGGCCGCGGATGTGGTTATAGAGGGCCTCGGCGGGACGGCTCCAGTCGATGCGGCACGTGTCCTTGAATATCTTAGGGGCCGGCGTGGGGTGCTGGCCGGCAGTGAGCATCTGATCCTGAGGGATGGGCTTGACAGTGCCCGCGATGATGGCATCCACGGTCTCAAGGACCATATCGGCACCCATGACCATCAGGCGGTCGTGGATCACCTCGACATTATCCTTACGGCCGATGGGGCAGCTGCGTTGCTGTATCACGTCGCCCGTGTCGATCTCATGCTTCAGGAAGAAGGTGGTCACACCCGTCTCGGTATCACCGTTCATCACGGCCCAGTTGATGGGCGCCGCGCCGCGGTAGCGGGGCAAAAGCGAGGCATGCAGGTTGAAGGTGCCCAGCGGGGGCATCTGCCACACAGCCTCGGGCAGCATCCTGAAGGCGATGACAATAAACAGTTGGGCATTGAATGCCCGCAATTCCTCGATAAAGGCCTCGTCCTTGAGGCTCACGGGCTGCAACACGGGCAGGTCATGCTCCAGGGCATAACGCTTGACGTCGCTCTGTTGCAGTTGGCGTCCGCGTCCCGCAGGTTTGTCGGGCATGGTCACCACAGCGGCCACGTTATAGCCGCCGTCCACCAGGCGGCTCAAGCTCTCGACGGCAAAGTCTGGAGTGCCGAAAAAAACTATTTTTAAATCCTCTTTAGTCATAATTACCTGATTAACTCCTAATTCCTAACTCCTAATTAAAGCGAGACGCACAGCGATCCGCCCAGTACCCACTGGTGCAGGTGCTTGCTCGCGCTGGATTTGAAATACTGCACGGGATCCCAGTTGTATTTAGTAATGTAATCATTACGCAGATCTGGACAGTAGTTTTCCAGGTATATGAACGGGGCGTAGGTGGCTGTATAGGTTTTGTGGGAATAATCATAATCACAGAACACGCGCCACGAGAATGCGTTCTTATAAGCCCAGGTAAGAGACAGGCCTGTACCGAATTTCATCGAGTTGGAGGCCTGGACATTAATGTAGTCCCAGTCACAGTAGGCAGTGTATTCTTCGTTTAAAGAGAAATGGCCATTTCCATCATAGTTAAGCACTGTTCCAACGAATTTGGAATTCACGTCGATGTCGTCCATAATGCTGCGCCCAATGAGTAACTTGGAGCCGATGGCAAAACGGCTGGATAGCGGCAGGCTGAAGTACAAGCCGAGGTCGGCCGCGAATTCGGTAATGTGGTCACTTTCAATCTCGAGGTCAAAATATTGGATGGAGCCCATGTAATAGGGATCATTGGAGATGTCTTGCATACTTTCTCTCTCGAGCTCGGCAAATTGTGACCAGCCATTGATAGGCGTGCTCTTGACGCGAAGACGTCCGCCGATACCGATGTAGGGGTTAAAGAAATAGGCACCCTCCACGCCTACAGCTGTCGCAGAGCGGAATTGGAGCTTGAGCGGTTGTGTATCGGGACCGAAATCAAAGTCGATACCGGGAATCTTGAGACCGAAGTAGAACGCGGGCAGTGTCAAGTTCTTGTTTCCCAGTCCGATACCCATCGAGACGGAGAAAAACGATGGATTCTTCCTCAGGTCGGGATGGACGCTCAGGTCATTCATCAGCAAGCCCTTATCCTTGAACAGCAGGTCGCAGATGCCATAGGCCAACTCGGTGGAAAGAATACCGATGCCGGCTCCCGATAGCACGTCACTGATCCAGTGACGGTTGTTCAGCACGCGCATCACACCTGTGGCGGTAGCTAGCGTGTAGCCGCCGATGGAGTACCACGGCGAGCGCGTCAGGCCGTACTCCTTGTGAAGGATAGTTGCACCGACAAAAGCCGTCGCCGTGTGCCCCGAGGGCCATGAGTTGCGAGTCGAGCCATCGGGACGCATCTCGCTGGTGGTGTATTTGATACTGTTGACAAAGGCCGCCATTACGCCATAGGAAGCGAGTGACGAGGCAAAAAGTCGAGGCCAGGATGAGCGGCCCTCGACACCCGCCATTTTAAGACCTGCGGTCAGTGCGATGCCTGAGAACTGGGTGTAGTTGTCAATCTCGCTATGGAAGTTGTATTTGATGAGGCGGATTTTGGTGTTCGGATTATTGTAGTCTTGGCGGAAGGCGGCTTTTTCGCTTTTGGCAATCATGCCAGCCAGGAACACGGGGATGCCCACCCATGTCTGATCCTGCATGAAGGTGTAGGGCTTGACGGCTGGGTTCGTCGTGTTCTTTAGGAAACGGAAATCCACTCCGTGGTATTTGCGGTACATATCGGGATCCCCTAAAATGCTTTTATCTTCCATAAAATACTCAACAGTCGCTTGTTCCGATACCGTGTCCACAGCGCTCATGGGAACGTCGGTAACGGTGGCGGCTTGAGGTGTCTCATCAATGACCAGGCAGCGGTCATTGATGACCGAGTCGGTGATACAGGTCACTTCTGTTGCCATGGTGATGAATGGCAGTAATGCGGCAGCCATTAGTAATACAACATGTACTTTTTTCATGATGAAATTGAATATAGTTAATCGTATGTGTAGTGTTTCAGCACCTGGCGGTAGCTGTTGAAAATCTTGCTCTTGGAAACGAAGCCCACGTACTTGCCGTCCTCATCAATGACGGGTAGGTTCCATGCCCCGGTGTTGTCAAAGGTCTTCATCACCTTCTCCATCGGGGTGCCCACTACAACTTTAGCGGGAGGGATAGCCATGAAACGGTTGACTTGCATACGGCGGTACAGGTCAGGGCGGAACATGATGTTGCGTATATCGTCGAGTTGCACAACACCGATCAGGATACCGTTATCGTCGGTGACGGGGAACAGGTTGCGGTGGCTTTGCGCAATCACATCCACCATGTCCTTAAGGCTCATGTCGGGGTGTACAACCGAGAAATCCCTCTCGATGACGCTGTCCATCTTCAACAGCGTGAGTACCGAGCGGTCCTTTTGGTGGGTGAGCAGCTCACCGCGCTTGGCAAGGCGGCGCGAGTAGATGCCGTAAGGGGTGAAGATGCGGCAAATGCCGTAACTGCTGGCCGACACGATGAGCAGCGGCAGGAACAGTTCATATCCACCGGTCATCTCGGCCGTCAAGAAGATGGCCATCATGGGCGCATGCATCACTCCGGCCATCACACCCGCCATGCCCATGAGGGCAAAATTCTTGATGCTCAGCGGCATTTCGGTGTCGATAAAGCCCAGATTGTTGAACAGGTAGGCAAAGAATACGCCCGCCATGCATCCCACAAACAGCGAGGGAGCGAACGTTCCGCCCACGCCTCCGCCGCCGTTGGTGGCTGCCGTAGCCAGCACCTTGAAGGCACCCAAGGCGAACAGGAACAGCAGAACGGCCACCGTGTTGCTGCGGTAGGCATAGAAGAGGCTGTTGTTGAAGATACCCGTCACGTCACCATTGATCAGGCGGGTGATACCCTCGTAACCCTCGCCATACAGTGGCGGCATCAGGTAGATGAGCAGGCTCAGCGTGAGGCCGCCCACGGCAAAGCGTACCCAGCGGTTGCGCAGCCGCTTGAAGCGTCCCTCAAGCCTGTCGATGAGATGGATGAAATAGAGCGACACAAAACCGCAAAAGACACCCAGCAGCACGACAAACGGGATGCGGGAGGCGTAGAACGGCTCACTCTGCGAGAAAAAGAACTCGACATTATAGCCCGTGAACACATAGGCCACCGTAGCACCGGCCACCGAGGCGGCAATCAGCGGAATGGCGGAACCGGCAGTGAGGTCGAGCATGAGTACCTCGATGGTGAACAGCATGCCCGCAATAGGGGCCTTGAAAATGCCCGCAATACCTGCAGCGGCGCCGCAAGCCACCAGCATGGCCAGCGTCTGTGGCCTCAGCCTGAAGGCTTGTCCCAGATTGCTGCCGATGGCGGCACCGGTGAACACGATAGGACCCTCGGCACCGACCGAACCACCAAAACCGATGGTCAGCGACGATGCAATGAGCGACGAGTACATGTTGTGGATTTTCAGCCGGCTTTTTTTTAGTGCCAGGGCATATAGCACACGTGTCACACCATGCGAGATGGGTTCACGTGCAATGTAATAGACATACAGGCTCGCCAGCAGGATACCGATGGCCGGGAACACCAGGTAGAGCAGGTTGTCGCCCTCGGTGTCGAAACGGCTGGTCAGGAATCCGGCGATAAGGCCGATGAGCGTCTTGAGCAGAACGGCGGCCAGGCCGGCTGCGGTACCGACGATGAGGGCGAGCAGGACGACGAAGGTTTTGTCAGGCAGGTGACGTTCACGCCACATGAGCAGGCGTATCCACCAGTTGGAGCCCTCGGCAGGGCGCATCTCGCTGGCCGAATTGGTCGTGCTGGATGTAGCGGTCTCCTGTGCCATCACATTCCGCGTCCGGTAAAGACAATTTTAATGGTGTAAATCAGTATCTTGATGTCGTTGAGCAATGACATGTTGTTCAAGTACATCAGGTCATACTTGACGCGCTCGACCATTTCGTCCAGGTTCTTGGCGTAGCCAAACTTGACCATGCCCATCGACGTGATGCCGGGACGCACCTGATGCAACAGTGAATAGGCTGGCACGAGGGGAGTGATCTGGTCGATGTAATACCTGCGTTCGGGACGTGGTCCCACCAGCGACATCTCGCCCTTGAGGACGTTCCAGAACTGCGGCAGCTCGTCGATGCGGTACTTGCGCATGAAGCGCCCGAACGGCGTGATGCGCGGGTCGTCGTCCGATGAGAGTTGGGGACGGCCTCCAACTTCGGCATTCTGCACCATCGAGCGGAACTTGATGATGTTGAAGGGCTTGTTGTGCAGCCCGACGCGCTCCTGCTTGTACAAGATGGGGCCGGGACTGGTGCGCTTGATGATCAGCGCCACGATGGCATATACGGGCAGCAGGGCAATCAAGGCGATAACCGATGTCACGATATCGAGGGCACGCTTGATGTTCTTGCCGCTGTCGCTCATGTTGCTGCGCGAGATATTGACCAAGGGCTCGCCGTAGAGGTCCGAGATGGTCACCGGGGTCTGCAGTTTGTTGAAATACTCCGGCGAAATCAATATGGGCAGGTCCAAGGCGTACAGCCGGTTGATGGCATCCATCGTCTGAGGCGTGTCGTCGCGCGACGGCACCACGATAAGTTCCCAAATGCCTTGCTGGGAGCACACCTCCTGCAATTCGTCCAGTTCATAGCAGGGCAGGGGATTTCCCTTGACGGGATTCTCGCCGGGAATGTTGACAAATCCCATGATGTCGTGGCCTGAGGACTGCTTGCGGCGGTTGAGCTTGTCGACAAACGCGACAGCTGCAGCCCCGCTGCCAACAACCAGGGTGGGGAAGGACCATCGGCGGGATTTGATGGCTGCCGAGGCATGGTTGGTGATGATGGCACGCACGAGATAAACCAGCCCGAAGAGCAGTGCCCACAGGATGAAAATCATCTCATAATCGCTGCCGCGCACGCCAATCACGTCGTTGATGAGCGCCAGGAAGAAAATGAGCAGCGTATTGATGACCGCGCTGGCTGCCGTGGTGAGCAGTTCCTGAACGCGGGACTTGCGCACGACATTGTTATAATAGCCGCTGAAGATGTAGGTCACCATCATCAGCAACGGGAAGAAGATCTGCCCGGCAATCACCATGTCGCTCTTGAGGTAACTCACCAGGTAGGGCCATCCCACGACTCTACCCATCTGGTAGCGCACGATGTTGTAGATGAACCAGGCCAAATTGGACATCACAAAGTCGCCCAGCACATACTTGATGCGCTGTCGGTGTGCCTTATTTTTAAGATCAAGCCTGATTTTCATTGCCTATCGGATAATCTTGAAAGTGCCGTCGCGGCTCAGCAGGATGATGTTGGACGGATGGCGCGACGCATGGTCATCACGGCGGTACTGCACGGCATAGTCCACGCCCTGCACGATGGAGGGATCGATGTCGGCAAAGGTCTTGGCTGTGGGTGCACCGCTCACGTTGGCCGAGGTCGAGACGATGGGCTTGCCGAAACGCTCACACAGGCGGTGGCAAAACTCATCGTTCGGAATCCTGATGCCCACGCTGTCCTGATCGCCCAGCACATTGGTCGCCAGGTTGTAGGCGCCCTCATAAATGATGGTCAGCGGCTTGACGGCCACGTCGATGAGTTCGCGCGCAATCATGGGCACATCCACCACGTAATGGTCCAGATGGTCGGCACTGTCAATCAGCACGATCAGGGCTTTGCTGTCGTCGCGCTGCTTGAGCTGGTACACTTTCTTGACGGCCTCGGCATTGGTGGCATCACATCCGATGCCCCACACCGTGTCGGTCGGGTACAAAATCAGTCCGCCGGCGCTCAACGTCTTGAGGCATTGAACGATATCGGCTTCCTGTTGCGCCCGTTCTTTCTGTATTTCTTCCTTGGTTGGCTTCATTTTGAAGGATTACAAATATCACTTGGCCTGTTGTTTTGCCCAACTGTCTTTCAGGCCGATGGTGCGGTTGAAGACCAAATGACCCTCGGTCGAGTCCTGATCGACGGTGAAGTAGCCGATGCGCTGGAACTGGAACGTGTCGCCCACCTTGGCGGTCTCGGCCAGGAACGGCTCAATCTTGGCATCGTTGATGACGAGCAGCGAGTCGGGATTCAGCAGCTCGCGGAAGTCGTGCTCGGTGTCGGCACTCGGGTTCTCCACGGCAAACAGGCGGTCATACAACCTTACCTCGGCATTCACACAGTGGCGGGCGCTCACCCAGTGCAAGGTGCCCTTGACCTTGCGCTGACTGCCGGCGCTGCCGCTCAGCGTGTCGGGGTCATAGGTGCACTGGATCTCGGTCACGTTGCCGTCGGCATCCTTGGTGCAGCCGGTGCACATGACGATGTAGGCACCTTTCAAGCGCACTTCCTTGCCCGGCGTGAGGCGGAAGAACTTTTTGGGCGGCTCTTCCATGAAGTCGTCACGCTCGATGTACAGTTCGCGCGAGAACGGCATCTGGTGCTTGCCTGCATTTTCCTGCTCGGGATTGTTGTCCATCTCCATCATCTCCACCTTGTCCTCAGGATAGTTGGTGATGACCACCTTAACGGGGTTGAGCACGGCGCTCACGCGGTTGGCATGATGGTTCAGTTCCTCGCGGATGTTGTGTTCCAGCAGGCCGATGTCGTTCAGTGCCTCATATTTGGTATAGCCGATGTCCTCGATGAAGTTCTTGATGCTCTGGGCAGTATAGCCGCGGCGGCGCAGGCCGCACAAGGTCGGCATGCGGGGGTCGTCCCAACCGGCCACGAGACCTTCCTTGACCAGCTGCAACAGTTTGCGCTTGCTCATCACGGTGTAGGTGAGGTTCAGACGGTTGAACTCAATCTGGCGCGGGCAGTACTCACTGGCGCTCTCGCCTGCCAACTCGTGCACGAAGTAATCGTACAGGTCGCGGTGAGGCACAAACTCCAGCGTGCAGATCGAGTGGGTCACACCCTCGAAATAGTCGCTCTGGCCGTGGGCAAAGTCATACATGGGATAGACGTTCCACTGGTTGCCCGTGCGCCAGTGCGGCGTCTTGATGATGCGGTAGATGATGGGGTCGCGGAAGTGCATGTTGCTTGATGCCATGTCGATCTTGGCGCGCAGCACGTGGCTGCCCTCCTCAAACTCACCGGCGTTCATGCGCTGGAACAGGTCCAGATTCTCCTCGACGGTGCGGTCGCGGTAGGGACTGTTGGTGCCAGGCGTGGTGGGTGTGCCCTTTTGCTGGGCAATCTGCTCACTGGTCTGGTCATCGACGTAGGCCTTACCCTCCTTGATCAGGCGGATGGCGAAATCGTACAGTTTGGGGAAGTAGTCGCTGGCATAATAGAGCCTGTCGCCCCAGTCATAGCCCAACCAGTGGATGTCGCGCTTGATGGCCTCCACATACTCGGTATCCTCCTTTTGAGGGTTGGTGTCGTCAAATCGCAGGTTGCACGTGCCGCCAAATTTCTCGGCAACACCAAAGTCCATGCAGATGGCCTTGGCATGGCCGATGTGCAGGTAGCCGTTGGGCTCTGGCGGGAAACGCGTGTTCAAGCGTCCACCGTTCTTACCGGCCGCCAAGTCGTCGACCACTATCTGCTGCACAAAGTTCAAGGGCTTCTTCTCTTCGCCCCCAGCGTTGATATTCTCAATATTCTCCGCCATAATATATCGTTCGTTTAAATGGTTTTCTACTAATTAAACTGCAAAGATACAAAAAATCCCCGCAAATTATGTGCGGGGACGCTAAAATAATACCTATTTATTTGATTCGGCCTAAGATTGTGCAAGAGCACATGCCGAGTAGACGTATCGAGGCATGATGACGGTGTTGAAACGGTAATTTGCTGCCTGGCCGAGCAGATGGGCGATATCGCCGCCGTGGTCGTCGCCAGTGAGCTTGTAGAGGCTCTCTTTCATGGTCCACAGGCGGGTGAAGGCAACCTCTGGCAGCGCTGAGGCCTCGATTTGCCGCATTTCGTCATCGCTCATCACATGGCGGGCTACCTCGGGGCTGTAATGGTCCACTGTCTCGATGTCGATACCGACGGGATGGTCACTAACGGCCACGGCTACTGCCTCGTGGCAGTGGCTCAGGCTGAAGTGGATGTCGGGATGCCCCTTCAGCAGCGGCTTGCCTTTGTTTCCATAAGTGAAAACGGGCGCCTCGTTGATGCCGTATTCCTGGAGCAAAGCATGCTGCAGCAAGCGGTAGGCGGCCAGGCACAAGCGCTGGTCAAGCTCCTGCCGGTAGCGCAGGGCGTATTCGCGCCGCTGGGGGCTGACTGTCGCCAGTGCCTCCCGCAGGTCAAATCCGTCAATATGGTCGTCGATGTAGATCAGTTGTCAGTTTTGGGTTTGAGTTTGAGCTCGATGTGCCGCCCCTTGTGCAGGGCAAAGATGACGACGGCCTCGATCAGGTAGGCGATAATGTAGCTGTACCAGATGTGCTGAGGCATGAACTTGGCCATGAGCCACAACACGGGAATGACTGTGAGCGACAGGGCAAACGAGATGAACAGCGCCATGCTATGCTGATTATAGAGTTTATAGATAATCATCAGCACATAGATGTAGCAGAAGGGGATGAAGCTCAGGGCAAAGATCCTCAAGGCACGGTTGCACTCGACGGCCGAAGCGGCATCTTCGGCACCAAACAGTATGGTGATGACCTGCGGCCAGATCAGCACCAGCAGACAGGTGATACCCATTGCCGTGGTAATGAACCGCAGTGATTTGTCGATGACAAAGGAAAAAGCCTCATTATTGCCACTACCTGCTTGGATGGCACCAAGCGATTGCAGTGTGCGGCAAGTTCCTGCAACAAACAGGTTATAGATTTGCAGCAGGTTCATGCAGACCGAAAAAGCAAAAATACCTGAGCGTCCCAGTGTGGACAGCACGGTGGTATTGGCCGTGAGCAACAGCAGCGTCAGGCAGACCGACGCAACCGCAAGCGGTGCGCCCTGCGAGACGATGTTCAGGAATTCAGGCCGTTCATGCTTGAGCGTGAGAGACAGGTGGTTGTTCTTGTACCTGAAGTGGCGCAGCATGATGCCGATGCCAACGAGATGGCCCACAACGGTTGCCAGGGATGATCCCGTGATGCCCCAGCCAAGCAGGGAGATGAACACGAGGTCGAGCAGCAAGTTGACAGCGTTGTCAATGATGATGGCCATGGATGCCAGCCGTGGACTGCCATCGACACTGATCATGGCACTGAGCGTCCACATCATCATGTAGGCAGGCGCACCCAGCAGCATGGGCAGGAGGTACTCTTTGCATTGTGCCAATAGCTGGTCATGGTTGCACAACAGTTGAGCGATACGGTCATTGGCCATTAGACCGGTGAGGGTGAAAAACAGGCCAATCAACATGTTGATGATGACGGCTAACGTGAAAATGTAGATTGCACGCGCATGATCCTTCTTGCCAAAGGCCTTGCCGACAATCATACTTGCACCCATGCCCAAGAGCAGGTTGAGGGTCATGTATAGTTGGACAACCGGTTTGGAAAGGTTGATGGCACTCACACCGTCCTGCCCGATGAGGTTGCCCACAATGATGCCATCGACAACGTTTCCCAGACATCCGGACAAGGTGATGAGCACCGACGACCAGAGGAAACGGCTGAATTGAGTCGAGAGGGCCGATTTTTCTTCGTTAGTCATAACGATGATGCACTTTTACTACTTAATCTTGGTTATTGTAATACAATGGAATCTTGCCGCCTCGCTTGTTGGGAATGAGGGGCTCGGTTGACCAGGTGAAACGGGCTTCGGGGCAGCCCATCTCTTCCATGAACTCCTTGAGGCGGACACACAACGACGGTAATACCTGTGCCGGATCGCTTTTGCACACACCTCTCACCTCGAGCGTGGTGTCGTCTTTTTGGACAAACTGGAAATTCACCAGGTCGGGCCATACTTTGGCCTTGGAATACAGTCCTGCCACACTATATTTTTTTCCGGCTGCCGTGAACATGGGGAACGTGCGGCCTTGCACCTTGAGGATGGGCATGTTGGAGCAAGGTTCATCTGACGGGAGGATGCGCACCATGTCGTTCACATAGTAGCGGATCACGGGCTGGATGAAGTTGCTCAGGTCGGTGATGAGAACGCCTTGCGACCACTCTTCTGGATCGGTGATCGGATTGCGGTCGGCATCCACGGGTTCCACAATGACCCAATCATCGTTGATGTGGAGATGCGGGCAGTTGTGTGTCATTGCCACCTCGCCGCCCTCGGTCATGCAGTAGTTGTTGCCCACAGGGCACTGGAAGGCCTCTCGCAACAACTGCCAATTCTCCTCGGTAAGGGTTTCGGCCGACGTTACCAGGTGCTTGAGCGAGAGGTGAAGACGGCCTTGCAACTGCTCAACAGCCAGTTGGACAATCATCGAGGGATAACCGGCCATGGTCTCGGGCTGGAAATCGTTGAGTTTCTTCACAATGCTGTCAACGCTTTCTATTGCATTGATGCCCAGCAGATTGTGGGCGTACTCGGGGTTGTTGGCCTTGATGCGGAGGAATGCGCTGTAGCTCGAGGCGCCTTTAGCCATGGAGATGACCGAGGCACGGCGATGCTTGGCGATGGACAGCATGTCGGGTGAGGTGCCTTTGAGCAGGCGTTGCCCGATGAGCTGTGCATGGATCTTGTTGTGATAGTCGTCACGCACCATGAGCAGCGGATTGCCGGTGCTGCCCGAGGTGTGGAGGGCTGTGTACTCATCCAGCAGCAGCGAACGGTCTTTTTCGGCATCGCGTTCCAGATACTTGCTCACCATTTCCTTGTTGATGCGACGGTCGGTTACCCAGTCATCAAAGTTGGCAACAAGCACAGGCTTCTCGGTCGTCGGCAGGTCGCTGAGGTCAAAATCTTCAGGTATGTTGGCATACAGTTTGGCAAAATAGGGAGAATTCTCTCGTGCATAGTTCACCAGTTCGCGCAGGCGCTGACGTCGCACTTCAGCGCGCTGGGCAACTGTCATTTGTTCACCCTCGGCAACGAGGCGTTTGGCCTCTTCGACTGAAATAGTTCTCATTGTTGTTGTATTTTTTATTGTGATTGTTATTCAAAGAATCCGAATCCGCCGATGGCAGTGAGCATCCGCTCCACATAGTCCCATGACGTGGGCGACCAGGCGAAGCCCAGGCGGTAGAGCACCTGTGTCGTGTAGTCATTGTCACGCTTCACATCGGTAGTCTTTTGTCCATGAGCCATGTCCTGATAGGCCAGCAACGAGGACATCTGCTTGGCCTTTTGGGGGTCTTCCTTGGCTTGCTCCATGGCTGTAGCAAACTCTTCCTGCTCTACAAAGCGCACACCATCGCCCACTGTGGTGAGGCCTCCAAGCACGTCACCGAAGAACTGTGTGTGGATGTTGTAGGGATGGAAGACGCAGCATTCGGTCGGTGTCGTCGCAAGCAGGAGTATGGCCTGTGCGACCTCGTTGATGGGCGAGAATTCCACTGGCTTGTTGCGCATGCTGTAGGGGCAGCAGCCCAGCATGTTAAAGACCTTGATGCGGCCCATGAACGAGTTGGTCTGGAAATTGGCCTGGAATTCGCCGTCGGTCGAGCGGGCGGCCAGGTTGCCCACGCGCATGATTTTTGCCTTGAGCCCGTGCAGGGCCACAGCGTTGAGTATCAGGCGCTCGGCCATGAACTTGGAGTAGATGTACTTGTTGCCCAGGAACTGGCCCATGTACAGGCGTTGCTCGGTGAAGATGTCATCCTTGATTTCGCCGGCCCATAAGCCACGGGTGCTGGCGGTGGAAATATGTACGAGTCTGGCGCCTGTCTTGACGCAGTAGTCCACGCAACGCTGTGCGCCGCCAATGTTCACGTCCTCGATTTCGGTGCCCTCGCTGAAGTGCTTGACGATGGCTGCGCAGTTGAAGATCGTATCTACATGTAAGCCCTCGGCAAAGTCGCTCGTCACGTCGCCCAGGACGATGTGCAGGCGCTTGCCGAACAGTTCCTTGAAGGCGTCCGAGAAGTAGTAGAACAGCAGGGTACGCAGGCGGTTGGCAGCAGCCTCCTCGTCCTTGCCGCGCACGAGGCAGTAGATGTTCTCGGCGTTCGAGTCAATGAGCTCGCGCAGGATGTGGATGCCCAGATAGCCTGTAGCACCTGTCAGCAGCACATTGCCCAGCTGCTGGCGCTCTCCCTTGCGGAAGACCTCCAACGTGTTCTTCTGCAACAGGTTGTTGATGGCGGTGTAGTCAAATCCGGTGATTTCGTCATCTCCCTCATTGGCGCTCTCGCCGGTAATCAGGCGGGCCAGTTTGCGGGGAGTGGGGTTGGCAAACACGTCACCATAGGCAACATGCAGCCCCTGTTTGTCGGCCTCGATGATGACGCGTGTCACAACAAGCGAGGTGCCGCCCAATTCAAAGAAATTGTCGGTTGCGCCCACCTTGTCCATCTGCAGGATGCCCGCAAAGATGTCGCAGAAGGTGCGCTCGGTGTCGTTGGCAGGCTCCACATAGGCCGAACTGATGGCCAATTCGGGTTCGGGCAGCGCCTTGACATCGGTCTTGCCGTTGGGTGTCATGGGCATCTCCTTGAGCTGCAGGTAGGCCGTGGGCACCATATATTGCGTCAGGCTCTTGGATATTTCAGCCTTCAATGCGTCGGGTGCGATCTCGCGGTCAGCGGTATAGTAAGCACACAAGTGCTCCTTGTCGTTGATTTTGCGGATGAGGATGACGACTTTCTTCAGTCCATCGACCTTGAGCATCACGTTTTCGATCTCGCCCAGTTCGATGCGCAGTCCGCGCAGCTTGATCTGGTGGTCGGTACGGCCCAGGATGACGACATTGCCGTCGGGAAGCCACTTGGCATAGTCGCCCGACTTGTAGATGCGGGTGCCGTGATAATCGATGAAGCGCTCTCGGGTCATCTCGTCCAGGTTGTTGTAGCCATGGGCCACGCCGCGGCCGCCGATGTACAATTCGCCCACAACGCCCACGGGCAGCTCGTTGCCGTCCTGGTCCACGATGAACTCGATGACGTTCAACTGCGGTTTGCCCACGGTGACGATGTCGGCGTGGGTCAATTCGCTGTTATTCGAGGCCACGGTGATCTCGGTGGGACCGTAGCAGTTGAAGATGCGGGCCTTGGTGACCTTGCGCAGCTGCTCCAAGAGCTGGTCGGAGAATTTCTCTCCGCCGGCACGCACGATGTTGATGCGGCTGATGGCGTCACAGAAGTCCTCACTCGTCAGCCAGGTCATCCAGCGCGACGGGGTGCCCGATACCATGTTGACGTGCTCCTCGTTGATGAGGCGGGCCAGGTCGAGCGGGTTGTTGGCCTGCTCCTCGGTGGCGACAACGAGTGTCTTGCCGTTGAAGAAGGCTGTGCCGATGTCCTGCAGGGCTGCGTCAAACGAGATGGTCGTCACGCTCATGATGCGCTTGGCATCGGTCATCACCCCGTTGGCAAACACATTGGCGGGATGGCCGTACAGATAGTTGCATATGCCGCGATGATGCAGCATCACGCCCTTGGGACGGCCTGTTGAGCCGCTGGTGTAAATCAGGTAGGCCAGGTCATTGGGGGTGATGTCGGTCGCGATGGTACCGTCATTATCGTCGTTGATGAGGTCCTCGACATCGATGGCCTTGTCGGCGGGAACGGTGTCCATGCGGTCGGCTGTGGTGATGATGTAGCGGGCCTCGCTGTCCTCGAGAATGAGTTTGACGCGGTCGGCGGGATATTCGGGGTCGCAGGGGATATAGGCGGCGCCCGACTTGAGTACACCAAACAGGGCAAGAATCAGTCGGCTCGTGCGCGGCAACAGCAGGGCCACGCGGTCGCGCTCATGCACGCCGCGTTTCCTCAGGGCGGCGGCAATGCGGTTGGTCACCTCGTCCATCTCCTTGTAGGTGAATTTGGCGTCGATGGCAACAAGGGCCTCGTGGTCAGGCTGCGTTTGGGCATAGTGACCGATGCACTCATGGAAGAAGGTGAAGGGTGCATCGCCTGTCGCCGTCTGTCGCAGGTGGCTCAATTCCTCTTCCTGGCTCTCGCTCACGATGGACAGTTGGCGCAACTTGGCCTGCGGCTGTTCCATCATCCTGTTGGCAACGGCCACGATGCTCTCGGCCAGGCCACGGCCCACGCGCTCGCTGTAGATCGAGTCGTCATACTGCACGACCACGCCGCGGTTCTCGATTTTGATATTGATTTTGAACTTGGGCACATTCAGTTCCAGCAATTCCTGGCCGATGGGCTTCCCATTCACGGTATATTGCGAGAGCACACCCACCTGATAGGCGTAAGCAATCGCGGGACGGAAGCCGTAGTCGGTAGCGATGCGGGCAAAGGGATAGTCCTCGTGCCGCAACGTCTGGTCAAAGGTGTCGCTGGCATGCTTCAGGAACTCGTCCACGGTCACGTCGTCGATGCTCATGCCCAGGGCGAGCGTGTTGACAAACATGCCCACCGTGTCGGCAATCTTGAGGTTGCTGCGGCCGCTGCTCACGGTGCACAGATAGACATCGCGGTTGTTGGTGTAACGTGAAACCACGTATGCCGTCGCTCCCAGGAACAGATGTGCCGGAGTGATTTCCTGCTTGCGGCAGAAGTCGGCGGCACGTTTCAGGTCGGCAGGGCAGACAGCCTCGCCAATGAGGCCTTGCTCTGCGTTCTTGGGCAGGTCGGCGGGAATCTCGCTGGCACCCTCGCAGGTCTGCAGCCGCTCGGCAAAAAACTGCTGTGAAGCCTTGAACGCGTCGGTGTCTTCGGCGGCCTGCTGGTCGGTGACGAAGTCCAGATAACTGTAGGATTCCTTCTCCACGTCCTTGCCCTCAAGGGCGGCATTGATCTGGCGGATGACCAGGTCGGCCGAGCCGCCGTCAAAGACCAGATGGTGCATATCCAGCAGCAGGTAACATCCTGTGGCCGTTTTCACGACTTCGGCACGATAGAGCGGCGCTTTCTGCAGATTGAAGGGACGCACAAACTCGTTCTTGTATTTTGCCAGTTCCTCTTCGCTCATTTCGACGATATTTACCTCGACGGGAACGCTGTCATCAGTCGTTTGGACGATGCTGTCGCCCTCGGTCGTGAAATGGACGCCGAGTTCGGGATGCGCCTCAATCACGCGTTTCACGACGTCGGCCAGGCGGTTGGCGTCGGTATCGTCGGGATAGGAGAGCAGATAGGGGATGTTGTAGATGGTCGAGGCTGGATTTTTCAGGCAGTCGAAATAGACACCAGTCTGGGCATAGGACAGCGGTGCGCTGGCCTTAGCCTCTTGGGTGGGAGACGCAAGATTCTGTGTCTCTACATTCCCACCGGCGAGCAGATGCTTGAGGATGTCGTTCTCTATCGACTGGACGGTGCCGGTCTTCACCAGGCTGCGGGAGTCGAGTGTCACGCCATAGCGCTTGTTGATTTGGACGGCCAGTTTGATGGCCGAGATGGACGTCAGTCCGGCATAGCCCAGCACCGTCGTCACGCCAAATTCGGTGTTGTTGACGATGTCGGCTACGATTTGGTGCAGCTCCTGCTCCAGCACGTTCATGGGCACGTTAGCCTCCTCGATGGCGGCAGCTTTCTTCTCGGGTTTGGGCAGGGCACGTTTGTTCACCTTCTGATTCTGGTTCAGCGGGATGCTGTCGATCTGCATCGTCACGGCAGGCACCATGTAAGGCGGCTTCTGGTCCAAAATGAAGTTGTTGAGGGCCTCAATGTCCACTTGCTCGTCGCTCACGATGTAGGCAGCGATGAACTTGCCGCCGCCCTCCTCGTCAAAGGCCTGTACCGTGGCATCCTTGATGCCGGGGAACTCGCGGATGACGCCCTCGACCTCCTTGAGCTCGATGCGGAAACCGCGAATCTTCACCTGTCCGTCTCGGCGTCCCACAAACTGGATGTCGCCCGATGGCAGGTAACGAACTATGTCGCCCGTGCGATAAACGCGGGCAAATTTTTCCTCGGTCGTGAACGGGTTGGAGATGTAGACCTCGGCCGTCTTTTCAGGACGGTTCAGGTAGCCGCGGCTCACCTGTGGACCTGCTGCCCACAACTCACCTGCTGCTCCCACCGGCAGACGATGACCCTGTGGGTCAACGATATACAAGCGCATGTTTTTCGGCGCTTTGCCAATGGGAATCTCCTTCATTTTCTTGTCTACAAGATAGTAGGTAATGAAGACCGTTGTCTCGGTGGGACCATAAATGTTGTAGAACTTGATGCCCTGCGGGGGCGTGAGTGATGCCAGCTTTTCGCCGCCGGTCGAGAGATAATGCAACGTGTGGTTCTCGACACTGGTGGCAAACTGGTAACCCACCTGTGTTGTCATGAACGAGTGGGTGATGCCGTTCTGCTCGAAGTAGTCGTTCAGGGCGATGAGATCCAGACGCAATTCCTCGGGCACAATATAAACCGCAGCGCCGCAAGTCAACGCGGGGTACATGTCCATCATGTTGGCATCAAAACCGTAGCTGGCATAGGCTGCCACTTTGCTTTCGCCATTGAGGTTGTACATGTGGTGGTACCAGTGGCAGAAGGCCACGAGGTTGCCGTGTGTCAACTGGCAACCTTTGGGTACACCTGTCGAGCCCGAAGTATAGAGCAGGATAAACAGCTGCTCGGGCTTGATGTCCACCTTGGGGGCGGGCAGTGCCGGCAATGCCATGATGTCTTTCGTCAGTAGCACCTGGCCCTGATATTCGTCAACGATGGGACGCAGTTCCTCGTCGGCAATCAGCAGCTTGGCACTGGCGTCCTGCATCATGAAATTGAGGCGCTCCTTGGGATAACTCGGGTCAAGCGGCTGGTAAGCACAACCGGCCTTGAGCACGCCCAGCGATGCGATGGGCATCCATTCGCAGCGGGGAATGAGCACCGACACCACGTCTTCAGCCCCCAGGCCCTTGCTGGCGATATGGGCGGCAATGCGGTCGCTGATTTCGTCAACCTGGGCATAGGTGAACCGCTTGTCAAGATACACGGCGGCTATAGCATCGGGTGTGGCCTTGACCTGCTGGCGGAACAGCGAGACGATGGTCTGACTGTCGTCATATTCCAGTTCGCCAGAGTCAAAGCTGTCGAGGATAGCCACTTGGCTTGCAGTAGCGATGTCGATGTCGCGCAGGTAAACTTGGGCAAGGAAACCCTCGAGCACAGCCTCGTAGCTCTCCAGAATCTGACTGATGAAAGCCTTGGAGTACTCATTGGAGTTGTACTCGACCTTGACCTGGCACTTGCCGTCCTGGATAAAGACCTTCATGTAGAAGGAGGCATCCAGCGTGCTGTTGCCAATGCGGATGGTCTGCATGGGTTTGCCGCCCATCGTTTCGTTGTCAAACAGTTGGCCATGCCATGCGAACATAGAGTTGCTCTGCAGGTTCAGGTCGGTCGTCAGGTCGCTATAGGTATAGGCCTCATGCTGGCGGCAACCGCCCATCTGCTCCTGGCCGTGCAGTAGCAGGTCCAGCACAGTGGTTTCGGGCGTGAATTTGGTATAAACGGGCAGCGTCTTGACGGTCATGCCCACCGAACGGGCAAAACGCTTGTCCGAGCGGCCGTTATAGACCGTCGTGAACAGCGATTCCAGCTCGTTGTTGAACTTGGCCAGCAGGAAGGCATAGGCCGTAGTGAACAGCGTGCTCTTGAACACGCCGTTTTGCTTGCAGTAGTCGTCCACGCGGCCTAGATCGAGCGAGAGGGTGCGCAACAGATGGTCCTCGCTGTGCTCTGGCTCTTCCAGGTCGGGCATGAACTGGGTGAAGGTGTCACCGCAGTCAAAGTTGGCGGCATACCATTGCTTATCCTCGTTAAATGCCTCGGACTGGCGCAGTTGGGCCTCGGTCTCGGCGACCTGCATGAGCGTCAGTTCCTCGGGGGCAATGGTCTCGCCAAGGTAGGCCTTGTCGATGTCTTGCAGCATGATCTGCATCGACGTGCCGTCCACGATGATGTGATGGTAGTCCAAAAACAGGTAATAGTGCTCCTTGTTGCGCATGAGATTGACATGGAACAGGCGGCCGCTGTCCAGGTCAAAAGGCACCACGAGCCGGCCCTTTTCCTGCTCGATGTCCTCAATGTCCTCGATTGCGAGCGACCAAGGCTCATTGTCCATGTCGAGCGTCTGAATGGGCTCACCGTCATCGTTCAGCGCGATGCGGGTGAACAGGGTGGGGTGGGCCTTGAATGCGGTCTCGACGGCAGCAAGCAGGCGCTCGCCGTCAAGGGAACCATCCAGCACATAGATATAGGGGAGATTGTAAAAGGGTTCGCCCTTATGGCCGGTGCATTCAACATATATACCGAATTGGGAGGTTGATAAGGGAGCTGAAAGTTTCATATTACTTGTTATTTTTGGGCTTTAGGCTTTAAACTAAAAACTAGCCTACCATTTGGCTGTAAAGATGCGTGGGTTGACGCTTAGTGTAATAAATCCCCAGCGCAGGCTGGTTTTTTTACTGGAACGTTTAAGACGCTCCATGGTATCGCCGCCCCACATGAATGACGCTCCTGCCGACACATTCACGTCGCGGCTGATGGCATAGGCTGCCTGGAACTCTATCTCGTGCCCCAGGGTCTTGTCCATGTCCTCGAGGTCGGTGGCTATGGCAAGGTAGTGATAACTGGCATTGAGCATCATGTTCTTGAGGGGACGGTAAATGCCACCGATGTAGGCATTCTGCAAACCTGGAGTGAATCCGTTGTGATAGGCGCTCACATAGAAGAAATCCATTGCACCGTAGAACTTGTGGTGAGAGCCATAGACCGTGCTGAAGCCTTTGATGACGTCGTGGAGTACCATGCCCACGTTGTGACCTGTCGGCACAGCAAAATACTTGTCACCGCTCAAGTAGTCGTAACCCGCTGTAACGTTGAACGTGGGTGACGGCATATAGGTGAGTTTTCCACTGGCCATCCATGCCTGGATCTTGATACCATGCTCATTTTTGCCAAATTGGTTATAGTATGACGCCTCAGCTTTCCACTGTTCAGGTTGGAAAGACAAATATCCACCCGCCAGATGCTGGAACCAGGTCTTGTCCTTGTTGTCATCCAGCGCACTCTGCATGCCGGTGTTCATGAATAGCAACGAAGCCCCCAACGGCACGCGCGGGAAGTCATAGTGGTACCACGCCGTGTGCATGGTTTTGTAGGGCTGAGCGCCGTTCTCATAGATGGAGCCACCGGTTTCCAGCACGTTGGCATTCTGGTTATAGGCCAGAATGATGTGGGCCTTGTGGCCATGTCCCTCATATCCCAAGCGCAAGACGTCGTGTGACGATGACGCCATCGCCCAATCGTCCGAGCCGATGATGCGTTCGTCGTCATAGTTCAGGGCCACGCGTCCCACTTGAGCAAACATGCCGATGCGGGTCGTCATCTTCACCCAGCTCTCATGCAGGTTGAAGGCACCCTTGCCCGCCTGCCCCCACACACCAGAGTGCTGCGGCGTGACGCGGACTTCGAGCCAGTCGCGCTTGAAATTGATGGGCAGTCGTGTGCGGCTGAGCAAGAAATTGGACTGTGGGATCTTGTCATTCTCAATTTCATAACCTTCCTCGTCCACTTCGACGATGGTCTTTTCCGGCATGCCGCCATATCGGGATTCGCCACGCCCCAGAAACTGCAAATCCACGCTAAACTGGTTCTGGGCAGAGGGGATGGTATCGGTAGCAGGTTGTCCCGACAGTAATAAAGCAGGTGTGGCGATGGCTGCCAGCAGCCATCGCCTGATATTGATGTGTTTCATGTCGTGGGGGAGTTTCACTCGAACTCAAACAGATTGATGAAGCCGGTGATTTTAAACACGTTCTTGATGTCTTCGTTCACGTTGCGCAGGGTGACTTTCTTGCCCTTGGCCTTGGTCTTCTTGAGCACGTCAAGCAGGATGCGCAGGCCACTGGATGCGATATACTCCAGGTCCTTGCACTCAAACTCAATATCCTTGGCAGTTGCCTCGGCAGTGATGGGCTTCAGTGTCTGCTCGGTTTCGATAGCGGCTGCAGTGTCCAGCGAGCCGGTCATGGTGACGATGATTTTCTCATCCAGTTCTTCGATCGATGTTTTCATTTTCTCTTTATTGATTAATTGTTATTGTTTCAAAATTGGATATTCTTCTTCAGTGTGAGCACATTGTTGCCTTCGATGCGCTCATAGTTGATGGAATCCATCAGTTGCTGGACCAGCAGGATGCCCAGGCCGCCGATGGGACGGTCCTCGGCACTCAGCGTGGTGTCGGCATCACCTCCTTGAGTCGGGTCAAAGGCTTTTCCTTGGTCGGTGATGATGAATTTCAGCCATTGCTCGGTGGCTTTGGCTTCAACAGTAATGTCTCCCTGGGTGCCCAGTGGATAGGCATAGCTCATCACGTTGACCACGGCCTCCTCAACCGCCAGCATGAGTTGAGACGATGTAGAGTGGTCAAGGTTTAATTTGTCGGCTACCGATTGGATGAATTGATTGAGTTCGGGCACCTGTTTCACATCATTGGTCAGGAGCTTTGTCTCTTGGAGGACGATATTCTCCTCGGGGCGGTGATAGTGGATGGCGAGCATCGTCAGGTCGTCGCTCTGCTGGGCGCCGTCGGCAAACTGGACAGCTTGCTGATACAGGGCATCCATCAGCGCTGTCGGTGAAGTCTGTCCCGTCTCCATACACTGCTGTATGCCAGCGATGATGCGTTGCAGGCCGAAGAGTTTGTGCGACGGGTTGTTGGCTTCGGTCAGTCCGTCGGTATAGAGGAACATGGTAGTCCCGTTCTGGAGCTGCTCGTTTTGCTGAACGTACTTGACGTCGTCAAATAGGCCCACTGGCAGGTTGGGATTTACAGGCAACGGTCTCACTCCATGATTGATGAGCAACGGCGCATCATGGCCCGCGTTGCAGTAGCGCAGGCGTCCCGTCGGCAAGTCGAGCACACCGATAAACAAGGTGACGAACATATTGGTTTCGTTACCCTCACAGGCTGTCTCATTGATGAGCTGCATGATGCGGGCCGGATTAGTCTCGTGTAACGACAGGCTGCGGAAGAATGAATGAACCACTGCCATCACCAGTGACGAGGGTACTCCCTTGCCGCTCACGTCGCCGATGCAGAAGAACAGCTTTTCGTCGCGGATAAAGTAGTCATACAGGTCGCCTCCCACTTCCAGCGCCGTTGTCTGCTTGCCGCTCGCGTCGACGTCAGGCCTGCTGATGTCCTGGTGGGGCAACATCTCGGTTTGGATATTCTGGGCAATGCGTAACTCGCTGTCGGTGCGTTCACGGGTCAATTTGGAGAGGTGCAGGCGTCGCACGTACTCGTTGACTTTGTACAGGATGAATCCCAGCAGCGATAAGCCCGCCACTATCATCAACAGCATGTTGCGGCGCATTCTGTTCAGTTTGCCGAATACCTCATTGTCATAACAAACCATCACCACCTGCCAGTGAGGCTTGCCTCTCATGAAGGCATAATATGCATACCCTTTGCCGTTCTCCTTGTCTTTGAATGTGATGATCTTGCTCTGGCCAGAACTGCTCGGCTCGCGCTGGTAGGTGCTGTCGTTAATCATTTTCACGACCTCATTCACATCACTTGTTTGGGTGTGGCTGGAATCGGGTTGGGAGATGAGGCGACCGTCTTCGGTGAGCAGCAGGAAGAAGGTCGATGGATAGTTGTGCTTGGTGTTCAACGTGTCGATGATGCCCTGGGTGGACAAATCAATGCCGAACACTGCCGCAATGTTGCCGGAACTGTCATTTACGGGCATGGCAAAGGTGGTGACTTGTTCGCCGCTGGCAATGGTGTCTAGATAGGGGTCGGTCCAGCTGGATTTGTTGTTTTTTACGGCTAGCGAATAGAATTCACGCTGGGTATAGTCGTGACCTTTCTCGGCCAACTGCTCGGTGACGACCGTGTCGCCTCGGCGAATGGCACACAGTTCAAACAATCGTCCTCGGTCAGGATAATAATTGGGGACAAAGGCGACAAAGCAGCTCATCACGTCTTTGTTGGTGGCAACAAGGCGGTGCAGGATGTTGTCGATGGCTTCGGGTCGTTGGAGTTGACGTTGGATGGGCCACTGGTAGTTGCGCACCATTTTCTCGTTGGACAGGAGCATGCCCTTGACGCGCACCGACTTGAGCGTCATTTCGCTCTCGGTGTGGTAATCCAGTTCGGTTTCCATCAGGCGGTGGGTGTATCTGAACTGCATCAGCGACATGAGCTCGATGAGTGCACCGGCAAGCAGAATGATGGCAACGGCTGATATGGCACGCCAAGATCGGCGTTCCTTGATTTTGTTGATGAGTTGTCTTAACGTCATGTTGTCAGTCCAGCAAATAATTGCACTTAAACCGGGAATGATTCATTTGCTGTGCAAAGGTATGTTTTTTTGTTTAATTAAATAATGTGTTTGTATAGAAAAATAGCAAGGTTACCCAATTTGGGTGACCTTGCTGTTGATGAATTGGTATGTACTTGAATCGTTTAGTCCTCGTCCTGGCCGTTCTGCTTGGCGATGCGCTTGCGCTCGAGCTCGTCAAGGATGATTTTGCGCATGCGGATGTGGTTGGGGGTGATTTCCACATACTCGTCGGCCTTGATGTATTCCAGGGCCTCCTCGAGGCTGAATACGATGGGAGGAACGATTTTCACCTTGTCGTCGGCGCCGCTGGCACGCATGTTGGTCAGCTTCTTGGACTTGGTGACGTTGATGACCAGGTCTTTCTCCTTGGTGTGTTCGCCCACGACCTGACCGCCATAGACTTCCTCCTGCGGGAAGATGAAGAAGCGGCCGCGGTCCTGCAGCTTGTCGATGGCGTAGGCATAGGCCGTGCCGCCCTCCATGGCCACGAGCGAACCGTTGGTGCGGCGGGCGATTTCGCCTTTCCAGGGCTCATAGGCCAGGAAACGGTGCGACATGATGGCCTCGCCGGCACTGGCGGTGAGCACGTTGGTGCGCAGGCCGATGATGCCGCGTGACGGAATCTTGAACTGGAGGTGGATGCGGTCGTTCTGGGTCTCCATCATGGTCATCTCGCCCTTGCGGCGGGTAACCATGTCAATCATCTTGCTGGAGTACTCCTCGGGCACGTTGATGCTCAGTTCCTCGATGGGCTCGCACTTCACGCCGTCGATGGTCTTGATGATGACCTGAGGCTGACCCACCTGGAGCTCGTAGCCCTCACGGCGCATTTCCTCGATGAGCACCGACAGGTGCAGCACGCCGCGACCGAAGACGTTCCATGCGTCCTCGTTCTCGGTGCGCTCGACACGCAGTGCCAGATTCTTGTCCAGCTCGCGCTGCAGGCGGTCCCAGATGTGGCGCGAGGTCACATACTTGCCGTCCTTGCCGAAGAAGGGCGAGTCGTTGATGCAGAAGCGCATCGACATCGTGGGCTCGTCAATCGCGATGCGAGGTAAAGCCTCGGGGTTGGTGGGAAGGGTGACAGTGTCACCGATCTCGAAGCCTTCCAGACCGATAATGGCGCAGATGTCGCCGCTGCTCACGCTCTCGACGTGCTTTTGGCCCATACCCTCAAAGGTGCGCAGCTCCTTGATCTTCTGCTTCACCACCTCACCGTCTTTTTTGCACAGGGCGACTTCCATGCCGTCCTTGAGGGTGCCGCGGTGCACGCGTCCCACGGCTATACGTCCCACGTAGCTGCTGTAGTCCAGCGACGTGATGAGCATCTGGGCATCTCCCTCGAGCATCTCAGGCTCGGGGATGTATTTGATGATGGCATCGAGCACGGCCGTGATGTTGTCGGTGGGCTGTTTCCAGTCCTCACTCATCCATCCCTGCTTGGCCGAACCGAAGACGGTGGGGAAGTCGAGCTGATCCTCGGTGGCGTCGAGGTTGCACATCAGGTCAAAGACCATTTCCTGCACCTCGTCGGGGCGGCAGTTGGGCTTGTCCACCTTGTTGATGACAACGATGGGCTTGAGACCCAGCTGCAGTGCCTTCTGCAACACAAAACGCGTCTGGGGCATGGGGCCCTCAAAGGCGTCCACCAGCAGCAGGCAGCCGTCGGCCATGTTGAGCACGCGCTCCACTTCGCCGCCAAAGTCGCTGTGACCCGGGGTGTCGATGATGTTGATTTTGTAGCCGTTGTAGGAGATGGATACGTTCTTGGACAGGATGGTGATGCCGCGCTCACGTTCCAGGTCATTGCTGTCCAGGATTTGAGTACCCATATTTTGGTTGTTGCGGAACAGGTTACCTGCCGCTAACATCTTATCTACCAGAGTTGTTTTGCCATGATCGACGTGCGCGATGATGGCCACGTTGCGGATGTTTTGCATATTGCCTTCTTTAATTTGGCTGCAAAGGTACTGCAAGTCGAGCGAAATGCCAAGCAAAAAGGCATTTTTGCTTGCATTTCCTCGACGTAGCCTACCTTAGCCGAAGGCAAAGGTACAAAAAAAGTTTCAGTTTCCTTTTTTAATTTACAAGTAATTGCGGGTATTGGAAAAATGGTGTATCTTTGTCATGAATAATCATGACGCCATTATGGGTAGAGTGAATGATCAGTTTTTGCCGCAGGATGGCCGCTACGATGACCTGATAGTGTACAGGAAGTCGGAGTGCATCTGTGATGTGACTGATTATTTCTGCAAGCATTTTTTGGACCGTCGTACTGATCGGACGGTGGATCAGATGATACAGGCTGCCCGTTCTGGTAAGCAGAATATCGTGGAGGGAACAGCGGCATCGGCTACCAGCAAGGAGACCGAGATCAAATTGCTCAATGTCGCCAAGGCCAGCCATCAGGAACTGCTGGAAGACTATAAGGATTACCTGGCTCACCATCAATTGGAATTGTGGAGGACAGGCGACAAGCGTTACGATCACACCCGCAAGCGCTGCCGTGAACACAGCGACCGCGAGTACTATAATGGCATTTTGCCCGCTTGCTCCGACGAGATGATATGCAATATTGCCATCACACTCATTTGCCAAGTGGATGTGATGTTGCGTAATCTCATCGAGTATCACAAGCAGGAGTTTCTCCAGCAGGGAGGAATCCGCGAGGAGATGACGCGTGGTCGGCTAGCTTATCGGCGTGAGCATCCACAACAGCAGCCGGTAGCCACCGCTACGGCACTTTCGCGTCGTGAGAGTGAAGTGACTGCTCGTGAGGCAGATATCGCAAGCAGGGAAAAGGCGCTGACCACCCGGGAAGCCGCTCTCGCTCGTCGGGAAACCGAACTCACCGCTCGCGAACAGGAGTTGGCTAGAATCCTGCGTCTCGCTGGGCTGGACAATAATGGTGGGGCACGATAGGGTGTTATGGGGCATGATGTGGAGTTATGGAAATCCCATCATTCCACATCACTCCTCATCACTCCCCACAAAATCACAAGATAATGACTTTAAATTAACGATAAAATGAATAAGATTGCTTTAGTGACTGGCGCGACTAGCGGCATTGGAGAGGCCTGTGCGCGCAAACTTGCCATGATTGGCTACAACATGATTATTACGGGCCGCAGGGCCGAACGTCTGGATGCTGTTGCCCACGAATTGTCTGCCATGGGCGTCGGGGTCATCACGCTCGAGTTCGACGTGCGTGATCGTGAGGCTGCAGCGGCAGCCATCAATAGCTTGCCCCCAGAATGGCAGGATATTGACGTTCTTGTCAATAATGCCGGCGGGGCCTTGGGCCTCGAGCCCGAATATGAGGGCAACTTTGAGGACTGGGATACCATGATCGATGCCAATGTCAAGGGTCTGTTGACGATGACCCGTCTCATCGTCCCCGGCATGGTCCAGCGCGACCGTGGTCATGTGGTGAACATCGGCAGTGTGGCCGGTGACGCCGCCTATGCCAACGGCAACGTCTATTGCGCTACCAAAGCGGCTGTGAAAGCCTTGAGCGACGGACTGCGCATCGATGTGGCCCACACCCGGGTGCGCGTGACCAACATCAAGCCCGGCTTGGTAGAGACCAACTTCTCGGTCATCCGTTTCCACGGCGACAAAGAGAAAGCCGACAACGTCTATAAGGGCATCCAGCCCCTCACCGGCGCCGACATCGCCGAGTGCGTCGCTTTTGCCGTGAGCGCTCCCGAGCACGTCCAGATCGCCGAACTGCTCGTCCTGGCCACCCACCAGGCCAGCGGCAGCGTCATCGTCAGGAAATAATGAGGTGAAGAAAAGGACAAGAGTTGGTTGGAGACGCTCTCTAACCAGCTCTTTCTGTGCCCTTTAACCCTTAGTCTCTAACCTTTTACTTTAGCTATTGATGTTCGGGTCTTCGAGGCCGTAGTGGCGCTTGCGGTCCATCCACAGGAGCAGGCTGGCGGTGACGATGGCGCCCAAGCCGATGATGGCGAAGATGATGAGCGAATAGGTGTAGTCCACCTGGTCGCCCACGGTGTTGCGTTCCAGCACCTTGCCGATGAGCACGGGGATGAGCATCAGGCCGATGTTCTGGATGTAATAGATGATGGAGTAGGAGGTACCCAACTGCTTCATCGGCACGATTTTGGGCACTGCAGGCCACAGGGCAGCGGGCAACAGCGAGAAGGCGATGCCCAGAATGCACATCAGCGTCACGGCAATCCAGCTGGACTTGAGCGGCATGGCGAACACGATGAGCACCAGGGTGAGCATCACGCTGCCGATGACCATCATCGTGGCACCGCGGCCCTTCTTGTCGCACCAACCGCCAAACAGCGGGGTCAGCACAATCGAGGTGAAGGGCAGGATGGCGGGAATCAGGCCGGCCAAATGGCTATCAACGCCGTACTTGGAAATCATCAGTTTGGTGGCGAAATCCAGGAAGGGATAGAGTGCCGAATAGTAAAACAGGCACAACAGGGTGATGAGCCAGAAGCCGGGATTCTTGATGGTGAGTTTCATGTCTGAGAAATGGAATTTCTCATCGTCTTCGGCTGCAGAAGACGCAAGATTTTGTGTCTCAGCCGATTGCTCCTTGTCCAGGCGGCGGTCCATCGTGCAGTAGTACAGGTAGGCGATAAGGCCCACGCCCACGCAGAACACACCGATGAGGATGGGACGGGGAAGGCCCCAGTTCAAGGCAATGATGGGACTGAAGCCCAGTGCCAAAGCGGTTCCCAGTCGTGCCATGGCCACCTGCAGACCCATCGCGAGCGCCATCTCCTTGCCCGAGAACCAGCGTACGATGGCCTTGGACACGGTAATGCCGCACATCTCATAGCCGATGCCAAAGAAGGCGAATCCCAATGCCGCCAGCACGACTTGGCGCTTGACGGTACCCAAAACAGGCACGCTCCACATCGGGTCGGGAGAGGTGTAGGTAATGGCGCCATAGACGGCTGCGGAGCCCGCCAGCATCAGCACACACGAGAGGATGCCCGTGAAGCGCACACCCATCTTGTCGAGGATGATGCCGCCCACAAACAGCATCAGCAGGAACACGTTAAAGAAACCCCTTGACCCGGCAAAGATGCCGAATTCGCCGCTGGTCCATCCCATGCCGCCGTCGGCGGTGGCCTTCTCCAGCATGAACTGCAGCGGTGACATCTCCTTGGCGACAACATAGCCGGCCATCATCGTGAACGACACAATAGCGAGCACTGTCCACCGTGCCCACGCCCTGGTAGCAATCGTGTTTCTAACCTCTTCTCTCATGTGAATCCATTTCAATAAATAGGGACCTTAAAGTCATTTAAGTCCTTAAGGTCCCTAAAGTCCTTTAAAAGTGTTGCTAAAAGCTCATTAATCCTCAGGCTTGATGTTGGGCTCCTCGAGGCCGAGGTGCTTCTGACGGTCAACGACCTTGAGGTACAGACCGATGAGCAGAGCGGCAACGCCCAGGCATGCCAGCATCACGAGGGGCCAGGTGTAGTTGTAGGAAACTGCAGCCTGCTCGGCCTCGATGGTGCCGTTGGCAAGACCTTGAACGATGTCGGGGTTAGTGCTGTCGAGCACTTTGCCGATGAGGATGGGGAAGAGCCACAGACCGATGTTCTGGATCCAGAAAATCAGAGCGTAGGCGCTACCGATGATCTTGGAATCCACCAGCTTGGGAACGCTGGGCCACAGGGCGGCGGGAACGAGCGAGAACGACGAACCCAGCACCAGGATGGTCAGGTAAGCCACAACAAAGCCGGTGGCAGCGCTACCCTTGAACATGGGCAGGATGAAGGCGAACGTGAGGTGGCAGGCAATCAGCAGCAGCGAGCCCAGCACGAGCATCGAAGCGGCTTTACCCTTGTGGTCCACGTAGTTGCCCAGAATGGGGGTGATACCCACAGCCAGCAAGGGGAATACGGCGAAGACGCTCTCGGCGCTCTGGCGCATGTAACCCATGTAGCAGTAGCAAATCAGGGCAATTACCGACACGCACAGCAGGCCGTACTTGGCGCTCTTGTTCTTCATGAAGTTGCTCATGAAGGCGGTGGCGGCAACCACGAGCATCACGATATACTGGTAGATAGTCAGACTCTCGCTGGCCCAGAACGAGTTGGGGTCAACAGACGAGAACGACAAGTTGCACTGCAGCATGTTCACGGCATACTTCTGGAAGGGGAAGATGGCGCTGTAGTAGAGCACGCACAGCAGTGATACCAGCCAGAAACCCTTGTTGGTCAGGATCTTGCCAATGTCGCTTACCTTGAACGGATCGTCCTTCTCCTCGGCCTCGCCCGTCTGCTTGTCGAGCTTGCTGTCCATGAAGAAGTAAACGATGAACATGATCAGGGCGATGCACATCAGAACGACACCAAAGGCAACCGAGCGAGAAACGTTGACCGTGCCGCCCAACTTAGCGAAGTAGGGCGAGAAGATCATACAGGTGGCAACACCCAGGCGGGCCAGTGCCATCTCGCTACCCATGGCCAGTGCCATCTCGCGGCCCTTGAACCACTTCACGATACCACGGCTAACGGTGATACCGGCCATCTCGACACCGCAGCCAAAGATCATGAAGCCGATAGCGGCGACCTTGGCGCTGGCGGGCATGCCCTCGTAGAAGGGAGATACGCCCAGCTCGTCGAACAAGGGGATGTAGTTCAGGTTGTTGGTAAACCAGGTCTCAAGACCGGTTCCGATAAAGCCGTCGGTTACGGCATACCACTTGATGCAGGCACCAATGAGCATCACGACGCCCGAGAGCAGCGCGGTGAAGCGCACGCCCATCTTGTCGAGGATGATACCGGCAAAAACCAGGAAAAACACAAACACGTTGAGGAATACCTCAGCGCCTTCCTCGGTACCGAAAGCCGACGAACTCCAGCCGCGGGTTGACTCCATCAAGTCCTTGATGGGCGACAGGATGTCCATGAAAATGTAGCTGCAGAACATGCCCAAAGCGAGCAACAGAAGCGCTGTCCAGCGCATTGCAGCCGAGTCTCTTAAAGTCTGAATCTTTTCTGACATAAAAAGTTGTTTTTAAAATTGTTTGTTATGTGGTTGATATTAATGGATGTCAGCACTCTGTAGAGACGCAAAATCTTGCGTCTCCAGTAGGCGGATGCCAATTCCTAACTCCTAACTCCTAACTGGTTAGGCGATACCCAGCGACTGGCAGATGCGGTCGATCTTCTGGTCGGCCCACTCGTTCTTGGCGTCGTAGTTCTCCTTCTTGTCGAGGGTGTCATGCACCTCGATATAGAACTTGATCTTGGGCTCGGTGCCCGAGGGACGGATCGATACCTTGGTGCCGTCCTCGGTGAAGTACTGCAGCACATTGCTGGTCACGGGCATGTCGAGCTTGGTGACCTCGCCGGTGCGCATGTCGCGCTGCTCGAGTTTCTGGAAGTCCTTGATGAGTACTACGGGCGATCCGTCGATGGCCTGCTGCGGGTTCTCGCGGAAGTTCACCATCATGCGGGCAATCTCGTCGGCACCGCTCTTGCCAGGACGCACTACGCTGATGCCGCGCTCCTTGCTGTAGCCGTAGTGGATATACAGGTCGATGAACAGGTCGTTCAGGGTCATGCCCTTATCCTTGGCCCATGCAGCGATCTCGCACATCAGGGGGATAGACGATACAGAGTCCTTGTCTCGGGCAAACGTCTCGGGCAGGAAGCCGTAGCTTTCCTCTCCACCGCCCAGGTAGCGGCCCTTGCCTTCCATCTCGCGCATGATGGTAGCAATCCACTTGAAGCCGGTGTAGCAGTCAAACATCTTGATGTTCTCCTTGCGGGCAATCTTGGCGATGGTCTCGCTGGTGACGATGGTCTTGACGATGTACTCGTCGCCCTTGAGCAGACCCAATTCGCGGTTGCGCACCATCAGGTAGTAGAGGAAGATGATCTGGATCTGGTTACCGTTCACGAGCTCATATTTGCCCTTGGTGTTCCTGATGACCAGGCCGATGCGGTCAGCATCAGGGTCGCTGGCGAGCACCACGTCGGCATCCACCTCCTCGGCCTTCTTGATGGCCAGGGCCATAGCGCTGGGCATCTCGGGATTGGGTGAGTCAACGGTGGGGAAGTCGCCGCTCATCACGTCCTGCTCGGGCACGTGGATGATGTTGTCAAAGCCCCAACGCTCGATGGAACGGGGAACCATGTAGCGGCCCACGCCATGGATGGGGGTATAGACAATCTTCATGTCGTGATACTTCTTGTTGACCTCGGGGCTGAGCGACAGGGTGTAGATGTCCTCGATGTAGGGAGCATCCACGTCCTCGCCGATGATCTGGATCAGGTCGGGGTTGCCCTTGAACTTGATCTCGCGGACGTCCTCGATGGCGTTGACGTGGTTGATGATGTTCACGTCGTGGGGAGCGACAACCTGTGCACCGTCATCCCAGTAGGCCTTGTAGCCGTTGTAGATCTTAGGATTGTGCGAGGCCGTGATGTTCACACCGCTCTGGCAGCCCAGGCGACGGATGGCATAGCTCACCTCAGGAGTGGGGCGCGGTCCCTCAAACAGATAGACCTTGATGCCGTTGGCGCTGAAGATGTTGGCTACCGTCTCGGCAAACAGGCGGCTGTTGTTGCGCACGTCATGGCCAACGACAACCGAAATCTGAGGCAGATCTTTGAAATTCTCCTTCAGATAGTTGGCAAGGCCTTGGGTAGCGCTGCCCACGGTGTAGATGTTCATGCGGTTGCAGCCAGCACCCATGATGCCGCGCAGTCCACCGGTACCAAACTCGAGAATCTTGTAGAACGATTCCACAAGCTCGGTCTTGTCCTCGTTATCGAGCATTGCCTGCACCTCGGCGCGGGTTTTCTCGTCATAACTCTCGCTGAGCCACGTCTGGGCCTTGGCGGTCACTTCCTGTAATAATTTCTCGTCAAACATACTTGGTTCGGTTTATAAGGTTATTGTTTTGTTGGATTTTGTTCAATTAAACTGCCAAAGATAGGCAAATTTCCTTAAACATGAACCAACAAAGCAAAAAAAAGTGCTTTTTAGTTGTTGACAGGACGCAATTTGGGGATGATTACATGCCTTTGATGGCCTCTTTGACATGGGCGGCATGGCTGCGAGAGACGGGAAGGGCATCGTTGCAGTGCTTGATGGAAAGCTGCAGGGTGCCTTCCCTTGAGACGATTTTCTCCACTTGTCGCAGGTTGACCAGGAAGGCGCGGTGACAGCGCACAATCATGGGATAGGCCTGCAGGTCATTTTCCATCTGCTTGGATGTGGCGCGAAGCATGTCGGAGCGTGTCTGGCCGTCAGCCAGATGATAGATTTTCACGTAGTTGCCGACGGCCTCGACATAGAGCAGGTCGGCAATCTGCAGCGTGACCGATTCGTTGGTCGAGCCGGTAAGGGTTATGGTCGTTGGCTGTTGACCGGAACTGGATGGCTGCGGCTCTGAGGCTGATGCACTGGCGGTGAGGGCCGCTGCGGCCTGGGCGCGTTTCTCGGCTTCCTGTTGCAGTTGTTGCAGGCGTTCGTTGAGCATTCGCGTCTCGTCGAGTTCGGCCGCCAGATAACGGCTGCGGAACTTGAAACGCCAGTACAGGCCAATGGCGAAGCTGCAAAAGGCGATGATGACCAACGTCTCCAGAAAGTTGCTCCATGACAGTTGGTTACTGGCCACACGGCTGCTCAGCACCAGGTGCCGGTAGAGGCAGATCATCAGTGTCACGAGGGGCGTGTTGATGAGTTGGAACCACAAGTTGCGGCGAATGATGTACTCAGCGCCATGCTCCAATGAATGCGGCTTCTTGACGAGGTATTTCAAGACGCATTCGGTGATGAAGCAGACGGCAATACCCAGAATCCACAATGCAAACAGGTGGGCATAGGCCTCCCATTGCCATGCACGCAGTGCAAACGGCTTGAACACGGCCAGCGCCAGCACCGTGAAGCCGACGCTGATGACGCGCACCTTGATGGTCTCTTTCTTCTCGTTATTCATTTTACCGACAAAAGTAAGACAAATCATGCACACGACCAAGCCGATAAGCCTGATTTTGCATTTTTATCCCATGTGAAGCCTCTTCGGGTATTCATCTTCTGTCTTCTGTATGTTGCTGATTTAGATAGACTTAGAAGTGGATGGGGTGTGGCTGTTGCAGGCAATTTTGAGAATGGAAGGTCAGAATATTCCCTTAATCAGAAAAATGTACTATCTTTGCAGCGTGATTCAATGAGTTTGGGGTGCTACCTTGACGAAACAAGGGGCTGAGAACATACCCATTGAAAACTTGTGCGAACCTGGCTCCTGAAGCGTGCTTCAATGGCTGAACTGTCGCCAAGTTTATTTAATCTGATCCGGATAATGCCGGCGTAGAGAACAACTTATTAATTAAAAGCAATGAAGAAGACCATCCTGATGGCTGCCACGATGATGGCAAGCCTTGTTGCGGCAGCACAGCCTGCGGCAACCGACACGGTGCCTGCTATCGCCCTGAGCGAGGTGGAGGTACTGGGTACGCGTGCGAGTGAAAGCACTCCTGTAGCATTTACTAATGTCACCGGCAAGCAACTGGCTGCCGAGAACCACGGTCTGGACATCCCGTTCCTGCTGACGATGACCCCGAGCGTCATCACGACCAGTGACGCGGGTGCCGGTGTGGGCTACACGTCGATGCGAGTGCGTGGCACCGATGCCACCCGCATCAATATCACGGTGAACGACATCCCGTTGAACGACTCGGAGAGCCATAGCGTTTTCTGGGTGAACACGCCGGACTTTGCTTCGTCGCTGCGTGACATTCAGGTTCAGCGTGGTGTGGGCACCTCAACCAATGGCTCGGGCGCGTTTGGCGCGAGTGTCAATATGCGCACTCAGGGCTTCTCCCGGGATGCTTTTGCCGAGGTGTCGGGCAGTTACGGCTCGTTCAACACCAACAAGGAGACGCTGCGTGTGGGCAGTGGCCTGTTGGGGGACCATTGGTCGATTGAGGCGCGCCTGTCACACATCGGCAGTGACGGCTACCGTGACCGCGCCAGCAGCGAGCTGGTGAGCTACTTTGGCCAGGTGGGTTATTTCAACGATAAGACGTCGCTCCGGTTCATCACCTTTGGCGGCAAGGAAGACACCTACCACGCCTGGGACGGCATCAGCCGCGACGACCTGAAGGAGAACCGCACCTACAACCCCAACGGCGAGATCAAGCACGACGGCAAGGTGACGGGCTTCTACAAGGACCAGAAGGACATCTACCGCCAGACGCACTACCAGTTGATCTGGAACCAGACCTTCACCCCCCAGTGGAAACTCAACGTGGCGCTGCACTATACCGACGGTTACGGCTACTATCAGGAATACAAGAACGCGCGCACGCTCAAGGAGTATGGCTTGGAGCCCGTGGTGACGCCTGAGGGCACGAGCAAGAAGGCGAGCCTAGTGCGCAAGAAATGCCTAGATAGCGGTTTTGGCGGCGGGGTTTTCTCGTTGCAGTACAGCGGCGAGCGCCTGGCTGCGACGCTGGGTGGTGGCATCAACCGTTACACTAACGACCACTACGGCCAGGTCATCTGGGTCGAGAACTACACCAGCCCGTTGGCACCCGACCACGAGTATTACCGCAACGATGCCCGCAAGAACGACTTCAACATCTATATCAAGGGCAACTACGTGATCACGGGCGGCTTGAGCGCCTATGCCGACCTGCAATACCGCCACATCGGCTATCGCATGAAAGGCGATAACGACAAGTGGGACTGGACCGCCAGCCCTGAGCGTCTGCAGGTGCTGGACGTCGACGAGCCGTTTGACTTCTTCAACCCCAAGGCGGGTCTGAACTGGCAGATGAACGAGCACAACCGCTTCTATGCCTCGTTTGCCGTCGCCCAAAAGGAGCCCACCCGCAACAACTACAACGACGGTCCCCTGGTGAAGCACCCCACGAGCGAGAAACTCTATGACTGGGAGGCGGGCTACGAACTGCGCAGCGGCCGTTTAGTCGCCGGGGCCAACTGCTACTACATGAAATACAAGGACCAGCTCGTGCTCAACGGCAAGATCAACGAAATCGGCGAGCTGATGGCCGAGAACGTCCCCGACAGTTACCGCATGGGTGTGGAACTGATGGCGGGCTACCGCTTCACCGACTGGCTGCGTTGGGACGTGAACGCCACGCTGTCGCGCAACCGCATCAAGGACTATGTGGGCTACGTGAGCGACTATGACGCCGACAGCTGGGACGACATGTGGACCCAGACCGAAATCCATGCCGGCGACAAGACCATCGCTTTCTCGCCCAGCGTGACCGTGGGCAGCATGCTCGCCCTGGACTACAAGGGCTTTACCGCCACGCTGCAGTCGCAGTATGTGTCACGCCAGTATCTGGACAATTTTGAGCGCAAAGATGACTCTCTTGACCCCTATTTCGTCAACAATCTGGATCTGGGCTACACCTTCACGCTGCCCCACGTGCGCAGCATCACGGTGGGCGCCACCATCTACAATCTGTTCGACGAGAAATACGAGACCAACGGCTACTCGATGACCAGCGCCCTGTATCCCGGTGGCAGCAAGGATAGTAAGTACACCCTGTACAGCGATCCCCGCTTCTATCCCATGGCAGGCATCAATGCGTTGGGACATATAACTCTTAGGTTCTAAAACCCGTCAGTTTGTCCATTCGTCTATTTGTCCGTTATGATTGACGCGGTTGCCCAATATTTCGCTGACTTCACATGGGTCAAGGCCATCGACATGGCCGGGCTGGTGCTGGGACTCCTCTACCTGTGGCTGGAATTCAAGGCCAGCATCTGGCTGTGGCTCGTGAGCGTGATTATGCCCATTGTCCACGGTTATCTGTATTGGGAACGTGGCCTGTATGCCGACTTCGGCATGGAAGTGTATTACGTGCTTGCCGCCATCTATGGCTACGCCATGTGGCGGTGGGTGCGCAGCCGCAGCAGTAGGGCGGGGGAGAAGGCAGCCGAGAGGCCCGTCACCCGTTTTCCGCTGCGGCAGGTGTTGCCCGTGACGATTGTCGGGCTGGCGTTATGGGCGCTGATTTATTGGATTCTCATCACATGGACCGACAGCAGCGTGCCCGTGTGCGACAGCTTCACGACGGCCTTGAGCATGGTGGCCATGTGGGCGCTGGCACAAAAGTACGCCGAGCAGTGGCTCCTGTGGCTCGTGGTCGATACCGTATGCACCGTTCTCTACATCTACAAGCAGATACCCTTCACGGCCTGTCTCTACGCCTTCTATACCGTCATGGCCGTGCTGGGCTACCGCCAGTGGCTCAAGAAGATCCCTACCACAAAATACTAAGAGAAAACGAAGACAATTAAATACAACAAATACAAATCCATTTGGAGCGAAGCATTACATTGTATTTGTTGTATTTGTTGTTTTCTTTTTATTCAATTCATTCGTTTTGTTTGGGAGCGAAGGGCTTGGATGTAATCGTATAGTTTTTTGTAAAAGGGGTGGCGCGTCATGGTGGGGGCGTCGCCCAGGATAAAGAGTTTCATGCGGGCGCGCGTGATGGCAACGTTCATGCGCCGCAGGTCGCGCAGGAAGCCGATTTGGCCCGCATCGTTGGCCCGCACCAGCGAGATGAGTATCACATCACGTTCCTGGCCCTGGAAGCCGTCCACGGTATTGACCGAAATCAAGTGGCGGAATGGCTTGAAGAAGGCGCGTTTCTTGATCAGGCGCTTCAGATACTGGACCTGGGCGCGGTAGGGCGAGATGATGCCCACGTCGATGCGGTCGTCAAGGACGCGCTGTTTGCCGATGCGCTGGAAATAAATCTGCAACAGGCTCAAGGTGAGGTTGGCCTCGCCCTTGTTGATGCGGCCGAAGGTCTCTCCCACGAACCGTTCCCTGAAATCGTTCTGCTCGTCCTCGCCCAGCTCGATGGTCGAGGTGTCGAACCACAGGATGGGCGCATCGCCCTCATGGACGAGGCGGTGGGCGACTTCAGGCGCCGATTTCATCTGTCCATGGTAGAAATAGTCGCTGCTGAACTGCATGATTTCGTCGTTCATGCGGTACTGCACCTGCAGCAATGAGACGCACTCGGGTTTGTTCTCGACGATGCGTTCCATGAGCGTTTTGCCCAGTCCGCCCTTCAGGGCTTCCAGGCTCTTGACGGTGGGCGGGAGCTGGCAGTGGTCGCCGGCAAAAATCACGCGGCTGGCCCGACGGATGGGAATCCAGCACGCCGCCTCGAGGGCCTGGGCTGCCTCGTCAATGAACATGGTGCCAAACCGTTTGCCGTCCAGCAGCTTGTTGGCTGCACCCACCAGGGTCGATGCGATGACGCGCACCTGCCCGAAGATGTCGTTGTTGATGCGCACCTCGAGTTCCACGGCCACTTCCTTGAGGCGGTCGAGTTTCTGGTGGAAATGCTCGGCCTTCTCGCGCCGGCGCCGCCGCATCTCGCGCATGTCGCGCCTCACCTGCCACAGCTTGGGATAGTCGGGGTGGTCGGCAAAGCGCCGCTCATAAGTGAAGCTCAGCATCTTGTCGTTGACGCGCGTGGGGTTGCCGATGCGCAGGACGGGAATGCCGCAATCCACCAGTTTCTCGCTGATCCAGTCGACGGCGGTGTTGCTCTGGGCGCACACCAGCACCTGTGTCTCGCGCATGAGCGTCTCGTTGATGGCCTCGACCAGAGTGGTCGTCTTGCCCGTGCCTGGCGGGCCGTGCAGCACGCGCACGTCCTTGGCCCGCAAAACATCGTTCACGGCCCGCTCCTGGCTCGCATTCAGCCACGGGAAGCGCATATTCTCGAAACCGAAGGTCTCGGCAGGCTGGCGGCTGTAAAACAGGTCGCGCAGATAGGCCAGTCGGTTGCCCTTGGCGTTGATGACACGCTCCAGGGCGTCAAACATCATGCGGTAACTCGTCTCGTCAAAGAACAGCTGCACGCCCAGCGGCAACTGGGCATTCTGCAGCTCCAGCGTGTGCCCTTCGGGGATGGCGACGACCATGCGGTCACCGTCCACATAGGAGATGTTGCCCGTGAAGTTGAAAAAGTGGATGTGTCCGGCTTGCCTGAGGTCGCCCTCGGGCATTTCGGCCTTGAAGAACACGACGGGTTTGCCGTACTCGAAATTATGGTCGATTTCCTCTTCGCCCTTGCGCGTCACCTCGATGCAGTACTGGTTCAGCGAATTGTAGTAGGTGCGCCCCACGCGCAGCGGAAACCAGGCATCGCCGCGCGTTACCTTGCGTGCCAGGCCGATGCTCTCGCTGTGCAGGCGATAAGCCTCCTTCTCCTCCCGGTATTCCTGGCGGAGCAGTTCCCGTTGCATCAGCAACTGCGCTATGGCCGACGTGTTACTCATTGTTACTGCAAATTTACAACAATTATTGATAACGAGAATGAATCAGCAAGGTAACAAAGCACAACAAAGATTAATAAGAAAACAATAAATACAAGAAGTACAATCAATTAATCCATATCAGTAATGGAAGACGATAAAGCAGTGAGCATCATCATTGATTTATAAAATTGTATTTTTTGTGTTTCTTGTTTTCAAGTTTAATGTGGCCTGCTAGATCGTTTGTTGTTTTGTCTGGTCGTTTATTGGGGTGGGCGGGTGCTGAGGATGTGGTGCATGAGGTCTAGGCTCAGGGCGACGTCGCCCTGGTGGATGTATTTGTCGCGGTTGGCTTCGAGTTTTTGTGTCAATTGCTCGGCCTTGGGGCGGTCGCCGTCCAGGGCGAGGGCTACGGCCATGGTCGTGAGCTGCTTGTCGCTCTGGGTGGGCGCGTGCATGGCTACATACTTGGCGACCTCCTTGGTGTAGTGTTGGCGGGCCTCATCGTCACGTCCGGTGAGTAGGCACACCTGGGTCATCATGTTCTCCACCTCCAGCTGATAGAGCTTCATGTAATCGTCCTTGTGGTTGCAGGCCTCGGTCAGCAGTCGGTAGGCGTTCTCCCACTGGTGCAGGGCCATCATTCTTGTGGCGGACGACAAAACGGAAGACATGTGCATGCTGTTTTTCCAGTCCAACGGCTCGGGCAGCGCAAACAGGCGTTCGGGCATCTCGGTATAAGGCTGACCTTCCTGGCTGCGCGCGTTGATGTCAAGCATGTTGCAGAAGCATTGTTTGCCGGGCAGATCCTTCTCCAACTGCAGCAGGTTGAACCCGTCGTTGGCCACGCCACTGATTTTCATGGGAATGCCGTTCATGAGCGTGACGGTAATACCAATAAACGCCATCATGAGCAGGAAGATGTTCACCCATTTGGGCATGTCTAATGCCCACAGTAGCAACAGCGCCAGCAGGACAAGGATGACGTTGACTAGCACACCGCCGGCATTGTACCAGCGCGTGTCGATCTGCTCCAGCGGCTTGTCGGGCGGAGCCATCAGGCACTGGCCTGCTGTTCCGCTCAACTCAAAGTTGCGCCACTGCAGGCGCCCGTCCTTGCGGATGAGCGTGAAGTTGAAGAAACGGAACGACACAAAGCGGTAGCCTGTCAGCAGCCCAGCCACCAGGTGCCCTCCCTCGTGCAGAATGATGTGCAGGACAAAGGCAATAAACAGGGCGATGAGCATCCACCCGATAGGCAACAGCTCAACCAGGAATTCCTTGTTAAAGATTTGTGACAGAGGTTGACCATCAATCAAGGCAATGATGGGAACAACCACCACAAGGCCGATGCAGGCCCCGATGAGCAAAGAACCGAAAATTTTCAATAAAGCTTTCATTTCTTCATCTAATATTTTCACCCCACAAAGGTAATCATTTTTATAGATGATTCAAATTAGGATTTGTATGAAATGTCAAGCCATGTTGTGCCTGTTGTTTGAAAAATCTTAGCGGCTTAGCGTGAGGCTCCGTTCGTTTCGTCCGTTTTGTTTGCGTGTGTACATGGGCATCCGTCTTGATGGTGAGGAAAAGGAACCGTCTCAGCTTTTTCTGCTCCACAAGAAATCCGGCTAAAAGTGGGTCAACAATGACACTTTCAGCCGGTTTTCCAGATAATCGCGCAGATAGTCTGCTGTTACTTCACCACTTTCTTGTTGCCGACGATGTAGATGCCGTGGGGCAGGGTGCTTAGGTCACCTTGCATGGGCTGGCCGAGCAGGTTGTAGATGACAGCGTTGCCCTCATCATTTGCCATGATTTCGTCGATGCCTGACGAATCACCAATGGGTAGCACAATCACGCCCATGTTAACGTCGTCTTCGCCAACGGTCAGGTCATCGGTAAGCAACGTTTCCCAGTTGACCATGTACTCGACGGTATAGTCAAGATTGGCATTGATCTCGGTGGCAAACTCTCCGTTCTCGTTGGTAGTTAAGTAGATGGGCATTACGGTTGCTTCGCGTTGGCCTGCAGGGTTCTGCGAAGGTTTGGACGAGATGACTACCGTCACATTCTCGAGAGGCGTTCCTGCCTGGTCAACGACAACACCATTGACTGCAAGCACTCCTACATAGACGATTTCCGATCCATTGCTCACACCATCCACAGTATAAACAGTCTGCACGCCAATGCGGCGCTGGAACAAGCGGTCCTCGCCAAGGTTGCCCTTGTTGAAATAGACGCGAGTGCCGTCCCAGCTGATGAAGTGCATGTAGTCGCTGTATCCCAGGGGTATCTCGGTAAGGTCACCATCGGCGAAAAGCTCGCTCGGGCCAAACTCCTCGTTGGTGAAGGTGAACAGCTGGTCGTCATCCATGTAGATGCGGTAGCTGAAGTTCTCCTCATAGAGGCGGTTGCCGTCAAGGTCATAAGGGTTGACATGGAAGTGGAAACTTGCATTCTCCCATTCGCTGCCGTTCTCCCAGGTGAGCTCATAGGGGGCTGCGGGGACAGCAGGCGTTGCCTCAGACATCGGGGTGAGCGTGGTTCCCCAACTCATATATCCAGCCCACGACCCATCGAACAGGAAGCATGCCAAGCCCGTAGCGGCCCAGCCTTCATAACCGGTACCTTGATACATGTCACCTTGGGTGCCATCGAGGGTGATCACTCCTGTAGCGGGGTCAATGGTAAAGGTAGCCTGCATCGAGTTTTCGTCCTCAGTGACTTCAGATCCGTATTCTAGTGGGGTGGAGACGGCCAGGGCCAGGTAGATGTCCATGTCGGAAAATGAATCATGGCAAACGGCCTCGCCCAGGTCAATTGTGATTTTGGTGCCCTCGGCATTCATTTTGCCCTTGGTCCAGAACTCGTCGTAGTACTGGTCCATGCGATAGAGAATGTTTTGGAAATAAACGGTTTCGCCATCGGCATCATAGACCACTTTTACCAAGTCGTTCTGCTCACCAATGTAGGTTTCAGACAGGCTGAAAAGTGCCTGACCGGTGCGGGAATAAAGCACGGCCTCGCCCTCAGGCTGTACAGTAATGATCTCGGCTGACATAGTAGCAGTCATTGACACGCATAGTGTCACAAATAGTAAAAATTTCTTCATTTTATAACAAGTTTTAAAGGTTTATAAAACGTGTACGATAATTGGCGTAATAACGCTGATTTGTAGTAATTTGTAATGGCAGAGATATACGACAAGCACAAATGCCTCGCATTATTTCGGGTCGATGAGGTCTTCCAGCTGATCGTTAATCTCCTCGTTTGCAGGGTCCTTGGTTCTCAGCATAATGTCCGTTAATTCGCTAGTAAACTCCGAAACGGGGTTATCATATAAACTGCGAAACATGATATCATCATCAAAATAGGAGTAGATCAACATCGCAATCATTAAGACAACAATAGACAAATCCATGCCAAGGACAACCCAGTCATCATCTCGCATTATATAGTCAATAGCTAAAAGAGCTATCAATCCCAGGAAGCCCAAGTAGAAGACCCTGCGACCAATATTGTTTATTCTTTTAAACGAGTGCAGCAACTGTTCCGGAGTGTTAACGCTAGCCAGGTGCTTGAGAAACCGGAAAGTCTCCACGGCAAACAAAGCCAATGCAACTAAAAAAAACAATGCCACACAAGCATAAATGATATGACCAGTCCCATAATCTCTATTCACCCATGAAAGATTGAAAATGAGTATGATAAAAAGAATAAAGAACACTATTTCAAGACAGATTCCCTTTTTTGCTTGTTTGCGGCATGCGCCCTTAACTCTTTCAAACTTTTCACTTCTGCTCAAGTTGTCGATATTTTCTGTTTTCATAATGATATCCAATTAAAGTTTGTGTAGTTTATTTCGGGTTGATGAGATCTTGCAGTCGCTCAGTAATCTCAATGTCGCGGTCAGACGGTCTCATATAAATACCGTTAAAATAGAAGATTAGGATGAGTACTATAATTATGGCTTTCATTGCCCAATAAGGCCAATCAGAAACGGTGAAGATGTACGGACCACCAAGGCTGACAATTACTGTCACGATACACACGAGGGCTGCCCTCCTGTCATTTTTTATCCTTTTTTCATGCTGGAGCAACAGCTGTTGTGGTGTGCTGAGGCTGTCCGCAACCCGGAGGAACCTAAGATTGTTCACGATTCCCCAAATCACTACAAAACAAATAACTAAGTCGAAACAGATAGCAGCCATGTCGCCAACGTCATGTCCTTGATATTTCGATGTCAAGAAGTAAATTCCTGCAAGTGTAAAAAGGAGCAGGACCACCACCAGGAAGCCCACGGCCCGTTTCGACTGTGACCGGCACACGTCCTTGATGACCTCAAACCATTCATTCCGGTCCACGTAGTTTAAATCTCTCAGTTTCTCGTTCAGGCTCATAATGATACCCATTAAAAGTTTGCGACAAAGTTAAGGCAAACAAACAAGATAAGCAAGCATTTCCCCAAAGAAAACAGTGTTGGTTTTCTGTTCGTTTTGTTTGCGTGCACGAGCCACATGCTCTTGTTGTGGCAGATCCGTTGAAACATGTTAGTGTCGCGGCGTGAGTTAAATTGTGCACGGATTTCAAAAAAACTAAAAACTATAAACTGAAAACTAAAAACTTATTCGTACCTTTGCAGTTTAAATTGTTGTGCTGTTGTAGGGCACAACGCAAACATTTAATTATCAAATACTTAATATGATTAACATCAAGTTTCCTGACGGCAATGTACGCCAATACGAGGATGGAGTAACGCCTCTGGACATTGCCAAGAGCATTAGCGAAGGCTTTGCACGCAACGTGCTGGCCGCATCATTAAACGACGAGGAATGGGATATCTCACGCCCCATTTGTATGGATGGCGATATCAAGTTCTTCAAGTGGGAAGACGCCGAGGGCAAGCACGCCTTCTGGCACACGTCGGCGCACCTGTTGGCCGAGGCCCTGCAGGAGCTGTACCCCGGCGTGCAGTTCGGTATTGGCCCTGCCATCGAGAACGGTTTCTATTATGACATCGACACCGGTGACACCTCGCTGACCGACGCTGACTTCGCCAAGATTGAAAAGAAGATGATGGAACTCGTGCAGAAGAACGAGGACGTCGTGCGTGCCGACATCAGCAAGGCCGACGCATTGAAGTTCTTTGGCGACAAGGGCCAGAACCTGAAGTGCGAGCTCATCAATGACCTGGAAGACGGTCACATCACTACTTATACACAGGGCAATTTCACGGACCTGTGCCGTGGCCCGCACATCCCCTCAACAGGCGCTATCAAGGCTGTGAAGGTGATGTCGCTCGCCGGTGCCTACTGGCGCGGTGACGAGACCCGCCCGCAGCTGACGCGCGTTTACGGTATCTCCTTCCCCAAGAAGAAGATGCTCGACGAGTACCTCGTGCTGCTCGAGGAGGCCAAGAAGCGCGACCACCGCAAGATCGGCAAGGAGATGGAGCTGTTTGCCTTCTCGCAGAATGTGGGCCAGGGTCTGCCCCTGTGGCTGCCCAAGGGTGCCGCACTGCGCAACCGCCTGCAGGACATGCTGGCCAAGATCCAGAAGCGCTACGGCTACCAGCAGGTGATCACGCCGCACATCGGCAACAAGCTGCTGTATGTGACCAGCGGCCACTATGCCAAGTACGGTAAGGACTCGTTCCGTCCTATCACCACTCCCGAGGAGGGCGAGGAGTACATGCTCAAGCCCATGAACTGCCCCCACCACTGCGAGATTTACAAGACCGCTCCCCGCAGCTACCGTGACCTGCCCATCCGCTATGCCGAGTTCGGCACCGTTTACCGCTACGAGCAGAGTGGTGAGCTGCACGGCCTGACCCGCGTGCGCAGCTTCACGCAGGACGACGCTCACCTGTTCTGCACCCCCGACCAGCTGAAGCAGGAGTTCCTGGGTGTGATGGATATCATCTCGTTCATCTTCAAGGTGTTCGGCTTCAACTACGAGGCTCAGATCTCGCTGCGTGACCCCAACAACAAGGAGAAATATGTGGGTACCGACGAGGTATGGGAAAAGGCCGAGCGCGCCATCATCGAGGCCTGTGAAGAAAAGGGTCTGGTGGCCAAGCAGGTGACCGGTGAGGCTGCCTTCTACGGTCCCAAGCTCGACTTCATGGTCAAGGACGCCCTGGGCCGCCGCTGGCAGTTGGGTACCATCCAGGTGGACTACAACCTGCCCGAGCGCTTCCAGCTCGAATACACCGGTGCCGACAACCAGAAGCACCGTCCCGTGATGATCCACCGTGCCCCCTTCGGCTCGCTGGAGCGCTTTGTGGCCGTGCTGCTCGAGCACACCGCCGGCAAGCTGCCGCTGTGGCTCGTTCCCGACCAGTGCGTGGTGCTGCCCATCAGTGAGAAGTTCAACGATTATGCCCACCATGTGGCAGACGAACTGAACAAGCTGGACGTGCGCGCCATCGTCGATGACCGCAACGAGAAAATCGGTCGTAAGATCCGTGACAACGAGCTCAAACGCATCCCCTATCTGCTCATCGTGGGCGAAAAAGAAGCCGGATGTGAAGAAATTTCTATAAGAAAACAGGGCGAAGGTGATCAAGGTTCGAAAAAAATTACTACCTTTGCGGCCGATATTAATCGCGAAGTGGCAGAAATGACCAACTTTTAAGCCATTTCCGTGCAGGTGTGTCTGCATGGAAGTGCTTGATTGTCACGATAATAGTAACAATAGTAAAACTGCTGAATGAACAAAAAACCGTATCGCCCAGGGCCTAAGCGCCCGAGCAATGCCACCAGGCCCAGAGGCCGCAATCGCCAAATGGGCGGCAAAAACGACAAAGACACCAACCTGATCAACGATGAAATTCGTGCCAGTGAGGTGCGCCTGGTGGGTGACAACGTGGAGCAGGGCATCTATCCCATCGAGGAAGCCCTGAAAATCGCCGAGGGGCAGGAACTGGATCTCATCCTGATCGCTCCTCAAGCCGAGCCCCCCGTGTGCCGCGTGATGGACTACCAGAAGTTCAAGTTCCAACAGCGCAAACACGCCAAGGAACAGAAGGCCAAGTCCACCAAACTCGTGGTCAAGGAAATCCGTTTCGGACCACAAACCGACGAGCATGACTACAACTTCAAGTTGAAACATGCCATCGGCTTCCTCAAGGAAGGTGCCAAGGTGAAGAGCTACGTCTTCTTCAAGGGACGTTCCATCCTGTTCAAGGAACAGGGCGAGGTACTGCTGCTCAGGTTCGCCAACGACCTGGAAGAATATGGTAAGCTGGATCAGATGCCTGTGCTCGAGGGAAAGCGCATGACCATCATGCTCTCGCCCAAGAAGCCCGGCAGCGGCAAGAAGAAAGAGGCGAAAGATGCCCCCGACGGCGCCGCTCAGCAGGACACCACTCCCGCCGAGGAGTAAACAACACTTGAGAAGGAAGAGCATCAGGCTTGGTAAGTGCCTGGTCTCGATTAATTAATAACATTTTTTAAACTAAAACAAAATGCCAAAAGTTAAGACGAATTCCGCTGCGAAGAAAAGGTTCACCTTTACCGGCACCGGAAAGATTAAAAGAAGACATGCTTACAAGAGTCACATCCTGACTAAGAAGAGCAAGAAGCGTAAACGCAACCTGGGTAAGTTCAGCATCGTGGACAAGGCCAACTTGAACATCGTGCGTCAGCTCCTGGTGAAGTAAACAACTCAACAATTTCTTTTAATCACAAGATTTTTATCTTTTATTTATTAACCGAATGTCTAGCTCAAAGTGCCGGAAACGGCCGCTAGCAATCAAAACAATTCAAAAAAATGCCAAGATCAGTTAATCACGTGGCTTCAAGAGCCAAACGCAAGAAAATCTTAAAACTTACAAGGGGTTACTTTGGCGCTCGCAAGAACGTCTGGACCGTTGCTAAGAACACCTGGGAGAAGGGTTTGACCTATGCTTACGCTGACCGTAAGAAGAAAAAACGCAACTTCCGCGCGCTGTGGATCCAGCGTATCAACGCTGCCGCTCGCATGGAGGACCTCTCCTACAGCAAGCTGATGGGCCTGATTCACAAGTCTGGTATCGAGATCAACCGCAAGGTGCTCGCCGACCTGGCTATGAACAATCCCGCCGCTTTCAAGGCTATCGTTGACGAGGC
>ONKU01000032.1 GCA_900318535.1 uncultured Prevotellaceae bacterium | reverse complement strand
TCTTCCCATTCCGAACAGAGAAGTTAAGCCTCACCACGCCGATGGTACTGCGAAAGTGGGAGAGTAGGTAACCGCCCCCTAAGAGGGAGTCACAGTGAATGCTGCGGCTCCCTCGTTTTTTTGTTGGACGGATATAACGGAGGGAGGATGGGGGAGCTATAAAAAGTGGGGATGGTGTATGGCGGAGTGGAATAAAATGCTTAATTTTGCGATTATGAAGGTGGCGCAGGTCATATTTCCTAAGCGGCTTATTGTGGCTCTACTGACTTTGTTGGGCTTGTTTATGCCTGTGCGTGCTCTTTCGGTTGACTCCCTCTATGTCAAGTTCCAGAATTGTGATAATAACTTGAAGATTGCTCTTGCCAACGACATTTTTAAAGAGCTTGCCGATATGGGGTTTATTGATACGCTGTACTCCTATGATGCACACTCACGGCAAACTGACGTGGAAGCGAATCTTCATTACTGGATGGCAGAATATTATTACGACAAAGAGCAGTATGCCCAGTCACTTGAGGCAATCTCATGCGCTGAAGATTTATTGGCAAAAATCAGGGACAAACGTTTGAAGAGTGATGTCCTGTCGACGATGTTCAACACCTATTTCAGGCTTGGTGAGTATGACAAGGCTCTTCACAACCTGCAGGAGTGCTACAGTATTGACATGGATTTGGGCGATGATGAATTGATCAGTGGCGACTTGAATTCCTTTGCTGCCATCTATCTGGCAGTGAAGCAGCCTCAAGCGGGCATCCGATATATTGAGCGTGCCATCGCCCTGGAACGCAAACTGAAACGTCAGGACCGGTTGGCAATCAGGCTGGGAATGGCCAGCGAGTTATTTTTAATGAATCATGAGCCAAACAAGGCTATGCAGGCGATCGATGAAGCATACAAGATCGAAAGCTTAGCCGGCCGTAAAGAAAAAGCCGCTATACGCTTGTCGCAGAAGGGTGCTGTCCTCGAAGCATTGTCGCAATATGAACAGGCGTTGGCTGTGATGAACAGAGCCCTTCCTGAACTTGAAAAAGCCAATAATACCTATTCTCTGGCTGTGTGCTATAACCAGTTGGCAAGCGTCAACGAGAAATTGGGAAATCGCGAGGCCGCGATGGCCTATTACAAGAAGGCCTTGGAACAGAGCGTCAAGTGCGGCTCACCCAAGACTGAACGCATTGCCGAGCGTGGCCTGTGGCAAACCATGCGTGACGAAAACCCGGCTGCAGCCATGATTCATCTTGAACGCTACACTGCCTTAACCGACTCGCTGCAATCGAAATTGCTGTCAACGCAGATGGGAGTGATGGATCTTACAGCCCAGAGTTTGAACGTTGAGCAAATGAGTGCGAGCAAGCGCAAGATCAACCAGGCGCTCAAGTGGGGCGGGCTGTTGCTGCTGTTGATGGCTGTGTTGATGCTGATTGCTATGACCGTCGCTTGGCGCAAGAGCCGTAGCGTAATGCAGATGCAACGTAAGACCCAGGAGCTGAAGTCACATTTCTTCACCAATATCACCAACGAGCTGCAGACCCCGTTAACCGTTATCATGAATGCCGGGCACCACCTGCTTGATAATGTCAAAACAAGTGTTGAGGACAGGAAACAACTGGGCGAACTGATCATCAATCATGGTAACAGGATGCTGGGACTGGTTAACCAGTTATTGGATATAGAGGCCGTGAAGTCGGGTGCTGAGGAGCTGCCTGAGAAAAAAACAGGCGACATCGTGATGTTTGTGCGCATGCTTGTCGATAACCACAGTGAGTTGGCGGCCAGTCAACTCATCAACCTTGAATTTATCTCCTCGTTGCATGCTCTGGTCGTGGAATTCCCCTTGGAGTATATCCGCAAGATCGTGCACACGCTTGTTGACAACGCTATCAAATTCACCCCACGAAACGGCAATGTAACGGTATCGCTGGAGACGCCTGAATCGGGTCACGTCCAGTTGACTGTGGCTGATACGGGCAAAGGCATTCCTGAGAATGAGATAGACCGCTTGTTTGACCCGTTCTCGCAGAGTCATGAAAATGATGATGACGGTGCAGGAGTGAGTGCGGGATTGGCACTTGTCAAGCAGATTGTACAATCGATGAATGGCACAATTGCTGTAGAAAGCCAACCGAACCAAGGCACAACATTCACCATCAACTTCCCGGTGCAGCTTGCCAAGGGCGATGATGATGCCCAGGCTGCAGATCTTTCTAGTTTTGCTGAAAAAAGAATCCGTAAGGATTCGAAGCAGTTACCGCTTGTGTTTGTCGTCGAGAATAATGAAGATGTGGCCTTTTTCATCGCTAGCCATTTGAGTGACAAGTACAACTTGAGGCTTGCACGTGACGGCCGCGAGGCATTGCAGAGCGCTCAGGATCTTGTGCCTGACCTGATCGTCACCAACATGACCATGCCCGTTATGGATGGCTGGGAACTGATCAAGCGCTTGCGCTCCACGCCGACCCTCATTCACATTCCCATCATTGCCATGACGTCAAGCACGAGCGAACAGGCCCGCATGGCCTGCTTTGAGGCCGGTGCTGACAATGTGCTTGTCAAGCCGTTCAATTCCGGCGAGTTGCGGTTGGTTGCCGAGCATCTGATCAACCAACGGTCGATCATTCGCGACCGCATGTACCAGAGCCGCCATGACGCCAGCCGTGAATCCCGTCCAGAGCCCATGAGCAAGGAGGACCAGCAACTCATCAGCAAGCTGGTAGAGGTCATTCACGCCCAGATGGCCAATGACGATATCGATATGGAACATATTGCGGCGGCATTGTCGTTAAGCCCCAAACAGTTGCGTACCCGCGTCATGGACATTACGGGAATGACACTGGTGGCCTATGTGCTGCAGGTGCGCCTGAACTATGCCCGGCGCCTGATTCCCAACGAGAGCCTGTCGTTGACGGCGATCTCGAGCAAGTGCGGCTTCCAGAATCTTTCCTACTTTTCCAAGACGTTCAAGCAGCAGTTTGGAGTCAGCCCCCAGCAATACCGCAAAAATTTAGGTGAGATTACTACAGCGCCTGAGCGTTAACAGAATAATGTCGCATTAATCGTCGCAAGTCATGAAACGGATATTTGTTATCATTATGTTGTTCTGGAATTTATTCAGTGGCCATTGTGCCGAACCGGCCGATTGGGCTAACAAAGCGCGTTATGCGCAATCGAACATCGAGTTGTCCCAGGTTGTGGACAGTGCCCGCATTGTGATGATGGGAAATTCCATCACCGAGTATTGGGAGGAACTTCATCCTGGCTTTTTCGTGGAGAACCACCTGGTGGGGCGAGGCATCGGCGGCCAGGTATCGAGTCAGATGCTGGCGCGTTTCCGCCAAGATGTCATTAACCTGAAGCCCCGTGCAGTGGTCATCAACTGCGGAACAAACGACATTGCCGAGAATAATGGCCCGTATGACGAGGACATCACGATGGACAACATCATGTCGATGACCGAGCTGGCGTTGGCCCATGGCATCCAAGTCGTGCTCTCGTCGGTGCTGCCGACAGACCGTTTTGTATGGAACACAGGAGTGAAGGACGTGGTCGGCAAGATCGGGCGCCTGAATGCCCGTATCAAGGCTTACTGTGAAGCCCGCCAGATACCTTTCCTGAATTACTTCCCGTCGTTGACTGCCGATGGCTCGTCGATGGCGGCGAAATATACTGATGACGGTGTGCACCCCAATCTCACGGGCTATGCCGTCATGGAACCCTTGCTGCTGAAGCAGTTGATCCAATCGAATCTTTATTACCAAAACCAATAAATTTCAATTATGAGAAAAATCATCTTGTTATTCATGTCAGTCATTGCAATGACTTCGGTTGCCGGCACCCCGATCAAGGCGGTAGACCGCAACAATCTGGACCCGACTACCATGCCGGGCGAGAACTTTTACCAGTATGCCTGTGGCGGTTGGAAACTCAACAATCCGCTTGACCCGCAGTATGCCCGTTTTGGCACGTTTGACCAGCTGGCCGAGAACAGCCGCAATCAGGTCAAGGAAATCATCACCACGTTAGGGACCAACAATCCCCGTGGCAGCATCAAGCAGAAGGTGGGTGACCTCTATGCCATGGGTATGGACAGTGTGCGCCTCAACAAGGAAGGCATGTCGCCCCTCAAGGCCGGCATCGACCAGTACAAGACGCTCACACGTGACGAGTTCATGGCCGCAATCGCCGACCAGCATGCCGGCATCGCATCGCCGTTCTTCAACTCGGCAGTCATGGCCGACCTTAAGGACTCTAACACCAATATGATGTATCTCATGCAAGGTGGCCTGGGCATGGGTGACCGTGACTACTACCTGGAAAACGACGCCAATACCGCTAAGGTGCGCAATGCCTATGTCAATTACATCCAACAGCTGTTCCAACTCATCGGCTACAAGAAGGCTAATGCCAAGAAGGCTGCCCAGCGCGTGATGAACATTGAAACGGCCCTGGCACGCGTGGCCATGACCCGTGAAGAGACCCGTGACTATAGCAAGCTCTACAATGTGATGAGCCTGGATCAGCTCAGGGCCGATTATCCCAACATCAACTGGAGCCAGTATTTTGCCCGTTTGGATATCAGCGAGCTCGACAAGGTGTGCGTGTTCCAGCCCAAGTCGCTGGCTAAGGTCAACGAGATGATGAAAACGCTCAAGGAAGAGGACGTGAGGGAGTATTTGATCTTCAAGTATGTGGATGCCGCTTCTCCCTACCTGAGTGACGCGTTTGCCGATGCCAACTTCGACATGTACAGCCGTGCCATGTCGGGCAAGCAGGTGAAGATGCCGCGCTGGAAACACTCGCTCGATGTGCCCAACACCATGCTGGGTGAGGCCGTAGGCCAGCTCTATGTCGAGAAGTTCTTCCCCGCCGACTCCAAGAAGAAGATGCAGCAGCTGGTGGATAACCTCAAGAAAGCTTTGGGTGAGCACATCGCCACGCTGTCATGGATGAGCCCCAAAACCAAGGTGAACGCCCTGGTCAAGCTCAACAGCTTCACCGTCAAGATCGGCTATCCCGACAAGTGGAGAGATTACAGCAATCTGGATATCGACCCAGCTAAGAGCTACTGGGAGAACGTGCTGAACGCTTTGCGTTTCCAGGCCGAGTATGAATACGGCCAGCTGAACAAACCTGTGGACAAGGAGCGCTGGTTCATGACCCCGCAGACGGTTAATGCCTACTACGAGCCCTCGAGCAACGAGATCTGCTTCCCCGCCGGTATCCTGCAGGCGCCTTACTTCGATCCCAATGCCGATGAGGCCTGCAACTATGGCGCTATTGGCGTGGTTATCGGCCACGAGATGACCCACGGCTTCGACGACCAGGGCCGCAACTTTGACCACAACGGCAATATGGTGGACTGGTGGACCGCTGAGGACGCCGCCAAGTTCCAGGAACTGGCCAACAAGCTGGGTGCCCAGTACAGCGCCGAGATCGTTGCCGATGACGTCCATGCCAACGGTACCTTTACCATGGGTGAGAACATCGCCGACCATGGCGGCCTGCGCGTCGCCTACAGCGCCTTCAAGAAGACCGAACAGGGCAAGGGCAATGAAATGATTGACGGTTTCACCCCCGACCAGCGTTTCTTCTTGAGCTATGCCAACGTTTGGGCTGCCAACATCACCAAGGAGGAGATGCTGCGCCGCACCAAGGTTGACCCGCACAGCTTGGGCGTAAACCGTGTGAATGTGGCCATCCGCAATCTGGAGGAGTTCTTCAATGCCTTCGACATCCAGCCTCAGATGAAGATGTGGCGCGACCCCGCCGATCGCGTCATCATCTGGTAAAACGCCCTCAACAGGGAGGTGAGAACTAGACAAGTTGGCACCGCTGTGGCAGAACATGCCTGGCGGTGCCTTCACTTTGTGGGCATGGCACAGTATTTGCTGGATTGCGGTAAAATGAGTAATTTTGTCAAGGAATAACTATCGTGACAATATGGCAGAAGTGAACAGGCCAGGAACTGGCACAGGGGTTAAAAGCCGCGAACGCATTCTCATCGAGGAGCCCCGGCAGTATAAGGTGATTTTCCATAACGATGACTTCACGACAATGGAATTTGTCACTGAGGTATTGCGGCAGGTGTTTAACAAGCCTGCCGACGAGGCCGTGACACTGATGATGAAGGTGCATCGCGAGGGACAGGCCATAGTGGGAGTATATAGCTATGACGTGGCCATGACCAAGGCCTCCCAAGCCACCGCAAAGGCCAGGCAGGAGGGTTTCCCCCTCAAAATCACCTGCGAGCCTGAGTGAAACGATTTAAAAACAACAAAGCAAGCTGACTAGCCGTGAATATTACAACTGAACTCGAGAATATCATCACCTCGGCAATGATTCTTGCCGACACGTGCCGCAATAAGCTGGTGACCCCTGAGCACCTGCTGCTCTCGGCGTTGGGCGACCAGGTAGTGTGTGATGTGTTGGAATCAACTGTCCTTGACCTGCCCATCGACGAAGTGAAGGAGAAACTGCGTGAGTACATTGACAGGCAGGAGCACTTCAGTGAAGAGGAGGAGCCGCATCGCCAGTTGTATGCCTCGCACCAGTACGGAGAGCTCATGCAACTCATGGAGCATGACAGCGAACTGACCAAGGATGATGTGGTAGATGTGCCGCATTTTTTCCTGGCGATGATGCAGCTCAAGGACTCGTTTGCCGCCAACTGCCTCAATGCGCTCATCAACGAGGACAAGGAGCAGTTCTTGAAGAGTATCATCTATACTTATGCCGAAAGCCGCAAGCTTGAGGAAAGCCCTGCAAGCGGTGATGGGGGCGAGACCGTTGATGAGAGTGAACCGCTCGAGCCGGACAAACAGAAGGATGCCCGCCCGGCAGCCAGCGGGTGGCGGGATTATGTGTTGTGCATCAACGACCACCTGACCGACCACAATCCGCTGATCGGGCGTGATGCTGAACTGGACCGCACCATTCAGGTATTGTGCCGCAAGGACAAGAACAATCCGCTTCACATCGGTGAACCCGGTGTGGGCAAGACGTCCATTGTCTATGGCCTGGCACAGCGCATCCAGAACGGCAATGTGCCCGAGACCCTGCAGGGCGCCAAAATCTACCAGCTGGATATGGGGTCGCTCATCGCCGGCACGCAATACCGCGGCGATTTTGAAAAACGCCTCAAGACCGTGATGAAAGGCATTGCAGCCGAACAAGGTTCCATCCTCTATATTGATGAGATACACAATATCGTTGGCGCCGGACAGATAGGGGAGGGCTCGATGGATGCGAGCAACCTGCTCAAGCCGTATCTCGAGGGAGGCAAGGTGCGCTTTATCGGTGCGACCACCTACGAGGAGTATAACCGCTACATCATGCGCAACAAGGGCCTGATGCGGCGTTTCCAGCAGGTGCCCATCGAGGAGCCGAGTATCGAAGAGACGCTCAAGATCGTGCAGATGCTCAAGGAGGGCTATGAGGAATTCCACCAGGTGGAGTATGATGACGACGCACTGGAACTGGCCGTCAAGGGCAGCGCCCGTCACATCACCGACCGCTACTTGCCCGACAAGGCCATCGACCTGATTGACGAGGCTGGCGCATGGGTGCAGATGAACCGCAAGGAGGGCGAGAACCGTCGTGTTGACAAGGCGCTTATCGCCAGTGTGCTCGCCCGCATAGCAAAAGTCGATGCCCTGACGATGGACGAGAGTGATAACGGCAAACTCGAGACGCTCGAGTCGCGCATCAAGGACAAGATCTATGGCCAGGACACTGCCATCCAGCAGGTGGTGGAGGCCGTGCAGATGTCCAAGGCTGGCCTCACCGACGAGAACAAACCGCTGGCCTCGCTGCTGTTTGTGGGACCCACTGGCGTGGGCAAGACCGAAGTGGCCCGTGTGCTTGCCAGCGAATTGGGCGTGGAGCTGGTGCGCTTTGACATGAGCGAATATGTCGAGAAACACACCGTGGCCAAACTCATCGGCTCGCCTGCCGGATATGTGGGGTATGACGACGGAGGCCTGTTGACCGACGCCGTGCGCAAGCATCCCGACTGTGTCCTGCTGCTCGACGAGATCGAGAAGGCTCACGACGACATCTTCAACCTGCTGCTGCAGGTGATGGACTACGGCACCCTGAGCGACAACAAGGGTCGCAAAGCCGTCTTCCGCAATGTCGTGCTCATCATGACCAGCAACGCCGGTGCGCAGTTTGCTCGCCAGGCCTCGGTGGGATTTGCCTCGACCGTGACGGCAGGGCAGGCGATGCTCAAGCAGGTCAAGAAGACTTTCAAGCCTGAGTTTATCAACCGCCTGTCGTCGATTGTGGTCTTCAACGACATGGACCGCACGATGGCCGGTCTGATTCTCGACAAGAAACTGCGTGAGCTGCAGGCGATGCTGACCCCCAAGGGTGTCACTCTGAAACTGGGGGATAAAGCCCGGGAGCAGCTGCTGCAGGAGGGATATAGTCAGGAATACGGCGCCCGCGAGATGGACCGCGTGATCCACAACCGCCTGAAGACACGCCTGGTGCGGGAAATCCTCTTTGGCGCTCTCAAGCAGGGAGGCGAATGTGTGATCGAGGACTTGGAGGACCTGGAAAATGGTGTATGAACTGACAGAAGACCTGGTATTTCCTGATCCGCGCTTGGGAGAGCCCGACGGCTTGATCGCCGTTGGCGGTGACCTGAGCGAGGAGCGTCTGTTGCTGGCCTACAGCTACGGCATTTTCCCGTGGTATTCGTTCCGTGACTGGCCTTATCCGGCATGGTATTGCCCCATGCAGCGCTTTGTGATTTTTCCCGATGAAATCCACATCTCCCACTCGATGCGCACGCTGATGAACAAGAAGGCCTACCATGTGACCTTTAACGACGATTTCGACGGTGTTATAGCCGGCTGCAGCAAGGTTGATGGCCGTTACGACATGAATGGGGCCTGGCTGGGCGAGGATATCATGAAGGCCTACCGCCACCTCAACCGGCAGGGCTATGCCGTGAGCGTCGAGGTGTGGAATCAGGAGAATGAACTGGTCGGCGGCCTGTATGGCGTGGCGATGGGACCGTGCTTCATTGGCGAGAGCATGTTCTCGCGCGAGCCCAACACATCAAAGCTGGCCCTGATCCATCTGGCCAGGTTCATGCAGCGCATTGGCGGCAAATTCATTGATTGTCAGCTCGAAACGCCCCATCTCAAGTCGATGGGCGGGCGTTTCATTCCCTATGCCGAATACCTGGAAATCCTTAATCCTGCTGGTCTTGCTGCTTTGGAGTGTCCGAGTCGGGGCGAATCCTGAGCACCATGGCCGTTAACATCGTGAGCAGCCAGGTGATGGGGACGATCATCACAGCAGCCATCGATGTGACGCGTGAGGCAAAGAGTGTGGTGCCGACTGAGCTCCTGAGGGCACTTTGACCCACACCGAAAATGGCGCACAGCACTATGAATATGGCTGTGAACAACATCTGCCTCGCATTCTTTCCGTCATCCAATAGTTTCCATTGGCGCCGCCACAGCAGGTAGATGCCCTGGATGAGCAGTGTCGCTGCCAGGATCATGACCACTATCCATGACTGTAGTGCCATCGTGGTGAATGTGCAGACAAATACGGCAAGCAGCAGCAGGCGCTTGAGTGACATGATTTCGCCACTCTTGTTGAGCCACCGGTAGTACTTAGAGTTGCTGTGGCCATTGTTGCGGTGGTCGGCAATGTCGCCACCCAGCAGCACAATCATGTCGAGCAGTGCTGCAACGAGCAGGGTGATATTGGCTATGAGATTCATCTTCTTTCAGTGTTAGGGATTACCGCAGCAAAGGTAATGCTTTTCCTGAAAAATTCCCCCTATATATTATATATAATGTGTAAGTGAAACCAGCGCCTTTACTTACCAAGAGATGGTTACTGAAATCGGGTAGGGAAGTGACGCCGTTAGGCACAGAATTATCCAAAAAACGAGGATTTTTCGGCTAAAATAAGTTAAATAATGTTAAGTTTGAATAATTTTCACACTTTCGAAAGTGGCTGAAAACCATGAATTTAGGTGTATTTACATGAAAAACAGATAGTTGGCTCGTTGGGGCGGGTTACCTTATATATAAGAGAAAAAGGCTGAAAAGTTTGGCTGTTCGGGAAATTGTTTGTAATTTTGCATCGCTTTTTTGCGCCGCTAGGCCGAAAAATGATGTCTAACCGCTTGATAACGTGATAGATTAAGCGCTCTAGAGGGCAGGGAAGCAAACTGAAAAATATTTGTCAAATTAATTAAAAAACTAAACAGAACTAAGATGCCTACTATTCAGCAATTAGTAAGAAAAGGCCGCACTGCGCTGGAATCCGCCAGCAAATCGCCCGCTCTGGACGCATGTCCGCAGCGTCGCGGTGTGTGTGTTCGTGTTTACACGACCACGCCCAAGAAGCCGAACTCGGCAATGCGCAAGGTTGCCCGTGTACGCCTGACCAACGGCAAGGAGGTGAACTCCTATATCCCTGGTGAGGGCCACAACCTGCAGGAGCACTCGATCGTCATGGTTCGCGGTGGTCGCGTTAAGGACCTTCCCGGTGTGCGCTACCACATCATCCGTGGCACTCTCGACACCGCCGGTGTTGAAGGCCGCACCCAGCGCCGCAGCAAGTACGGTGCCAAGCGTCCCAAGAAGAAAAAATAATCACTGACGCATCAAGGCCAAGACTTACTAAAACAATTCAAAAGTAAAATTAATTTCAAACTTAGTTTTCAGTTTTATTGGATTGATTCATTTGGTTGAGTAAACGCGCCGCAGCGGCGGGCGTTGAAGAACAAAGCAAAAGACAACCAAGCAGACTTAAAACTACAACTGTGTTTAAAAAATGAGAAAGGCTAAGCCAAAAAAGAGGATCATTCTGCCCGATCCTAAGTTCGGTGACGTTCGCGTAACCAAGTTCGTCAACCACCTCATGTATGATGGTAAGAAGAACACGTCTTACCGTATCTTCTACAGTGCCCTGGATCTCGTGGGCAAGAAGATGGCTAGTGAAGAGAAGACCCCTCTCGAAATCTGGAAAGCCGCGTTGGAGAAGATCACTCCCCAAGTGGAGGTGAAGTCTCGTCGCGTGGGTGGTGCTACCTTCCAGGTGCCCACCGAAATCCGCCCCGACCGCAAAGAGTCGGTTTCAATGAAGAACATGATCATTTTCGCTCGCAAGCGTGGCGGCAAGACTATGGCCGACAAGCTGGCTGCTGAAATCATGGACGCCTATAACGAGCAGGGTGGCGCATTCAAGCGTAAAGAGGACATGCACCGCATGGCCGAGGCTAACCGCGCATTTGCTCACTTCAGATTCTGATTTAGCGACGACGTGAACTAGACAATGGGCACCGACGCACAACTGAAATATACACGTAACATCGGCATCATGGCACACATTGATGCCGGCAAGACCACCACATCGGAGCGGATCTTGTACTACACGGGCCTGACCCACAAGATGGGCGAGGTTCATGAAGGTACCGCCACCATGGACTGGATGGAGCAGGAGCAGGAGAGGGGCATCACCATCACCAGCGCCGCTACCACCGCGTTCTGGAACTATGACGGCGACAAGTACAAGATCAACCTGATCGACACTCCGGGGCATGTGGACTTCACCGTAGAGGTGGAGCGCTCGCTGCGCGTGCTGGATGGCGCTATCGCCACCTTCTGCGCTGTGGGCGGCGTAGAGCCCCAAAGCGAGACGGTGTGGCGTCAGGCCGACAAGTATGAGGTGCCTCGCATCGCCTATGTTAACAAGATGGACCGTGTGGGCTGCAACTACCTGGACGTAGTGCGCCAGATCCGCGAGGTCCTCGGGGCCAATCCTTGCCCCATTCAGTTGCCCATCGGCGCCGAAGAGAACTTCAAGGGCGTTGTTGACCTGATCACGATGAAGGCCCTCTACTGGCACGACGAGACCCTCGGTGCCGAGTATGAGACCGCCGACGTCCCCGCCGACATGATCGACGAGGTGAACGAGTATCGCGACAAGATGCTCGAGCAGCTTGCCGAGTTTGACGACGAGTTCATGGCCAAGTACTTTGACGACCCCGAATCAATCTCCGTGGACGAGATCAAGAGCGCTATCCGCAAGGCTACGCTCGACCGCAACATGGTTCCCGTGCTGTGCGGCAGCTCGTTCAAGAACAAGGGTGTGCAGACGCTGCTCGACGCCGTTTGCGCCTACCTGCCCAGCCCGTCTGACGCAGGTGAGGTGAAGGGTGTGGCAGTGAATGACCCCGAGAAGGAGATCGCACGCAAGCCCCTGTTTGAGGAGCCCCTGTGCGCACTGGTGTTCAAGATCGCTACCGACCCCTATGTGGGCCGTCTGGTGTTCTTCCGCGTGTATTCGGGTGAGTTCAATGCCGGCAGTCAGGTCTATAACGTGCGCACCGGCCACAAGGAGCGCGTTTCCCGCTTGTTCCAGATGCACAGCAACCGTCAGAACCCCATGGAGGTGATTGGCTGCGGTGACATCGGCGCGGGAGTCGGTTTCAAGGACGTGCACACGGGTGACACCCTGTGCAGCAGCGCTGACACCGCCGTTGTTCTCGAGGCGATGGATTTTCCCGAGCCCGTGATCGGTATCGCTGTCGAGCCCAAGACGCAGAACGACCTTGACCGCATGGCAGTGGGTCTGGCAAAGCTTGCCGAGGAGGATCCCACTTTCCAGGTCGAGATGAACGAGGAGACTGGCCAGACCATCATCCGTGGAATGGGTGAGTTGCATCTGGACATCATCCTCGACCGTCTGCGCCGCGAGTTCAAGGTGGAATGCAACCAGGGTCGCCCCCAGGTTTCCTACAAGGAGGCCATCTCACAGGCTGCCACCGTGCGTGAGGTCTTCAAGAAGCAGACCGGCGGTCACGGCAAGTTTGCCGACATCGAATGCCGTGTCGAGCCCATCGACGACAACTTTGACGGCACGCTGCAGTTTGTCAACGAGGTGAAGGGCGGCGATATCCCCAAGGAGTACATGCCCAGCATCGAGAAAGGCTTCAAGAGCGCGATGCGCAGCGGTGTGCTCGCCGGTTTCCCCATGCAGAGCCTCAAGGTGACTGTCCTGGACGGCAGCTATCACCCTGTGGACAGCGACAGCCTGAGCTTTGAGCTGTGCGCCATGCAGGCCTACCGCAGCGCCTGCCGCAAGGCCCGCCCCGTGCTGCTCGAGCCGATGATGAAGCTCGAGGTCGTTACCCCCGAAGAGAACATGGGTGACGTCATCGCCGACCTGAACAGGCGTCGCGCCATCGTCGAGGGCATGGAGACTGCCCGCAGCGGTGCCCGCATCGTTAAAGCCAGCACCCCGCTGGCCGAGATGTTCGGCTACGTTACCGCCCTGCGCAACATCACCAGCGGCCGTGCCACGAGCACGATGTCATTTTCCCACTTTGCCCCTGTGGCAACCCCCATCGCCCTCAAGGTGCTGGGTGAATGCCTGGGTCACGTCGAATTATTGCAATAATACATTACATTATTATAAATAATATGAGCCAGAAGATTAGAATTAAATTGAAAAGCTACGATCACAACTTGGTTGACAAGTCGGCCGAGAAGATCGTGCGCACAGTGAAGAGCACTGGCGCTGTAGTGAGCGGTCCTATCCCTCTGCCCACCCACAAGCGCATCTTCACAGTGAACCGTTCGACTTTTGTCAACAAGAAGTCCCGCGAACAGTTCCAGCTGGCATCCTTCAAGCGTCTCATCGACATCTACAGCTCTACTGCTAAGACTGTGGACGCCCTGATGAAGCTCGAGTTGCCCAGCGGTGTTGAGGTCGAGATCAAGGTGTAGTACAAAGGATTGAACAAAACGAGTTAAACAAACAGCATTAACAAACAGTAATTTTTAAAATTTCAAGAGAAATGCCAGGATTATTAGGAAAGAAAATCGGAATGACATCCGTTTTCAGTGCCGACGGCAAGAACGTGCCGTGCACTGTTATCGAAGTAGGTCCTTGCGTTGTCACTCAAGTGAAGACTGTTGAAACCGACGGTTACGAGGCTTTGCAGCTGGGTTTTGTCGAGAAGAAGGACAAGCACACCACCAAGCCCATGGCAGGTCATTTCAAGAAGGCCGGAGTGAAACCGCAAAGATTCTTGGCCGAGTTCAAAGGATTTGATGGTGAGCACAAGGCTGGTGACGAGTTCACCGTGGAGATGCTCAACGACGTTGAATTTGTTGATGTTATCGGCACAACCAAGGGTAAAGGCTTCCAGGGCGTCGTGAAGCGTCACGGCTTCGGCGGCGTGGGACAGACCACTCACGGTCAGGACGACCGTCAGCGCGCTCCCGGTTCCATCGGTGCCTGCTCCTATCCCGCCAAGGTTTTCAAGGGCATGCGCATGGCTGGCCAGATGGGCAACAAGCGCTGCACCGCACAAAACCTGCAAGTGATTAAAGTATTGCCCGAGAACAATCTTCTCATGGTAAAAGGCTCAGTACCGGGCAGCAAAGGTTCAATCGTAATTATTGAAATGTAATAATGGAATTAGCAGTATATAACATCAAGGGTGAGGACACCGGTCGCAAGGTGACCCTTAACGATGAGATTTTCGCCATCGCCGAGCCTAACGAGCATGCCGTTTATCTCGATGTTAAGCAATTCCTGGCCAACAAGCGCCAAGGAACCCATAAGGCTAAAGAGAGAAGTGAAATCGCTGGCTCGACCAAGAAGCTCGGTCGCCAGAAGGGTGGCGGCGGTGCCCGTCACGGTGACATCAAGTCTCCGCTGTTCCATGGTGGTGGTCGCGTCTTCGGTCCCCGTCCCCGCAACTACGGCTTCAAGCTGAACAAGAAGGTGAAGGCCCTGGCTCGCCGCTCGGCGCTGACCTACAAGGCCCAGAACAACCAGATCATGGTTATCGAGGACATCAAGTTCGATGCTCCCAAGACCAAGGAATTCGTTAACATCACCCGCAACCTCAAGCTCGAGGGTCAGAAGTTGCTGCTCGTCCTGGCTGGCCAGGAACGCAACCTGTATCTGTCACTGCGCAACGTTCCCACCGCAAGCGTGGTTACCGCAAGCGACATCAACACCTACCGCGTGCTTGACAACCGCATGATTCTCGTTACCGAGAGCTCGGTTGACGCGCTCAACAACTTAAAGTAAAGGAGGACAAACAATGGAGAACATTCAGATCATTCCCGTTGTGACCGAGAAGGCCAACGCAATTACCGAGAAGGGTAACCGCTACACATTCAAGGTGTCTCCCGACGCTAACAAGTATCAGATCAAGGACGCCATCGAGAAGCTCTACGACGTGAAGGTCGTTGACGTGAGCACCATGAACTACGGTGGCAAGAACAAGCAGCGCTACACCAAGAGCGGTATCATCAAGGGTCACACCGTAGCCTTCAAGAAGGCTGTCGTAACCCTTGCAGAAGGACAAACTATTGATTTCTATAGTAATTTATAATAAGAAATGGCAGTAAGAAAATTGAAGCCCACAACACCGGGGCAAAGACACAAGATTATTGGT
>ONKU01000015.1 GCA_900318535.1 uncultured Prevotellaceae bacterium | reverse complement strand
ACTGTCAATTTCCTCATTGCAAACATTTCAAAGAACTAAGCTTTTCCGGCACAACAGACCGCCCGAAAAAGGCGTCAAAAAAATCGCTCACGCAATTTGTCATATTGTGAGCCGCAAAAGCGATGCAAAATTACTACCGCCCTACAAACTGACCAAATAATTCAGGGAAAAAGTTTCAAAAATAACATTTGATAACATTTCGGCAGTAGTTTTCCCCGATTTATTGAGAAAAAAGGCCGATCGAGGCCTGCTACTCGGAGTTCTCGAGAAAGGAGGCGGACCACAAGTGATTCCGCCCCCTTTTTACCATATTATATAGTAATGTCAAGCATTAAAACAGCGACAGCTGCTTAGGGTCCTCACCGGGATGAGGGGGCATGGAGCCGTCATCCTCCCAGTCGATGTCGTCGATAGCACGCATCGCGGGGTCATCGGGCTCACTGGCAACAGGCGCTGCGGACGCGGCCTTACTCATTTCATCGATCTGCTGGGTGAGTGCAGAGATGCGACGGTCCTTCTCAGCCAGAGCATCCATCATGGCCTGAGCCTCGTGCTGCTTCTTCTGCAGCGTCACCTGGGTGCGCTTGAGCTCAGCCTTGACGTCGTCACGCTCGGCAGTGATCTTTGCGAAATTGGCTGCACGTTCATTGCCGTCCACGCTCAGCGAATTATATTTGCGCTTGAAGTCCTCGGCGGTAGCATTCGCCGTGGCCAGCTGCGATTTGAGGCCGTCGATGATGTTGCCCGTCTCAATGCTGCGACGATTCTGAACCTCGGCATTCTGCTTAGCCGAAGCCTCGAGCTGGTCGATGGTCTTTTGCAGACCTTCGTTCTCATCTTTAAGAACGAGGTGTGCCTTGCGCAGCTCGTCATACTCTGACGCACGCTTCTGGAGGTTGATAATCTGCTGGCGGAGAGAAGCGATCTCAGAATTCTTCTTGTCCTTGAACTCCTCGACCTGCTCTACCGTCTTCTGCAGCTCTTCAGCAGCCTTGAGATCCTCGGCAGCCGCATCAAGCTTCTGCTCCATCTCGGCGATGTTCTTCCTCATGCGCTCAATCAAGTCGTCGCGCTGCTCGACCTGCTGAGTGAGTTGCTCGATGGTGGGAGCGTCATCGGCAGGCAACGGCATATTGTCGCGGCGCTCGATTTCGGCATCACGCTCGGCGACCTGCTTTTTCAGGTCCTCGATGGTGGCGTTGAGCTCCTCGACCTGCTTGCTCAGGTCATCAGCACCCTCACTGCGCACCTCCATCGCCTTCAGACGGCTCTCGAGGCTCTTCTTCTCGATATCCAATTTTTCATGGTCGGCCTCCAGCTCAGCGATCTTTGCAGCGAGGTCATTTGCGCGGTTTTGCGCCTGGCGGCGGTTTGCCTCGTTGGCCTGCATCTTCTCCTTGGACTCCTCAATGTTTTTCTTGGCCTCCTCGACCATCGCCATGAGGTCCTCACGCTCCTTCTTCCAGTTTCCCTTGAGCATGTCGATCACAGCGTGGGTATGCTCATTCATGAGCTTTGCCGCCTTGTCGGCAAACTCGGCATCGATGGCATATTCCTCCTTTTTGTCCACTTCGATCTTGATCTCGTCGTCCTTGTCACGCTCGTGCTCGGCCACATTCTTGTCTTTGCTGAAAGGATTTACAAACGTTGTGGGCTGGCCATACACATCGTAGTCGTCACCGTCAGAGCCAAAAGCGCTCTTGATAGATTTGAAAAATGACATAATTTTTACTGTTTTTTGTTTGGTTTGTTTTAGTTGTATTCAATTCCTGTCATCGATGTCGCAAAAATCCCTAAAATTCACTTTAAGTTTTATAGACTAAATTTCATTACGTCAATAATTTGCGCATCGAATAAAATAGTTTCCGAAGATGAAAAACCCATTGGAATTCCACTTCAGTCGGTAAAATTACGATGATTTTTTCTAATACACGTGAAAAAAGCAGAATTATTTTCGCAATTTGGACTGGATTTTATTTACACCCATTCAATGGAGCAAAGCAAAAGGTGTGTACGACAACATGTTGTCACACACACCTTAAAGCAATGCTTGAAAATCTTTATTCTTTTTTAGCCGTTTTCCGGGAGGTGGTACGGGCCCGCGTAGCGCGCTTACGTGCCCCACCCTTAGACAGATTGGCCTCATCGGCAACAATCTCGCGGCACTCTTCCAGGGTCAGCGATTCGGCATCTTTGCCCTTAGGAATTTTCACGTTTTGCTTCTTGTAGACGATGTAGGGTCCATAGCGTCCATTGAGCACCTTGAGTTCAGGCTCCTCGTCAAAGGTCTTGATGACTTTCTTGGCCTCAGCTTCACGCTGAGCCTTGATGATCTCCACGGCCTCATCAAGAGTGATTGCTGTGGGCGAATACTCCTTGGGGATTGACGCATACTTACCGTTATGCTTTACATACGGTCCGAAGTGTCCCACGCCGATGGTAACCTGTGAGCCCTCGAACTCACCCAGGTCACGAGGCAACTCAAACAGCTTGACAGCCTCTTCGAGGGTAATGGTCTCGATGCTCTGCCCCTTCTGCAGTGATGCGAATTTGGGCTTGACTTCGGTGTCAGCACTGCCCATTTGCACCAGAGGGCCATAACGACCGATCTTGACCATGACAGGCAGGCCGGTCTCCGGATCGTTACCCAGCAGGCGTTCACCCACCTTGTGCTCCAGGCGCAACGAGGACACCTTGCTGATGCTGGGGTGGAAGTCACCGTAGAAGTCAGCGATTTCCTTTTTCCACTCGACATTGCCCTGTGCCACCTCATCGAACTCGTTCTCCACCTTGGCGGTGAAGTTGTAGTCCATGATTGCGGGGAAATACTTCACCAGGAAGTCATTGACAACCATACCCACATCGGTCGGGATCAGCTTGCCCTTCTCCACACCGAAGATTTCGCTCTTCTTGCCCTCGGTGATTTTACCGCCCTTGAGGGTGATGATCTCATATTCCCTCTTGTGGCCCTTGTCCTCACCCTTCTCGACATACTGCCTCTCCTGAATTGTGGAGATGATGGGCGCGTAAGTTGAGGGGCGTCCGATGCCCAGTTCCTCCAATCGCCTTACCAGAGATGCCTCGGTGTATCGGTTAGGCTGCTGGGTGAAGCGCTGAATGGCGTTGATCACCTGAGCCTCAATAGCATCGCCGTCTTTCAGGGCCGGCAAGGTGTGCACATCCTTAGGTGCATCCACGGCATCATCATTACTCTCCAAATAGACCTTGAGGAAGCCGTCAAACTTGACAACCTCGCCCTCAGCGACAAAGTACTCCTTGCGACCGTCCACAGCAATGTTTGCAGTCGTCTTCTCGAGTTGAGCGTCAGCCATCTGTGAAGCGATGGTACGTTTCCAGATGAGGTCATAGAGCTTCTTCTCTTGGGGCGTGCCCGTGATGGTGTGGTTGCTGACATAGGTGGGACGGATGGCCTCGTGAGCCTCCTGAGCGCCCTTGCTGGTCGTGCGGTAATGCCTCAGCTTGAGGTACTGCTCACCGATACCCTCCTTGATCTCCTTGCTGATAGCGCCCAAAGCCAGCTTGCTCAGGTTGACCGAGTCGGTACGCATGTAGGTAATCAAACCTTCCTCATAAAGCCGCTGGGCGAGCCTCATCGTCTGCTTGACCGACAGACCTAACTTGCGGGCAGCCTCCTGTTGCAGGGTGCTGGTGGTGAAAGGAGGAGCCGGCGAGCGCTTGACGGGCTTGACAGCAACGCTTGATACTGTATAATGAGCATCCTTGCAATCCTCCAAGAATGCATGGGCCTCGTCATGGTCCTTCATGTGCTTGTTGAGCTCGGCGGTGAATTCTGCGCCCTGAGCGTCAGCAAACTGAGCGGCAATGCGGTAGTAGGGCTCGCTCTTGAAAGCCTTGATTTCCTTCTCGCGCTCGGCTACCAGACGCACGGCTACGCTCTGCACGCGACCTGCCGAGAGTCCCGGCTTGATCTTGCGCCACAGCACCGGCGACAGCTCAAAACCCACAATACGGTCGAGGACACGACGTGCCTGCTGGGCATCCACCAGGTTCAGGTCTATGTTGCGGGGATGCTGAATAGCTTCCAGAATAGCGGGCTCGGTAATCTCGTGGAAAACGATGCGACGCGTATTCTCATCAGACAAACCAAGCACCTCAAACAGATGCCATGCAATAGCCTCTCCCTCGCGGTCTTCATCACTTGCGAGCCACACGAGATCGGCCTTAGCGGCCTCGTCTTTCAGTTTCTTGACTTGTTCTTCCTTGTCCTCAGGTATCTCATATATGGGTTTGAATCCGTCCTCCACATCAATGCTGAAGTTCTTCTTGTGCAAGTCGCGGATGTGACCGAAACTTGACATCACCTTGTACTCATTTCCCAGAAACTTCTGGATGGTCTTCGCCTTGGCGGGGGACTCGACAATCACTAGGTTTTTTGCCATATCTGTATTCTCTATTGAACGCGTTGTTTAAAAATCGGCTGCAAAGGTAACTCAATAAATCGAAATAGAGACCGCCAAGAAGTAGATTTTTTTGCATTCCACATCTTTTAATAATATATTATTAAGGTGAAAGCAAAACTACCGTTTTCGGTAGTCGTACAGAAAAACCCAAAAACAGGATGCGTCCTGGTGGTTGGCAGTGCCACCGGGACGCATCCACGAATCATGGTTACTATATACTAATACAATACTTCTTTGTCGATTATTTCATCACCTTAGCGGTGCTGGTGGTGCCGTCGGTGAAGGTAGTAACGACAACATTCATGCCATCAAAGGGCTTGTCGCTGGTCATACCCGAAAGGTTAACATACTGTACACCAGCAACCTGCTTGTCAGCACCAATGTTCTCAACAGCCGTGGGAGCATCATCCAAAACCTGGAACTTGTCCATGCAGAAGTAAGAAGCCGTGTTCATGCCATAGGCACCTGAATCGGTTGAATTCAACGTGAAATAAACCGACTCTACCTCGCCCAGACTTGAGAGGTCAAAGAAAGTCCAATCATTGAGGGCATTGAGCTGGCCATTGGTAAACTCTACCAGATTGATGCTTGCAATCGTCTCTGTGCCATCAGCCGTAACGCCGTGAGCGATCAGTTCGAAATAGTCACCCTCCTCAAAAGCGCGGGCCATGCCGTCGCCATGCACACAGCCATAGTAAGGCCAGGGATGGTTGCAGACGTAAACGCCAGCAGGCGTAAAGGCCATCTTGCCGTCCTTGTTCATGAACATCACCTGGTTGCTGGGGCCTTCCATTGCCCAGTTGCTGTAGTAAGCCACGAGGTAGGGCTGATCAGGATCGGCAGTCACCGTGCCGTCTTCATTGATGACGCAACCGCCGCCGGCCATGCAGCCGCCAAAGTTGGTCGTCCACGATGCGCTGCTGCCAGGCATACCATAGTCGGTCTGGTCGCCACCGATAGCGGGAGTAAAACCGTCCCAGTAGTATCCGCCCCACGAGGCGCCTTCGCCGTCGATCAGGTGCGAGAGCATGAACATGCCATTGTTGTCGCCAAACTCCAACCAAGTGTAGTCCACATCGTTGTAGCACTCGGTCCAAACGCCATTCTCACCATACTCCAAAGTGGCGGGATTGGCGGGACTGTTCAAGTCAAGGGTCACCACACCAGCCCACATGGTCGAAGCCATCAGGGCGCTTGCTGCAAATGTAAAGAATTTCTTCATGTTGATTTTGAATTTTAATAGGTTAAACTTTATGATAATTCTCTGTTAGTTTCTACTTAACAAGATGTCAATGAGCTCAGTAACGTCTGCAATCGTGATATGGCCATCCCGGTCAACATCTGCCGCTCCCATGTCGTAAACGGTAAGTACCGAGCCCAACAGGATATCGATCAGATCAGTCACATCAGCAATCGTCAACACTCCATCCATGTTCACGTCACCGGGGATAGATGTTCTTGTCACCGTTACGGCAAATGATCCCGTCACGAGTTTGCCATTGCTGTCGGTTGTGACCGTGACAACGGTTCTTCCGGGCGACACGGCCTCGACATGAAGCCCTGTACCAGCCACCCATGCGCGGGCGATTTGCTCGTCAGCACTGCTTGCCGTGGATACGGCCAGAGCCGACAGATTGTCGGCATCATGGACGGCATGAATCAGGTCGATCACCTCACAATCGCCTTGTGGCAACTGCCGGTCTCCGATAGCCAGCGACGGGGCGCACACGTCGGGATAAACTGCCATTGACGGGAACCAATAGGCATCCTGCAAACGCACCTGCTGCTTGAGTTCCAAGGTATTGGCATCATAGAACAATACCCAATTGTGGTTAAAGTTCTGATAAGACAGGGGCGCAGCCTCGGTGGTTTGTACCACCATGTCGCCCGTGTGCGGGTCAAAACTCAATGCAGCCGAGTAGAGGCCCTGCCGCTCTGTTGTGCCGTCCCAGTTGATCTCGACGCCCTCGGGCAGGACGATGAGTTGGTCGGTAAACGTCCGCGTCGTGAAGTCATAGGAACTGATATAGTTCTGATACTCGTCATAGTAGTAATAGACACGCTCGGCATGAGGGTCAACACACACCATGCGGGGCCGCCAAGCACCCCATGAGCTCATGGCCCCATGCGTTCCGTCCAGCGGATAGACCTCGGCGGCCTGAAGGGTTACGGGATCGATGCGGGTAAAATTGGCCTCGTAGGGGCCACCGCTATAATCGTAGATCTCGTGAGAATTGTTGGCCACATACAGGTTACCGCCGGCTGTCACAAACACGGTGACGATATCGGGGAACGGTAAGGTGGTCACAACCGCGTCGGTTTTGGGGTCAATCACATGCAGGCCTTTTTCCTGCTGAACAGCAAAGACATACTGCCCGAAACGCACCATATCGCCGCACTGGCTATGGTAGAGGCTGTTGTAATCTCCCTTAGCGCTGGACAAGGTGCCGTCGATGGCGCCCGTGACACTCATCGTGGGCACGTCGATGACAAAGATGCCAGCACTGGTCGACACGTAGCCCTTGGTGGGCGTAAGGGCACAATAGGCGCGTCCGTCATAGACGCTGTCGGGCGATTCGCCGAAACGCAGGATGCTGCCCTGCTGCTTGAGCGTAGCGGCATCAAGCACGGCCAGCCTCGACCCGATGGTGTTGCCCGACGCCTCACTGCTGTTGGCCTGCTTGCTCACGAGATAGAGCTTGTCACCGTACAGTTGCCCGAACTGTGTTGTCACACCCAGCTTGGTCGTGGGGTTCACAAGGGCATAGACGTTGTACTCCATCTCGTTATAGTCATAATTATAATAGTTGATGGAGCCCTGATTGGGGCCATAACGGTCCTCGTTGACGAAGATGATTCCGTTGGTAAACGTAAAGTCACCGGGGCCGGGGCCAGGCTCATCGGGCTCGGCATCGGGGTGCAGATCCTCGGCACCGCACACCTCGGGCGAAACCTCACCCAGCCATCCGCAGTAGTCGAGCTGTGCGCCATAAACCTTGATGAAGTCAATGTGATCGAGGGAAACGGGATTGCCGTCCTCATCGATGGCCCAGTCAATCATGAAACCAGATTCCTGGGCGTTAGGCAGGTTGTCCACATAACCCTCGCCAAAGAAAGGCTGGAACCAATTGGTGCCTGAGCCATTACTCATGTCGATGGAGGAATTGGGCAGCCGCGTGCCCCTGAAGGTGAGCTTCGTTTCCTCCCTCCACAAGGGCCAGTAAGGCTGGTTATGGAAGGTGTTGCGCCAGACATACCCCTCGGGATCACTGGCGTCATTGCTGGTCCAGTGCACATACTCGATATCGTTGATGAACGACCATTTCTCGTGGGGAACCTTGACTTTATCCTCATCTGGCTTATAGTAGGTCACCTCGAAGCCGTGCTGGCACCGGTCATAGTCAGAACCCTTGATTTCGTACCATTTGTCGCCATTACTGGGCACTCCGTCGCCGTCCACATCCACGCCCACCATGATGATGCCGGGCTCACAACTGCCACCCAACTGGTCGGGCACAGCCTGACTTTGCATGGCGTTACCGTAGATTTTAACGTCGTAGCCGTGCTTATTGACTACCGGATGATCAAAGCCAAAGACGATGTAACCGCCAAAACTCCCCAGGCTGATGGTTCCACCAACAGATTTTCCGCACAGCGATGCTTCGACCAGCGCATTGATGCTGTCTTGAGTAAAGCCGGGTTTATAGGCAGGAAACTGGTTCACGAACTGGCCAGGAGCAGGCAGGTAGTCATAAACATGGGCAATGTAAGGCGAATTCTGGGCATTTGCCGTCCAAGCCGCCATCATAGCCAAAACGAGAAGTAACGGTTTCTTCATCTCACATCACATTAATAGTTCCACATCCTTTTTGTGGATCAGGCGACATGAGAGGCCACTGAGGGCCGTTGTGACGTCATGAAAACGGACAGAGAATGATCCGCATCATCTGCTTCGCCAAGGTTCAAATGCCACGTGAACCACAATACAGGCCGTGTGTAGGCAGGTCTTCTGACTTCTCCCCCATCGCTTTCGGCGCCTTCCCGGTGATGATGCAGCGCGATGTTGCAACCAGTGGCATGCATGCCGAGCGATGTCTTGTCGAGGGAGTTACAGCAGCGGGTACTGTCCAGGAGTCTCACCTGGTTCCCTTTTGATCCTTGTACCACTCGTCGCAGCACAAGGAACCTCAACACGTTATTCTTAGGTGCAAAATTACAATGATTATCTCAACCGCACAAGAAATGAGACGATTTTTTCATGCGCCCTCCCAAAGGGCAATTTGACCCGTCGCCAGCGTGCGCTGGACGTCGATGAGGCGCTGATTGCGGCTTCCCCTGAATCGCAGGCTGATATCACGCTCGGCCATCACAAAGGGGCCGTCAACGAGGACATCCAGTTCACTGACCACATCGAGCAAGGAGGGATTCTTTTCTATCTCCTCCCAGGTGTAACCCGTGAAGCACCAGACGTTATAGCCCAATTCCTGCTTGATGCGGTGGATGAGGGCTCGTGTTCCCTGGGGCTGAAGCAGGGGGTCGCCGCCGCTGAGGGTGACGGGCGCCTCGTTATAAGCAATGACCCGCATCAGCTCGTCGAGGGTGCGCTCTTCCCCACCCCCAAAGTCCCAAGAGTCGGGATTATGGCAGCCCGGGCAACGATGGTTGCAGCCCGCCATGTAGATTGACGTTCGCAGGCCCGGCCCATCAACGCTGGTACCCTCAACGATGTGCAGAATGCGGAGCATTTAGGTTCTAGGTTTTAGGCATCAGGTTTTAGGTGCCAGGAGGGTCGTATCCCAAAAGCCTAACACCTAAAGCTTGAAGCCCATGAAATCACTTATGTACGACGCGGTCTTTGAGCTCGGCGAGTTTGCCGCTGTTCCAGCGGTCGGTCGTACCAACGAGATAGCCGGTGATGCGCTGCAGGCGGTCGATGTTGTGACCGTGGCAGCTGGGGCACTCATGCAGGTCGTCGGTGGCGTCCTCGTAGCCGCAGTCCATGCAACGGTTGCGGTTGTGGTTCACCGAGCAGTAGCCCATGTTGTACTTGTCCATGAGATCAACCACGTTGGCAATCGCCTCGGGGTTGTGGGTGGCGTCGCCATCAATCTCGACATAGAAGATGTGGCCGCCGCGGGTCAGCTCGTGGTAAGGCGCCTCGATCTCGGCCTTGTGCTTGGGAGAGCACTTGTAATAGACGGGAACGTGGTTGCTGTTGGTGTAGTAAATCTTGTCGGTCACGCCGGGGATTTCGCCGAAGTCCTTGCGGTCACGGCGGGTGAACTTGCCAGACAGGCCCTCGGCCGGCGTGGCGAGCACGCTATAATTGTGCCTGTAACGCTCACTGAAGTCATTGACGCGGTCGCGCATGTAGGTCACAATCTTGATACCCAACTGCTGGGCCTCGTCGCTCTCGCCATGATGATGACCGACGAGGGCAATCAGGCACTCGGCAAGGCCGATGAAGCCGATGCCCAGGGTACCCTGGTTGATGACGCTTTCGACCCTGTCGTTGGGGCCCAGATCGCTGGCACCGTTCCACAGCTGCGACATGAGCAGGGGGAACTGCTTGGCCATCGCGGTCTTTTGGTACTGATAGCGGGCATCAAGCTGTCGGGCAGTGACTTCCAGCATATTGTCCAACTTGGCGAAAAAGCGGTCGATGCGCTCCTGCTTGTCCTTAATGTCCATGCACTCGATGGCCAGACGCACAATGTTGATGGTCGAGAACGACAGGTTGCCGCGACCGATGGAGGTCTTTTCGCCAAATCGGTTCTCAAACACGCGGGTGCGGCATCCCATCGTGGCCACCTCATGCTTGTATCGTTCGGGATCGTCGGCGCGCCACTGCTCGTGGTAGTTGTAGGTGGCGTCCAGATTGACGAAATTGGGGAAGAAACGCCTTGCCGTCACCTTGCAGGCGAGCTGATAAAGGTCATAGTTGGGGTCATCGGGCTTGTAGCTCACGCCGGTCTTCTTTTTCCAGATCTGAATGGGGAAAATGGCCGTGGAACCGTTGCCCACACCACGATAAGTCGATTTAAGCAGTTCGCGGATGATGCAACGTCCCTCGGCACTGGTGTCGGTGCCATAGTTGATGGAGCTGAACACGACCTGGTTGCCACCGCGCGAGTGGATGGTGTTCATGTTGTGGATAAAGGCCTCCATCGCCTGGTGCACACGACGCACCGTCCTGTTGATGGCATGGTGCATGATGCGGTCGTCACCCTGCAGAAAATCCAGTTCGCTCTCGACATAGTCGTCGATTTTCACGTCATAGAGGCGGCTGTAGTCCTGCCCCATGAGCGCCTCCAGGTTCTTCACCTCCTCGACATAGGCACGGCGTACGTAGGGGGCCAGGTAGAAGTCAAAGGCGGGAATCGCCTGACCGCCGTGCATCTCGTTCTGGGCGGTCTCCATCGTGATGCAGGCGATGACACCGGCCGTCTCGATGCGCTTGGCTGGGCGCGACTCGCCGTGGCCAGCCATGTAGCCCTGCTTGAGCACCTTGTCCAGCGGGTGCTGCACGCAGGTGAGACTCTTGGTGGGATAATAGTCCTTGTCGTGGATATGCAGGTAATTGCCGCGCACGGCTTCACGTGCTTCCTCGCTCAACAGGTAGTCGTCGACGAAGGGCTTGGTGGTCTCGCTGGCAAACTTCATCATCATGCCGGCAGGCGTGTCGGCATTCATGTTGGCGTTCTCGCGGGTGACGTCGTTATTCTTGGCATTGATGATTTCCAGGAACAGGTCGCGCGTTTTGGCTTTGCGGGCAACGCTACGTTTCTGACGATAGTTGATATAGCAGCGGGCCACCTCCTTGCGGGGGCTCTTCATCAGTTCCAGCTCCACCTGGTCCTGAATGTCCTCGACGCTCATCTGGGCACGGCCACGATGGCCAATGCGGTCAGCAATGCGCTGGATGAGCGCTTCGTCCTCGCCAGCATCGGTGGCGAGCATCGCCTTGCGGATTGCAGCCTTGATTTTTTCCTCATTGTAGCCGACGACGCGGCCATCACGTTTAAGAACAGTCTGGATCATATTCTGTTTATCAAAAAGTAAAGGTTTTTCAGTAATTGCTATCGATAAAAAACCGGCCTCGCCGGTTTGCGGTTGCAAAGATAATACAGCCCCATGAAACAGCAAACAATTTTTCAGGAAAATTTCAGGAAAATTTCATTTTGGAAAACTTTTTGGACTCTGTAAAAATTTAGAATACTGAATATCAATTATTTACAAAATTTTTCGGAAAACTTTTCCACAGCGCAACCTATCAAAATTATTAAAAACCAGCCTATTAAGTGATCTAATAAAACAATCGCGGGACAAGAGCCGGATGCCTTGTCCCACGACAGTTAATCAATAAAATGCTTACCGCTTACTCGTTGGGCCAAGCCTGTGACAACAGATAGTCGATCAGAGCGGTCACGTCGGCAATGTTCACTTCTTCGTCGAGGTTGCAGTCAGCGTTAACGAGGTTGACGTCGCTAGCATCCTGGCTCAACAGGTAGTCAATCAGAGCGGTCACATCGGCGATGTTCACTTCATTGTCTTTGTTCACGTCACCACGCAGGCCCTGGGGCTCACCATGCTTGTTAGCTGTGAAGGTAATCTTGTTCTCGTCTTCAGCGCTGGGGTTGAAAGTAATGACAAAGTCGTAGGTGCCGGCTTCGGTAATATCATGATGCCAGTTGCTCGAGGGCCATGCATAGTCCCAAGAGTGGTCTTGAACGACCTTAAACTCAATAGCGGCAGGTTCCGCAAAAGTTACATTGTTCTTGGCCCAGGTGTAGATGCCATCATCACCCTTCACCATGTCGTTATCAGCGTCTCCAGGAGCCCAATTGCTGCCAAACAGATTCTCAGTACCAGCAACAGTGTAAGTGTGCTCAACCGGTGCGATATCGCCAGTCTTAACCAAGGTGCAAGTGATGCGGTAGTCCTCTTCAGCATTGGGGTCGAAGGTGATGGCGATGCTATACATGCCTTCCTCAGGTACGTTTGCAGTCCAGTTATAGGGACCAACGGGCCACTCATAGATCTCGTAGCTGTGGTTACCAACAACCTTAAAGTCAAAGTTACCATAGAGGGCTACGTCTTCCTTATTCCAGCTGTAGATGCCGGTTGCCTCGTCCAGAACCATGTCGTTGCTGGTGTCTTCGGTGTTCCAGTTGCTACCAAAAATGGATCCAGGACCCACAACCGTGTAAGAAGTAATCTCAACGGGTTCATCACTACCATAGGTAAAGGTGGTCTTGGGCAGGAACTGCTTGAATTGCTTACCTCCAGCGCCATAAAAAACGCAGTTGTTATAATTCACTTCCTGGCCTCCAAAATAAGTCATTGTCATGTTACCGGCAGTCTTCACTACATTACCGAACACGAGGTTGCCACCCTGGTACAAATATGGGGTGTCAAACGTCAACGTCAGTTCAGTTTCAGCACTTTGAGTCAATGAGACAGTTCCCACCAGAGTCAAGCCATCAACATAATCGGTCATAACCGATACTGAGGTCTCGCCCATGTAGATATCCAGTGAACCACCGTTCATTTTCACGCCATCCTCATCGGTATAGAATGTGATGGCCTTGATTTCCTTGCCCACCATGTCAGTCAGATCGGTGGCAGGATAAAGCACCTGAGTCGTGTTTCCAGGAGTGTCAAACCACATCGAATTGATGGGTACAAAGTAGGTCTCTGACTCGTAATTGTACAATGTCAGTGTTCCGGCCAAAGCGGGCACGAAAGAAGCCAGCGCGATCAGCGCTGCAGTCATGAGTTTAGAAATCTTCTTCATATAAAACTAGTTTTTAAATATTGATAATAAAAGAACTATGCTAATAATAATCTGGTACTCATGTATTCAGGGCATTCAGGCCCCATTGCGCAGCAAAGTTAGCGAAACCCATGAACATAGCAAAACATTTACCGAGCAAATGTGCAATATTTACCTAAAAAAGGCAGGTCCCCGTCCACAACGGGAACCTGCCAAAATGAGATGTTGATTATTCAATCTGATAACCAGGGATTACCACTGGCCATTCAGCAGGAAGTCGATGAGCGCGGTCACATCAGCGATATTCATCTCAGTGTCCTTGTTGCAGTCGGCCTCGGGAATCATCTCGGCATCGTTCAGGAGCATGTCGATTAATGCGGTCACATCAGCGATATTCACTTCAGTGTCCTTGTTCACGTCGCCACGGAGTACCTCGGGTTGAGGAGTGTCTTCCTTCACATAGCTGAAAGTAGCCATCGGTAAGAACTTGTAAACGTGAGTTTCCCAACCGAGGTCGTTAAAATGGCCATAAGAAACATAATCGGTCGTGGCAACACCCAGGAATTTATCCCTGAAGCTATAATCACCAGCCTGAGTGGTTAGCGTCTCAACAACCAGGTTGCCACCCTCATAGGTGAAGGGCTCGTCGAAAGTAAACACGAGTTCGCTCTCACCGATAACGGGAGCTCCAGTAGCGACTACGGTGAGGTCGGTAATCGGGGTATTGCTTTCATAAGCGCTCTGTTCAACGACCTTCAACGAGAGTTGGATCTGGCCGCCATTGAAACTCTGCAGCGGAGCAGAAGCATGGAACTTGATGCCATTAATCTTCTTGCCCACCAGATCAGTCAACAAGTTGCCATTGTAAATCATCTGGGCCTGGTTGCCAGCAGCGGAATAATTATAGGCACCAACCTCTACGGGCAGAGTGGAGCTAGTGGCGGTTCCCTCAGCAACAACGACCTCGGCAGGTCTCTCAACCATAGCACCGGTCAGAGCAATCTCAAACTGTCCGGCAGCACCGCAGTCAATTGCCAAGGTCTGGTTATACTCACCAATGGCGTTAGGAGCAAATGTCACCGTATACTCTACAGTCTTACCTGCAGCAATCTCAGCGGGAGCAGGCGCTATACTAAAGGGAGCCTGGAGACCGCTAAAGACCGGAGTAAAGGCATTCTGACCCAAATTCTTCAGAGTAAAGGTCTCGGTAGCCACCTGCTCCGGATAAATTTGACCGAAGTCAAGAGCAGTTGTGCTGACCTTTGCCATGTCTTCTACACCTCCAGTATAGGTAAAAGTAGTCTTGGGATAGAAACCAGTAGTTGTAGGATAAGATTTACCGTAACCAGCATTCTGTACGCCAGTTGCTACACCCAAGAAATTCATAGTGGGATCATTGCCAGCCTCTTCAACATAAGTCTGAATCATGATATTACCGCCTTCATATACCCAAGGTTCATCAAAATCGATAACAATTTCAGGATCACCGGGAGTCATAGTGATTTCAGCTACTTGGGTCAATTCTTCTGTTGAGAATGCAGGTGAATAGCTCGGAAATGCGTCCATTGCAGTCTTGCCAATTGAAACTAGCACTTTTCCACCATTCATCAGGTTGCCATTAGCACCAGCAACGTAAAACTTCATTGAGGTAATGGAAGCACCAACAATCGATTCAAATTCAGATGCGGGAAGGATGGTCTGCACCTTATAGGTTTCCTGGTCAAACCAATAGGGTCGCATAGGCACTTCGCCACACAGATCTGTGCCATCAAATACGGTCAACTCTAAGGCCTGTGCGGGCACGAACGAAGCCAGCGCGATGAGCGCTGCAGAAAGGAGTTTAAAACATTTCTTCATAATTGAAAAATTTAGTGTTAATATAAGATTAAGAATAATACTAGTTAGCAGTGTTTAAGGCTGAAACGAGGTTAATCATTTCGGCGGCAAATTTAAGTAAAAATAATTGATTATGCAAAATTATTCAGCTACAAAATCAGGGAAATCTGCTGAAATGCAATAAATAAAGGGCCTCACGAAGGCCCTTTAAGATCATTATCACTGGAACTGATAGTCGTTTCGCCTACTGCAGGATGCAGTCGATGATCGTGTTCACGTCGGCAATATTGACTTCGCCATCGCCATTAACATCACTGCCCATGGTGAAGGCATCGGTGAGTATCACATCGATGACACAGTTTACGTCGGCAATGTTCACCTCGCCGTCATGATTCACGTCACCAACCGGGAACTGAGGCATTTCGGCCTCGGGATGATAGTCGATGCCCGCAGCCACCTCGGTCGATGTCTCGCCGGTCCATCCGCAGTACTGGTTCATGCCGTTATAGACCTTGATGAAGTCGATGTGGGTCAGGTTTACGTGATTACCCTGCTCGTCCACCGCCCAATCGATTTTGAACCCGGGATTATAGATATCGCCCTCCAACGCGACACGGGCGGGATTATTGGGCAAGTTATCGACATATCCCCAGTCAAAGAAGTACTGCACATAGTATGCATTCCCCTGGTTTCCACCTACATCGACGGCATTGCAGCGCAGTTTTGCCCCCTTGAATGACATGGTCTCCTCATCTTGCAGCCACAGCGGCCAATAAGGCTGGTTGTGGAAGGTGTTGCGGCTCATGTAGCCGCTGACGCTGTCGGGATTCACGTCGTTGCTGGTCCAGCGGATGTAAGTCGTGTCGTTCAAGGTGGGGTCAACGTGGCTAGGCGTACGCTGCTTGCCCTCGTCAGGTCGATAATAGGTGATTTCGTAGTCGTGCTGTGTCTTGGGGTGATGATACTCGCTACCCGCCAGTTCATACCACTTGTCGCCGTCGCTAGGCATGCCATCACCGTCCACATCCACGCCCACCATGACGATGCCTGGCTCGCTGCTGCCGCCATGCGACTCACGCTCACTGACGAAAGCATTGCCCTGAATTTCAAAGTCATAGGTGTGCATATTGACCACCGGATGGTCAAAACCCACAATGACATATCCGCCATAACCTCCCAGCGAGATCATGCTCTCGGCCCACACGGTGTCGATGCGTGTGATCGTCTGCCCGTGGAAGGACGTGGTCACCGTATCGATGCGACCGCAGATAGCAGCCCTGCATCGCGAGAGAACGCTGTCCACCGGCTCCCCTACCCTTGCAATGGGCATGGTGTTGATGAACTGTCCCGGGGCGGGACGGTATTCATACACCCGGGTGAGCCAAGGATGGTTAGCCCACAAAGTCGATGCGGCCAAAATAGCCAAAATAACGACTAGTATGCTTCTTGTCTTCATAACATAAATATATTAATGTTCATTGATGTTGTTGCCCAAAAATGCGAAGTGGGCCGGAATGTCGCCCGTGCGCACGTCCCACTTTTTCACGCCATAGCGGTCAAAGCAATAGAGCCGGCCCGGCGAGACGTAGTCCTTGGCATCGGTAACGTAAATATCTTTGGTTATGGGATTTACCGCAACGGCATAGGGGATGACAATGTCCTTGTCGGTGCCGTCGGTGATGAAGTTGTCGCACACCAGCTGGCGCGTCTGCGTGTTGATGACCGCATAGGAGAACGAATTGTTCATCGACACATAACTCCACTGCGTGCTCACCACGTAGAGCGAATCACCGTCCAGCCACATGTTGCTCACACGCGTATCGAGGCTGTCGACGAGTTGCTGCTTGCGCGTGTCATAGGCGTAGATCTTGCTGCCACGCGTGTAATAGTCGCCGCGCGAAGCAATCCACAGCATGCCGTGACGGTCGCTCTTGACCATCGACAGATTGATGGCAATGGGAATGCGTCGCTCCTCCTTGAAAGTGGCCAAATCGATGACCGAGACCGTATTCTCGTAGTTGGGCACCATATAGCCACCCGAATTTGCGACGTAGATCTTGCCCTCGACAATCTCGAGCTCATCGGGTTGAAATCCCACCAGACAAGTGTCCACCACCTGCATGGTCACGGTGTCGATCTTGGCGACATAACCGCGCTGCTCGTAGTTGGGGTTGATCTGCACCGGTCCGGCATAACTCGTCACATAGGCATAACCGCCGTAAAAGCGGATAAATCGACAGTTGGGGATATTGATCTGGTACTTCTTTTGGCAAGTGAACTTGTCAAGCACATCAATCTTGTTGGAGCAGTTGATCACACAGTACAGGTTGCTGCCGTAGATGCCGATGTCATTGCCCACGTCGCCCATCTCCTTAGGGACGGTGGGATTGGCATAGGAGAAGATGTTGCGCACATATTCACCGTAGGCATAGTCGTAGTAGTCGAGCGTGGCCTTGTTCCAACCCATATTGCCCTCACACAACAAGTAAAATCCCTCAATTTCAGTAAATTCAGGCTGTGCCACCGACACGTGCTCAGGCAGGAAGATGGTTACCTCCTCGCGGCATCCAGCCAGCAAGAGCAGTGGAAGCAATATGTAGAATATACGTCTCATTAGATGTCAAATTTGAGGATGAGTTTGTAGTTGCGGCCTGGCATGGGATAGTTGAGAATGACGTCATAGTACTGGTTGAAGAGGTTGTTGACCTCACCCGATACTTTCAGCGTCGTCTTACCCAGGTGGAAAACGTAACCCGCCGACAGGTCGTGGGTGTACCACGGCTGCTCGTGGTTCTCGCGGGTGTTGGCACTGGTGTGATAGCGCTCACCCACATAGATGAAGCTGTAGTTCAGGTCAAAATCACGCCAGTTCAGGTGACCCACCACCGAACCGCTGTGCCAGGGAATATAGGCCAGCTGGCCCTTGTACGTGCCGCCGTCGCCGTTGTCGGCAGGGTTGGTGTAGTCCTGCGCCTTCTGGTAAGTGTAGCTCAGGTTGATATCCAGAATCACATCAGCAGGCAAATTCAACGTGGTGCGGGCGCTCACGTCGATGCCGCATATTTTCACGATTCCCACATTCATCATCATCCAGCGGTACTGGCCAGTCCCCTTGGGCACGGCGATAATCTTGTCGGTGATGTAGTTGTAGTAGGCATCGGCGCTCAACTTGATGCCGGCGAGCAGGCCACGGTCGGCAAGCTGGCGGTAAAGGAAGCCCACGTTGTATTGGGTGGCATACTCGGGGTCGAGCGTGATGTTGCCCATGTCGGTATAGTACAGGTCATTGAACGTGGGCATGCGGAAGATGCGCTTGTAATAGGCGCGCAGGTTGAATTCCCGCTCCTGCCAAGGCTGCCAACTGAGGAAGACGGCAGGCGTGACCTTGTTCATATACTTGCTCATCTTGCCGACCACCTGGCCGTTGAATCGCGCCGACGAACGGTCGTTGACCATCGTGTAGAGCAGGCTGCCCTGTGCCTTGAAACCGTGCCAAGTCCATGCCGTTGCCAAGGCAGTGAGCACCGTGTGGCGGATGGGATAGCCAAAGCCCGTCAACGTGGCGTCCAGGCTGTTCCACTGGTAGTCCACCGACAAGTTCACGTCCCAATCGGTGAGAATGGTATATTTGTTCGCCGTAGAGAGGTAAATCTCGTCCTGCCAGAACTTGTTGTCGATGTACATCAACGTCGTGTCAGGGTTGAGGTAATGCAGGTAGTCACGCGAGTACTTGGCATTGAACATCATCTCGTAGCGGTCGGTGAACTTGCGCTGGTAAGCGCCCTGCAGGAAGAAATTGCTGTCCCACTGCTTTTGGGCATGCTTCCACACGTTGTTGACAATAGCGCCAGGAATGCCCTTGCTGCTGTCATACCAGTAGGCCTTGGCATGCCATTTGCCGCTAGGCATGACGCCAAATACGGCGCCCTCAACGCGATAGGAGCGCACCTCGCCGTTCTGGCGCACAGCCGTTGTATCCCATGCCAAGGAACCGTCGCTGTAATGACGCATGTAGCGGAAGCGGTACTTGCCCGTGGCATAGGTGAACTCGCTGTTGAACGACAGACTCACCGAGCGGCTCAACTTGTGCTCCCAGCGCACACTGGGATTGACTAGCCCAAAAGAACCTGTCTTGAACGACACGTTGAGGTTGTCGCGCTTGCCGTCCCTGAACTTGGGACGGCGCGTGCGCAGGTAGATGGTGCCTGCCGAGCCATAGTCCTTTGCGCTCTGGAAAATATTGCTGCGCTGGCCGTTATATAGCGAGATGGCTTCGATGTTGTCGAGTGAGAATTTGCCCAAATCCACCTGACCGTTCTGGGCATTCCCGATCTGGATACCGTCATAGAAGACTCCCATGTGGTTGGTTCCCATCGAACGGATATCCACCGTCTTGAGGCCGCCCACACCGCCGTAATCCTTGAGCTGAACACCCGCAAAGTAGCGCACAGCATCGGCCACTGAATGGCTGTTCAAGCCTTCCAGCTGCTTGCCAGTGAGTTCCTGGGCGGGAATGACGTCCTCATAGGGCCTGCGCCCGTAAATAATGACATTCTGGATATACTGCATCGAGTCCAGCCGACCGTGGCCCACTGCCGCCATCACCGAGTCGGCCTGGTGCGCAAGCACACCCTCCTGGGCATGGGCGCACAGGAAAGACAACAAAGCCAAGAATGCTATTACTAACGTTTTACGCATTATACCGGGTTTCTATATAAACGATTTGGCAGGTCTTCTGACTCGCCCCTACCCTGTTCAGCACTTGTCCTTCCCAAGCTGCCTCTTGTCAAGGAAGCCATGCTCAGTGGACAAGTGAGGGATCATTCTACAGGGGGCACACAGCAGCACCGTCTGTCCGGGATTCCCACCCGGTTCCCTTTTCACCCGAGGTCTAAAGCCCCAGGCACCAAATCTCGCTGCAAAAGTACAAAAAAAACGCATACAAAAAAACTCCGGTGCGCATCGCTGCGGGCCGGAGTTACAATAAACAAATTAACTATGGAAAATATACGATTATTTCAGCCTTCTAGTTAATGTCCCATCGTTGGGGTCGAAGCCTGACGACGACGATGCGTCATCAATCATCTCCGATCCCGGCGAGTTCACGCTCCTGGCGTGCCTGCTCGGCAAGCGCCATCTCGTTCTTGTCGCCTACGATGAGCGTTTGGTAGTCGCGCAGGCCGGTTCCGGCGGGGATGAGGTGACCGCAGATCACGTTCTCCTTCATACCCTCCAGATTGTCCACGCGTCCGTTGATAGCGGCCTCGTTGAGGACCTTAGTGGTCTCCTGGAACGATGCTGCCGACATGAAGCTGCTGGTCTGCAACGCTGCACGGGTGATACCCAGCAGAATCTGCTCGCTGGTAGCGGGCACGGCGTCACGAACGACGACGAGTTTCATGTCACGGCGCTTCAGCGACGAGTTGATGTCGCGCAGCTTGCGTGCAGTGATGATCTGTCCATTCTGGACCTCCTCACTGTCGCCGCTGTTGGTGACAATCTTCTTGCCCCAGATGCGGTCGTTCTCTTCCATGAAGTCACGCTTGTCAACGGTCTGCTCCTCGAGGAATCGGGTGTCGCCCGGATCGATAATGCGCACCTTGCGCATCATCTGGCGCACGATTACCTCGAAGTGCTTGTCGTTGATCTTCACACCCTGGGTGCGGTAAACGTCCTGAACCTCGTTAACGATGTAGTCCTGAACGGCCGTGGGACCCTTGATGCGAAGGATGTCGGCGGGAGTGACGGCGCCGTCCGAAAGCGGCGTTCCGGCACGCACGAAGTCGTTCTCCTGCACCAGAATCTGCTTCGACAGGGGCACAAGGTACTTCTTCTCCTCGCCAATGCGGTTCTTGACCGTAATCTCGCGGTTACCGCGCTTGATGCGACCGAAGGACACCTCACCATCGATCTCGCTGACGATAGCGGGGTTAGACGGGTTGCGGGCCTCGAACAGCTCGGTTACACGAGGCAGACCACCGGTGATATCACCAGCACCACCCGAGAACGAGCGCGGAATCTTCACGAATACCTCACCGGCGGTGATTTCCTCACCATCCTTCTTCATCAGGTGGGCGCGCACGGGCAGCGAGTAGGACTTCAGGATTGTACCATCAGCCAATCTATCAACATTTTCTACTAATGCCCTATCTTTGGAAACATCACTCGATGCAATAATCAAAGCCTCAGGGATACGATTATGGTCCTTGGTCTCGATGATGAAGATTTCGGCATTGCCCGAGATCTCATCATACTCCTCGCGATAGGTCACGCCCTCGATCAGGTTCTTGAAACGCAATGTACCACTAACCTCACTTACGATAACAGCATTGAAAGCGTCCCATTCACAAATCTTGTCACCTTCGGAAACCATGTCACCAGGCTTGAAAAACAGCCTAGAACCGTACTCGATGGGAGCATGGGTAAGTACCATGTTTGTGTTGGGATCCTTAATCTGCATCTCGGCCATACGACCTACAACGATATCTACACCATCCTTATCGGTAACGGTGCGTAGATCTTCTATCTCGAGACGTCCGTTATACTTAGACGTGATGTTGGATACTGCCGAAGCATTGCTTGCCACACCACCAGCGTGGAAGGTACGCAGGGTCAGCTGTGTACCAGGCTCACCGATGGACTGGGCGGCGATCACGCCGACAGCCTCACCACGCTGCACCATGCGGTGCGATGCCAGGTTGCGTCCGTAGCACTTGGCACAAACGCCACGCTTGGCCTCACAAGTGAGGACGGAACGGATCTCTACCGACTCGATGGGCGACTCGTCGATGCGAGCAGCAATCGCGTCGGTGATTTCCTCACCGCTCTTGACGATGATTTCACCCGTAGTGGGATCAACCACATCGTGAACCGACACACGGCCCAAGATGCGCTCGCCCAACGAAGCGACAACACGGTCACCGTTGCGCACCTCGCGACAAACGAGTCCGCGAAGGGTACCACAGTCCTCCTCGTTGATAATCACGTCATGAGCGACGTCGACCAGACGACGGGTCAGGTAACCGGCGTCGGCGGTCTTCAAAGCGGTATCGGCAAGACCCTTACGGGCGCCGTGGGTCGAGATGAAGTACTCGAGCACCGACAGACCCTCCTTGAAGTTTGCGAGAATCGGGTTCTCGATAATCTGGTGACCGCCTTCAACGCCAGACTTCTGCGGCTTGGCCATCAGACCACGCATACCGGAGAGCTGACGAATCTGGTCCTTAGAACCACGGGCACCCGAGTCAAGCATCATGAATACCGAGTTGAAGCCCTGCTTGTCGGCAGTAATCTGCTTCATCAGCTCATTGGTGAGCTCGGTGTTCACGTTGGTCCAGATATCGATGACCTGGTTGTAACGCTCGTTATCGGTGATGGCACCCATGTCGTAGTCCATCTTGATCTGGTCGGCCTTGGCATCACCCTCGGCGATAATCTCGGCCTTGCGGTCGGGAATCAGCACGTCATTCAGGTTGAACGACAGACCACCCTTAAACGCCATGTAGTAACCCATGTTCTTCACGTCGTCCAGGAACTTGGCCGAACGGGGCACACCGCAGCTGCGGATGACACGGGTGATGATGTTGCGCAGCGACTTCTTGGAGATGAGCTCGTTGACGTAGCCGATCTCGGTGGGCACCGTCTCGTTGAAAATGATGCGGCCAACCGAAGTCTCCTCGACAAGCTTCTGTTCATGCTCGCCCTTCTCATTCACAACGTCAACAACGACGCTGATGATGGCATGCATGGCAACCTTGCCCTCGTTATAGGCCACCAGAGCCTCCTCGGGACCGTAGAACTTGAGTCCCTCGCCCTTATCGCCCTTGCGCAGCTTGGTGATATAGTAGAGACCGAGTACCATATCCTGTGACGGAACGGTAACGGGGTCGCCATTGGCGGGATTAAGGATGTTGTGGGGTTCGAGCATCAGCATCTGAGCCTCGACAACGGCCTCGTTGCCCAGGGGCAGATGGACTGCCATCTGGTCACCGTCGAAGTCGGCGTTGAATGCCGTACATGCCAGCGGGTGCAGCTGAATGGCCTTACCCTCGATCAGTTTGGGCTGGAACGCCTGAATACCCAGTCGGTGCAACGTCGGGGCGCGGTTCAGGAGCACGGGATGTCCCTTCATCACGTTCTCGAGGATGTCCCAAACAACGGGCTCCTTGCGGTCCACAATCTTCTTGGCGCTCTTCACCGTCTTGACGATACCGCGCTCGATGAGCTTGCGGATCACGAAGGGCTTGTACAGCTCGGCTGCCATGTCCTTGGGGATACCGCACTCACCCATCTTCAGCTCGGGACCTACAACGATAACCGAACGGGCTGAGTAGTCCACACGTTTACCGAGCAGGTTCTGACGGAAACGTCCCTGCTTACCCTTGAGGCTGTCGCTTAGCGACTTCAGGGGACGGTTGGCATCGCTCTTGACGGCGCTCGACTTGCGCGAGTTGTCAAGCAGCGAGTCTACAGCCTCCTGGAGCATGCGCTTCTCGTTGCGCATGATGACCTCGGGCGCCTTGATCTCGATGAGTCGTTTCAGGCGGGTGTTGCGGATGATGACGCGGCGATACAGGTCGTTCACGTCACTGGTGGCGAAGCGGCCACCATCCAGCGGGATGAGGGGACGCAACTCGGGCGGAATCACGGGGATGACCTTGAGGATCATCCACTCGGGACGGTTCACGCCCTTGCTGGTGCGGAACGATTCCACCACCTGCAGGCGCTTCAGGGCCTCGGTCTTGCGCTGCTGTGAGTTCTCCTTGTAGGCACGGTCACGCAGGGTGTTGGCCAGCGAGTCCAGGTCAAGCTCAGCAAGGAGGTCATAGATAGCCTCGGCACCCATCTTGGCGATGAACTTGTCGGGGTTATCGTTCTCCAGAGCCTGGTTGTCCTTGGGGAGCTTCTCCATGATGGCAACATACTCGTCCTCGGTGAGCAGGTCATACTTCTGCAGCTCCTTGCTCTCGGTACCATTGTCATACTTCACACCAGCAGGATTGATCACGACATAACGCTCGTAGTAGATGATCATGTCGAGCTTCTTGGTGGGAATACCCAGCAAGTAACCAATCTTGTTAGGCAGTGAACGGAAGTACCAGATGTGAGCCACGGGGACGACGAGCTCGATGTGACCGCTGCGCTCGCGGCGCACCTTCTTCTCGGTGACCTCGACACCACAATGGTCGCAGACGATGCCCTTGTAGCGAATGCGCTTGTACTTGCCGCAATGGCACTCATAGTCCTTGACAGGGCCAAAGATGCGTTCACAGAACAGTCCGTCACGCTCAGGCTTGTAGGTACGGTAGTTGATGGTTTCGGGCTTGAGCACCTCACCATGCGAGTTCTCCAGAATCTCGTCGGGCGAAGCCAGACTGATTGAGATCTTGGTGAAATTGTTCTTTATCTTTGTATCTTTCTTGAAAGCCATAGTAGTTTGCGGTAATTTAATCGAGTTTCACATTCAGACACAGTCCACGCAACTCGTGCAGAAGCACGTTGAGCGATTCGGGAATACCCGGAGTGGGCATTGCATCGCCCTTGACAATAGCCTCGTAGGCCTTGCTGCGGCCCACCACGTCGTCACTCTTGACGGTGAGGATTTCCTGAAGCACATGGCTGGCACCGAAGGCCTCCAGTGCCCAAACCTCCATCTCACCAAAGCGCTGACCACCAAACTGGGCTTTACCACCAAGTGGCTGCTGGGTGATGAGGCTGTACGGGCCAATCGAGCGGGCGTGCATCTTGTCCTCAACCATGTGACCAAGTTTGAGGAAGTAGGTCACGCCGACGGTAGCCTTCTGGTCGAAGGGCTCACCGGTAGCACCGTCATAGAGCTGGGTCGTGCCGGCACGCGGCAGACCAGCCTTGTCGGTCCACTCGTTCAGGTCATTCAGGCTGCATCCGTCGAAGATGGGGGTTGCGAACTTCACATTGAGCTCACGACCGGCCCAACCGAGGACAGCCTCAAAGATCTGACCCAGGTTCATACGCGAGGGCACACCCAGCGGGTTCAGAACCAGGTCAACGGGAGTTCCGTCGGCCAGGAAGGGCATATCCTCCTGACGCACGACGCGCGAAACGATACCCTTGTTACCATGGCGACCTGCCATCTTATCACCGACGCTGATTTTGCGCTTCTTGGCGATATAGACCTTGGCCAGCTGCATGATGCCCGAGGGCAGCTCGTCACCAATGCTGATGTCGAGCTTCTTGCGCTTGAGTTCAGCCTCATAGGCCTTGCTCTTGTGCAGATAGTTCATCACAACCGAACGGATGAGCTCGTTGCGACGGCTGTCGGCAGTCCAGCGGCTCAGGTTCACGCTGTCGAAGTTCTCGATGCCCATGATGAGCTCGCGGGTAAACTTCTCACCCTTGGGCACGATTTCCTCGTCCATGTAATTCTTCACGCCCTGCGAGATGCGACCCTCGGTCAGGGTGTTAAGCTTCTCGATGAGGATACCGCGCAGTTCCTCCTGACGTGCCTTGTAGTCGTTGTCCAGGGCCTCGATCTCGGGATCCACACCACGGGTGCGCTTCTTCACGGCACGGGCAAACAGTCGGGTGCCGATGACAACGCCCTTGAGCGAGGGATTAGCCTTCAACGAGGCGTCCTTAACGTCGCCGGCCTTGTCGCCGAAGATGGCACGCAGCAGCTTCTCCTCGGGGGTGGGATCGCTCTCACCCTTAGGAGTGATCTTACCGATCAGGATGTCACCGGGGATGACATGAGCACCGATGCGGATGATACCGCGCTCGTCAAGATCCTTGGTAGCGTCCTCGCTGACGTTGGGTATATCGTTGGTCAACTCCTCCATACCACGCTTGGTCTCGCGCACCTCGAGGGTGTACTCGTCCACGTGGACACTGGTGAGGATATCCTCGCGCACCAGGCGCTCGTTGATCACGATAGCGTCCTCATAGTTGTAACCCTTCCAGGGCATGTAAGCCACCTTGAGGTTACGGCCCAGTGCCAACTCACCGTTCTGGGTCGAATAACCCTCGGTAAGAATCTGACCCTTGGTCACACGGTCACCAGCCTCACAGATGGGGCGCAGGTCGATCGTGGTACTCTGGTTGGTCTTGCGGAACTTGGGCAGCTTGTATTCCTTGACAGCACTGTCAAACGAGACGAACTCCTCATCCTCGGTGCGGTCATACTTGATGCGGATCACGCTGGCGTCAACAAACTCGACAACGCCCTCGCCCTCGGCCTGCAACTGAGTGCGGCTGTCATAGGCCATGCGCTGCTCGATGCCGGTGCCCACGATGGGAGCCTCGCTGCGCAACAGAGGCACAGCCTGGCGCATCATGTTCGCACCCATCAGAGCACGGTTAGCGTCGTCATGCTCCAGGAACGGGATGAGCGCTGCAGCGATCGAGGCGATCTGTTGCGGCGACACGTCCATGAGCTCAACCTCATCGGGAGCGACAACGGGGAAGTCGGCGTTCTTGCGGGCCTTGACACGGTCACGCACGAAGGTTCCGTCCTCGTTCAGCGGCGCATTGCCCTGAGCGATGATGCGGTCTTCCTCGTCCTCGGCGGTGAGATAGATGATGTGGTCATTGTCCAGGTCCACCTTGCTGTCCTCGACCTTGCGGTAAGGAGTCTCGATGAATCCCAGATTGTTGATCTTGGCATACACGCACAATGACGAAATCAGACCGATGTTGGGACCCTCAGGGGTCTCGATCGGGCACAGACGGCCATAGTGGGTGTAGTGTACGTCACGCACCTCAAAGCCGGCACGCTCACGCGACAAACCGCCAGGACCCAGGGCGCTCATACGGCGCTTGTGGGTAATCTCGGCCAGCGGGTTGGTCTGGTCCATGAACTGCGACAGGGCGTTGGTACCAAAGAAGGTGTTGATCACGCTCGAGATGGTCTTGGCGTTGATCAGGTCGATGGGAGCGAACTGCTCGGTGTCACGCACGTTCATGCGCTCGCGGATAGTGCGGGCCATGCGGGCCAAACCGACGCCGAACTGGTTGTACAGCTGCTCACCGACGGTGCGCACGCGACGGTTACTCAAGTGGTCGATATCGTCCACATCCTGCTTGCTGTTAATCAAGCCGATGAGGTACTTAATGATCTCGGTGATGTCCTCACGGGTCAAGACGCGCTTGTCGGGGTCGGTGGTGAGACCCAACTTGGCGTTGATGCGGAAACGTCCCACCTCGCCCAGGTCATAGCGCTTCTCACTGAAGAACAGGTTGGTGATCACCTCGCGGGCACTGTTGTCATCGGGCGGCTCGGCATTGCGCAACTGGCGGTAGATGAAGTTCACCGCCTCCTTGCCACTGTTACAGGTGTCCTTGTTGAGGGTGTTGAAAATGATCTGATAATCGCTCGTGTTCACATCCTCGCGGTGCAACAGGATAGTTGCCACGCCAGACTCGAGAATCTCGGCGATATTCTCCTCCTGCAACTCGGTGTCACGGTCAATGATCACGTCGTTACGCTCGATGCTTACTACCTCACCCGTATCCTCATCGACAAAGTCCTCACTCCAGGAGCGCAGCACGCGGGCAGCGAGCTTGCGGCCAACAGCCTTCTTGAGGTTGGTCTTGTTGACCTTGATCTCCTCAGCCAGGCCGAACTCTTGGATGATGTCGTTGTCGGTTTCAAGACCGATGGCGCGCAACAGGGTGGTCACCGGTAACTTCTTCTTGCGGTCGATGTAGGCATACATCACGTTGTTGATGTCCGTAGCGAACTCAATCCACGACCCGCGGAAGGGGATGATGCGTGCCGAGTACAGCTTCGTGCCGTTGGCATGCAGGCTCTGTCCGAAGAACACGCCCGGCGAACGGTGCAGCTGTGAAACGACAACGCGCTCAGCACCATTGATGACAAAGGTGCCCTTGTCCGTCATGTAAGGGATGGAACCCAAGTACACGTCCTGAATCTCGGTAGGGAAATTATGGTCAGGGTCGGTGCAGTACAGCTTGAGCTTGGCCTTGAGCGGTACACTGTAGGTCAAGCCGATGTCGAGGCACTCGTCAATAGAGTAACGAGGCGGATCGATGTAGTAATCAAGGAATTCGAGTTTAAAGTTGTTGCGCGTATCCTCGATGGGGAAATTCTCGGCAAAAACTTTATAGAGTCCCTCGTTTTTTCTTTTTTCAGTCGGTGTATCCAGTTGCAGGAAATCACGGAATGACTGTAACTGCACGTCGAGGAAATCAGGATAGGGATAGGGATTTCTAACTCGCGCGAAATTGATGCGGTCTTTATTTGAAACTGACATTGACAAAGAAAAATTATGTGAACTCAACTAATGAGAGATGGTGGAATAGCAGAATAATCGTCGGTTCTCGCCACGTTGCCGCACTCTGGCGGCAATCACGCAAAAGCCTGAGGGTCAGGTCCATCGGTCTCGTTGTCCCGGCCTTGGAGAGCCCCATGGCCGGGACAACTCCGATGAATCTTATTGTGCAGGTCAATTTTGACACAAAAAGGTTAAGAACCCACTATCGGTGGTGATTCTTAACCCAAACACCCGTTACCGGGGTGCTATTATTTCAGCTCGATCTCGGCGCCAAGACCCTCGAGCTCAGCCTTCAGAGCGTCGGCCTCGTCCTTGGTAGCACCTTCCTTGATGGTCGAGGGAGCACCGTCAACCATGTCCTTAGCATCCTTCAAGCCAAGGCTCAGGAGCTCTTTCACCTTCTTGATCACCTGGAGCTTCTGTGCACCAGCGGCCTTGAGGACAACGTCGAACGAAGTCTTCTCCTCGGCCTCGGCGGCTGCACCAGCGGCGGGACCAGCAGCAACAGCAACAGCTGCAGCGGCGGGCTCGATGCCATATTCGTCTTTCAAAATCTGAGCGAGTTCGTTAACTTCCTTTACGGTAAGGTTCACTAACTGTTCTGCAAAAGCTTTCAAATCTGCCATAATAGTATGGATTTAAAAATGATTGTTGTTTTTGTTTTTGATTAATTTTCTTTTTTGGATAAGGTTTCCAGGACTCCGTGGAGCTTATTGCCACCCGACTGCAGAGCACTGATAACGTTCTTGGCCGGCGACTGCAGCAATGCCACAACATCGGCGATGAGCTCGTTCTTGCTCTTGATGGCCACGAGGGTGTCGAGATTCTGCTCGCCTACATAGACGGTCTCCTCGACATAAGCAGCCTTGAATGCGGGGATGGTCTCCTTCTTACCGCGGAATTCCTTGATGAGTTTAGCAGGCGCGTTACCCGTGTCGCTCAGCAACAGCGTGGTAGGGCCAGCCAGGGCCTCATAAAGACCACTATAATCGACGTCACATGCGTCCATGGCCTTCTTCAACAGGGTGTTCTTGACCACCATCATCTTGATGCCAGCCTTGAAAGCAGCGCGGCGCAAGTCCACGGTCTTCTCAGCGTTCAGCGAAGTGGTGTTAGCCAGATAAACGACACTGTACTGGTCAAGAGTCTCTTTGATCTTGTCGATCAATAAGGTTTTATCTTCCTTTCTCATTTCGTTTCAATCGTTTTAAAATGTTTAAGCCTCAATCGACTTGGGATCAACCTTGATGCCCTTGCTCATGGTGCTCGAAAGATAAATGCTCTTGATGTACGTACCCTTAGCAGCGGCGGGTTTCAGCTTGATGAGCGTGTTGATGAACGCGGCAGCGTTGTCGCGAATCTGCTCGGGGCTGAACGATACCTTACCGATGGAGGTGTGTACGATACCACCCTTATCGACCTTGAAGTCGATCTTACCTTGTTTCACTTCTTTCACAGCCTTTGCAACGTCAGGAGTAACGGTGCCGCTCTTGGGGTTGGGCATCAGGCCACGAGGACCCAGAATGCGACCCAGAGGACCCACCTTTCCCATGATTTGGGGCTGAGTGATAATCACGTCAATGTCGGTCCAACCGCCTTTAATCTTGTCGATGTACTCGTCAAGACCGACATATTCTGCTCCAGCTTCCTTAGCAGCAGCCTCAGCATCCGGTCCACAGAGAACCAGAACGCGAACCTGCTTGCCAGTGCCATGAGGCAGCGATACAACGCCACGAACCATCTGGTTGGCCTTACGGGGATCCACACCAAGACGTACGTCGATATCGGTGGAAGCGTCAAACTTGGTGAAAGTGATTTCCTTAACCAATGCTGCAGCTTCCTCAAGGGTGTAAGCCTTCCCCGCTTCAACCTTCGCGTTGTATAACTTCTGATTTTTCGTTAATTTACTCATAATCAATAAAGTTTTTAAACGTTCTCAGGGAATTGACCCTTTACAGTGATACCCATACTTCTTGCTGTGCCGGCCACCATACGCATAGCCGAGGCTAATGTAAAACAGTTCAAATCAGGCATTTTGTCCTCGGCAATTTCCTTCACCTGGTCCCAGGTCACCGAAGCCACCTTCACGCGGTTAGGTTCACCAGAACCACCCTTGATCTTGGCAGCCTCCAGCAGCTGAACGGGCACGGGAGAAGTCTTGACGATGAAGTCAAAACTCTTGTCGGCGTAGTAAGAGATCACTACGGGCAACACCTTGCCGGCCTTAGCCTGGGTGCGGGCGTTGAATTGCTTGCAAAAATCCATGATGTTGATACCCTTAGAACCCAGCGCGGGACCTACGGGAGGCGAGGGGTTTGCAGCCCCACCCTTAATCTGCAATTTGATCTGTCCAGCAATTTCTTTAGCCATTGTACAAATTCAATTTATATAGGTGTTAAAAACAATGTAAGCAGTGCCGCGGTTGCGTAACATCGACCGCAATGGCATTACTCACGCTCGACTTGCGAATGATCCAACTTGAGCGGCGTCTCGCGTCCAAATACCTTCACCATCACCGTGAGCTCGCGCTTCTCGGCGTTGATCTCCTTGATCTCGCCGATGAAGCCGCTGAAGGGGCCGAAGTTGACCTTTACCGACTCGCCCACGACATAGTCGTTGACGGCATCGGCGGCCTCCATCTCGCGCGCCTCGGCGTGACCCAGCATCGTCAGAATCTGAGACTCGGGCACGGGCTCGGGGCGGCGTTCGCCTTCACGCGAGCGCACGAAGTTCACCACGTTGGTGGTGTCCTGCAGCGTCACTTCGATGTCGGGGATGAGCTCCAGCTTTACAAACACATAACCCGAGAACATGACTTTCTCCTTGAGAACCTTCTTCCCGGCACGCGTTGTGTAGACCTTCTCGGTCGGCACGAGAATCTGAGAGATATTCTCGGCGTACGCAGGATTATTCTTCCTGTAACCCTCAATCATCTCTTTCACCTTCATCTCCTTGCCCGAGATGGTACGCAAGATATACCACTGATGCTTACCTTGAGACATAGTTGTGACTAGTGCAGTGACAGTTTGTTAAATAATAGTACTGGATGAAACACGCCGCGCACACGAGTGCGCAGTAGATAACGGAGCGCCCTATGATCAGGCAGCCACGCCGTAAACGAGGTGCATCACTTCGTTGATGCACAGGTCGATTACCCAAATGACCAGCGCCGCGATGATGGAAGCAACCATCACGACGATAGTGCTATTGGCCAGTTCACTCTTAGTAGGCCAAGAAACCTTATGAACGAGTTCGTTATAAGATTCCTTGATATCCGTAAGCCTGTTATTAAAAAACTTCTTCATTTGTTTATTTCGTCTTTCTTGTTGCACGGGAAGTAAGGCTCGAACTCACGACCTACGGTTTTGGAGACCGTCGCTCTACCAACTGAGCTATTCCCGTATTAAAAAAGGTCTGACTGGCATGCAGCCAGACCTTTTATTCGTTTGCCTTGCGCCATTGCGGCGCCAGGCGGTTGACGACTATTCCCTAGGGGAATTAGTCCTCGATGGAACCTACGGTGCGGCCACCCTCGCGGATAGCGAAACGCAGACCTTCGCTGCAAGCAACCGGAGTGATCAGCTTGACGTCGATCTCGACGTTGTCACCAGGCATTACCATCTCGACACCAGCGGGGAGCATGATCTCACCGGTTACATCCAGGGTACGGATGTAGAACTGGGGACGATAGTGGTTGTGGAACGGAGTGTGACGACCACCCTCTTCCTTCTTCAGGACGTAGATCGAAGCCTTGAAGTGATCGTGGGGCTTGATAACACCCGGGTGGCAGATTACCATACCACGCTTGATGGTCTTATAGTCAATACCGCGGAGCAGCAGACCAACGTTGTCACCAGCTTCACCCTCATCGAGGATCTTGCGGAACATCTCAACGCCGGTAACTACCGACTTCATCTCGGCACCCAGACCCATGATCTGAACCTCGTCGCCGACCTTAACGACACCAGTCTCGATACGACCGGTAGCAACGGTGCCACGGCCAGTGATTGAGAAGACGTCCTCGATGGGCATCAGGAAGGGCTTGTCACGATCACGCGGGGGCAGGGGGATCCACTCGTCAACAGCGTTCATCAACTCGCGAACGGTGTCTTCCCACTTGGGCTCACCCTGCAGGGCACCCAGTGCCGAACCCTTGATGATGGGGGTGTTTTCACCGTCGAAATCATACTCGTTCAACAGGTCACGAACGTCCATCTCAACGAGCTCAATCATCTCGTCGTCAACGTCGGGAGAGTCACACTTGTTCAAGAAGATAACCAGACGGGGAACGTTCACCTGACGGGCGAGCAGGATGTGCTCGCGGGTCTGAGTAACCATGTTCTTTACATAGTCAGCGTGGCCCGGGCAGTCAACGTGAGCATAGTGACGATTCTTGGTCTCATACTCAACGTGAGCGGTGTTGATAGTGATACCGCGCTCCTTCTCCTCGGGGGCGTTGTCGATCGAATCGAACGAACGAACGCTATCGCCGGCGATGTCACCGTCCTTAGCAAGCACGGTGGTGATAGCTGCGGTCAGGGTAGTTTTACCGTGGTCAACGTGACCAATAGTACCGATGTTAACATGCGGTTTTGTTCTTTCAAAATGCTCTTTTGCCATAACTGTTAGTTGTTATTGTAAATTGAATGAATTATATTACTCTACCTTATTGCGTAAATCACTTCACCTCTTATGATAACATTAACCCGCAATCAGTGAGAGGCGAAGCGTTCTACTCGTTGAGCCGATGGCGGGATTTGAACCCGCGACCTCTTCCTTACCAAGGAAGTGCTCTACCCCTGAGCTACATAGGCAATATTCGGTTTGTTTCTTGAGCGGAAGACGGGGCTCAAACCCGCGGCCCTCAGCTTGGAAGGCTGATGCTCTATCAACTGAGCTACTTCCGCAAAACATGTGGGTAGAGATGGATTCGAACCACCGAAGCGATGACGCAGCAGATTTACAGTCTGCCCCATTTGGCCACTCTGGAATCTACCCATTGTGTTATGTTCTTTGAGCCTCTTGTCGGATTCGAACCAACGACCCCGAGATTACAAATCACGTGCTCTGGCCAACTGAGCTAAAGAGGCATCTATCGTTGCGCATTGAGATACGGGGCGTTCTCGTTTGCGGATGCAAAGGTACAACCATTTTCCAAACTGACAAACTTTTTCTCACTTTTTTTTCAAAAAAGTTTTCAACGAAGCCCAATATACAACATCAACAACCTGATTAACAGTGTATTGTGCAAGGAAAACGAGCTACTGCATTTTTCGTGCCAAGCCAGCTCCGCCCCACCCCATCACATTATATATAATATATTATACCGCGAAGAGTGGCACATCTCCTGTTGCAGCGCCCCCTGCCGGCAGCAGTGTGCGGGCAGGGGGCATGATATGTCTTCAATATGTGGGGCGTGTGTTACCTGTCGCGGCGGCCCTTCTCGAGCTGGCGCTTGAGGGCGTCGACGCAGTTGTCGATGGCCTCTTCAAAGGTATCGGCTACCTTGTTGGCAAACAGGTCCTCGTTGCGGGGCACGTTCAGGCGCACCGACGCTTCCTTGTTCATGGCCGTCTCGGGTTTCACTACCTTGAGAATGACCTCGGCATTAGAGATTTCCTCGTTGTACTTACCCAGCTTGTCAACTTTCTTGTTGATGAAGTCATTGAGTTTCTCGGTTGCATCAAAGTGGATGGCATTGATCTTAATTTCCATAATAACCTCCTTTTTTTAGTGCCCGTGGATGGGCGAGTTCATAATTATGTTGTAGTTCACTCAGTGTCACATGGGTGTACACCTGAGTGGCCGCCAGGCTCTCATGGCCCAGCAGTTCCTTGACGTTGTTGAGTTCTGCCCCGCTGTTGAGCATGACAGTGGCAAAGGTGTGCCGCAGTACGTGGGGACTCAGTTTACCCGTGCCGCCGGCGCTGGCCAGCGAGTCGTGGACGACATGATAGACCAGCGAGGGATACAGAGGCTTGCCCCTGGACGTGAGCAGCAGGTTGCCGCACTGGGCAGGCACGCTGGCCCGCAGCCGGCGGTAACTGGTCAACCACATGGCCAACTCGTCGCCAAAGGGGACGATGCGGTCCTTGTCGCGCTTTCCCCTCACCTTGAGCTCGCGTTTGTCCACATCGACGGCTGCATCCTGCAAGCCGATGAGCTCACTCAGGCGGATGCCGGTCTCGTAGAACAGCATCACGACGAGACGGTCACGCACCTGGGTAAAGTCATCCTTATCGACGTCGGCATCCAGCACGGCATCGACGGTCTTTTCACGAACAAACTTGGGTAAGGGTTTGGCCAGCTTGGCCAGCTCAACCTGCGCTGCAGGATTGGTTGTTACCTCGCCGTGGCGCAGCAGGTAACGATACAGTGCCCTGAGCGCCTGCACCTTGAGCCGCAGTGTTGCCGGAGCGTCACCGCGCGCCGCGCGGTCGATGAGCCACTCTCGTATGTCGTTGGCTGTAACCGATGCCAGATCGAGCGCCCGCCCTGTGGCAGTGACTTGGTCCTGCCATTGCTCCAGATTGCGGCGGTAGGTGTCTACCGTCCTCTGGGACAGGTTGCGCTCGTGGCGCAGGTATTGCAGGAAGCGTTCGACTGTTGCGTTCATAGGCATTTACTTGAATAAACCGGCGCAATTTCCATTGCGGCAAAAGCGGCAATGGGAAAGGGCGGTTTTTTGAGGTGCTAAAGTTAGCAACTATTTTCGTGAAATGCAAATTTTGTGCCAAAAAAAAATGACGGAAACCGATTTTTAACTCGGTTTCCGCCGTTTATTGTGCTGAAAAGTGCGTTGCCAGCTGATTAATCCTCACGGGTGCGCAGCTGCTGCACGTACTCGGCCTTCATCATCTTCTTGCGGTTGGTGATTGAGGGCTTCTCAAAAGCCTGACGCTTGCGCAATTCCTTGATGACACCGGTTTTTTCAGTTTTGCGTTTGAATTTCTTCAGGGCGCGTTCGATGTTGTCGCCTTCCTTAACGGGTACAATAATCATAATGAGTTTGTTTTTGTTTTAAATGTATTGTTTGTTTGTAAATAGTTTGGATTTTCTTCCTTGTTGCGGCTCTATATGGATGACACATCGCCAGCGAGCCACGTGCCGTGCGATGTCAAATCGGGTGATATGTATTGATAATCAGTCTTTTAACTCAGGATTTACAACCCCCTTTCGTTTTTTAGCGCCGCAAATTTACGCCAAATTTCCTCCACGGGCAACATTTTTACTGAATATTTTTCACATCAACGCAAAAAATGCATCAAACGACAGGCGCGGGCCGATTGACGACCCGCGCCTGCTAATAGCTCAGACATTCATCCGCCAAGGCGTGGAATGTCCTGTTATTTCTTGCGGTTGCGCACCGAGCGCACACCGGTGTTGACACTCTGGGTGCTCGTCTTGGGCTTGCGCTCCTTGATTTTGGTCTTTTTCTCCTTGGCTTTGGCCTTAGCCGACTTCTTGTCGGAGGAAGCCGACTTGCTGCCGCGCTTGGTGGTGCGTGTAACGGTCTTTTCCTCATCGGCCGACTCTTCCTTGGCCTCTACGCCCTCCTCGCCTTCTTCGACTTCGCCTTCAGCCTCTGCCTGAGCTTTTGCCTCGGCCTCGGCACGTGCCTGCAGCACCTCCAGAGGCGGCACCCACAGGTCCTTGTTGAAGCTGCGCAGCCTCTCCTCAATGCTGTCCTGGGCGTGCTTGTAGGCCTCGGCATCGGGATAGAGCGCCTTCAGGGGCTTGTTGCGCAGGTTCTTGGTCTTGATGATCTCGCCGGTGTACATGTTCAACTTGAAGAAGTCGTCGATGCTGTAACGCGGCAGGTTGTTGTCATCGTCTGTGAAGACATACTGCTGGGCCATATAGGGGCGGATGTCGTTCAACTTCACCCAGAACATGGGATAAGGCATGGACTCGCCGGTGAAGTCGTCGACCTGGACCATCACCGGGCACAAAGCCTCGACACGGGGCCTCATCTGGTTGCTGCGGGTGTCAAACTCCCACTTCTCGATGATATAGTAGCACAACACCTCGTTGCCGCGGATGTCGGCATCCTCAAACTCATAGAGGGGGTTCTTCTCGGTGCTGCCCTTGGCCTCGGTGAAGTAGAGCTGGAAACGGGTGAACAACTCGCCCACGTCCTTGATACGGTACTCCTCGGTGAACATCTCGCGTCCGTCGGGCAGGTACTCGTATGCCGCGAGCTGGTTGTTGGCCAGCAGACGCATGATGATGAAGTACAGGTTGGAGCCGTCCTCGTTGGGAATCTCGGGATAGTAGAGCGCGGCATTCTTGCCCTTGGTCAGGTCGATGGAGCGATAGATGACCTTCATCCACTGCAGGTCAGCATCATGGGGTTCCTTGACCTCATAGAACGATTGCTGGCGGTCGGTGATCGCCACCCCACCCTCTTTCTTGTTGTCCTTCTTGCCTCGGGCGTCATTGCCGCTGCGTTTGGTCACCTGGGCACCAGCGCCAAGAGCCAAGCCGACAAGCAAGAGAGCAATAATCAATCTAAGAGTTTTCATATCTTTTATTGTTCGGTTATAATCCAGTTATATTAATTCACGGTGACGTCCATCGGCGAGATGGTGCGAGTGATGCCGTCAGGACCTGTTGCCTTGACATTGCGAATCAGGAAGAACTTGCCACGCTGCAGGGCGCGCATGCGATTCTTCTGGCGCTCCGAGAACTGTGCGCCGTTGGACACCTCGGGAATACCGTTGCCCATAGCGTCCACAAAGACGGTCTCGAACGAAACGACCTTGTAGTCGATGTTGAGCAGGTCATCGTCGATAGCGGCATCAAGGCCCCTGGCCTCCATGAGCAGGGCTTTGGAGAACTTGCCGCCCTTGAAGCGGTTGGTCTGGCCGTTGGCGTCCTTATAGGTGATGAAGGGCGACGGGTCGGGCAACTTGCGCACCTTGAAGGTGGTGCTGCCCACACTGGTGCGCTGACCGTCCATCTCGGCAGTTACCGAGATGACACACTCGGCACCCACCTTGGTGGGATGGGCCACCCATCCGTCACCGCTCTTGGTGAGCGTTCCGTTGGTCATCGTGGCGCTGATGCTGCCTTGCGGCACACCGGGCACGGCGATGCTGATGGGGTTGTTGATGCCGGCATAGAGCACATTCATCATCGTGGCGCTAATGGTAGCCAGCGGGTCGATGACGGTGTAACTCGACTTGAAGTCACGGCGCGTTACCGTGCCGTCACGTCCCAGCACCTCGATCCAGCCCGAATAGTCGTATTTTCCGGCCTTGCCGGTACCCACCTCATAGATGCCGTTATTGTTGGCCAGTGCATGGCCGTTGACATAGACGGTGGGACGCTGGGTGGTATCGATTGCCGCAAGTACGATCTGAGCTTTATACTTGGTGCCACGCATCACGATGCGGGAGTCGGGCACGACGAAGGCATTGACCAGGTTCACGCGCAGGTCACCCAAGTCAATGTTGGTGATCATCTGGTTCAGGACCTCACCCTCGGCGTAGCGCACGTCGTTCTGCAGCTTGGTGAGCAGTGTCACGGCTGCGATACAGGGCATATTGTCAAACATGGTCTCTTCCCAGGTCTTCTTCTGGTCCATCGACACGCCGGCCACCTTGGGAGGCGTCGTCGAGAGCGCAGTCTCCAGGTTCTTGCGCTTCTCGGGATCCTCGAGGAACGAGGTCACGTACTGGCGGTACTGGTCGATGCGCGCCTTGAGCGCTTTGCCCTTGCCGCCCTTGGGTGCCAGCATGACGACACTGGCGGCCTCGGTATTGTCGCGGCTGCGGATGTTGGTCACATCGCCGTCCTCGCCGTCGGCGACACGAACGATCTGGAGTTTGAGCGAGTCGATATAGTCATAGAGCCTGTCGGTCTCACCGACCACCTGCGTCGCCTTGTCAAGCCAGACCTTGCCCTTCTCGGGATTTTTCTCATTGAACGCCTGAAGCTGTCCATAGAGGGCCTGGTTACGCGCCGTGATGGTGCGGTTGGAGCGAGTCAAACCGTCCTGCACCTGACTGAAGCCGTTGAGCACGTCGCTCGACACGTTCAGGGCAAGCATGGCCGTCAAGACGATGTACATGAGGTTAATCATCTTCTCTCGCGGCGACATGCGGTTGACGCTCTTATTTTTTGAGGTTGCCATCTATATGTTTCTCTCTATCGGTTAGAATAGGATTGATGTCGTTAGTTTAATCATCGATGTGGCGCTGTCATCAAGCGTCGTTGTCGTTGCTGTCGGGCTCGATGCCGGGCATTCCGGGCATGGGACGGTACATGTTCACCGTCATCGCCTTGACCATCTTTTCATAGACGCTGTTGAGCTGCTTCATGTAGCGGGCCATCTTCTCGGTCTCGTCACAATAGTGGGCACTCTCGGCAGCACTCTTCTCGTACATGTCGCGGATGTCCTTCAGGCCGCGGTTCACGCGGTCGATGTTCTCGAGCTGCGACGAGATGCTCTTGAGCTGGATTTCGTAGATGGTGTTCAAGCCGCTGATGTTGTGGTTGAGGGCCTGCATCTGGTCCACATAGCCCGTGGAGCTCTCGGTAATGTTCTGGCTGTTGTCGGTGATGGCGCGATAGCTGCCCAGCAGGGTCTCGCTCACCTCGTTCAATGCGGTGGTGGTAGCCTCCAGCTTCTTCATCTGCTCGCTGATGCCTGCCATCTGGCTCAGATACTGCTGGGTGGCGTCGGTCAGCTCGGCCATGCGTGAGAGCTGGTCGCTGGCAGCGGCCATCTTGGCGATGCTCTCGCTCAGCGACAGGGTATCCTCCTCGCTCAGGTTCACACCCTGGGGCAGACCCACGGCGTTCTTGGCATCAGAGACGCTGACGTTGATTTCACCGCCTTCATATCCACCCTCGCCGCTGCCGCCGGCACCACCGATGAAGATACCGCCGCCGGTATTGAAGTCGGGACGGTCCTCAGGGTCCTGGCTGGCCAGCACGGGGAAGACTTCCTCCCAGTGATATTCCTTCTCGGGCTTATCAAATGCCGTGAGCACGAACATGAGCACCTCGGTACCCATACCGACACTGAGCAGCAAGTTACCCAGCGGCATGTGCAGAATCTTGAACAAGGCACCCAAGATAACGATGGCAGCACCGATACTGTAGGCAAAGTTGAAAAAACGCTGGCCGCTGTCACTCTTCAGGAATCGGCCTGCTTTCTTTTTATATCTCTTGATTTTACCCATTGTTGCTTGAACTATAAAATAATGAGTGTGATGATTTGTTTTTTCTTATATAATGTGCGGATTAGTCCTTGCAGCAGTTTTTGCGCTTGCCCTTGACAAGACCCACTTTGGAGCGTACGCAACGGAAGCCGATGTAGCTCCTCTGCTCGTTCTGGTACTCCCACATGCGCAGGTCGGCACGTATGTTGTGAACCACGTCCTTCCATGAACCGCCGCGAACGATCTTGCGCGACATCTTGTAGGGGTCCTCCTGTGCCACGTAGTAGCGGTACTCGGGGTTGATGTCGTCGGTCATGCGGTCGATGCTCTCGGTATAGGCCGTAGAGGTCCACTCGCTCACGTTACCTGCCATGTCATACAGGCCGTAGTCGTTGGGCTCATAGGTGCCCACGGGAGCCGAGATGATGTAACCGTCCTTGACGTAGTTGCCCTCGTCAGGCTTGAAGTTGGCGTAGAAGCAGCCCTCGTCCACGGTCAGTGGCAGGTCGCCGTCCCACGGATACTTGTTCTTGTTCTGGCCGGCACGAGCGGCAAACTCCCACTCGGCCTCGGTGGGCAGGCGGAAAGGCTCCACATAGATGCCCTGGTTGCCCAGCGACTTCTTCAGGAACTCGGTGCGCCAGTGGCAGAAGGCGTTGGCCTGCTCCCAGCTCACACCCACGACGGGATAGTTGTTGTAGTTGCCGTTAGCGAAGTACATGCGCACGTAGGGCTCCTGGTAAGCGTTCTCAAAGTCGTTCACCCAGCACGTGGTGTCGGGGTAGATGTTGACGATGTAGGTGTTCAGGAAGTCGTAGTCGCTCTGCAGGGCGCGCGTGATGGTCTGGCGAACAATGCGGCCCTCGTCATCGATATAGGCAGTGTCCTTGCTGATGGTGGGCGGTGTCAAGTCCACCTCGTGGTCGGTGTTGTAGTCACGACGCGTGGGGTCAAAGCGGTGACGGCGCTTGGCTGCCTCGGTCAGGTTATAGACCTCAAAGCGGTAGTTCATCTGCGCAGCGTCAAGTTCCTTGACACCGGTGATGGGGTTGATGCGATACACGCTCTCGATGGCACGTTCCTCGTCCTCGCTGGGGTTCTTCCAGGGGATATTCTTGCTCCAGTCCAGATGCGGGGTGACGGGGTTGCCTTCCTTATCCTCCTCGATCTTGAACTCCTCATTGCCACCGTAGGCGGGATCGGCAAGACGCTCGCGGATGATGGAGTCGCGCACCCAATAGACGAACTGCTTGTACTTGGAGTTGCTCACCTCCATCTCGTCCATCCAGAAGGCATCTACCGAGATGCCGTGTGCCGTAGAATCGATTCCCCAAATGGAGTCTCTCTCGGCAGGTCCTTCACGCATCGAGCCGACGTCAACGAGTACCATGCCAAACGGGGTGGTCTCGTTAAACACAGTAGCTCCGACGCCGGTTACCTCACCGCCGCCGGTGCCGCCCTTGCGAATGGAACCGCAGGACACGGTCGCCACAGCGACCAAAAGTATCAAAACTAGTTTCTTCATATTTTACATTAAGCGTACGCTTTTTTGTTTATTCTTGTTCTTCTCCTTGGGGTCAAGCTTGACATGATAGGTGATAAACACCTCATGGCTGCCAAAGGTTGCCTTGCTCACTGCCGAAACGGGGTAATCATAGGCGTAGCCGATGTAGGCATCCTTCAGATTCACACCGATGAAAGCCGTCACGGCATCTTTCCATCGGTAACCGGCTCCGATGTTGAGCATTCGGTTATAGCGCACTTTTGCGGCCACCTGAGCAGTCCAAAAGTTCTGAGTAGCGGCAAACATTCCCGAGGGTTGTATATCAAATAACGTATTATTAATGGGAATATTGCCACCAACCATAAAATAATAGCTGCGACTCACCTGAAACTCATAGTAATCGATTGACTCGCGAGACACCTTCAACTCGATATTGGGCGAGGTCAAATGGGTCACCGAAAAGCCCACCCAGAACTTGGGATGGGTATAATACACACCCGCGTTGGCGTCAAAGACGGTTCCCGAAACATCCTGTTTGGGGATGGCCTCATCGTTGCCCTGGTGAGCTTCGTCCTCGGGCATGATGACTTCCTTGCCGCGGAAGGTCTGCGAGAACACACCCGGCTGAATACCCACGCTGATGGTACCCTTGCCAATCTTGCGCTTCCATGCCAGTTGGGCGCCAATTCTCGTGTTGGTATAAAGACCAATGCGCTCAAACTCGGCCTTGGCACCCACACCCAACTTCTGCTCCAGCAGCTTGTAGGGCATGTCGGCACTGAAGTAGAAGGTCATGGGCGCATGCTTGAAGTCCACCCACTGCATGCGGCTTCCCAAATTGAGCCTGATGGCGCTCAATTCTCCTGCCACGGCGGGGTTGTAGTAGCTCTGCCCCATCCAGAAGTGGGAAAATGCGGCATCAACCTGGGCATCAACGCCAAGTGCCACGACGGTGCTGAGCACGGCCGCGGCCAACAGATGACGTATGTTGTGAAACTTCATTCTCATCCCTAATCATTCAAAGAAGAACGTCACGACGACCATATTGCTTGTCACCTTGTTCACACTCTGGGTAAAACGCAACATCTCGGGGTTGTCCTCCAAGTCGGGGCGGTTTTTGTCCAGCAGGTTCTTGAGGCCGAAGCAGAACTTGACTTCGGGACAGAGCTTGAAAAACGGCATGTAGAAGTCACATCCCATGCCAACGGTGAGCATTACATCGGCGTCCTTGAGTTTGAGCTGCTCACTGCGGTCCTTGGACAGGTCGTGGGCATACATCACGCCACCGGTAAAGTAAGGCCTCATGTTGTGGTAACGCTTGGCCGACATTTTCACGTCGATAGGCACCACAATGTAGGTCGACTTGATATTCTGGCTCTGCTTGTAATGGCTCTGCTCCACCCAGTCGGGATTGCCACGGTGATTGAGGTAGCGCACCACCTTGTTGCCAAAGTACAGGCCCGGCGAGATTCTCAGGTTGAAGTGCTCGGCGAGACGCAAGTCGGCCAGTACGTTCACACTGAAACCCGGCGAGTGGGCAGGTATGTCGGCATACCACTCCTCACCGTCGTCGGTGACAAGGCCGTTGTTGGTGATGGCAAGATTCTGAAAATTCATGCCCACCGAGAAGCCGAAATGCAACGGCTTCACGTCGGCATAGGGACGGTTCAGAATCATGTCATTGTCCTGGGCTTGTGCCAGCGCACACCCCATCAACAACAGCAACATGCATGCAATATGTCTCAGCTTAGGCAGGTCCATTTAACCCTATTAACGCAATTTCACTTCCAATATTGCGCAAACGGACAAAAAACTATAGCCTGATATGTTTTTATACAATATTTCCGACATGTCCTCAGCACTTCTTGAGCAGACGGTTCAATGGACGCGTGAACAGGCGGTTAACTACCCATGCAAGGACAATACCCAGCGGAATAATCATCCATGGGAGCAGGTCGTAAGGATCAATACCCAAGCGGGCCAGTCCCAGGTGACCGAAGGCCGGAGCAACCAGATAATTGTAGATGAGTGCAGCAATGCCTTGCAGCATGAACAGCTCGAAGCACACAGTCCCTATCCACTGCAAGGGCCTGGAAGCCATTATCTTGCCGATAAAGCCCTCTCGCCTGTCATAGAGGTAGCAGACCATAATGAGCAGTGCCTGCGGTATCCACCAGATGACCGTGTCGCTCCAGGGACGCACACCGGGATAAGAGCCATGAACCGTCACTGCCAACGACAGGACAGCGACGGCAACGAGTTCGGCATCGGTGCCGTTCTCGCCCTTACCGACAACAGGAAGGTTGCGTGCCACGCGGCACACATGGGGCAGCGTCATGCCGATGAGGAAATCGATGACACGCATGGGCGGGAAAACATACAACGCCGTGCGGCTGTAATCGTCGGTACCCGCAAGCACGGCTATCGCAATGACGGCCAGCACTGCAAGCACCGCCAGTTTGTGTCGCAATCGCAAGGGGAGGAACCAGTGGGCCAGCAGCGGGTAGCACAGGTAGCAGAAGAGCAAGGCCCCCAGGAACCACGACACCTTGACATAGGAGTAATAGACGGGATAAGACAGAGACCAGCAATGCAGCAGGGTGGCATTGAGTCCCAGCGTGAGCGGCTCGATGACCAGTGTCCCCAGCAATGCCGCGGCACCGAGCCACAATGCCAAGGTGAACCAGTGCAGCGGATAGATGCGCAAAACACGCTTCCACACAAAGGAACGGTAAATCTTGCCGTCAAGTTCGGCAAACGGGTATTTCAACGCCAGCAGAAATCCGCTGGACATAAAGAAATAGCATACGCCCAAACTCATCATGTCCAGCTGGTCAAGCCCCACATGATGCAGGATTATCAGCAGCACAAAAAAGATGCGCCAGCCTGTGATTGTCTTTATCATTTGTTTACTGTGTTAAGATATCGTTTGATGTATTGGGTCAACGGACGGGTGAACAGGCGGTTCACCAGCCAGGAGAGCGGCAGCAGTATCAGCAGCACGAACCACGGCAGCTGGTGGTAGATGTTCCAGCCAAGGTGCCCGGCAGCCGGGGCAACGGCAAAGCCGAAGAGACGGAATGCCACGAACTGCAGCACAAACACCTCAAAGCTGATGCTGCCCAGCCACTGCAGGGGACAGCACAGCAGAAGGCGTCCAATGGCCCCTTCCTGCCCGTTCATCCAGGCCAACACCACCAGAATTGCCCCCTGCGGCACCAGCCACAGGACGTCGTCCTCCCACGGCCTGACTGCCATGGTGATCATGTTGACGGTGATGAAAGCAACCAGCAGCAACAAGGCACCTGCCTCGATGAACGTGGCTGTGCGATAGTCCACACGTGGCCAGCGCGCCTTGAGTGTCTGGAACAGATGCAGCAACATGATGCCTGTGACCAGATCAACCACATGGGAGGCAGGGTTGACAAACACCGCCTCACGACCAGGGATGTCGAGCGGCAGCATGATGGCCCCGAGGACCAAAACCAGCACCACAGCCAGCAACGCCTTGTAAAGCAGCCGCCATCGCCTCATCCACCGCATCACCAGCGGATAAATGGCGTAGCAGAACAGCAGGGCACTCATGTACCAGGCCACCGGATTGATGCCGTAATGGACATCGTGCACCGGGGACCACGCGTGCAACAGCAGCGCATTGAGCGACACCGCACCCCAGTCGATGGGCGTGACATACAGCGTGCGGGCAATGACGATCAGCATGGCCAGACCGAGCCAGTGCAGCGGATACAGCCGCAGGGCATGCCCCAGCACAAACCGGCCGTAAGTGCGGCCGTCCAAACGCTCGAACGGATGCCGCTGGGCCAGCAAAAAGGCGCTGGAGAGGAAGAAAAACGTCACACCCGACACGGCGACGTTATAAATCCACGCCACATTACAGTGGAACAGCACCACGGCTACCGCCATGAGTCCACGCCACGAGTTAATGGTCTTGATCATCAGATGTCAGACTTTTGCCACTAAAAGTAATACTTTAACACCGCATTCGGGTCCCGAGATGCCGTATTGAGTGGCGAAATTACAAACATTTGGCGAAAGAGAGGTCATAAAACCAAATATTTTAATAATTTTGCAGCCGCAAAAATGACAATGACAGAAAACAATAGCAAGTCAAGCAGCCGAGGCACCAAGTTCATCAAGGACGTCGGCGTCTATGCCATTGGCAACATCGGCTCCAAGCTCATCACCTTCATGATGGTGCCGCTGTACACCTATTTTGTACACGACACGTCCGACTTTGGCTATTACGATGTGTGCCTTACCGTCTGCTTCCTGCTCCTGCCATTTGTCACCCTGCAGCTGCGCGACGGCGCCTTCAGATTCCTGCTGGACTGCGATGACGCCACCAAGCGTCAACGCATCGTCACCTTTGTGTCCCGCAGCATGTTCACCACCCTGTCACTGGCGGCACTGGTGACTCTTGTGCTGGTATTCACCACCCCCATTCATTACCTGGGTTATGTGCTGGGGCTGCTCATCGCCCTGTCGCTGCAGGAGGTGTATTCCCAAGTGTTCCGCGGGCTTGGCAACAACCGGGCCTTCGCCGTCACGGGCATCCTGTCGGCGCTGGGAATCGGCGTGTTCAGCATCCTGTTTGTCGCCATTCTGGGATGGGGCATCAAGGGCATCTTCCTGGCCAATATCGTTGCCCGACTGTTGGCACTGATACTGGTCGAGTGCCGGGTGCGGCTCATCACCAGCAACACGCGGTGGTCGCTCAGTTCCCGTCAGGTGGGTCTCGACATCATCCGTTACACGCTGCCCTTGCTGCCGGGTTCCCTGTGCTGGTGGCTCACGGGAAGCAGTGACCGCCTGTTTATCAAGTATTTCCTAGGGTTGGACGTGAATGGCATTTATGCTGTGGCCATCCGTTTTACCAGCATCATCAGCACGCTGGCCATCATTTTCTACCAGGCCTGGCAAGAAACCGCTATCCTGCAATACAACAGCCCTGACCGCGACCGGTTCTTCTCCAAGATGTTCAACAGCTACATCTTCGCGTTGGCAGGAATCCTTATCGGTTACGCTTTCATGCTCAAGGCCAACTACAACTGGCTGGTTGCCCCTGAATACCGCGAGAGCCTCATGTACATCTACCCCATGGGACTGTCGGCTGTGATTTTCGCCCTTGCGGCCTTCTTCGACATGGGTTACCAGTGCGCCAAAGACACTCCACGCACCCTACCCTCGATCGTGCTTGCGGCTGCAGTCAATGTGGCGCTGAATTTCGCCTTGATCAAGCCTTTGGGCGTTTATGGCGTGATCATCACCCAGCTGGTGACCTATCTGGTCCTGTTCTTCTACCGCTGGCACGACATGCGCCGCTATTTTATCCTAAAAATCGACCGCCGCTGCATCATTCCCGTGGCCGTGATGCTCCTGTGGGCAATACCCTTCTACTATAGTCCTAATGTGCTGTTTGACATAGTCTTTATGGCCATCGCACTGGGATGCATCGTCTGGGCCTGCGGCAAGGAGTTGCGCGAGCTGCTCTTGTCAAAATTCACCAAAACACACGATTCCATAAAATAATTGCCAAAGTTCTTCGTTTACTAAAGTAAAAAAACGAAACATTTTATTGTAACCGTATGAAATCAAGATTAGTCATCATGATGATTGCAGCGGCAACGCTGTTGTCATGCACATCAACTAAGGACAATACCCTCGCCTACTTCCGCGACCTGGAGCAACCAAGCGGCTCGCTACCTAACCCTCAGGGTGATTACAGCATCCGCATACAGCCCGACGACGAGCTGGTCATCAGTGTCACCTCGGTGGTTCCCGAGGCCACAGCCGCCTACAATGTGCCGATGGATAACCCGGCCACGCGCAGTTCCATCCGCTCCCAGACGCAACCGCGCACCCAGACCTACATCGTCGATGACCAGGGCTATATCATGTTCCCCGTGCTGGGCCGTCTCAAGGTCGCCGGCAAGACCATGAACCAGATTGCCGAAGAGATTTCAGCCCAGGTGTCTAAGGACGTCAAAGATCCCTATGTGCGTGTCGATATCGTCAACTTCAGCGTTGACGTCATGGGCGAGGTGCGTGCTCCGCAACGCGTGTATGCCGGTCACCAGAACTTCACCGTCCTCGACGCCCTGTCGCAGTGCGGCGACCTCACCGAGTTTGGCAAGCGTGACCGTGTGTTTGTCATCCGCACCGAGGAGGGCAAGCGCAACTATCACCGCTTGGACCTGAACAGCAGCGACGTGTTCAACTCACCCTATTTCTATCTCAAACAGCATGACGTGGTGTATGTCGAGCCTAACCAAATCCGCATCGACAACTCCAAGTACAACCAGAACAACGCCTTCAAGCTCTCGGTCATCTCGACCGTCGTGAGCAGCGTGTCGGTTATCGCATCACTCATTATCGCTTTAGTCAGATAATCAAGAATCACAACATGGCAAAATTCAATACACCTCCTACCGCTCAACAAGAGGAACAAATCATTGACTTTAGCTCATTCATCCGCAAGTACAAACGCTACTGGTGGCTGTTCCTGTTATCGCTGATTGCCTGCATCGGCCTGGCATACGCATATCTGAAGTTGGCCACGCCCGTCTATAACGTCAAGGCCGTCGTGCTCGTCGCCCAGGACGATAATAGTGCCGGCGCCGGTGCCAACCTGCTCAAGAGCATGAAACTCATGGGCCAGGGCAGCAAAGTCGATGACGAGATGGTCGTGTTCTCATCACAGGAGCTGTGCACCGAAGTCATCAGACAGCTTAAGCTCAACCGCACCTATATCGAGGACAAGGGCTGGTACAAACCCGAGAAAGACCACTATGGCGGCTCGCCCATCGAGGTCATTGCTCCCGAGGAGATGTTTGACACGCTGTCGACCTCGCTCAAGTTCAAGATCGACGTCGACAAGCAGGGTCTGGCCGACATCAAGGCCATGAAGGGCAAGAAAGAGCTTGCCAAGGTTGAGAATGCTACCTTGCCGACGACCATCAAGACGAGCTACGGCGTGTTTGCCATCCAGGCCACCGACCGCTACAAAGCCGGCAAGCCCTGTCACATCAAGGCCAGCCTGACCAACAACCAGGTGAAGGGCGAACTGCTGAACCGCCGCATCAAGATTAAACTCGCCACCAAAAAGTCTAACGGCATCAACCTGTCGATTGCCGAGAGCAACAAGTCGCGCGGCATCGACATCCTCAACAAGCTCATGCAGCTCTACAACGAGCGCGGACAGCAAGAGAAGGACAAAGAGGCCATCAATACCGCCAAGTTCATCGATGAGCGCCTGGCCCTCATCTACAAGGGCCTGACCAGCAGCGAGGCCGATATCGAGGCCTACAAGCGCGCCCACAAGATTGTGGATCCTGAGCTGCAAGTCAAGTCGGCCGTCACCAAGCAGGAGATTACCGACCGCGCCATTGTCAGGCTAGAGACACAGAAGCAGCTGCTAGGCATGGTCAAAGACTTTGTTGCCAATCCCTCCAACAAGAATTCATACATCCCCTTCAGCGTGGACTCGACGGGTGCTGCAGGAGCCATCAAGGCCTACAACAACCTGCTGGCCAAGCGTCAAGAGCTGCAACTGTCGGCCAAGGATGACAATATGGCCCTCAAGCAGCTCGATGACCAGATCAACACCATGCACAACAACGTGTTGCAAAGCATCAACAGTTCTATCAAGGGTGTAGATCTGCAACTCAGCAAGGTTTACGGACAGGCCAGCTCCACCGCCGGCGACCTGGGCCGCGTGCCCACCGAGGAGCGGCAGGCCCGCGAACTCTACCGCCAACAGGGCATCCAGAATACCCTGTACACCTTCCTGCTGCAGAAACGCGAGGAGAACGCCCTTGTGCTGGCTGCCACAACGCCCAAGGGCAAGATTGTGGACCACGCCTATGCCCAGTTCACCCCCATCAGCCCCAACAGGATGATGGTGATGGCCCTTGCACTGCTGGCTGGCCTGATGCTGCCGCTGTTGCTGGTCTACCTCAAGGACCTGTTCACCACCAAGTTCTCCAACCAGGAGGAACTCGAGGAGATATCGCAGGTGCCCTTCATCGGCCACATCCATCACAACCGCCACAACACCGAACTCGTGGTCAGGGAGGGCAAGACATCGGCCATTGTCGAGTTGTTCCGCTATGTGCGCAACAACCTGCAGTTCCTGCTCAACAAAGAGGACGACAAGGTCATCCTGGTCACCAGCTCGATTTCGGGCGAGGGCAAGTCGTTCATCAGCATGAACATCGCCTCATCGTTTGCCCTGCTGGGCAAGCGCGTGGCACTGGTGGGCATGGACATCCGCTCACCCAAGCTGGCCACGATGCTCGACCTGAACGAGATGCCTGGCGTCACCTCTTACCTGTCGCGCAGCGATGTCTCGCTTGCCCAGATTGCGCAAAAGTGCAAGGAGGTCGAGGGAATGGACGTGTTTGTGGGTGGTGCCATTCCTCCCAACCCGTCAGAGCTGTTGTTGGGAGACCGCGTGAAGGACCTGTTCAAGGACCTGCGCGAGCAATATGACGTCATCATTGTCGACTCGGCACCCGTGGCCATGGTGAGCGACAGTTTCGCTCTGGACAAATACAGCAATGCCACGGTCTATGTGACGCGCGCCAACTACACCCGCCGCAACCACATCAAGTTCATGAACCGCATCGCTGCCAACAAGCAGCTCAAGAACATGTGCATCGTCCTCAACGACACCAAGCCGAGCAACGACAACACCTACGGCTACGGCTACGGCAATACCAAGGACGAGGAGTAAGCCGTTGTGGACCAGCAGGGAGACTGACGCATGGATAGAGTACTCATAATCGCGACCCTGGGTTTTGCGCTGGTGTTCTTCATCGTTCGCCAGGGCACCCGCATTACCAAGGAGCGCGCCTATGAGATTCTCATTGCGATCTACACCTTCTCGTGCTGCTTCACCATGTTGTATGTCCCGATCTTCAAGGTAGCCACCGAGACCGAGGGCTCTTTTGGCGCCAGTCTGTCGATTTGGCCGTTCTACCTGATGTCGGTCCTGCTCATCTGGATTATTCCCCGAGAAAAGCGATGGCGCATCCGCCGTCCCAATCTGTGGCTGTTTTTCATCTTCGCGGGATATGCGGTCTACACGCTGCTCAACCCCTACAACCCGTCCCGCGGACAGACCGTGGTTGCCACCTTCTTCTTGATCTCGTTTGCCGTTTTCATGTATCTGTTCACCAACACCTTCACGGTAAAGAACGTGGTCAACGGCATCTTCATGGGTTTAGCGGCAACAGTGATTCTGCACTTCCTGCTGGCGATGTGCTATCCCGTGCTGGGGATGGAAAATGTGGTCAAGCTTTATGTCAAGGAGGCGTCAAGCCGCTCGGTCGAGCGCATCGGTGCCAACTGTACGATGGGCCACCCCAATGTGTTGGGCACTTATGCATCCTATTACTTTATTTTCTTTGTTGCCACCTACATCACCGCCTACAAGCGGCGCGCGAGTCTGGTCTTTGCCAGCATGTCATTCCTGGTAATCGTGCTCAGTGCAAGCCGCAGCGCTTTGCTGGCTTCGTTTTTCTCGCTGCTGGCAGTAGCTGCGCTGTATGTGCTGCGCCGCTATCGCCTGATGAGTTTCCAGAGCATATTTAAAGGGATTATCCCTCTGGGCATCATCATCGCCCTGCTGCTCACCGGTCCGCTAAGTTTCCTGTTCAGCAATGTCGACGACTTGGATGAGATGACCACCTCACGCCTGATGCACTATTATTGCGGCTATGAGATTTTCATGGACCATCCTATAGTAGGCGTTGGACTTAACTCTCATCTGGTGTATCTGGTCGAGAACAGTTCCGCAGTCATGTTTGAGCAGATTTTTGATACAGCCGACATCTACCAGCCTGAGGAATTCATGTTCAGCAATCCCATCCACAACATCTGGATTATCCTGATTGACGAGTTGGGAATCCTCGGGTTCCTGCCGATCCTGTGTTTTGTCATTTGGTATATCGCGACATTCAAGCTACGGACGCGACGATCCCGCAACCGATACTATAACATCCTGAACATGTCGGGATTAGGAGTCATCTGTTGCTGGCTGGTTCAGGGTAACACCGATTGGGCTCCGCTCACGCCCCAGGTGCTGAGTCTCTCGCTCATGTTTATCGCCCTGTCACTCAACCGCCACTACGCCGCCGAGGAACACCCCGAGTTTGAATCGGTAGAAGCGGCCCGGCAACGACTCCTCGAGATGTCGGCCCGGGAAGAGCAGGAGGAGCAAGAAGAGGTGCAACCGTCACTCTCAACCGTCACCTCATGAGAGACCCGGCGCGACACATATTGTTTGTTGCCACCGAGTATGCCGCAGGCATGCGGCCCTATGCCAGCACCATTGTCCACACCCTGTGGCAGGCAGGCGACCATGTGCTCGTCGTCGCCAAGGACGACAGCGTCAAGCACGATTTTGACGACTTGCCCGGCGACAGTGTCACCTGGGTGGATTATCCCAAAGCCAAAAGTCAGAAACTGGCCTTCAGGTTCCGCCCCAAGCGCTTGATAAATGTGATTGAGCAGCTGGTGACCGAACGAAACCTCCAGCTCATCTATTGTTTGACGGGAGAACTGGTGCTGGCCCATTCCATACGGAGGCTGCAACGTCTGTCCCCCCTACTCTACACCATCCATGACGCCGAAGGGCATGACTCCAAGTTTGAGGGCCTGGCCACTTGGCTCAAGCACAAGGTGCTGATTGCATGGCCGCAGCAGCTCATCATCAAGAAAACACAATTCCAGATCACCAACAGCCGCGCACAGCAACGGCAAGTGCAGGAGCGTTTCCCGTACCACAAGGTTCATTTCGCACCTTTCCCGACACTTGTCACCGACGCCATCATGCATGGAGAGGACACTGTTCCCGAGACAGCCGATGTGGAAGACGGTTACATCCTTTTCTTCGGCAATCTGCAGCTCTATAAGGGCGTTCATGTGCTATACGAGGCCTATATGTCCCATCCCGAGTTGCAGCAGCGCCCACTGGTGATTGCAGGCTCAGGATACATCTACTTCAAGCGCCGCCACGACGAGCAGGGCGTGACATTCGTCAACCGCTACATCGACGACACTCAGTTGAGGTACCTGTTCACCCGTGCCGCCGTGGTCGTCTATCCCTATATCTCGGCCACACAGAGTGGTGTGGCCAGCATCGCCAGCTATTTTGGCAAGCCGATGGTCGTGAGCGATCTGCCCTTCTTCAAAGAGACCTGTGAAGGGTGCGCGGGAGTGGAGTTCTTCCCAAGCGGTGACATTGAGGGTCTTGCCGACGCCATCAAGCGGTCGCTCGATGCCCCGACATCGACCCTCGACATGTATCAACGGCAATATTCGCCTGAGGCACTGCGCGAAACCCTCAACGACGTTATCGCCCGATTCCGTTAAACACAAGTGACACAATCAAGTCTAAAACAACAAAAAAGGACACAAAGATATGAAACGGATAGCACAATTCATCATGCTGACTGCCTTGGTGGTGCTCACGGCATTGCCCACCCAAGCCAGGACTAACACTATCAACGTGGCATCCATCAAGGGTGACTTGGCCATGGAATTGCGCCAACTGTGCAGCACTGCCAACTATAACGATACCGTAATATTCAACTTCGGGAAAGGCACCTACACCATTGATGCCACTATCGATTGCAAGTGCAATGTAATTATCAAGGGAAAGGGGCGCAAGCAGTCCAAGATTGTATTTAACCATGGACACACCCGCAACGGCATGAAGGCCTATACTTCTGACGCTTTTATTAAGATTCATGGCACACCAAGCCATACGATCAGCGTTGATATCAGCGATATCTCATTTGACATCAAGGAGCATGACGGCATCTGGTGGGAAAATGCAGAACGATATGCGGTCAAGATCTATCATGCCAACCACGTCAATGTGCATGATGTGGACAGCTATCTGGAAAATGCCTATATCACTAATTTTGACCTTCGGGTGTGCTCTAATGTTACCTTTGTCAACAACACTATCACCAACTACAATAACTGCGAGACTGGAGGATGCTTGTGGCTCAGGGGTGAGATGCACAACATCACTATCAAGAACAACAAGTTCTACAAATATGGGAAAGATGAGACACTGGCCTTCTTTGGTACAGTACTTGACAGCTCCACCGGAAATGTCACAGGCTTTGTCACCCGTACAAACATCCTAGTCGAGGGCAACGAGTTTTATTATGGAGGCTATAAAAGAAAAGACAAAGACCCTGACGCAAACTGCAGCATGGTATTTTCTTTCTTCAGTGAGGAAGACGAGAATGAAGGACAAAGCTGTACAACACGCAATCTGACATTGCGCGATAATCAATTCCACATCAGCGACGTTGCCACGCGCAGCATATACCTGGGCTTCAACCGAGCCGACAGGCATGATAACATTCTCATCGAGAGAAACCAGATTACCAATTCAGCTGTCGGCCGAGAATACAGATACTATCACCAGGATATTGAGGTGCATGATGCCAGTTCAAGCAACGATACTATCATCATCCTCAATAATGCGGTAAAGAACAACAATGCGGTTATCGACCCCTACGGATCCAGCGCCTACGCTTTCATGCGTGTTCATGGCGGCATCTATCTTGCCCAGGGCAACAAAGTTGTCAATCAAGCGACCGTCAACCCCACCAACGGTAAAGCGGCTGGAATACGCGCCGTGTGGTGCGGGGCCGAGGGAGGCGACATCACATTGCGCGACAATGTGTTCAAGGGGTTGTATTACATAGGATACTTCAGTTCAAGTAAGGGATGCGAGCATGCGAAATTCAATGCCCAGAACAATTATTTCTCGGGCGACACACGCATCTATTGCAACAACATCAAGCGATTTGACATCAACTTCACACACAACACTCTGGTGAGTGATAACATGAACTTTTTCTTGCAAGAGTTCGCAGACCGCGGCACGGTAGTATTCAACAGCAACGTCGTCACAGTGAAGGACGGCAATGGCGAACTGATGACACACTGGGCCAAGGGGGCAACCTCCGCGATGCGTTTCGACAGGCTGGAAGTGACTAACAACGTCATGAAAGGCGTAAAGGGCGAAGCCCAACTGCTCAAGAACATCACCAACGTCAAGAAGCGTAGCTTGAAATCCAACTCCTATATGCGTTAAACGACTTGCTGAAGAACATCCACCGTCTCACAAAGTGAGGTCGCGCTGATGGTCCAGCGTCTTAATCACACTGGCTGGCACCCCTCCCACGACAGTATTTGCGGGCACGTCCTTAACGACCAAGGCGCCGGCTCCGATGAGCACATTATCGCCCACGGTAACGCCTCCAATCACCTTGGCCCCGCAACACACTTCCACGTTATTGCCTATCACAGGAGCCTGCAGATCATGACTGTAGCCTAATGTAACATGGTGATAAATCTTGCAGTTCTCTCCTATTTTCTTAGCTGAGATGATTGTGCTGAAGCCATGCTGGATAATCAGTCCGCCACCGATATCCTTGGTGTTGATATACAGGTCGCGCAGGGGTCTCATCCACCAGCTGAACAAAAAGCGTTTCACTCCCATGCGCCAATATAGTAGTGACCTATACTCGGGATAATTGGCAAACAAGTAGGCAAATCCTTTCCAACCTTCCTGGAGGTGTTGCCATCGGTACCACTGGTTGCGGTCGGCGATGATGAGCCTCTTTTGCGCTCCGTTCAAGGTGAGCCAAAGGACCATCACAACTGGCAGGAAAAGATAGGCACGAAACAAAAAGAACTTTTTACGCATGACAATTCTTGATTTATCCGTGGCAAATGTACTTCTTTATTTCTGACTGACCAACACAATAGACTCCCAATTGCCGAGCCTATTGATTTTTAGTGACGCAGTCCTGTTGTATTGGTCTTTTTTTGTACTTTTGCATTTGACAAACAGCACCGCGCATGAAGGTACTCATTATCAATTGCATACTCTCGACGGCCGAGAAAGGCGTCATCACTCCCAAAAAATCCATTTGGGACTGCATGATCAGTACCTTTGCGCGAGGGTTTATCGAGTTGGGACACAAAGTCACTATTCTCGCCTCACAGGAATTCAAACCGACTGAAACCGAAGATCTGCCGTTTGACGTCATCTATTTTCCGTCACGCTGGCCAAAGATTTTCAGGCCCGACCTGCTGCCGTGGCCACAAGGCATGCGCGCCTGGCTCAAGCAGCACTCGGCCGAATATGGCGTGGTGATCGCGAGCGAGTCCTTCCAGATTTCCTCCCTCATCGCTGCTGGCGTCTGCAAGTCCAAATTACTCATCTGGCAAGAGATGGTGCGCCATCAGCGTCTGTTGTTCAAACTGCCTTCCAAGTTCTGGCACAATGTCGTGGTGCCGACGTTCATGCGCGATGTGACCATTGTGCCTCGCAGCCTGCCCGCCAAACAGTTCATGAGCCGATACAGCCGTCACGTGAGCGACGTGATTGTCGATCATGGCACCGACGCCAGCGTGCTCTATCCTTGCGAAGAGCACGACAAAGCCTTTATTGTCATCGCCAGATTGGTTCCAGGCAAGAATGTGGACCGCATTATCACAAAATTCAGCAGACTTGTATCTCTTGAGCCATATCGGGACTACCGTCTGGACATCATCGGTGACGGTAACCAGATGCAAGAATTAAAACAACAGGTTGCCTCGTTGGGCATTCAGGGCAACGTCGTTTTCCACGGATTCCTCAGCCACGAGCGGCTAGCGGAACCTTTGCGCCGCGCTCTTGCTCTGCTAGTGGATACCAGCAATGACCTGAACATGCTCACCACGGCCGAGGCCATCACCAGCGGCACACCCGTGGTGACCAACACGGTACCCTCGACAGCCCCGTTCATCGCTGCCAACGGCTTGGGCGTCGTGCGCGACAACTGGGACGAGAATGACCTGATTAAGGTCATCAACGGCTATGATAAGATGCACGCTGCATGTGTCAAGGAGGGCAAAGAACTGACCAACGTGGCCTGTGCTCGCAAAATGCTGGGAGTCAGGAGTTAGAAGTTAGAAGTTAGGAGTTAGGAGTGATGGTAAATTGAATTGCGGCAATAAATCAACCCATTTTGCGTTTTAACAGTGTAACGGATAATCCCATTATCATGAAAAAGATTCTTACCATATTCATCCTTTCTACGGCATTTTCATGCCTGACGGCACACGCCCAGTCAGGGCTTAGACCTCGTGGAGACGTGAACTGCGACTGGGAAGTCAACATTGCAGATGCCAATGCTGTGATTGATTCAATCTTTTGTGACGCTAAATATCACGGCATGTTCAGTTATGCTACTGACGTCAATGGTGACCAGGAAATCAACATCGCCGACGTCAACATGATTATCGCAGCCATCCAGGGCAAGGAATTACCGCCCATGCTTTCCTACTCCGGCACAATGCCTGTGCTCTATATCAATACCGAAGGACACCGCAATATCGACAGCAAGGAAAACTACACACAAGCTACCTGGTGGCTCGACAACATGGGGAATGATGAATTTGAATCGTTAGGTTCTGCCAACGATCCATTAGGCATGGTCATCAAGGGGCGCGGCAATTACACGTGGGACAACTTTGAGAAAAAGTCATTCCGCATCAAGCTAGACTCTAAACAGCCCTTGATGGGCATGAACAAGAACCGTCACTTTTGCTTGTTGGCTCATGCCGATGACCACTTGGCAAAGCTGAAAAACACGATCGGATTTGAACTAAGCCGCCGCATAGGTCTGCCTTATACCCCTGCTCAGGAACCTCTCGAAGTGGTGCTTAACGGCCAGTACATCGGGCTGTATTTCCTCACCGAGAAACCCCGTGTGGGCAAGCACCGAGTCAACATCGAGGAGCAGCAGGACAACGAGACTGATCCCGAGATAGTGAGTGGCGGATGGATGCTTGAATTAAATTCCTTTGATGGACCCATGATTTATGTCCAAGAGCATTACGACCAGCCCTGGGACTGGGACGATATGCTCTGCTTTGAGTCGGTCTCTCCCGAATCCCTTTCCAATCAACAAAAGGATTACATCACACAATTTCTTACCGATGCCAACGCTGCCATCCAGATTGATGACACAACCAGTACCGAGTGGGAAAAATATATCGACATCGACACCCTGGTGAGGTTTTACATCGTTGGTGAAATCACCGACGACCTGGAGTACTTCTCTGGAAGCCTGTTCATGTACAAGCACCGCGGCGACTCGGCCAAACTCATGTTCGGCCCAGTGTGGGACTTCGGCAACTCCTTTACCCGTGTTCCCATCTTCGGAGTTGACTCGTTGTGCTATTTCTTCTATGAGCAGCCGACCTTCTCACATGCCCACTGGATTCAAGAGATGTCCAAGTTCGCCCATTTCCAGCAACTCGTCAGAGAGGTTTGGCGGGAATTCTACAACACTGACTTTAACGGGATGTATCTCGACCAGTTCATCGATGACTTTGTCGAGTCGATCAAGCCAGCCAACAAAGCAGACGTCGTGAGGTGGCCAGATTATAACATCGATACCCAAAAAAGCGAATACAAGCGCTATATCCACAGTAAGATTAACTGGCTCAACAGCCAGTGGGGAACTGGTCACAATTTTAATTCCAATGGAGGCGTGAAACGGCCACAAAACGACTAATCCCAAGTGACATCATGAACAGGCTCACATCCACATTATCACTGTTGGCGTTCATGTTGATTCTGACCAACTGCCATGATGATATGCCACAACCTGTTGTTGAACCCGACCCACTGCCACCAACTGATACAGTTGGAGAAGCTACTGGTTTTTCGGGTTGCCTACCTGTACTTTACATTAACACCGAAGATGGCCGCACCATTAGCAGCAAAGAAGAATATCTTTATGCCGAATGGTGGCTCGACAACATGGGTGTTGACGATTTTGAGTCTCTGGGGTCGAAGGAAGAGACACTGGGTATGCAAATCAAGGGTCATGGTAATTACTCATGGGAGAACCACCCCAAGAAGTCCTATCGCATCAAGCTCGACGAGAAGCAAGAACTGATGGGCATGAAAAAGAACCGCCACTTTTGCTTGCTGTCCCACTACGACGACTGGCTAGCTAAACTCAAGAACACAATGGGATTTGAACTGAGCCGCCGCATAGGCTTATCTTTCACTCCGGCACAAGAACCTGTCGAAGTCGTGCTTAACGGCAAATATATCGGGTTATATTTCCTGACAGAGAAAATACGCACAGGGAAAAACCGCGTCAACATCGAGGATCAGAGTGAATATGAGACGGATTCCCTATTGATTGCAACTGGCAGCTGGCTACTGGAAATAGACAACCATCCTAGCGATAATCACATCAAACTGCCAGAACATGCGGGCGACTCTATCGTCATCACGTATCATTCGCCCGAACACTTGTCCCCACTTCAAGAACAATACCTCACCGACTGGATCTCGCGCGTCAATGCTGCTATCTATAACCCAGACAAGACAAGTACTGAATGGGAGCAATACATCGATATCGACACTCTGGCGATGTATTACATCATCGCAGAAATAATGGACGACATTGAGCGCTTCTCGGGAAGCTGTTATATGTTCAAGCGACAGGGCAACGACACTAAACTGATTTTTGGACCAGTATGGGACTTCGGCAATGCTTTTAATCGCTGGGGATTATTTGAAGATACCAGTTTCAGTTATTTCTTGTATGACCAGCCAACAGTGTTTACTTCACACTGGATTAAGGAAATATCGCGTTTTCCTCATTTCCAGCAAGCGGTGTGTGAACACTGGCGAGCGTTTTACGGCTCAAACTTTAACGGACTGGATATAGACCGCTTTGCTGATGAGTTTGTTGAATCCATCAAGCCAGCTTATCAGGCCGATGTTATCCTTTGGCCCAGATATGACATCGATATACAAAAAAGGGATTTCAAGCAATTCATCCACCGCAAAATAGCCTGGCTCCAGTCGCAGTGGGGCGATTAGACGGGATATTGACGGCGGGTAGTAGCAGCGATTGACTGCCAATCGTATTTTTCAAGGTCGTAGTGTTGAGGCTCGCTGGGAGCGTCGAGCAGGCGTGAAATTGCGGCACAAAGCGAATCAACGTCCTTGACGGTGAAGTAGTCTTGTTCGGGCAGATCGACCTGGCGGGTGCCGGGGATGTCGCTGCACAGGATGGGCAGGCCGTAGGCCATGGCCTCGAGCAGCACCATCGGGAAACCCTCGTTGACCGACGGCAGGACAAAGCACCAGGCATGGCTATAGAGCTGGCGCAGGTCCTCGCCAGTGGTAAATCCCGTGAAAATGACCTTGTGATTGACATCCAACTGCTCAAGCGTCTTACGGTAGGTGCTGTCATGGTCGCTGGCACCAGCGATGACCACCTGGGTGACCTGAGGCAAGCGGTTGGCAGCCTCGACGAGGTATTCCAGGCCTTTCTCGGGCGTGAGGCGCCCCACGGCCAGCAGATATTCTCCGTGTTTGATACCGTGCTGGTCAAGAAACGATGTGGACTCGCTGCGGGTGACTGCATCGATGCCGTTGGGGATGAAAACGCTCTTGTCGAGGGCTCCGCATTTCTCCATCTGGTACTTGTTGACGAAGATGATGCGGTTGCTGAAGTGGAGAGAGATTTTCTCGCACTGACGCAGCAGCCAGCGGGCGGGAGCACTCCACTTGTCGTGCTCATAGTTGGGGCTGTGGTAGGTCAGCACCACGGGCAGTCCCATGAGGCGAATGAGCGGCGCAAACATGCCTGGCCCGATGTTGTGGATGTGCACCACGTCGGGACGGTGAAAGAGGATGTGCACCACGCTCAGCAGGGTGTGCCACACGGCCTCAAAGCCCTTGATGCGGGTCGAGGGTAGGTCAACATACTCGATATTGGGGAAGGTCTGTGATGACTGGTTGGTGAGATAGGCACGACGGCGATAGAGCCTGACGTGCACATCGTCCATGTGGGTATATAGGTGATAGCTGTGAGCCTCGACACCGCCCTGAATGCCAGGGAAACCGCGCGTGCCGATGACCGCTATCGTTTTCATAAGTTTTGAGTTTCTAGTCCTTAGTTTCTAGTCCCTAGTTGTTGGCAAATACCAACTTCTAATTCCTAACCCCTAACTCCTAACTTCTAATTCCCCTCAATCCCAGCACAGGTCCTGGCCCTTGCGGATGCGCCACTTGTTCTTGAGAATCCACTTGATGGGGATCCAGGGACGGCGCACCATGTCGTGGCGCTCGGTGACGATAAAGGTGCAGTTGCGCTTGCAGCTGCGCACCTTCTCCATTGCCTCACGCGCCTTGTCGCTGGCCATGATGTTCTCGAGGATATCTTCCTTGATATTGCCGATAATCCACTCCTCGCCGCTGCCGTTGCACGGGGTAACGTTGCCCCACGGGTCGATGAAGAAGAAGTCGCTCAGGGCACCGCAGGGCGGACGGTACTCGTCGGTGTCGCCACGCAGACGGCGGTGAATCGAGCGGTTGAAGTAGGCGCGGCCATAGTCCTTCAGGCGGTCCTTGAAATGGCGGCGCTTGCTGGTGAGCAAGGCCTTGACGAAAAGCTCATGCTGACGCAGTGCCTCCTCACTCTCGATCTGGTTGTCCTCCTTGTGGAAGTACCATGAATTGTGCACCGCACTGTTGCCCAGCTCCACATCCAGTGCCACGCACAGGTCATAGAGGTGCAGCAGGTCCTTGTAGTTGTCGGGCGAGATGACCACCGAGAAGCCGATGTTCTTGCACTTGGTCTTCTTGAGTTCCAACATCGTGCGCAGGGCGTGGTCAAAGCCGTCCTTGAGGCCGCGCTTGGCATCGTTGATCTTGGGCAGGCCCTCGACGCTCACGCGGATGAGGATGTTGGGATATTTATTGGCCAGCTCAACGATTTTTTGGGTATTGTAACCGTTGGTGCTGAGTTCGAGAAGTCGTGATTTGGGATATAGGATTTCGAAAATCTTGTCGATGTCGGGACGCAATGTCGGCTCACCGCCCGTGATGTTGATGCGCAACCCCGCAGGCAGTTTCTCATAGTAGGAGGCGTCTATTTCTTCGCTCGGGTGAGTCTGGAACTTCCAGATATTGCACATGTTGCACTGCGCATTGCACCTGAAAGTAGTGATCAGACTGCCCTGAATCACATTCTTCATTGCTATCGTCAATAAGATCTTACAATATTTTAACTACAATATTTGTAAAATATTGTGCAAAGGTAATAAAAAAACGTAAGGGGAATGTCAAAAGCCGTAAATATCGTTCATCAACGCCCTCAAGTGCCCCTCGGGAGCGAAGCGTTGCATGGCACGACTGGCAATAGCCTCGTGGATCCAATGACGGGTCATCGACATGGTGATGGCCGTGGACATGGCCTCCTTGTCAAAGGCCTGGAAGGTGACGCCGTTCTCGTTGTCGAGGAGTTCGGGAATGCCGCCCATCTGCGCCCCGGCAACTGGAGTACCTGCACACAACGACTCGACCACGCTCAAGGGGTTGTTCTCATACCACTGCGACGGGATGACGCTCAATCGCGCACCAGACAGCAGTCGTGCCACCGCGGGCGCGTCGAGCATCCCCAGGAATTCGATATTCTCGCAAGGGCCATACTTGCCACGCAATTCATCGGCCAGCGGACCGCCGCCGGCAACCTTGAGACGGTAAGGCAGACGGGAAGCCACGTCGAGCAGGTCGGCAACGCCTTTCTCATGCGACAAACGCCCCACATAGCAATAGTAGTCCTCGCGCGGGGCCGTGCTGTCCATACCCTGATACTGCTTGAACTTGACAGGGTCAAGGAAGTTGTTGAGCACCTTGAGCCGTGAGGCATCAAAGCCGCCAGACTTCATCTGGGCAGCCATGAACTCACTGGGGCAGACGAACAGGTCGGTATTTTTTTCCAGGTGTCTGCGGTTCCATTTCTTTGCCTCCAGCCAAGCTACGGCACTTGCGGGCAACGAGCCCTTCATACACTTGTGCGACAGCACGTTGCGTTTAGCCCCCTTGTAACACAGTTCGCAGGGTTTGCCGTCGAGCAGGCAGTCGTAGCGGGGACACAGCAGTTTGTAGTCGTGCAAGGTCCACACCACGCGGATGCCCCGCTTGTGGGCCAACTCGCCCACTATGGGCGAGAGGTAGCTGTGGACGTTGTGCAGGTGAACGACGTCGGGCTTGAAATCGTCGAGCACAGCCTCGAAACGGCTGCGCACATCGCCCATGCCTAACGTGCGCTTGAGAGCACGCAACTGGTTACCTACCCCACCGCCAAAGGCCACCTCACTGGCAAACTTGTCGGTATAACGGGCCTGCAGATTATCGGGGTACTCCATGGCAAAGACCTGAGCGTCCACGCCGTTCTCACGGAGCAGGGCCTCTGTATTGAGGACGACGATGCAATCGCCGCCCCGCGGGTAATAGAATTTATTGACCAGGAGTACTCGTCTCATCAGGAGTTAGGAGTTAAGAGTTAGGAGTTAGTTATTGATCTAAAACCTAACACCCGAAGCCCAAATTATACATTAAAGCGGAACACGACGATGTCGCCGTCCTGCATGACATAGTCCTTGCCCTCGACGTGCAGCTTGCCGGCCTCCTTGACGGCGGCCTCGCTGCCATAGTGGATGTAGTCCTCGTACTTGATGATCTCGGCACGGATGAAACCGCGCTCAAAGTCGGTGTGGATGACACCGGCACATTGCGGGGCCTTGCTGCCGCGGCGATAGGTCCATGCGCGCACCTCCTTGGGGCCTGCGGTGAGGAAGGTCTCGAGGTTGAGCAGAGCATAGGCCGACTTGATGATGCGGTTCACACCGCTTTCCTCCAAGCCGATCTCGGCCAGGAACATCTGGCGCTCTTCGTAATCCTCCAGTTCGGCAATCTCACTCTCGGTCTGGGCAGCGACAATCAGGATCTGCGCATTCTCGTCCTTGACAGCCTCACGCACTGCGTCCACATAGGCATTGCCGGTCACGGCACTCTTGTCGTCCACGTTGCAGACGTAGAGTACCGGCTTGTTGGTCAGCAGGAACAGCTCATGGGCAATTTTCTCCTCGTCCTTATTGACCAACTCTACGGTGCGGGCACTGCGGCCCTGCTCCAGAGCGTCCTTGTAGCGTTTCAGCACCTCATATTGCGCCTTGGCCTCGCGGTCGCCACCAGTCTGGGCCTGCTTTTGGATACGGTTGATGCGGCTCTCGATGGTCTCCAGGTCACGCAACTGCAACTCCAGGTCGATGACCTCCTTGTCGCGAACGGGATCGACGGTGCCGTCAACATGGGTCACATTATCGTCATCGAAGCATCGCAACACATGGATAATGGCGTCAGTCTCACGGATGTTTCCCAGGAACTTGTTGCCCAAGCCCTCGCCACGGCTGGCACCCTTGACCAAACCAGCGATATCAACGATTTCGACCGTCGTGGGCACGATGCGCGCAGGATTCACCAGCTTGGCGAGCTCGTTGAGACGCTCGTCGGGAACGGTGATAACGCCCACATTGGGCTCGATGGTGCAGAACGGGAAGTTGGCCGACTGCGCCTTGGCATTCGACAGGCAATTAAACAGGGTTGATTTGCCCACATTGGGCAACCCCACAATACCACATTGTAATGACATAGTCTATATCTAGTTTTTATTATATTCCAATTTGCAAAGGTAGTGCAAGCTGAGCGGAGAACAAAAAGAATTCATTCTTTTTTTATCCCTAAGCGACGCCTACCTTCGCCAGAGGCAAAGATAGACTTTTCTTGCCAAATGACCAAACGAAATGCGCCAATGCAATCGGTTGCATTGATTTTTTGGGGTTGTAGTACATTATTTATAATAATTTTGAGTGCAAATGTGTTATTTTTGTAGGAGTTTAACTAATCCTCATTGAAATTATCACTTAACACTAAAAATATAACAACTATGATGAAGACTAAACCGGATTTGAAATTCAACCAGCTGTGGAACATCAGCTTTGGTTTCTTTGGGGTGCAGATCGCCTATGCACTGCAGAGCGCTAACATCAGCCGCATCTTCGCGACCTTGGGCGCCGACCCGCACAACCTGAGTTATTTCTGGATTCTGCCGCCGCTCATGGGCATGGTGGTGCAGCCACTGGTGGGCTACTTCAGCGACAAGACGTGGCTGGGACGTTGGGGCCGCCGCATCCCCTATCTGCTGATTGGTGCCTTGGCAGCCATCATCGTGATGTGCCTGCTGCCCAATGCCGGCTCGTTCGGCCTGACCATTGCCGGTGCAATGACCTTCGGCCTAATTGCCCTGATGTTCCTTGACACGAGCATCAACATGGCCATGCAGCCCTTCAAGATGATGGTGGGCGACATGGTCAACGAGAAACAGAAGGCCAAAGCCTACTCGATCCAGTCGTTCCTGTGCAATGCAGGCTCGCTGGTGGGCTACATCTTCCCGTTCCTGTTCACCGCCATCGGTATTGCCAATGTGGCTCCCGAGGGCGTTGTGCCCGACAGCGTGAAGTGGTCCTTCTATGTGGGCGCCGCCATCCTCATCCTGTGTGTCATCTACACCATCAGCCATGTGAAGGAATATACCCCTGCCGAGATGGCCGAGTTCAATGCAGCAGCCAATGCCGAGGGACAAGGCAACGAGCAAGCTGCCGCCTCCGAGATGAGCCCCGAGCAGCGCAAGCACGCCATCAGGGTGTTCTTTGAGGTGGGTCTGGTACAGTTCTTCTGCTGGGCAGCATTCATGTACATGTGGACCTATACCAACGGCACCATCGCCGACACAGTTTGGGGCACCACCGACGCATCCAGCGAGGGTTATCAGCTGGCCGGTAACTGGGTAGGCATCCTGTTTGCCGTGCAAGCCATCGGCAGCGTGCTGTGGGCAGTTGTTCTTCCTCAGTTCAAGAACATCAAGGTGGCCTATGCCTTGAGTCTTATCATCGGCGGTATCGGCTTTGCCATGGTACCCTACATCCACAACCAGTACATGCTGTTTGTGCCCTACTTCCTGATCGGCTTCGCTTGGGCTGCCATGCTGGCCATGCCGTTCACCATGGTGACCAACGCCTTTGAGGGCAGCAGCCGCATGGGCACTGCACTGGGTCTGTTCAACTGCACCATCTGCATCCCGCAGATCGTTGCTGCCGCCTTGGGTGGCGTGCTGCTGGCAGCCATGGGCAGCGTTCAGGGCAACATGCTCTTCCTGGCAGGCATCCTGCTCATCGTGGGCGCCGTCTGTGTATTCATTATCGAGGACAAGAAACGCAAAAACCAAGACTAAACTATTGATATATCATGAAAGTAAGATTCAACGTCGAGTACAGCACCGTTTATGGTGAAACACTGGTACTCAATATCCTGAATAATGCCGAAGACGGAAAAGTATCGCGCAACGTGATGAAACCCGCGACCGACAAGTCGTGGAAATGCGATATGGATTTTCCCGCCAAGGTGGGACACATCAATTACTACTACAGCGTGGAGCGCGACGGCAAGGAGCACCGCCACGAGTGGATGGTCATTCCACACCGCATTGACCTGAACGCCGCCAAAGCGACCCGTTACATCACCTATGACCACTGGAACGACATGCCCGACGACAGCTACCTGTACAGCTCGGCCTTCACCGACTGCGTAGCCTTGCGCAAACTGCAGGACCCCGCCAAGTGCAAGTATGCCACCATCGTGCAGTTGAAGGTGCGCGCCCCGCAGCTGCGCACCGGCGAGACCCTGGGTGTGGTTGGTAACGAGCCTACCCTGGGAGACTGGGACGAGAACAAGGCCCTCAAGATGACCGAGCACAACCACAACGAGTGGGTCATCTCGCTTGACGGCTCCGCTTTCAAGAAAGCCTTTGTCGAGTTCAAGTTCGTCATCATGGGCAGCAAGGGCAAGAAGGTCATCTGGGAGACCGGTGACAACCGCACCGTGCTGTTGCCCGTCCTCAAGGAGGGTGAGCATATCGTCTATGAGCTGCAGCAGGCCTATTTCCCCTTGTATCCCGTCAAGTTGGCCGGCACCGTGGTGCCCATCTTCTCGCTTCGCAGCGAGGGCAGCTTTGGCGTGGGCGACTTCGGTGACCTCAAGCTCATGGTGGACTGGGTGGCAAAGACCGGCCAACGCGCCCTGCAGGTGCTTCCCATCAACGACACCACCATCACCCACACATGGAGCGACAGCTATCCCTACAACAGCATCAGCATCTATGCCCTGCATCCTCAGTACATGGATATTCGCCAGTTGCCCAAACTCGACGACAAGAAGCGTGCCGCCGAGTTCGAGAAACTGCGCAAAGAGCTCAATGCTCTGCCCCAAATCGATTATGAGCGCGTGAACAATGCCAAGCGCGAGTACATGAAGCTGCTCTTTGAACAGGAGGGCGCCCAAGTGCTCAAGAGCGACGAGTTCAAGGCATTCTTCACCGCCAATCAGGACTGGCTGGTACCCTATGCCGCATTCTGCCACTATCGCGACCTGTATGGCACGGCATCGTTCTCCAAGTGGCCCTCCAACCACATTTTCACCGAGGAGGAACGCGCCGCGCTGACCAATCCGCGCACCAAGGCCTATAAGGAGGTGAGCCTGTGGTACTATGTGCAGTACTATCTGGACAAGCAGATGCGCGGTGCGCACAAGTATGCCCAGAGCAAGCATGTCATCCTCAAGGGCGACATCCCCATCGGCATCAGCCGCGACAGCGTCGAGGCTTGGGTAGAGCCCAAGTACTTCAACCTCAACGGCCAGGCTGGTGCTCCGCCCGATGCCTTCTCGACCAATGGTCAGAACTGGGGCTTCCCGACCTATAACTGGGACGTGATGCTCTCCGATGGCTGTAAGTGGTGGGTAAAACGTTTCCGCAAGATGTCGCAGTATTTCGACGCTTACCGCATCGACCACGTGTTGGGCTTCTTCCGCATCTGGGAAATCCCCATCAACGCTGTTCACGGTCTGCTGGGACAGTTCTCGCCCTCGCTGGGCATGAGCGCCGACGAAATCCGAAGCTACGGCCTCAACTTCCAGGAGAAGCTGATGACCGAGCCATTCATCGCCGACTGGGTACTGGACCGCATCTTCGGCAGGCTGGCCGATACGGTGCGCAAGAAATACGTCGAGCGCGTGCATGACGACATCTACCGCATGAAGCCCGAGTATGACACCCAGCGCAAGATTGAAGCCGCCTTCCAGGGTAAGGAAAGCGACGAGGACATCTGGCTGCGCGACGGCCTGTATGCCCTCATCAGCGATGTGCTGTTCGTGCGCGACCGCAAGAATCCCGCCCTCTTCCACCCGCGCATTTCGGTACAGTTCGACTTCATCTACGAGGCCCTTTACGACAACGACAAGGCAGCCTTCAACAAGCTCTATAACGAGTATTACTACCGCCGCAACAACGACTTCTGGTATCACGAGGCGATGAAGAAACTGCCCAAACTGGTGCAGGCCACCCGCATGCTCGTGTGTGCCGAGGATCTGGGCATGGTGCCCGACTGCGTGGCATGGGTGATGAACGAGTTGCGCATTCTGAGCCTCGAGATCCAGTCGATGCCCAAGGACAACCACATCAAGTTCGGCAACCTGAACTCCAATCCCTACCGCAGCGTGGCCACTATCTCGACCCACGACATGCCCACCATGCGTCAGTGGTGGGAAGAGGACTGGGACCGCACCCAGGAGTTCTTCAACACGTCGTTGTGGCATAGCGATGCAGCACCCCATCCGCTGCCCGGTTGGCTGGCTGACGACATCGTGCGCAGCCACTTGGCCTGCCCGTCGATGCTGTGCCTGCTCTCGTTGCAGGATTGGCTCGCTATCGACGAGAAGCTGCGCCTCGAGGATGCCGATGCCGAGCGCATCAACATCCCCGCCAATCCCCGCCACTATTGGCGTTATCGCATGCACATGACCATTGAGCAACTGATGAAGGCCGATGAATTTAACGGCCACGTGAAAGAAATCATCACTCAAAACGGACGATAATGAGACACCTCTTATCACTGGTAGCGATAATCATGGCATTACTCGTACCGCAATCAATGAACGCTCGCACCGGGGTTAACTACACCCCCGGCGCGAGCGCCTTTACTGTAGAGACCAACGACAATGCCCAGCAGGTGAAACTGCGCATCTATAAGGATGGTCAAGGAGGCAAACCCGTCAAGACCATCAACATGAAACGCGACAAAGCGGGCAGCACGCTGTGGCAGGCTACCGTCAAGGGGAACCTGAACGGCAAGTTCTACACCTTTGACGTGAAGTATGACGGCAAGTTCCTCGGGGAGTGCCCGGGCATCTGGGCCACCGCCGTAGGCGTGAATGGCAAGCGCGGTGCCATCGTTGACATGGACGAGACCAATCCCCAAGGCTGGAACGCCGACAAGCGTCCCAACATAGCCGCCAAGGATCTCATCCTGTATGAGATGCACCACCGCGACTTTTCCATCGATGAGTCAGGCGACTTTACCCACAAGGGCAAATTCCTCGCCTTGACCGAGCCGCGTGCCATCGAGCACCTGAAGGCGTTGGGTGTGAACGCTGTGCACATCCTGCCGTCGTTTGACTACGCCTCGGTCGATGAGACGCGCCTTGACGAGCCGCAGTACAACTGGGGTTATGATCCCGTGAACTACAATGTGCCCGAGGGCGGCTATTCCACCGATCCTTATAAGCCCGAAGTGCGCATCCGCGAGTTCAAGCAGATGGTGCAGGCCCTGCACAAAGCTGGCATCAAGGTCATCCTGGACGTGGTATATAACCACACCTGGAACATCGAGGGCAGCAACTTCCAGCGCACCCGCCCCGACTACTTCTACCGCAAGAATGCCGACGGCACCTACAGCAACGGCAGCGGCTGCGGCAACGAGACGGCCAGCGAGCACGAAGGCATGCGCCAATTCATGGTCGAGAGCGTGAAATATTGGGTGGATGAATACCACATCGACGGCTTCCGCTTCGACCTGATGGGCGTGCACGATATCGAAACGATGAACGCCATCCGCAATGCTGTGCCCCAAGATATCTTCATCTATGGTGAAGGCTGGAGCGCCGGCAGCTGTGCCTACTCAGGAGATTTGGCCATGAAGGCCAACGTCAACAAGATGGCCGGCATCGCCGCCTTCAGCGACGAAATGCGCGATGCACTGCGCGGCCCGTGGGACAGCAACAGCAAGGCTGCCTTCCTGGGTGGCGTGAAGGGCAATGAAGAGAGCCTCAAATTCGGCATCGTGGGCGCTATCCAGCATCCCGGCGTGGACTACAGCAAGGTAAACTACAGCAAGGAGGCTTATGCCACCGAGCCGACCCAGATGATTGCCTATGTGAGCTGTCACGACGACATGTGCATCGTGGATCGCCTCAAGGCCAGCATTAAGGACATCACGATAGACGAACTCATCCGTCTGGACCTGATGGCGCAGACCGTAGTGATGACCTCACAGGGTGTGCCGTTCATGCTCAGCGGCGAGGAAATGCTGCGCGACAAGAAGGGTGTGCACAACAGTTACGAGAGCCCCGACAGCATCAACCACCTTGATTGGAACAACCTGGAACGTTATCCGCAGGTAATGGAGTATTACAAGAACCTGATTGCCCTGCGCAAGGCACATCCCGCCTTCCACATGGGCAGCGCCGACATGGTGCGCCGCAATCTCGACTTCCTGCCCACTGAGAACTGCCTCGTGGCCTACCACATCAACGGCAGCAACGTGCCTGGCGAGCAATGGGGCGACATCTACGTGGCCTTCAACTCCCACAAGCGCGCCCGCACCATCCAGGTCCCCGAGGGCACCTACACCGTCGTCTGCCGCAACATCAAGTGCGACGCCAACGGCATTGCCACCGTAAAGACAAAGGGTGGCAAGGTGACAGTACCAGCACAATCAGCGCTGATTATCCACAACTAAGATTTTCCACAATTAAAATTGTGAAAAATGATTAGTGATTAGAGATTAGTGAATTTTTGATTGGAGAAGAAAAGATGGAATACCAATTTGAAAAGTTAAATGCTTGGCAAGAGTCGAGAAAGATGGTTGTGGCCGTATATCAGCTACTCAAAAAATTCCCTAGTGAGGAACGATATGCACTTTGTGACCAGTTGCGACGCGCGGCGATTTCTGTTCCCTCTAATATTGCTGAAGGTAATGGTCGTATAGCATTAAAAGAACAGATTCATTTCCTGGAAATCGCGTTTGGCTCCGTCATGGAAGTATATTGCCAACTGCAGATCGCCCAGGATCTTGATTATATCACAGAGGAAGAGTTCAATCAAATCAAGCCAGTCATCTACAACACATCAAAACTGATTAGTGGTTTGCGTTCAAGCAAGGTCGCATTTCTGCCTCACTAATCACTAACCATTAATCACTAATCAACAAAAAATGAGAGACGTATCTCTCATTTTTTGTTCTAGAACTGGTTCTCGATGATGTCGGTGAGGACGTCGGTGAGGGAGAGGCCGACGGCGCGCACTTGCTGGGGTATGAAGCTGGTGACCGTCATGCCGGGAGTGGTGTTGATTTCCAGCAGGTTGATGTGGTCACTGCCGTCGGGGTTCTTGGTGATGATGTAGTCGATGCGGATGATGCCGTTGCAGTGCAGGATATCGTAGATGCGCGACGTTTCGGCCTGCAGGGCGGCAGTCAGTTCATCGCTGATGCGGGCGGGGGTGATTTCCTCGACCTGGCCGTTGTACTTGGCGTCATAGTCAAAGAATTCGTTATCAGTCACGACCTCGGTGACGGGGAAGACCACCGATTTCGTTTTGGTCTTGTAGCAGCCCACAGTGACCTCGGTGCCGTCAAGGAAACGCTCAATCATCACGTTGTCACACTGCTTGAAGGCAAACTCCATGGCTTCGTCCAGCTGGTCACAGCTTTTCACCTTGGTCACGCCGAAACTCGACCCGTCGGCAGTGGGCTTGACAAAGCAGGGCATGCCCAGATAGTCCTTGACTTTCTCGGCAGTCCACCCGTGGGGCACACCGCGGCGCACCTGGATGCTGTCGGGGACCGAGCACCCGAAGGCACGCAGGTAGTTGTTCAGGGCAAACTTGTGGAACGTGAGTGCCTCGACCAGCACGTTACAGGTCGAATAGGGCAGATCGATCATGTCGAAGTAGCCTTGCAGCACACCATTCTCACCCGGGGTGCCATGGATGGTGATATAAGCATAGTCAAAACGGATTTTCTCACCGTCCTTGATGAACGAGAAGTCGTTCTTGTCGATGACAGGCTGGCGCCCGTCGGGCAGGTTGACATGCCAGTCATTCTTCCTGATCATGACGATATAGACATCATAACGCTCATGGTCCATGGCCGAATCGATACCTTGGGCCGAACGCAGGGAAACCTCATATTCCGAGGAGTCGCCACCGCAGACGATGGCTATGGTTCTCTTGGTTGAATTCATTGTATTTTGCGCACACATTAAAAAGACGGTGCAAAAGTACATAAAAAAGCGGATTATTTTTGTACTTTTGTAGCAAAATAAAAATGAATAAAATATGAATAGCAAGGAACTCTACGAAATCTACAAACAGCATCCCGTAATCACTACTGATAGCCGCGATTGTCCCGAAGGTAGCATCTTTATCGCCTTGAAGGGCGAATCGTTTGACGGCAATCAGTTTGCAGCCCAAGCCCTTGACAAAGGTTGCGCCGTCGCTATCGTCGACGATGAGCAAGTATATAACAGCTATCATGGTGACAAACAGATGATTCTCGTCCCCGACACGCTGCAGGCTTACAAGGACATGGCACGTGAGCACCGCCGCCGCTTTGACATCCCGGTCATCGGCATCACCGGCACCAACGGCAAGACAACGACCAAGGAACTGGTGCGCGCCGTCCTGGCCGAGCGTTATGACGAGATGGCAACAGTGGGCAACTTCAACAACGACGTGGGCGTGCCCAAGACACTTTTCCGCCTCAGCGTCATGCATGAGATTGCCGTTATCGAGATGGGCGCCAGCCACCCGGGCGACATCAAGACCCTGGCCGAAACGGCTGAACCCACCTGCGGCCTGATCACCAACGTGGGAAAGGCACATCTGCTAGGCTTTGGCTCGCTGGAGGGCGTAATCCGCACCAAGGGCGAACTCTATGACAACCTGGCAACCCGCAAGGACAGCGTCATCTTTGTCAACGCCGACAACGAGCACCTGATGGGCATCCTGCCCCAAGGCGTCAAGACCGAGTGTTACACCTGCGACGAGAACAAGCAGGGTGCGCGCGTCTATGGTCAGCTTATCGCCTGTGACCCGTTCCTGCGACTGAAATGGCGCGAGAATGGGAGCGACTGGCATGAGGTCACAACCCACCTCATCGGCAGCTACAACATCGACAACGTGCTGGCAGCAGTGACCGTGGGACTGCATTTCGACATCACCCCGGAGCAGATCTGCCATGCAATCGAGAACTACACGCCTTCCAACAACCGCTCGCAACTCACCGAGACCGAGCACAACCACCTCGTCGTGGACGCCTACAATGCCAATCCCACCTCGATGGCAGCGGCACTGGACAACTTCAGTCTGATGGAAGTATCTCCTAAGATGGCGATTCTGGGCGAGATGCGCGAATTGGGCGACAGCAGCCACGAGGAGCACGTGCGTATGGTAGAGAAACTCAAGGGCTGCTCATTTGACGAAGTGTGGCTCGTGGGCAAGGAGTTCCAGGACATCGAGTGCCCTTATCGCAAGTTTGACGACGTGGAGCAGGTCAAGGCCGCCATCGCCGAATGCCGCCCCGAGGGCCGCTGCATCCTCATCAAGGGCTCCAACGGCAACCGCCTGTTCCAGCTGCCAGAAGTGCTCTAAAACCCTTTCAATAAGACAAAACAACAAATTCAATAGCCAAAATGAAGAGATTTTTGTTGATGATGGCCGTGGCCGTGGGTGTACTAGCCAGCCATGCCGCAGTTAAGGTGGACCGCATTGAGCCAACCAACTGGTATGTGGGCCTGAAAGACCCCAGTGTGCAACTCATGGTCTATGGCGAGGGCATTCGTGATGCCGAAGTCGCCATCGACTATGCAGGTGTGACCATCGACAGCCTGGTACGCCTGGATTCGCCCAACTACCTGCTCATCTACCTGAATACCCGTGATGCCCAGCCCGGCACGATGGAAATGACCTTCAAGCAGGGTCGCAGTAAGAAAAAAGTGAAATACCAGCTGCTCGCCCGCGAGATGAGCGGTGACAAGCGCATGGGCTTCAGCATCGCCGATGTGCTCTACATGCTCATGCCCGACCGCTTTGCCGACGGCAATCCTGCCAACAACCAAATTGCTGGCATGGAAGCCTACAAGAAAGACAGGACGCAACCAAGCCTGCGCCACGGCGGCGACATCGAGGGCATCCGCCAGCATCTGGACTACTTCACCCAACTGGGCGTGACCGCCTTGTGGTTCACTCCCGTGCTGGAGAACAATTCGCCCGACGGCCACAACCACTCGACCTATCACGGTTATGCCACGACCAACTACTACAAGGTGGACCCGCGCTTTGGCACCAACGAGGAATACCGCCGCCTGTGTGATGAGGCCCACAGCCGAGGCCTCAAGGTGGTGATGGACATGATTTTCAACCACTGCGGCAGCCACCATCCCTGGCTCAAGGACATGCCTAGCCACGACTGGTTCAACCAGCCCGATTATAAGAACAATTACCTGCAGACGAGCTACAAACTCACACCGGTGATGGATCCTTATGCCAGCGAAGTTGACCTCAAGGAGACCGTCGAGGGCTGGTTCGTGCCCACGATGCCCGACTTGAACCACCACAACGTGCATGTGATGAACTACCTGATTCAGAACAGCATCTGGTGGATTGAGACCGTGGGCATCGACGGCATCCGCATGGACACCTACCCCTATGCCTATGCCGACGCCATGGCACGCTGGATGAAACGCCTCGACACCGAGTATCCCAACTTCAACACCGTGGGCGAGACTTGGGTCGAAAACCCCGCCTATACCGCAGCCTGGCAAAAGGGCAACAAGATGGGCAAACCCGAGAGCTACCTCAAGACGGTGATGGATTTCTCCTTCTACGAGAAAATGGACAGCGCCCGTCACGAGGAGACTGACGGCTGGTGGCGCGGCTACAACCGCGTGTACAACAGCCTGTGCCTGGATTACCTCTACCCCAACCCGTCGAGCGTGATGGCCTTTATCGAGAACCACGACACCGACCGTTACCTGCACAATGGCCAGGACGTGCCAGCCTTGAAGCAGGCGTTGGCACTGCTGCTGACCATCAAGCGCATTCCGCAGCTGTACTACGGCACCGAGGTGCTGATGAACGGCACCAAAGAAGTGACCGACGGCAACGTGCGCAAAGACTTCCCCGGCGGCTTCCCCGGTGACGCGCAGAATGCCTTCACTGCCGAGGGTCGCACACCCGCACAGAACGACATGTTCAACTGGCTGAGTGCACTACTGCACTGGCGCCAGGGCAACGAGGTCATCACCAAGGGCAAAATGACGCAATTCATCCCCAAGGACGGCATCTATGTCATCGCCCGCGAATACAAGGGCCGCCACGCCGTGACCATCATCAACGGCACGACGCAGCAGCGCCAGATGAAACTCGACCGCTACAGCGAGGTGTTCGGCAACGCCACCGTTGCCCGTGACGTGCCCACCCGCAAGACCGTCAGCTTGGCCGACGGTGTACTCACCCTGCCCGCCCGCGGCACCCTCGTACTGGAATTCTGACATCTGACCCATTTAGATCCTGAGATAACCTTACCGGAAGATATATAAAAGCGAGGCAAGAGCAGATTGGGCTCCCTTGCCTCGCTTTTTAGGGCACTGCAGTGCTTCTCACTTATTCCACGAATGACTTGAGCTCGTAGAGGGCCGGCAATGCCCGACCTGTCTCATGGTCCCACAAGCCAGCGTTGTACCACGCGTCGTTGACGTGCAGCGTGTTCCAGTAGTTGCCACCCAGACCATACTCATTGGCCTCGGGGAACCACCAGAACAGGCCTTTCACCTTGCTGTAGGGCTTGAGACGTGCTACAAGGTCTGCCGTGAACTTGCGCTGTCCCTCGTAGGTGATGGGCCATGTTGGCGAGAGGTCATAGTCGCCAGTGATAGGATAGTGATAGCAGTAACCCGTCTCCACAATCATGATATCCTTGTCCTGGTAATTGTTGGCCAATTTATTGAGCGCATTTGCCAAGTTCGTCAAGCCGCCATGGTAATACGGATAATAGCTCAGGCCGATGATGTCGTAATCCACCTGCTTGCTCTTCATTTGGTCGTAGAAGTTGAGCATGATGTTGGGTTTGGCCACACGCTCGGTGTGCAAGATGATCTTCGCCTGCGGGCATTCCTCGCGACAGGCACGTCCGGCGGCCTTGAGCAGATTGGTGAAGCGTTCCCAGTTGGTCTCGTCGCCGCTGTAGCACTTCTTCAGTTGGGAATTCGGCGTTCCCACCGGTCCCCACAGCATGCCGTAGCTGATTTCGTTGCCCGTCTGGATGTAGTCGGGGGTGGCGCCGGCGGCTTTGAGGGCACGCAGGCAGTCGCGGGTGTACTCATAGATGCGCTGCGTCAACGCATCATCGTCCAGCCCTGCCCAATCGGCAGGAGTGAACTGCTTGACCGGGTCGGCCCAGCTGTCGCTGTAATGGAAGTCGAGCATGAACTGCATGCCGGCTTCCTTGATGCGACGTCCCAGCACCTTGACGGTGTCCAGATTCTGGATAACGCCCTGTCCCTTGTCGGCAGCCGAAGCGTTGGCGGGATTGACAAACAGGCGCACGCGGGCGGCATTCCAGCCCTGCTGCTTGGTCCATGTGATGACGTCATCGATAACCGCGCCATTCAGGTCGTAATAGTGGGCATTGGTAATGCCGTAACGCAGTGCCATGCGCTGGTGGGACTCGTACTTGGTCAGCATCGAGATGTCGCCGCCCACAACAGGCCCGTCATAAACAGGATCCTCGTGCAAACCCAGGATGACCTCGATGACGGAATTCACGTCAGCGATATTGATTTCGCCGTCATTGTTCACATCTCCGGCCAGTTCGTCGTTGGCCGTCAATATCATGTCGATCACGGCATTCACATCGGCGATGTTCACCTCCTGGTCTCCGTTCACGTCGCCATACACAGCGGCATTGGCACCGACAGCAGTCAGTGCCAATGCCAAACATATGATACTTAATAGTCTGTTCATTTCTTTCAATCGTGGATTAAGAGCCCAAAATGATATCGATGATCGCGTTCACATCGGCGATATTCACCTCGCCGTCACCGTTCACGTCATCACGGCCCTCATAAATGTCCTGTCCGCCCAGGATGACGTCGATTACCGCGTTCACGTCGGCGATATTCACCTCGCGGTCACCGTTCACGTCGCCCTTGACAACATCGATATAAGGCAGGAACTGGTCGGTGATATCCCTCACCTGATACTTGTTAGTCGTCGTGGCAATCTCAAAGAAGGAGGTCTTGTTGATATAGGTCACATCCTCGGTCTGACCGCTGCTGGAGCCCTGGTTGAACACGAAGTTCATGTAGTAGTTCTTGCCCGTGATCTTGTAGGTGTCGTAATAGAACTTGACGCCATTAATTACCTTGGTGTCGGTGATCTTCTCACCCGGCCAGTTGCCGTTAAAGGTCTTGTCGTTGCTGTCCCAGGTGAAGAAGTAAACCGAAGACCAGTTGTTGGGAGCCACGGTCGGATCCTTGAGATAGACGGTAATCTCATAGGGCTCAAAATCACTGTTCTCGATAGAGTAGTTGCGGGTAATGACGCCGCTCACCGTGTTACCGATCAACAGACCCACCTTGAGGGTTGTCGCCTTGCTGATGGCAACGCTGCTGCCGTCGCTGACCTGAGTGCCGTTGCTTGCAGTGGGCTCGGTGCCGTCCAGGGTATAGACCAGACGCGCACCGGCAGTTTGGCTCACAGCAGTGAGTGTCACATTGAAGGCACCCTCATACTCGCCGCTGGGCTTGCTGGCCCAAGCGGTCTCGGTAGTCCTGCTCAAGGCAAGGCGATAGTTGGTTCCGCTGGCTACTACAACATAGGTCTCAGGAATCGTGTAGGCCGTGGTACCCATGGCGGCAAGCAGCATACCGCGATCGCCCTGGGTGCGCTGGACATAGTAGTTGGCGGCCTCGTTCTTGCTCATGTTGTAGCTCAAGCTCGTGTTGGTGATGCCGGCCAGCTGACGTGCGTAAATCATCTGCTTGATGCTCTCCTTGTAGTCCTTCCAGTGCTTGAGGAAGACACACGGCGTGCCCGGCATGGCGAGCAGATAGGCGTTAGCGGCCTCGATGTTGCTCTTGATGGGGTCTTGAGGTGCCGAAGCGCTGCGGTACTCGGTATCGTGGTTCTCGATAAAGGTTACGGCATAGCGCTTGTAGTTGGTTTCCAGGCACAGGCCCTTGCCGCTGCCTGCCAGATTGGTCCACTTGTTATTGTTGGCGGCATCACGGATGGTGTAACGGAAGGGGAAGTCAAAGGCGGCACTCTGTACCACGCCATCGACCTTGGTACCGTCGATCCAGTTCTTTACCGCGGGCAGGTAGCCATCCCAATACTCACCCACCGAGAATTGAACCCCGGCATTGGAGTTATACATTCCCGTATAGGAGGCCGCGTAACCCTTGGTCATGTCGTAACGGAAGCCGGCATAGCCCAGGTCATTGAGCAGAAAGTCAAGATAGGCCTTGACACAACGCTGCACATTGGCGCTCTTGTGGTCGAGGTCGCGCATACCGTCCCAGTCCTCGCCCGTGTCGGGATTGCCGAGCTGCACACCCAGGCGGTTGGCCTCGGCCAAGGCCTTGCCATTATCGTCGCTGGAGCAGACGTCGGTAGATGACATTGAATAGGTCACACCCTTGTAAACCTCAGTGGGGAAGCCGAACCAGCCGTTGTTGCTCTTGCGGTGGTTGATGACCACATCGGCGATAGTGCCGATGCCCTTGCTCTTGAAGGTATTGATCATCGAGCGCAACTGCGTCACATTGCCGAACGAGCTGCTGTAGTTCGTGAACCAGTACAGGTCGTCATATCCCATCGATGTGCCGCCGCAATTGCCGCTCTGGGGCACCCACACGAGATTGAAGAACTCGGCCAGTTCGTCGGCCTGAGATTCGAGTTTGGGCCAGCGGGTATCGTTGAACGAATCCCAATAAAAGCCCTGCAACATCACGCCCTCATACTTATTGGGCCAGCCCTGTGCCAGCATCAGCATGGGCAGCATTGCAACAAATGCAGTAGTGAAGATCTTTTTCATAGTCAGTATGGTTTTAATTGCTATTTACCCACAAAGATAGTGCAAACCGAAAACAGAACAAAAAGAATTCATTCTTTTTTTATGTTGAAGCGCAACCTATCTTAGCCTAATGGGCAAAAATAGCAAAATATCTTCAATTCCAAGTGCTTGGCTGAAAAAACTCCCGAAAATACCAGTATGAAACCATTGCAACAGCGGGGACGCGCCTCAAGTGGCACGTCCCCGCCGGGAAATCATGTTGATGTCAAGTGCTTACATCTTGATGAAGTAGTACTTGCCCAGAAGGTCGTTAAAGACAACAGTGTAAGTACCTGCCTCAACAGGGATGTTGGCTCCGTTCTGCACGCCGTTGCCCAGGGGGAAGGTGTTGCTGCCCCAGTTCACAGCCCAACCGCCATCGGCGGCGAACTTGAGCTCGGTGTTCTCGCTGTAGGTAGCATCCTTCAGGATCCAGTCATGGTTCTCAACCCCTGCCACGGTGCTCATGGGGGTCATCAGCGTACCGCCGGGGTTCCAATCCTGGTAGCCGCCGGGCATACCCATCATGCTGTAAACACCAACCTCACCGGTGTAAGGCTCCATGGTGAGCGTCTCGGTGTTCATGTCGTAGGTCAGCTTATAGTAACCGGCCTCTGCCACCTCGATGTTACTACTGTTGCCATCATTCTTCACCATGACGCCGTCCTTCATACCCCACTGCTCGTCCCAGTTACCGGGCTGATGGATGAGCTTGAAGCCCTGTCCGGCGGGGAAGTAGCCAACATAGGTCAGAACGCTGAAGTCCTCCACATCATCCGAGTACATGGGAATCAATGCGGTGCCCACGTTAGCGGGATCATTGCCCCAAGAACCGTCACCGATGCACGAACCCACGAGATACCACAGGTCGGGCACAGCGATGGGAGCCGGGATTACGGTCACCTCAAACGGGGCGCTCTTGATGGTGGTAGCAGTCGTACCATTGGTCATCACCCAAATAACCTGTGCAGCGAGCACGCGAGGCTCGGGAGCCCTGCCATAGGTCGAGGTCACGAAGTTCTGGAGCTCAGCGGCATCGAGTGTGCCATCCAAACCCAGCTCGAACTCTTGACCATTCAAGAGGATGATAGGTTCTGACTTAAAGGTCGTATCATTGGAAGAGGGCGCAACGATGTCACACACCTTGACACGCTCCTCGGTCACCTCGGCAAAGTCGATCACACCGACAGGAGTGATTGAGCCGTTGCCAAAGGTGATCACTTCACCCTGAGGATTGCTCTGGGGCTCGGCCCAGTCCTTGAAATCCTCGGTACAGCTTGCCAGCAACAAGGTCATTGCAGCAATATATAAAAACTTCTTCATAATTTCTGTTTTTCAATATTATATCTAATGGGGTGGGCAAAGGCCTGTGGGCTCTCACCCACCCTGTCGATTGGTTAACATTTTACTCTACAGCCACAAAGTTGTAGGCGCCAAGGATATCGTTGAAATAAACATGATAGGTGCCGGCCTTAACGGGAATATTGGGATCGTTATTTGTAGTACCGATACCGAACGGGAAGTCTTTAGAACCCCAGCTGACAGCCCAATCTTTATTGGCTGCGAACTTGAGCTCACAGTCACCATAGGTCACGCTCTTCAAATACCAGTCGTGGTTTTCTACACTGGTGCTCATGCCGTTCATCAGGTTCTCGGCAGGATTCCATTCCTGATAATCACCAGGCATTGAGATCTCAGTGTAAACGCCAGGAACAGTCTCGAGAGGCTCGATAACGAGTTCGCGGGTAGCGGTATTCAGGCGGATGCGATAGTAACCGGCCTCAACGATGCCAATGTTGTGGTTGTCGCCGTCCTCGTCCGAGAGGAAGCTGCCAGGATTAGCCACATTGGTGAAGTTGAGCTGATCGCCCCAATCGCCAGGCACCCTGATGAGCTTGAACTGCATACCAGCGTTGAAGTAGCCGGCATACTGGATCTCGCCCTGACCGGTGCGTGAGTCATAATCGTTGCCCATGATGGGATACATCGGAACAAGACCACCGGTACCAACGCTGCTAGCGCTATTGTCCCAGTCAGCCGAGCCAATGCCCGAACCAACAAGGTACCACAGCTCGATATCAGCGTCAGCCAGCTCGATGTAGTAAGGATTAACATCCAGAGAAACCACATTAGAGAAAATGGTGGTAGTACCTGAAGTGGAAGCCTTGCAACGTACATAGACGGTCTGCTTCTCGGGCACATTATCCTCTTCCCACTGGCAGATGGAAACAAGAGCCTTAGCCAATTCCACAGCAGGCATCTCGCCAGTGCACGAAGCGTACACGTTGGGCAGGATAGCATAGTCGGCGATGGTTTCGCCGCTCTCGTCGGCAGCAGCTTCGTCGGTCGACACGTTCCACTCGTTAGTGGGCGACACCTCCAGCTGATACTGCACTGCAGCGGGCCAGCCACCGTAATCGGGCTGTGACCATGCAAACGGGATAGCAACTGACTCAGCCAGGTCAACCAGGGTGTTCACGGGGTTGTTGAGCGTGAACGTGGTGGGCTGCACCAGCGTGGGGTTGGAATCGCGGTCATCTTCGCAAGCCGTGAACATGAGAGCCATGCTCAACAGCATCAATGATGATAAAAATATCTTTTTCATGTTCTTATTGTCATTTTATAGTGTTAGACAGTACTGTAGCATCAATAACCGGGATTCTGTTTCAGCTTGGAGTTCGCAATCAGGTCATCGGTGGGGATGGCAAACACGTTGCGGAAGGCCTCAAAGTCACGGCCGGCATAGGCGCCACCCTTCCATTGCCACTTGTAGTCGGTGTTGCCACCAAACTTGCCAAAGCGGATCAGGTCGACGCGACGGCGACCCTCGAAGTAGAACTCACGGCCCCACTCGTCCAGAATCTGGTTGAGGGTATAGGTGGTGCGGGTAGTTGCATGAGCACGGCCACGGATGGCGTTAATGGCAGCCACAGCGTCGGCAGGTGCGGTACCGCCATTCAAGCGGGTCAGCGCCTCGGCATAGGTCAGGTAAGCCTCGGCCACACGCATGTAGAACAGGTGTGAATCGGCAAAGGTAATATCACTGCCCTTGGTACCATCGCACTTGAAGTTGTTGAACTTGGCAATGGCATAGCCATACTTGAAGTTGGACTCGTCCTCGACGTTGAGGAAGCGGCCATCGGTCTCGAACAGAGCGCGGTCGTCACCAGCGGCTTCAGCTACGATAAAGGCATGAGCCTCGGGAGCGTCATCGTTGGGGAAGAACAAGCGGATCAGTTCGGGACGTGCACGGTTACCACCCCAAGTGCTGTTGTTGTACAGACCATTCACCTCAGTCTCATCATAGGGATAGGGATGAACATCAGCATCTACAGTGGAGCAGATCAGGAAGTTGGTACCGCCCCACGAAGTGGTACGCAGACCGTCTTGGATAACAGGGAATACGGCCTCATAGGCAGCATCGGTCTTAGCGTTGTCGCCCATGAACAACATCTGATAAGCAGTGAACTCGCGGTAAACGCCATCAGCACCCTCGGCATTGTAGCCCACGGTGTGCAGCTTGTAACCTGAGTTCATCACCTTCTGAGCATAGTTGGCAGCATCCTGCCAGCGGGGAGTACCGGTGTACACCTCACTGTTCAGATACAGACGGGCCAGCAGCATCCAGGCAGCAGCCTTGTCGATGCGGCCATAACCGGCCTCACCGTACTTCTTGGGCTTGGGATCAGCAAGAATGGTAGCGTTGTCGCTCTCGTTCTCACCGATAATGGCCTTGAGCTCGCTCTCAATGAACTCGCACACCTGAGCACGGGTGTACTGCTCGGGATTCTCACCCGAGATGGTGGTAGCGAAGGGGATGTTGCCGAAGGCATCGGTCAACAGATAGAACTGGAAGGCACGCAGGAAGCGAACCTCGGCAGTCATCGTGGCATCATAGTCGGGAAAAACCTGCAGATACTGGTTGCAGAAGGTGATACCGATACACAGGCCATAGTAGAAACCGCGCAGCATCGGGTGGCTGGCGTCGTAGGTGTTGTGGCAGTAGGAAGGAATACCCTCATCACCCCAACCGCAGATGGCCTCGTCGGTAGTCAGCTCGTTGGAGTTCCACAGCTGACGATACTTGTGCTGGAAACCGCCATCAAGACCGTCAACGTCAACATTGTCGTCACCACCATTATTACCTGAAGTGGCGAAGACAGAATAGCACTTGTTGAACAACTGCTCGGGAGTAACATCGCTCTGCAACGAGGGATCGATGGGCTCCACGTCCAGGTCGTTGATACAGGAAGTAAGACCACCTGTCATCATCAGCACCACAGCAGCACTCAATATATATTTGAAAAACTTATTCATTGTGATCTATCTAATTATAAATTAGTATAATGTGTCAACCAAATTAGAAGTTCAGGCTCAAACCAACGATGAACGAGATGGGACGCGGGAAGATGTCGCCGCCAATACCACCGAAGACCTCGGGATCGATGCCATCATACTTGGTGATGCAGAACACGTTGCTCACGGTACCGTAGATACGGCCGCCCACACCGTGGTAGCTGCCATGCTTGAGCAGGTTGTTGAAGCTGTAACCCAGGGTGATGTTGTCACACTTGAGGAACGAAGCATTCTGTACCCAGTAGTCGCTGAAGATAGCGTGGTTGTTATAAGTCTGCCAGCCCATCTCAACCGAAGCCTTGGGACGGTTGTTCAGATAGAAGCCGCTGACCTCCTCGAATACTGCAGCGGGGCTCACGTTGTGATAACCCTGCATCACATTGTTGAACAGATAGTTGCCGATGCTGGCACGCAGGTTGAAACCGAAGTCCCAGTTCTTCCAATCCAGACGTGAGCCCAGACCCATGGTCACGGGAGCCCACGGTGACTTGTACAGATACTTGTCGGCGTCACTGATCACGCCATCACCATTGCGGTCAACCACCTGGCCCTCGATGGGCTTGCCAGCCTGGTCGTAAACCTGCTGATAAACGTAGAAGCTGTTGGAGGGATAACCTGCCACGTGAGCCTGGGCCGAACCGTTGATACCGATACCGCCAGTGGTCACGAAGTAGTCAGGATCGTCGCTGATGAGTTCAAGAACCTTGTTGCTGTTGTAGGTCAAGTTGTAGTCGATGGTCCACAACAGGTCGGTTGTGCTGATGGCCTTCCAGTTCAAGGACATCTCGATACCGGTGTTGCGCAGCGAACCGATGTTCTTGTAGAATGCGTTGCGGAAGTTGGTCATTGCCGAGAAGGTAGCCCAGTTCAACAGGTCGGTAGTCTTGCGATAGTACCAGTCGATGCTACCACTCAGGCGCTGATTCATAACACCCCAGTCGAGACCGATGTTGGTCGTCGTGGTGGTCTCCCAAGTCAACTCGGGATTGTAAACGTTGGGCCTAGCCTTGGAGCCGTCGCCGCTGATATCATAGAACGAACCCATGCTGCCGTTGCTCATCACGTAGGTAGCAAAGTAGTTGTAGTCGCCGATGCCTTCCTGCTGACCGGTCTTACCCCAACCGAGACGCAGCTTCAAGTCGCTGAAGGGACCATCTTTCATGAAGTCTTCCTCGTTGATCTTCCATGCAAAGGCTGCCGAGGGGAACAGCGCCCAGTGCTTCTTGAAGCGCGACGAACCGTCATAACGCATGGTGAAGGTCAACAGATAGCGGTTCGCATAGCTGTAGTTCATACGGCCAAAGAACGATACCAGATAGTTCTCGGTGCGGTAACCCAGACCGTTGTTCTGGCGATAAACGCCCTCGGCACGGATAGCGCCGGCCTTGCTGTCGCCCACGTTGTAGGTAGCAGCGGGAATCCATATACCAGGAACGACCTTGAGAGCGCCGTTCTCGGCATCGGCAGGGGTGAAGAAGAGACCCGAGTTGCTGGGATAGGTACCCCATGACTCGTTGTACTCCTTGCGCCAGTTGTGCTGCCACTCGTAACCGGCCATGATGTCGAAGTGGTGCATGTCGTTGAAGTCCTTGTAGTACTGAGCATAGGTACTCAACTGCAAGTTCTCCTTGCTCTGGGTGTAATAGCTGGTATTGCCCCAGTAGTTGGAGGTGTTGGAGATATTGGCACTGATGTTGTGGCCATGACCGCCGGTGAAGTCACCACCCATGGTCAGGTGCAGTCTCAAGTCCTCAAAACCGTGGATCTTATAGTCGATCTCGGCAGTACCGATGAAGGTGTGGGCTTTACCACTGTTGTCATGGTTGTCGAGCATAGCCACGGGGTTGTAAGGAGCATTGGTGTTCTTGGTGTAGGGCCATGCCTCATCCGAACCATTCACCTGGAGCCACTCAAAGTAGCCACCCACGCCAGCATACATCGGGTCATTGCTGCGAATGGGCTGGGTCGGGTCCATGCGGACGGCGTTACCCACAGCACCGGTGTCGGCCCAACGCGACTTGGTCCAAGCCATCTTACCGCTCAGGTTCAAGGTCAGATGATCCTCAAAGAACGAGGGGTTCAGGTTCAAGGCTACGGTGTAGCGCTTGAAGTCCGAGGTCTTGAGGATACCTTCCTGGTCGGTGTAACCGGCCGAAACGCGATAAGGCAAGAATTGACCCAGCGAACCAGAAATGGTCAGGTTGTGGTCGTGGCTGAAGGCCGTGCGGTAGATCTCGTTCTGCCAGTCGGTGTTAGCGTCACCCAGCAGAGGATTAACAACGCCTGAGTTGCCTTCACCCTCTACCCAAGACCAGCCAGCGGGCAGTGCGATATCACCTACACCGTAGCGAGTCAACTTGCCGTTGTTCACGGTATTGATCATATCGACACGCTGAGCGTTACCATCTGCATCAGTAGCGTTGCGCCATGCATATCCCATGACATTGCCTGCACGAGTATTGCCCTCAAAAATCTTGGCTACGAACTCACGATACTCATCGCCGTTCATCACGTCGATGGTCTTTTTCTTCATACTCCAGGTCACGCTACCGTTGTAGGAAACGCTGGGGCTCTGGCCGCGGCGGCCCTTCTTGGTGGTGATGATGATGACACCGTTAGAACCACGGCTACCGTAGATAGCGGTTGCCGAAGCGTCCTTCAAGACGTTGAAGCTCTCGATGTCCTGGGGGTTCACCAGTGACAGGGGGTTGGACAGACCGCTCACGCCGTTGTTATCCATGGCGATACCATCGATAACGATAAGGGGGTTGTTGCTGGCGTTCAGTGACGAACCACCACGGATGCGGATGTTTGCACCGCCACCGGGCTCACCACCATTGCTGGTCACGCTCACACCGGCGATCTTACCGCCGAGCATGTCCTGAGCGCTGACAACGACACCTTTGTTCTTGGAGTCGGGCTTCAGAGCCGCAACCGAACCGGTCAAGTCGTTTTTCTTTACAACACCGTAACCGATGACCACCAGATTTTCAAGCATCTGAGTGCTCTCGGCAAGGGTTACAACCATGTCACTGGCTGCGGTGACCTCATGGTCCTCGTAGCCGATAGACGTGATCAGGAGCTTGGCGCCCTGGGGCACACCGTCAAGAGTAAAGAGACCGTCAAAGTCGGTCACAGTACCCTGCTGGGTGCCAACGACACGAACACTCGCGCCGATGACAGGCTCGCCGGTAGCACAGTGACAGGAACAGTCCCATCACGAGGGTAAGAATCCTAAACGGAATTCTGATGTTTACCTGCTTCATTTTAAAATTTTTAAAGTTAATATTATATTGATAATCAAATATTTATATTTCAACAAATGACAAATTCAGGTTTATTGCCAGGTGTCGGTTGGTCTAATATGGCCGTTTTTAAGGCAATTAAAACAAGGCAAAAATATAGATTTTTGCTATACTCTTCTTTTATTATAATGTTAAATTATCGATTAAATACGTGCAATCGTTTGCGTAATTCAATACTTTGGTGTAATTTCGCACTATTCATTGACGAGAACAGCTATTACCGCCTCAAGTAACTCTTAAAAATCATACCATCATGGATGATAAACGACAACTGACAATGAAGGACATCGCCCGCGAGCTGGGCGTGTCGGTAGCCACTGTGTCGCGCGCACTGAGCGACAGTCCCAGCATATCGCGCCAGCGGCGACAGGAAATCCAGCAGTTTGCCCGCGAGCACAACTATTTTCCCAATGTCATTGCCGAGCAGCTGCGCCACAGCCGCCGCAACCCGTCTCGCGCCATCGGCGTGATTGTCCCTGAGCTGGTGCACTACTATTTCTCATCGATTCTCGACGGCATCGAGAGCGAGGCCTCGTCACGCGGCTACCAGATCATCGTGGCCAAGAGCAACGAGAGCTATGAGCGTGAGGTGGAAATCTGCGAATCAATGCTCCGCAACAAGGTGTGCGGCATCATCGTCTCCCAAGCCAAAGATACCGAGCGCTACGACCATTTCGAGCACCTGGAAGCCGCAGGAGTGCCCCTGGTGTTCTATGACCGCATCTGTCCCGCACTCAACGCCAGCCGCGTGGTCGTCGATGACTACATGGGCACCATGAATGCCGTTTCGCACCTCATCGAGACCGGTTGCAGGCGAGTCGCCTTCTACGGCGCACCCATGAGCATGATGATTGCCAAAAACCGCTTTAACGGCTACCGCGATGCCCTGTACAAGCATGGCCTGGAGGTGGATAAGTCGCTGGTGCGTATATGCGACAACCGCGCTGATGCCGAGCGCATTACACCTGCAATGATGCACATGGAGGACCGCCCCGACGCCTTCTTCGCCGTCAACGACGAGACCGCCATAGGCATCCTGTCGGTGGTCAAGCGCATGGGGTTCTCTGTCCCCGACGAGGTAAGCATCTGCGGATTCACCAACGGTTTCCGCGCCACAGTGTGTGACCCGATGCTCACGACCGTGGAGCAACGCGGTAGCCAGGTAGGCAAGGAAGCCGCCGACATCCTCATCGGCTTGGTCGAGGGCACGCTGCCCCACGACCACGCCGAGAAACGCATCGTCAAGACCCGCCTCGTCGTCCGCGGCACCACCCGCCACCCCTAAAAACAACCTCATACCAGGTGATAAAACAACCTTTAATTTTTAAAACAAGAAACACAAGAAATACAATTATATGATTGATATTAAGGGACTTAAAAACCATGTCTATGATGTAGTGGGTGCGCTCTATGAAGTTCACAAAGAATTGGGTGCTGGTCTCAATGAATTATGCTATCAAGAGGGATTGCAGCTTCAACTAGAAGAGTCTAATATACAATTTGAGAAGGAACTGACCTTTCATCCAAAATATCATGACAAATTGATGAAAACAAGTTACCGCGTAGACTTTTTGTGCAAAGGTGACATTATTCTCGAATGCAAATCTGTTGAGGAATTAAATAACAATCATCGTGCTCAATTGTATAACTACATGAGGCTACTAAAACTGCCTTGTGGCATATTAGTGAATTTTGCGCCCAAAAACGCGGTTATTGAAAGATATTTCTATGACTCTCAGAGTCGGGATATCCTTGACGTCTATGGTCGTCGTATTCATCGTTACAGATAGATAATTGATTGTATATCTTGTATTTCTTGTTTTTTTCTTTACGTGACCAAATAATATTGTTTTTAAGATATGATGAGAATGAAGAAACTATTTGTTGTTGTGATGGCTGTGGTGGCGTTTTGTGCCAGTGCGCAGCCTAGTAGGCCTAAGTTGGTTGTGGGCCTTGTTGTGGACCAGATGAGGTGGGACTACCTCTATAATTACCAGTGGGGCGAGGGTGGCTTCAAGACCCTGCTCCAGGACGGTTACCTGTGCAATAACACCATCATCGACTATGTGCCGACGGTGACGGCTGCAGGACACGCGAGCATCTACACGGGCACGACGCCTGCCTTCCACGGCATAGCGGGCAACAACTTCATGCTTAACGGCAGGAACGTGACGAGCGTGCAGGACGACAGCGAGCGCGGCGTGGGCGGCAACGACAAGACCCGCGGCAAGTCGCCCCGCAACCTCATCACCACCACCATTGCCGACCAGCTGCAGCTGGCCACCAATTTCAAGAGCCGCGCCGTGGGCATCGCCCTCAAGGACCGCGCCGCCATCCTGCCGGCAGGCCATCACCCCGTGGGCGCCTACTGGTATGACAAGGGCAGCGCATCGTTCGTCACCAGCACCTATTACATGAACAAATTGCCCCGTTGGGTTGCCGACTTCAACAAGAAACACCACGACGAAATCGCCAGCGATGTCTATAACCTGCCCGTGGGCACGACGTTGACGTTTGCCCTTGCCGAGCAGGCCCTCATCAACGAGAAACTGGGTCAAGGCGAGGCCACCGACCTGCTGGCCATCAGCGTTTCCAACACCGATATGTGCTCCCACTACTACGGCACGCATTCTCCCAAAGTCGATTCCATCTACATGCAGCTGGACAAGGAAATCGCCCATTTCATCGAGGTTTTGGACCAGCGCATCGGCCGCGACAACTACCTGCTGTTCCTCTCGGCCGACCACGGCGGCACACACAGCTATCCGCGCATGACGGAACATGGCCTGCCCAGCGCCACGTGGTACCATCCTGATGCCATAATCGCCGCCAACGAGGTGCTGGAGAAACAGTTCGGCGTGAAAGGGCTGCTCAAGGAGCAGATGGAATACACCTTCTACCTCAACCACGAGGCCATCGCAAGCAACCGCCTGGACTATGACGTGGTGATGCGCGCCGCCTGCCAGGCACTCGAGCTACCCGAGGAGATCCAGTGGGCCGTCGATGTCGCCAATATCGACTCCTACCCCATCCCCACCATCCTCAAGGAACGCATCAAGCTGGGCTACTTCCCCGGTCGCAGCGGCGAAATCTACATCGTGCCCCGCACTGGTGTATATGCAGGCAAAAAGGAGGAAAGCGGCTCAAACCACGGCACATGGAGCCAGAGCGATTCTCATATCCCCTTGATTTTCATGGGGTGGCACGTCAACCCTGGTGAGACCTCACGCCTGACCCACATGACCGACATCGCAGCCACAGTGTGCGCCATGCTGCACATCCAGTCGCCCAACGGCTGCATCGGCACACCGGTATTTGAATAAATTCCACAATTTTGAAATAAATTACATTTTTTAGGCATTCTTTAATAATATTTAAAATATTTGTTGTACTTTTGTAGTCATTATTTAAAGAGTACACACTTTTTGGCCTTATTAAAGAAGCTAATGCTCTTGATAGAAAAACAACGTAACTAATTACTTTTTAGATATTAACAATAAATTAAAAAGCGTATGAAAAGATTCTCATTACTGCTAGTAAGTTTGCTGTTGACATGTTCAGCAGCACTTGCGCAGGTCACGGTCTCGGGCACTGTTGTGCAGGCCAGTGACAATGAACCTGTCATCGGTGCGACAGTCACCGTTGTTGGCACAAAGACGGTTACCGCCACCGACTTCGATGGTCACTTTACCGTGAATGTGCCCAATGCCAACAGTCAACTGCACATTACCTACATCGGCATGGCGCCCACAACCGTCCAGGCCAAGAATGGTATGATTGTTGAGCTCTACAGCAACACCCAGGACCTTGACGAGGTAGTGGTAGTTGCTTATGGTACTGCCAAGAAGAGCGAGCTTACCGGTGCCGTGTCACAGGTGACTTCCCAGCAGATTGAGGCCCGTCCCGTGACCAGTGTCACCTCGGCACTGGAAGGTACCACGACCGGTCTGGTGGTCAACTCCACCTATGGCCAGCCTGGTAGCGACGCCTCGATCCGCATCCGCGGTTTCGCTTCGATTAACGGTAGCAACGAGCCCTTGTATGTCATCGACGGTGTACCCTTCGGCGGCAACATCAGCGACTTG